>NZ_CP046908.1:4205000-4805000 GCF_009789575.1 Stappia indica | reverse complement strand
GCGGCACGAGGTCCTGGTGCAGTTCTTCATCATCCGCGACGACGGGCTCGGCCAGCGGCTGGCCGAGGTGCTGACCGAGCGCGCCGAGGCGGGTGTGCGCGTCCACGTCCTTTACGACGACGTCGGCTCCAAGGGCCTGCCGCGCAGCTATCGCCGCCGGTTGCGCAAGGCGGGCGTCCAGATCGCCGGCTTCAACCAGCGCCACAAGTGGCTGCGCTTCACCGGCCCGATGCGCCTCAACTACCGCAACCATCGCAAGATCGTCGTGGTGGACGGCGAGACCGCCTGGGTCGGCGGGCACAATGTGGGCGACGAGTATGTCGGCCTGTCGAAGGAATTCGGCCACTGGCGCGACACCCATGTGAAGGCCGCGGGACCTGCGGCCATCGCCTGCGCCCTCTCCTTCTGCGAGGACTGGCACTGGGCGACCGGCACGCCGATCCGCCCCTATCTGCCGGTGCCGATCCCCCAGCCGGGCGACGAGCCGGTGCTGGTCATGCCGACGGGCCCGGCCGACCGGTTCGACGACTGCGCCATCGCCTTTTCCGAAGTCATCGCCCGGGCGCGCGAGCGGCTGTGGATCGTCAGTCCGTATTTCGTGCCGGAAGAAGCCATCCAGACCGCGCTGATGGCCGCGTCCATGCGCGGCGTCGACGTGCGCATCCTGCTGCCCGAAAAGGCCGACCACCGGCTGGTCTGGCTGGCGAGCTACGCCCATGCCGACGACATGGTCGACTACGGCATCAAGGTCTATCGCTACACCTCCGGCTTCCTGCACCAGAAGGTGATCCTGGTCGACGAGGCGCTCGCCGGCATCGGCACCGTGAACTTCGATTCCCGCTCCTTCCACATCAATTTCGAGGTGACGCTGTGGTTCACCCACGAGCGCTCCATCGGCAAGGTGGAGCGGATGCTGGAGCGCGATTTCGCCAATGCGCGGCCGACGACGCCGGAGGATCTGGAGGTGCGCTCCTTCGCCTTCCGCCTGATCGCCCAGGCCGCGCGGCTGTTCTCTCCGATCCTTTGAGGCGGCAGATCCTCGCCGCCGCGGATGGTTGATTGCCGGAGCCGATCGGATAGGCTGGCGCTCCTGCCTGAATCGCATGGCTGACCGACCGGGGAACTTTCATGACGGACCTGCTTTTTCGAGACGATGCCTATCTGCGCAGCTGCGATGCACGGGTGACCGCCATCACCGACCGCGGCGGCATCGTCCTCGACCGGACCGTCTTCTACGCGACCGGCGGCGGGCAGCCGGGCGACAGCGGCCGGATCGAGCTTGCCGACGGCCGCCAGATCCCGATTGCCACCACCGTCTATGGCGAGGACCGCAGCCAGATCGTCCATGTTCCGGCCGAGGGCGAGACGCTCCCGGCCGTCGGCGACAACATCGTGCTGCATCTCGACTGGGACCGCCGCTACCGGTTGATGCGCGTGCACACCGCGCTGCACCTGCTCTCCGTCGTCCTGCCCTTCCCCGTCACCGGCGGCCAGATCGGCGAGGGCGAGGGCCGTCTCGACTTCGACCTGCCCGAGGGCAGCCCGGACAAGGACGAGGTCGCGGCGAAGGTCAACGAGATCGCCGCCGCCGACCATGCGGTCACCACCGACTGGATCACCGACGAGGAGCTGCTGGCCAAGCCCGAGATGGTCAAGACCATGAGCGTCAAGCCGCCGATGGGCAGCGGGCGCGTGCGGCTGGTGCGCATCGGCGATGTCGACCTGCAGCCCTGCGGCGGCACCCATGTCAGCCGCACCTCGGAGATCGGCCCGCTCATCGTCACCAAGATCGAGAAGAAGGGCCGCCAGAACCGGCGCGTGCGCATCCAGCTCGCCGACTGACGCTCCTCCCCCTCTCCCCTTCCATCGCTCCAGCGAGGCTTTCAGCAATGGCGCTTTCCCCGCTCGTCTCGACCCAGTGGCTGGCCGACAAGATCGCCTCGCCGGATGTCGTTGTCGTCAATGCCTGGCTGCCGCCGGTGGGCCAGCCGGACGTGCCGCCGGAATATCCGCAAGGCCACATTCCCGGCGCGGTGTTCTTCGACGTCAACGCGGTCGCCGACACGACCAGCGACCTGCCGCACATGCTGCCGCCTGCGCATGTCTTCTCCTCGATGATGCGCCGCATGGGCATCGGCGACGGCCAGACCATTGTCGTCTATGACGGCGTCGGGCTCTATTCGGCCGCCCGCGTGTGGTGGATGTTCCGCGCCATGGGCGTCACCCAGGTCTTCGTGCTCGACGGCGGCCTGCCCAAGTGGAAGGCGGAAGGCCGCCCGGTGGAAGACGGCGCGCCCGCCCCGCGCGGCGAGCGGCACTTCACCGCCCGGCTCAACAACGGCCTCCTCGCCGATCTCGACAAGGTGGCGCAGGCGCTCCGCAGCGGCCAGCAGGTGCTGGACGCCCGCTCGCGCGGCCGGTTCGCAGGGCGCGATCCAGAGCCACGCGCAGGGCTTCGCAGCGGCCACATGCCCGGCGCACTGAACCTGCCCTTCACCGAGCTGATGGAAGACGGCCGCCTCAAGCCGGCCGAGGAACTGGCCGCTGCATTCGACGCAGCCGGCATCGACCGCTCGCGCCCCGTCATCACCAGCTGCGGCTCCGGCGTCACCGCCGCGATCCTGTCGCTGGCGCTCGCCATCACCGGCCACGACCGCTCCGCCGTCTATGACGGGTCCTGGACCGAGTGGGGCGGGCGCGAGGACATGCCGCTCGCCACCGGCGAGGACTGACCGCATTTTCACCCGCAGGACGACGATTGCGCGATGCCGGCATGTCGGATCGCAAACAGTCGGCCCTGCCCTCAGCCTCTAGGATCGGCTTTCCAAATCGAACGATAGACGGCGGCAGATGAAACGACCGCCCGGGGAGAGGACAGTTTGCCATGGCCAGTGACATCGAGATTGCCCGCGCAGCCAGTCTGAAGCCGATCGCCGAGATCGGCGCCAGGCTCGACATTCCCGCGGACGCCCTGGAAAGCTACGGATCGACCAAGGCCAAGGTCCGCTCCGACTTCATCAAGGGCCTGTCGGACCGCCCCGACGGCAAGCTGGTGCTGGTCACCGCCATCAACCCGACGCCCGCCGGCGAGGGCAAGACCACCACCACGGTGGGCCTTGGCGACGGGCTCAACCGCATCGGCAAGCGCGCGGCGATCTGCCTGCGCGAGCCCTCGCTCGGCCCCTGCTTCGGCATGAAGGGGGGCGCTGCCGGCGGCGGCCATGCGCAGGTCGTGCCGATGGAGGACATCAACCTCCATTTCACCGGCGACTTCCACGCCATCACCTCCGCCCACAATCTGCTTTCGGCGCTGATCGACAACCACATCTACTGGGGCAATGCGCTCGGCCTCGACACGCGGCGCATCACCTGGCGCCGGGTGATGGACATGAACGACCGGGCGCTGCGCCAGATCGTCTCCTCGCTCGGCGGCGTCGCCAACGGCTTCCCGCGCGAGGCCGGCTTCGACATCACCGTCGCCTCCGAGATCATGGCGATCCTCTGCCTTGCCAGCGATCTCGCCGACCTGCAGAAGCGGCTCGGCGACATCATCGTCGGCTATCGCCGCGACCGCAGCGCGGTCACCGCGCGCGACTTGGAGGCGGACGGCGCCATGACCGTGCTGCTCAAGGAGGCGATGCAGCCGAACCTCGTTCAGACGCTGGAGAACAATCCGGCCTTCGTGCATGGCGGCCCCTTCGCCAACATCGCCCATGGCTGCAACTCGGTGATCGCCACGAAGACGGCCCTCAAGCTCGCCGACTACGTGGTGACAGAGGCGGGCTTCGGCGCCGATCTCGGCGCGGAGAAGTTCTTCGACATCAAGTGCCGCAAGGCGGGCCTCAAGCCCGACGCGGCGGTGATCGTCGCCACCGTTCGGGCGCTGAAGATGAACGGCGGCGTCGCCCGCGACGCGCTGGGGCAGGAAAATGTCGAGGCGCTGGTGCGCGGCTGCGTCAATCTCGGCCGCCACATCGAGAACGTGAAGAGCTTCGGCCTGCCGGTGATCGTCGCCATCAACCACTTCGTCAGCGATACGGATGCGGAGGTCGCAGCGCTTCAGGCCTATGCCGCCGAGCAGGGCGTCGAGGCGGTGCTGTGCCGCCACTGGGCCGACGGCTCGAAGGGCACCGAGGCGCTCGCCCGCAAGGTGGTCGAGATGGTCGAGGGCGGGACCTCCAACTTCGCGCCGATCTATCCCGACGACATGCCGCTGATGGCGAAGATCGAGACCATCGCGAGCAAGATCTACCGCGCCGACGGCGTTGCCGCCGACAAGTCGGTGGTCGAGCAGCTCGAGCGCTGGGAGGCGGACGGCTTCGGCCATCTGCCGGTCTGCATGGCCAAGACGCAGTATTCCTTCTCCGCCGACCCGACCTTGCGCGGTGCGCCGACCGGCCACATCGTGCCGGTGCGCGAGGTGCGCCTTTCGGCCGGCGCCGGCTTCGTCGTGGCGATCTGCGGCGAGATCATGACCATGCCGGGCCTGCCGAAGGTGCCGTCGGCCAACCACATCCGCCTCGACGCAGACGGCCAGATCGAAGGGCTGTTCTAGGTCGTGAACTCATAATTCTGGCGAGAAACGGTCTGCGCGAACCTGATCGGATACAAGGAGCAAGTCCGCAGGAAACCGTCCGGTTTTCAAGGTCTTGCGACGCTGTTGCCGGCAGGTTCGCCCA
The DNA here is from genome assembly GCF_009789575.1 of Stappia indica. Lineage (NCBI taxonomy): Bacteria > Pseudomonadati > Pseudomonadota > Alphaproteobacteria > Hyphomicrobiales > Stappiaceae > Stappia > Stappia indica. Next base: position 4,800,321 of record NZ_CP046908.1, on the reverse strand, counting down.
GACCCGAAGGGCGTCGGCCCGACTTCGATCTGCGGCGTCGGATCGCTCGGCCGGGGGACCTGCCCCGGCCATCACGCTCCTCCTGGCATATCATTGCCGGGCCAGACGCCGTTTCCGGCACAATTATGAGTCCACGACCTAGGCGCTCTGGCGGGGCGGCCGAGGGGTGATCGGGTGACGCCAGTCAGGGAGGGCGGATGCGCGATCACAACTACTATGTCTACATTCTGGCAAGCGGCGTCGGCGGGACCCTCTACACGGGGGTCACCAACGATGTTGCACGCCGGGTTTCGGAGCATCGCGACAAGGTCGCGCGCTCCTTCACCGGCCGCCACGGCGTCACGCACCTTGTCTATTTCGAACATCATACCGATGTCGAAGCCGCCATTCGGCGCGAAAAGCAGATCAAGCGCTGGAAACGAGCCTGGAAGATAAGGCACATCGAAGAACATAACCCCGACTGGCGCGACCTCTTTCACGGCCTTCCATAGTCCGCCATGACGACACGCAGGCAGCACCCCACCCTCCGCCTGTCGTCCCGGTTTCGGCGCAGCCGAAGACCGGGACCCAGTAACCCCGGACGTTTCCGCTCAAGCCGTAAACACCGCGAAGAAGCCCCCGGCCCTTTCGCGTCACCAACACCGCCAGCGGATACTGGATGCCTGCCTTCGCAGGCATGACAGCAGAGAAGGTGGCCGCCTCAACGGCGGGACGGCAGGCGCGCGCGCCAGATCCGGTCGTCGTCGATCCGCTCGCCGAGCCGGAACGTGCAGCGCCCGGCCTCCTCGAACCCGTAGCGGGCGTAGAAGCGCTTCGCCCGCTCGTTGTGATCGAACACGGTCAGGTAGACTTCGCCGACGCCATCTGCGGCCGCAGTCTGCAGCGCCCATTGCATCAGCCGGTCGGCGACACCCCTGCCCTGCCAGTCGCTGAGGACGTAGAGCTGCTGCAGCTCCAGCGCGCCCGGCTGCGGGTCGACCGCCGGCGCCCGCAGCGGCGTCAGCTTGGCGTAGCCGACCGGCTGCCCGCCGCTCACCGCGACTTGCCAGCGTATCCCGGCCGCCCCGAAATCCTGCGACATCGCACCGCCGGGGCGATACATCTCCTCGCAGAACACCTCGAAGGCCGCCGTGTCGTAGCGGTCCGCGAACGTGTCGGTGAAAATCCGCCGGGCGACCGGCAGCAGGCGTTCGAGCAGATCGGCATCCGGCTCGACGAACGCGACGGACATTGCACTTCCCTTCATTGTCTGCGGCCCTCAGGCGGACCGGATGACCGCCTTCCGGAACGAGGCGCTGCGCATCGCGAGGATGCAGGCCAGCGGGGCGAGCGCGACGGTCGCGAACAGCCAGCGTGCCGCATTCGCCACGTCCATGCCACCGGACGACGTGCCGCCGCCGGCCAGATTGACCGCAAGCCCCGCAATGGCCGCGCCGAAGGCGGTGGCGCAGAGCTGCACCGTCATGATCGACGAGGCGGCGTTGTCGGGCTCATCCGGCGGGGCCACATGCATCACCATCGCCGACAGATGCGGGTAGGCGAGACCGACGCCCGCCCCGCCGGCGATCAGCGCGGCGCAGATCAGGGCAAGCCGCAACACGTCGCCCGCCGGACCGGAAACAAGACCGGACACAGGATCGGCCACAGGATCGGCCACAGGCAGAACCAGCGCCAGGGCAAGCATCGAAGCGAGCGACAGCACCGGCCCGGCACGCACCGCGAGGGTGCGGCGCGCACCCTGGAGCCCGGAGGCGAGGATCGCAGCCGCCGTCCAGCCGGCCGACATCACCGCCGCGATATAGCCGGCCTGGAGCGGCGAGCGGCCATGCAGCTCCTGCAGGAACAACGGCAGGAAGATCTCCGTGCAGGTGACGGTCATGGCCAGCAGCGCCGACGTCGCATAAAGGCTCCCCAATGCGCCGGGCAGCCGGAAGGTCTCCCTCGGCAGCAGCTTTCTCGCCCCCTTCCGCTCCACCACGACGAACAGCACCACCAGCAGCAGCGCGGCCAGCATCCCGGCAACGGTCGACACGATGCTCTCGCCGATCCCGCCCCAGGACGCGGCGAAGACGGCAATCGTCAGCAGCGCGAGTTGGACGAGGGGCAGCGGCTCGGCCGGCCTTGCGTCCCCTTCGCGCGGCGGCAGGACGAGAAACGCGGCCACAGCGATCAGCGCGGCAAAGGGGACCAGGGCGAGGAACGCCCCACGCCACAGGCCGAGCTCGGCGAAGATCCCGCCCACCGCCGGCCCGAGCAGGGTGGCGATGCCCCACATGCTGGACAGCAACGCCAGCGCGCGAGGCCATAGCGGTTCGGCATAGACCCGCCGGACCATCGCATAGGCCAGCGCCAGCAGGATACCGCCGCCCAGCCCTTGCACGAACCGGCCGGCCAGCATGACCGGCATCGAGCCGGCAGCGGCGCATGCCAGCGTCCCGATGATGAAGACCGCCGCCGCCACGCCATAGCCGCCGCGCGGCCCGGCCTTTGCAAGTACCGGCGAGGACAGCGCCGCGCCGAGGATCGAGGCGATCACGAACAGCGTCGTGTTCCAGGCATAGAGATCCAGCCCGCCGATCTCGCGCACGACGGTCGGCAGGATCGTCGTCGAGATGTAGAGATTGACGGCATGCAGGGCGACGCCGCCGCTCAGGGCGAGCGAGCGCACGAGATTGCCGCCGGAGAGCAAGTCCGCCCAGCCGGGCGAGGCTGTGACGACACGCGCTTCGGTCATTGGATCGTCCTTTCGGCATCCTGAAGGCGCGCCAGCTTGTCCGGGTTGCGCATGATGTAGATGCCGGTCAGGCGCCCCTCGGCATCGCAGGCAAGGCTCACCGAGGCGACGATCTCCGGCCCGTCGAGGACCAGCGCGCCGCGCGCGCCGTTGATGTCGATGTGCCGCCACTCGTAGTTGGACCAGTACTCGCCGAGCCGTCCGCCGACGAAGGCCAGCACGTCGGCCTTGCCCGAGAGCGGCTGCAAGAGCGCCAGCACCTTGCCGCCGCCGTCGGTCTTCAGCTCGATGTCTTCCCGCATCAGGCTGGCGAGCTGCGCCGTGCTTCCCGTCGTGATCGCGGCGCGGAAGGCGGCGAGCAATTCGTCCTGACGGGCTTTCGGCACGACGGCGCCCGGTTCCTCGCGACCGATGCGGCTGCGTGCACGCGACACCAGCTTGCGGCAGGCCGCCTCGGTCACGTTCAGCGCCGCCGCCACGTCCTCATAAGGTTGGTCGAAGATCTCGCGCAGCAGATAGGCGGCGCGCTCCTTCGGCGCGAGCCGTTCCAGCACCAGCATGAAGGCGAGCGAGAGCGTCGACGACAGCTCCGCCGCCTCTTCCGGGCCATCGTCGGTCATCGTCTGGATCGGCTCCGGCAGCCACGCACCGACATAGTCGACCCGCGCGCGGCGCGCCGATCTCAGCATGTCGATGCACCGGCGCGTGCAGGCGGCGGTGAGCCAGCCGGCGGGGTTGGAGATGGTCGCGCGCTCGCTTGTCTGCCATTTCAGGTAGGTGTCCTGAACCGCATCCTCGGCTTCGGCACGCGAGCCGAGGATGCGGTAGGCCAGACCTGTCAGGAACGGGCGCCGTTCTTCGAACAAGGCTGTCTCGGGCGAGCGCATGTCAGTGCGTCGAGACCTGGATGCGGTTCCACAGGTTGATCATCGCGACCGTCGCGGTCAGGGCGCTGATCTCCGCCTCGCTGAAGTGCTCGCGCAGCTGGGCGCGCAGCACGCCGTAGTCGGTCTTGCGGTCGAGCTGGGTCAGCGCCTCCGTCCAGGCCAGTGCGGCGCGCTCCTTGGCGGTGAAGTCGCCGACATGCTCCCACACGGTCAGGCGGTCGAGGCGTTCGTTGGTCTCGCCGTCGTCGCGCGCTTCCTTGGTATGCATCTTGACGCAATAGGCGCAGGCGTTGAGCTGCGAGGCCCGCAGCTGCACCAGATGGTGCAGCATCCGGTCGAGGCCGTGCACGTCGATCGCGCCGTGCACCTTTTCCAGCGCGCCGAAGACATCGGGGACGTTCTTGTAGTGATTTACCGGCTTGGTCGTCATCTCAAGGCTCCATTTGCGTGTTGTATCCCCTTGACGATTGAGCCCGTCCGTTTGTGACGTGCCCGCCGGAGATTTTCCGGGTACCGCGCCGGCCGCGCTCATCGCGCTCCTCCGCCTCTCTCGGCATTCGGCACTGCGATGCGGTGCGCGAAGGCTGCGACCACGGCCACCGCCATCAGGGCCGCACCGGCGACGATGACGGCGGCCGAGCTCCAGCCGAACCGGTCGATGGCGCTGCCGACGGCAATGGGGCCGAGGATCTGCCCCAGGTTGCTGCCCTGGACGACCAGGCCGATCACCACGGGCACCAGGGCGGTCGAGGAGGCGACGATCGGCGCAGACGACAGGATGGTTGCCGGGATCAGCCCGCCCACGGCCGAGAACAGGACGCACAGGAGAAACGTCGCGGTTGCCGGCAGCAGGGGCAGGAAGATGCCGAGGCTCGCCGCGCCCATGATCAGGCAGGCCCCGATCAGCAGCGCCGGCCGGCTGACGCCCCGCGACAGCATCACGCCCGCCGCCAGGTTGCCGATCACGTTGACGGCGGAGGCCAGCGCGCTGAGCAGCCCGGCTGTGCGGTGGGAGACACCCATCTGCTCCATCAGCAGCACCGGCAGGAAGCTGAACAGCGCGAAGAACATCAGGCTGTAGAGCGCGAGGGAGACGGCGAGCCCGACCGCCCCGGCATTGCCGAAGACCGCCGCCGTATCGTCCCGCAGGCGCCGCCATGACCAGGCGTGGCGCTCGCGGGAGGCCGGCACGACGAGCGGCACCAACAGGCAGAGCGCCAGGGCCAGCCCGCCGCTCGCCCACCACATCGCCCGCCAGTCGTCGAACATCGGCCCGACCAGCATCGCCGCCGCCAAGCCGAGCGGCATGAAACAGCTCCACAGCGCGAAGGCGAGGTCCCGGTCGCCGAGCCGGGAGACGCGCCCGAGCAGCGACGGTGCGGCGACGATGATCAGCAGGAACCCCGCGCCTTCGACGATCCGCGAGACCATGAGCATCGCAAGACCTGCAGACAGCGCCCCGGCTGCCGCGCCCGCCGCCGTGACCAGCAGGCCGGCGACCAGGACGCGGCGCGCGCCGAGACTGCCGACCAGCGCCCCGGTCGGGATGCCCCCGACCAGCCCGATCAGGGCGAAGACGCCGGTCAGCCAGCCCAGCGCCGCAAGGCTTATGCCGAGATCGCCTTCCAGCAAGGGTGCTGCGATGGGCGCCTTTCCCACCTGCAGCGCCGCGACGATCCCGGCCCCGACGATCAGGCCGACGGCCGCCCATCTGGTGGAGGACGGCTCCGGCCTTGCTGCGGCGGTCGTCATACCGCCCTGCCCTGCCGACCGGCGGCAAGAGCCAGTGCGATCTCGGCGACATGCCGTCCCTGGAAGCGGGCACCATTGAGCTCGTTTTCGCTCGGGTCGCGATGCCCGCCATTGCCGTCGTCCGCCAGGGTCGAGGCGCCATAGGGCGAGCCGCCGGTGATCTCGTCCATCCGCATCTGCCCCTTGAAGCTGTAGGGCAGGCCCACGATGATCATTCCGAGGTGGAACAGCACTGTCTGCGTCGACTGGATGGTCGTCTCCTGCCCCCCGTGCTGACTGCCGGTCGAGGTGAAGACGCTGCCGACCTTGCCGACCAGCTTGTCCTCGAACCAGAGGCCGCCGGTCTGGTCGAGGAAGTTCTTCATCTGCGAGGCCATGTTGCCGAACCGCGTCGGCGTTCCGACGATGATCGCGTCGTAGTCGGCGAGCTCCGCGACGGTGGCGACCGGCGCCCCCTGGTCGACCTTGTAGCCGGACTTTTCGGCGACCGCCTCGGGCACCAGTTCGGGCACCCGGCGGATGGCGACGGACGCGCCGGCCTGGCGGACGCCGTCCGCCACCGCTTCGGCCATCGTCTCGATGTGACCGTAGGAGGAGTAGTAGAGCACGAGAACCTTGGCCATCGTTTCAACCTCACGTCTGATTGCGCCTGATTGCGAATGAGGCGGAGGTTGCCCGCAAAGATCGTGCGGTTTAAGTGATATAAAATCTATCAACCCGTTCATCTGGATTGATCATGCTCGATGCCCTGACCCTCGACCAGATGCGCACCTTCGTGACGATCGCCGAGAGCGGCAGCTTCCGGGCCGCCGCCAGGAAGCTCTCGCGCGTGCAGTCGGGGGTGAGCGTTGCCATCGCCAATCTCGAAGCGCAGCTCGGCGTCGAGCTGTTCGACCGCTCGGGCCACCGGCCCGTCCTGACGCCTCAGGGCCGGGCGCTGCTCGGCAATGCGCGCGACATCATCGTTCGCGTCGATGCCTTGCGGGCGAAGGCGCGCGGCTATGCGGGAGGCGTCGAGACGGAGCTCACCGTCGCGGTCGACACGCTGTATCCGCTGCAGCAGGTCGGCCGGGCGATCTCGCGGATGCGGCAGGACTTTTCGTCTGTGTCCGTGCGGGTGCGGGTCGAGCCGCTCGGCGGCCCGCTCGACGCGCTTAAGCAGAAGCGCTGCGCCCTCTCCGTCATGGTGGGCGAGGATTTTCGCGACCCCCGCATCCGCTTCGATGCGCTGACGTCGATCAGCCAGGTCGCCGTGGCCGCGGCAACGCATCCGCTCGCGGATGGCGAGCCCGGCCGGCCGCTGGAGGTGCTGGATCTCGCCGACCATCTCCAGGTCGTGCTGTCCGACCCCTCCGCGATCTCGGAAGGGCGCGACTTCGGCGTGCTTTCGCCGCAGACCTGCCGGGTCAACACCCAGGACGCCAAGCACAGCCTGATCCTCGGCGGCGCGGGATGGGGGCGCCTGCCCTTCTGGCTGGTGGAGCGCGACATCGGGCAGGGCCGGCTCGCACGGCTCAATATCGGCGCGCTGGGGCGCAATGGCGAAACCGCGTCGCAGGCCTATCTCGCCCACCGGCTGGACGAGGCCATGGGTCCGGCGGCCCGACGCCTTGCCGACCTTCTCATCGAAATGGATGGCGCCTGAAGCGCGTCAGGCCGCCTGCCCCGCGCTGGCGAAGGCTGCGGCAAGCGCCTCGGCCCCTCCGTGCCGCGCCATGGCGGTCTCCAGCGCCTTTTCGTAGTGCGGCCGGGCGGCCGTCAGATGCGCGCGCCCCTTGTCGGTCAGCACGGTGTAGACGCCGCGCTTGTCGTCCGGGCACAGGTCGCGGACGGTGAGGCCGCCGCGTTCCAGACGCTCCACCATCCGCGACACCGAACTCTGGTTCAGCTGCAGATGCGCGGCCAGCTCCTGCATGCGCAGCTCGCTTTTCGGCGCCCTTTCAAGGGCTTCCAGCGCGCGGTAGTCCGACAGGCCGAGGCCGTACTGGTCTTGCAGGATCTTGCCCAGCTCGGCTTCGACGGTCGCGACCGACTGAACCAGCCGGAGCCAAAGATCGCCTCTTGCGGACATGCGCACTCTTTCCCGAACGATTGACGCCGAACAAAAATGTATGCTCATGCAACAAGGCTTTCAAGCCTCCAGCGGGCCATCCGGCTTCGCGCCGAAGCTTGCGAAGGGCAACAGGCTGTCGGCAACCGCGAGCTTGCTCGCCGCCGGCATGCGCCATGTCGTCGGGTCCTGGGCGAACAGCCGGTAGCTCCCGCGATAGTCGAAGCCATGCGCTGCCGCCTCCTCGCGGTCGGCCGCAAACAGCACCTGTGCGATGCCCGCGTAGAGCGCGCTCATGTAGCACAGCGCGCAAGGCTCTCCGGAAGCCAGCAGCGTCGTCCCGTGCAGCTGGGTTGTGCCGTGCCGGCGGCAGGCATCGCGGATCGCCTCCACCTCGGCATGGGCGGTCGGGTCGTGATGCTCCCGGACGCGGTTGACACCGCGCCCGAGAACCACGCCGTCCCGGTCGACGACAAGGGCCGTGAAGGGAATGCCGCCGTCGTGGACATGCTGCACGGAGAAGCCGACAGCCTCCTCCATGAGCTCGGTGAGGCGTGCGGGGGTCATGCCGCCTCGCCCTGCAGCTTGGCGCTGTCGGCGAGCTTGAGCCAGACCACGCCGATGATGATCACCGCCAGCCAGAAGGTCTGGATCAGCGTCAGCGGCTGGTCGAGCAGAGCGCTGCCGAAACCCGCCGCGCCGACCGAGCCGATGCCGGCCCAGACCGCATAGCCGATGCCCACGTCGATGGTCCGCAGGGCGGCGCTGAGGAAATACAGCGTCAGCAGGAAGAAGACGACGGCGGACACCGACCAGCTCAGGACGGTGAAGGCCTGGCTGCCGCCGACGCTGAGCGCATAGCCGACCTCGAAGACGCTGGCCAGCAGGAGCATGCCCCATGCCGCGCCGACGCTCTGGGTGTTCTTGTTGGTATCCATGATGTTCGGTTCCTTTGATCGGGAGAAACTGTTCGGGAGGACTTGCCGGGCTTTACGCCGCACCGCTGAGGCGCAGGCCGACGACGCCGCCGATGACGAGGATCATGCCCAGCGCCTTCTTGGCGTTCAGCGTCTGGCCGAAGAACATCGCGCCGAGGATGACGATCCCGACCCCGGAAACCGACGTCCAGATGGCGTATCCGACGCCCACGTCGAAGGTCAGCAGCGCAAGGCTCAGGAAGAAGGTGGCGATGGCGCCGCTGACCAGCGTCGCGAGGGTCCACCACAGGCGGGTGAAGCCCTTCGCGTTGCCGGCGCTGATTGCGACCGCGATCTCGAAGAGGACGGCAATTCCAAGATAAAGCCAGCTCATTGCATGTCTCCTTTGGTGATTTTGGGCGTGAAAGGGCGGATGCCGGTCAGGCGAACCGCCCGGCCCCATTTGCTTGCATGTGCATGCATTATCTTATGCCCATTCCCGCTGTCAATATATATGCATGCGCAAGCATATTTTTTTGAGCAGCCGGAGGCCGGGCTTCGGCCCGTGAAGCGAGGCGACCGACGGCCGGGGCGGCAGCGCTTCGCGCCCCTCGCGTCAGACGTGACCGGGATCGCACCTATCGGGGATGCGTTGAAGTGAGGGATTTTTCATCGTCTTGATCACCGCAGGTGATCAGGCCTGCCGGCGGCGGACCCGCCGGCCGTCAGCGCAGGAGACTCAAAGTCTCTCCTTGAACTGCCTGTCTTCGCCGAGAAATTCCAGGACCCTGCGCACCCGCGCAAGGTCCTTCAGGTCCGGGTGGATCAGGATCCACAGCGGGATTCCAAGCTCCTCGATCACCGGCCCGCAGCGGCGCAAGGCCTCGTCGGCATCGCCGAGATAGCAGGGCAGCACCGCCCTGCCCGCGCCGGCACGCACCGCCGCGTGGATCCCCAGCGTTCCCTCGACCCGCATCCACCTCTCCCCGCCCGCCTGCCGGCGCAGCCAGTGCTCGTACTGGACGTAGTTCATGGAGGCGGCCGGGCCGATCCACGGCAGCCCGGCATCGTCCGCGATATGCGCCGGGGCATAGACCGCCTGCCGGATCGTGCCGAGAGCGCGCCCGAACAGATGCGGCTCCGGCGCGGTGGTCGGACGCACGGCGATATCCGCTTCGCGCCTTGCCAGATCGTGCAGGTCGTTCGACAGCCGGACCTCGACCGAGACGGCCGGGTTCTGCGCGTGGAACCGGGTCAGCACACCCGCGATCAGCCCGGAAAACAGCGCATCCGTGGTCGTCAGGGTGACCAGGCCCTCCGCCCGGCGGTCGAGGTCTGCAAGCTGGCGTTCGGTCGAAACAGTCAGATCCTCGAAGGTCTTCGCTGCGGCAACGACCGCCTCCCCGGCCCCCGTCAGCGCGTATCCGCTGCGGTGCCGGTCGAACAGCCGCGTTCCCAGCCGTTCCTCGATCGCATTGAGCCGGCGAAACAGCGTCGCATGACTGCGCCCCGACTGGCGGCCGGCCAGCGTCAGCGAGCCGGCGCGGGCGATCTCCAGCACGAGCCGATAGTCGCTCCAGTCGAGCCGGTCTTGCAAAACTGCAAACTCCATCTGCGATATCGACAGCAAGCTTATCATTTCCGCAAGATAAGCTGAAGCGAACGTCCACCTTTCAGAGGAATTCCTCATGCACGTTCGCATCATCCAGGCGCATCCCGATCCCGGCTCCTTCAACGCCGCCATGTCGTCCGCGGCGTCAAAGGCGTTGGCCCGCGACGGCCACACGGTCAGCCTGCAGGACCTTTACGCCTCCGGCTTCGATCCGGTCGAAAAGGGCGCGCATTACCGCGACAGGCTCGATTCCGGCGCCTTCTCGCCGCTCGCCGAGCAGCGCCACGCCTGGCAGAGCGGCAGCGTTCCCGCCGATGTCCTTGCCGAGATTGCCGAGTTGGAGCGCGCCGACCTCCTCGTGCTCCAGTTTCCGCTGTGGTGGCACGGTCCGCCGGCGATGCTGAAGGGCTGGTTCGACCGCGTCTTCCTGAGCGGCGGCCTCTACACCAGCCGCATGCGCTACGACGCCGGCCATTTCCGCGGGCGCCGCGCGGTGCTGTCCGTCACCACCGGCGCGCCGGAGAGCGCCTTCGGGCCGGGCGCCCGCGGCGGCGACTTCGCCACGATGCTCTGGCCGCTGCACTACTCCCTGCACTATCTCGGCTTCACGGTCCTGCCGCCCTTCACCGCCTGCGGGGTGCAGGGGCACGGCTATTCCTATGAGGACGAGGACACCCAGAAACAGCGCCTGCGCTCCGTGCTCGAGGCCTGGGGAGCGCATGTCGCGGGCACCGACGCCCTGCCCGCTCTCCCCTTTCCCGGCTGGCAGGACTGGGACGCATCCGGCCAGCCGAAGAGCCGGCAACGGGCCTAGGTCGTGAACTCATAATTCTGACGAGAAACGGTATGCGCGAGCCTGATCGGATACAAGGAGCAAGACCGCAGGAAACCGTCCGGTTTTCAAGGACTTGCGACGCCGTTGCCGGTAGGCTCGCACATACCCGGAGGGCGTCGACCCGGCTTCGATCTGCGGCGTCTGACCGCTCGGCCGGGGGACCTGCCCCGGCCATCGCGCTCCTCCTGGCATATCATTGCCGGGCCAGACGCCGTTTCCGGCACAATTATGAGTCCACGACCTAAGTCGCTCCCGCGACTCCGCATGTCGCATTGAAGATATCGACGGGAGGCGGTGCGACCCAGTGTACTGGGAGCAGGCCCGTACGCGAGCCCTGTCCCCCGAACGCGCAAACGGAGCGCCCGCGATGTCGCAAGAAGACGATCTCGATCTCAGGTCGCTGTCGGACGAGGAACTCGTCGAGCAGATGCATGACGATCTCTACGATGGCCTCAAGGACGAAATCGTCGAGAGCGTGGAGATCCTGCTGGAGCGCGGCTGGACGCCCTACGCGATCCTCACCGAGGCATTGGTCGAAGGCATGCGCATCGTCGGCGTCGACTTCCGCGACGGCATTCTCTTCGTGCCGGAAGTGCTGATGTCGGCCAATGCCATGAAGGCGGGCATGGGGCTGCTGCGCCCGCTGCTGGCCGAGACCGGCGCGCCGAAGGTCGGCAAGATGGTCATCGGCACCGTCAAGGGCGACATCCACGACATCGGCAAGAACCTCGTCTCGATGATGATGGAGGGCGCCGGCTTCGAGGTGATCGACATCGGCATCAACAACCCGGTCGAGAACTATCTCGCGGCCATCGAGGAGCACAAGCCGGACATTCTCGGCATGTCGGCCCTCCTGACCACTACCATGCCCTACATGAAGGTCGTCATCGACACGATGATCGAGAAGGGCATCCGTGACGACTACATCGTCATGGTCGGCGGCGCGCCGCTCAACGAGGAGTTCAGCCAGGCCATCGGCGCCGATGCCTATGGGCGCGACGCGGCCGTCACCGTCGAGCTCGCCAAGGACCTGATCGCGCGCAAGCACAACCAGCTGGCGGCGCGGGCGGGCTGAGCCATGCAGGCGGTGCTTCCGGGCGCGGGTGGAGGTGGGACGGCACAGGCCGCCGCCCGTCTTGCCGAGGCGCCCGGCACCGCCCGTGAAAAGGTGAAGGTCATCGCCTGCGGCGCGCTCGCCCGCGAGATCCTCGCCATCATCGAGGCCAACGGCCTCACCCATGTGGAGCTGCACTGCCTGCCGGCGCAGCTGCACAACCGCCCGGAGAAGATCCCGGCCGCCGTGCGCGCCGAGATCCGCAAGGCGAAGCGCGACCACACCCGCATCCTCGTCGGCTACGGCGATTGCGGCACCGGCGGGCTGCTCGACAAGGTTCTGGCCGAGGAAGGGGTGGAGCGGATCGAGGGCGCCCATTGCTACGCCTTCTTCGCCGGCCTCGAGGTCTTCGATGCGGAAGCCGAGGCCGAGCCCGGCACCTTCTACCTCACCGATTTCCTCGCCCGCCATTTCGAGACGCTGGTGATCCGCCCGCTCGGGCTCGACAGCTACCCCGAGCTGCGCGACGCCTATTTCGGCAACTACACCCGCCTGCTCTACCTGGAACAGGCGGCGGATCCGGACATCGAGGCGCGCGCCCGCGCGGCGGCCGAGCGGCTCGGCCTTGCCTATGCCAAGCGGGTCACCGGCTACGGCCTGCTGGAAACGCGCCTCACCACGCTCAGTACCTGATCCCGCGCGCCCGCCGCCGCTTTGCACGCCCCTGTTGCATCCGTGTCCTTGCGCCGCCTCGTCCGCATGCTAGAAGCGCGGTCCCGGCGGCACGGACGGGTCTGCGTGGCATGAGCCGCAGGACCGGTCCCCTCATCCCATCCAACGGGCCGGAAAGGGCCCAGCCTCGCGACAGAGGACGACCTCCCGTGAGCAATTTTTTCGAAAGCCCCTTCAAGGGCAAGCTGCTGAGCGAGCAGGTGACCAACCCCAACATTTCGGTCGGCCGCTACAGCTACTATTCCGGCTATTATCACGGCCATTCCTTCGACGACTGCGCCCGCTACCTGATACCCGACCGCGACGATGTCGACCGGCTGGTCATCGGCAGCTTCTGCTCCATCGGCACCGGCGCCTGCTTCATGATGGCGGGCAACCAGGGCCACCGGATGGACTGGATCTCCACCTTCCCGTTCTTCTTCATGTCGGAGGAGCCCGCCTTCGCCGATGCGGAGAGCGGCTACCGTCCGTCCGGCGACACGGTCGTCGGCAACGACGTGTGGATCGGCGCGGAAGCGATGATCATGCCCGGCATCCGCATCGGCCACGGCGCGATGATCGGCAGCCGAGCCGTCGTCACGAAGGACGTTCCCCCCTACGCCATCGTCGCCGGCAACCCGGCGCGCGAGATCCGCAAGCGCTTCTCCGACGAGGAGATCGCCATGCTGCTCGAGATGGCGTGGTGGGACTGGCCGATCGAGCGGATCGGCCGCGAGATGCGCAACCTGTGCTCGGGCGACATCGCCGGCCTGCATGCCCGCTGGAAGACGGAATCGAAAGACCGGCCACAGGGCTGATCCTCACGCCCCGCACAACGACAGGCACGCCCGCCGGGAGCCTAAAGCACCCGGCGGGCGTGTCGCTTTCGAGCGCCCGTCTGCCGCTTTCCTCGTGCCCGCCGAAAGCCCGGCTTTCCGCGCGTCCCGCCGCTGTCGCTTTCTGACTTTCCGGTGTCGTCTGTGCACCGATGAGATGGCCGGCCGAAGGCATCATGATGCTCGAAAGTGCGGGAGCGAGAGGCGTTCCCGGCCGGTTTGCAGGGCTTCTCCCTTGGCGCAGAAAACCATCGTCTACTGGCGTGACATCCCGGCCCAGGTGCTGGTCCGGGCCGGCCGCGCCAGCGCCCGCCGCGAACTCCCCGAACGCTTCATCCAGGCTGTCGACCGCTGCGCCATGCGCGTCGGCGCCAAGGACAGCGATGCCTATCTGGCCGAGTGGCGGCGGGGCGATCCCGTCGCGGTCGGCGACGATCTCGAGGCCGAAGCGGAGGCGGCGCTCACCGCCCTCGTTGAGGCCTATCCGCCGGAGCGGCTTGCGGCGCTCGTCGCAGCCGAAGGCTTTGATGCGGCCGCCTCCCCCTCTCCCGACCACGCCAGCACGGGACCGGCGACATGACCGACCACCGCCTCAACGATTTCGGGCGCCTTGCCGCCTCCACGGAAATGTCGCCCCGCCAGGTGGTGGAGAAGCCGGAGCTGCTCCGTCTCGTCCCCGCCGGCACGCGGCTTTACCTCACCGATCTCGGCAATGTCGGGGAGGACGACATCGTCCGCGCCGCCCGCAAGGTCACCGATGCCGGCCTCGTTGCCGTGCCGCACATGGCCGCGCGCCGCTATCCCTCGCTCGTCGCCTTCGAGTACCGGCTGACCCGCCTCGTCGCGGAAGCCGGCGTGCGGGAGGTGCTGGCGGTGGCCGGCGAGGCGCCGACGCCCGGCCCCATCGCCTCCTCCGTCGCGATGATCGAGACGGGCCTGTTCGACCGGCTCGGCATCACCCGCATCGCGGTTGCCGGCCATCCGGAGGGCGCGCCGGAGATCTCGCGCGAGACCATCCGTGCCTTCCTGCTGCGCAAGCACGAGCTCGCCTCGCAAAGCGACGCGGAGTTCCACATCGTCACCCAGTTCGGCTTCGATCCGCAGAAGGTCAGCCTCTGGCTCGACGAGATCGCCGCCTGGGGCAACCGCTTCCCCGTGCATATCGGCGTCGCCGGCCCGGCCAAGATGACCACACTGCTGAAATACGCCGCCTTCGCCGGGGTGGAGAACTCGCTCTCCTTCCTGAAGAAGCGGGGCGGCGCCGTCGTCTCCATGCTGTCGGGCTACGATCCGGAGAGCATGGTCGGCCCGCTGGAGCTGCGTGTGCAGACCCAGCCCGAGACCCGGCTGCAGCAGATCCACGTCTTTCCCTTCGGCGGCCTGACCAAGACGGCCGACTGGCTCAGTGCCCGCGGGAGCTGGACGTTTCCCGCCGCTGGCGCCGAGACTTTTCCCGCAGAGGTAGCTCAATGACCCGTACCATCGTCGCCTCGGCCACCCGCGAGATCGTCATCGGCTTCGACCAGCCGTTCTGCGTGATCGGCGAGCGGATCAACCCGACGGGGCGCAAGAAGCTCGCCGCCGAGATGATCGCCGGCGACTTCTCGACCGTCGAGAGGGACGCGCTCGCCCAGGTCGCCGCCGGCGCCACCATGCTCGACGTCAATGCCGGCGTCACCGCCGTCAATCCCAACGAGACCGAGCCCCCGCTGCTGGTCAGGACGCTGGAGATCGTACAAAGCCTCGTCGACGTGCCGCTGTCCATCGACAGTTCGGTGACCGCCGCCATCGAGGCCGGCCTTCGGGTCGCCAAGGGCCGCCCCCTGGTCAATTCGGTCACCGGCGAGGAGGAAAAGCTCGAGGCGATCCTGCCGCTCGTGAAGAAATACAACGTGCCGGTCGTTGCCATTTCCAACGACGAGACCGGCATTTCGGAAGACCCGGACGTGCGCTTTGCGGTGGCCAAGAAGATCGTCGAGCGCGCCGCCGATTACGGCATTCCCGCCCATGACATCGTCGTCGATCCGCTGGTCATGCCGATCGGCGCCATGGGCAGCGCCGGCCAGCAGGTCTTCCGCCTGCTCCGCCGGCTGCGCGAGGAGCTGAAGGTCAACACCACCTGCGGCCTCTCCAACATCTCCTTCGGCCTGCCTCACCGGCACGGCATCAATGCC
The DNA here is from genome assembly GCF_009789575.1 of Stappia indica. Classification (NCBI taxonomy): domain Bacteria; kingdom Pseudomonadati; phylum Pseudomonadota; class Alphaproteobacteria; order Hyphomicrobiales; family Stappiaceae; genus Stappia; species Stappia indica. Next base: position 4,784,759 of record NZ_CP046908.1, on the reverse strand, counting down.
GGCTTCATCCCGATGGTGATCGGCGCCGGCATGACCAGCGCCATCATGAACCCCTGCCGCCCGCAGGAGATGGAGGCGGTGCGCGCCGCCAACGTCCTGACCGGCAACGACCCCAACTGTTCCGACTGGATCATGACCTATCGCGACTACAAGCCGGGCGCGGAAGGCGGCCCGGCGGCCGCTCCCGCCTCTGCCTCCGGCAGCTCCGGACGGCGCGGCGGACGCGAGGGACGACGGCGGGCCAGCACTTGAACGAACGGGCGACAACGAGGACGGGCGAGGCCATGAGCGAGACGCCCGAAACGGCGAAGATCGTTTTCCAGCCGAGCGGCCGGCGGGGCACGTTCCCGCTCGGCACGCCGCTGCTCGATGCTGCGCGCGCGCTCGGCGTCTATGTGGAATCCGTGTGCGGCGGGCGCGGCATCTGCGGCCGCTGCCAGGTCGCCGTCTCCGAAGGCGCCTTCGCCAAGGAGCAGATCGTCAGCACGGCGGACCATCTCGGCCCGGTGACCGACGCGGAAGCGCGCTACGTCTCCCTGCGCGGCCTTCCCGAAGGCCGGCGCCTGTCCTGCCAGGCCGCCATCCTCGGCGACATGGTGGTCGATGTGCCGATGGAGGCGCAGACCAATCGCCAGGTGGTGCGAAAGCGCGCCGAGAACGTCACCGTCGCGCCCGACAGCGCCATTCGCCTCGTCACCGTCGAGGTCGGCGAGCCGGACATGGAACAGCCGCTTGGCGACGGCGACCGGCTGCTCGCCGCCGTTGCCGAAGCCTCCGGATTGTCCGGCCTCAGCCTCGATCCGCCCCTGCTGGCCAAGGTTCAGAAGGTGCTGCGCGCCGGCCACTGGCGCGTCACCGCCGCCATCTGGCAGGACGGCGGCTTTCCCCCGCGCGTTACCGCCCTGTGGCCGGGCGAGAAGACGACCGTCTACGGCCTTGCCGTCGATATCGGCTCCACCACCATCGCCGCGCATCTCTGCGATCTCGCCAATGGCCGCACCGTCACCTCGGCCGGCACCTCGAACCCGCAGATCCGCTTCGGCGAAGACCTGATGTCGCGCGTCTCCTACGTGCAGATGAACCCGGCGCGCCTGCCCGATCTCGTCTCCGCGGTGCGCGCGGCGGTCGACGCGCTGGTCGCCAAGCTGGTCGCTGATGTCGGCGCGACCCGCGCGGACGTCATGGACGCCGTCTTCGTCGGCAACCCGATCATGCACCACCTCTTCCTCGGCATCGATCCGACGGAGCTGGGCGGCGCGCCCTTCGCCCTTGCCGTGTCGGGGGCCGTGCATGTCCCGGCTTCCGAGCTCGGGCTGGAGCTCAATCCCGGCGCGCGCGCCTATATCCTGCCCTGCATCGCCGGCCATGTCGGCGCGGATGCTGCCGCCGCGACGCTCTCCACCCGCCCGTTCGAGGCCGAAGCCCTGACGCTGGTCGTCGACATCGGCACCAATGCCGAGATCATTCTCGGCAATCGCGACCGGCTGCTGGCGGCAAGTTCCCCGACGGGCCCGGCCTTCGAAGGCGCGGAGATTTCCTGCGGCCAGCGCGCGGCGCCCGGCGCCATCGAGCGCATCCGCATCGATCCGGTCACGCTCGAGCCGCGCTTCAAGGTGATCGGCCTCGACGAATGGTCGGACGATCCGGAGTTTGCGGAAAAGAAGGACCAGGTCGGCGTCACCGGCATTTGCGGCTCCGGCATCATCGAGGCGGTCGCCGAGCTCTATCTTGCCGGCGTCATCACCGTGGACGGGCTGATCGACGGCGCGCTTGCCGAGCGCTCTCCCCGCGTGGTGCGCAAGGGGCGCACCTTCGCCTATGTGGTGGCGAGCGAGGGCATCGAGCTCACCATCACCCAGACCGACATCCGCGCCATCCAGCTCGCCAAGGCCGCGCTCTATGCCGGCATCCAGCTGCTTTCCGACAAGCTCGGCAATCCGCCCATCGAGCGCATTCGCCTTGCCGGTGCCTTCGGCAGCTATATCGACACCAAATACGCGATGATCCTCGGGCTGATCCCCGATTGCGACCTTGCCCATGTCGCGAGCGTCGGCAATGCCGCCGGCACCGGCGCGCGCATGGCGCTGGTCAATCGCGGCGAGCGGCGCACGGTCGAGCGTGTCGTGCGCGAGATCGAGAAGATCGAGACCGCGCTGGAGCCGCGCTTCCAGGAGCATTTCGTCAACGCGATGGCGATCCCCAACAAGGTGGATCCCTTCGTCAAGCTGCGCGAGGCGGTGACGCTGCCAGAGCCGCGCGCGGCGAGCGAGGGCTCGGACGAAGATGGCGACGGTGGGCGCCGCCGGCGGCGACGGCGCGGCTAGCGGACCCGCCGCCTACCTGCCCCCATCGTAGAAGAGATCCCGCCGGTTGCGCCACATCTTCTCGCCGACCAGACAGTCGTAGGGTTCCTCGGCGGCGAACTGCGCCGGCACCACCGGCAGCGCGCTGCCGTGATCGTTCAGCCGGCTTGGATCGTGCCAGGGATCGTCCGGGGTGCCGGGCGCCAGCCCGCCGATCTCCATCACCAGCTTGCGGCGCACCGCCTCGGGAAACTCGTTCCACTCGTGCACCGGCACGACGAAGGCGCCCGGCCCGCCGATCACGCAGCGCCGGTAATACTCGTCGAGATCGGGAATGCCGAAATACCGGGCGAAGCCGTCGACGGTCATCAGCGGCAATCCGTTGATGGTGATGCCCCGGCCCACCGCCGCATCGCGCAGCCCGGTCACCGGCGGGCCCTGGTTGTTCGGCCCGTCGCCCGAGACGTCGATCACCAGCCGCTCCGCCTGGTAGGGCACTGCCTCGAGCAACGCCATGCCGCGCAGCAGCGCGCCGGAGATCGAGGTGCGGCTCTGGCCGAAGCTCTCGCCTTCCAGCAGCCGCGCCGCGACGGCTTGCGCATCCGCCTCGCTCTCGATGATCGTCCAGGGCAACAGTTCCTGGGCGTGGAAATCGCCGGCCCATTCGAAGATCGCCAGGCCGATCCGCCCGTGCGGGCCATAGTCGATCGCCCGCAGGACCTCGCGGCTGGCGATGGCTTCCGCGTATCCCTTGCGCTGGATCGCCAGTTCCTCGCGCGACATGGAGCGCGACACGTCGATGGCCAGCACCAGGGCGACATCGACAGGCTCGCCCACTGCCATCACCGGTTGCGCCCGGGCCGGACCCTGCGCGGCGAGCACCAGCCCCGCGGCGAGCACCAGCACCGCGGCAGGCATCGACCGGACGATGGCGCCTGCTCTCCACCTCATCAGCAAAGCCTAGCGGAAGATCGTGGCAGCGCCAGCGCACAGTCTCGTGATCGGGGGAACAGGCGGCGGCGCGTGAGCGCCCGCCCCTCGCCCATGAAGCGAACCTTTCCGCGCCTCCTAAACCTGAGGTAAGCGCACCCGTGAATTCATGAGCAAAATCGTCAGGATTTTCCGCCGCGGCGTGGACGCTTGTAAAAATTCATGATTTCTACACTCCAGTTTTCGCCCCCCCGGTTCGCACCACACCAGCAGGCTATGGCACGGCAACTCGTCCTCAGGCTCTTCTCGGCAGCGCTTCTGCTGCTGGCGATCTCCATCGCCGGCTTCGCCCTGCTGCGGCTGATGCCGGGCGATTTCGCCGAGGTGCTGCTGATGTCGCAGATGGACGGCACCCTGCCCGATGCGGCGGCGGTGGCAAGGTTCGCCGCCGAGAACGGGCTCGACGCGCCCCTGCCGCAGCAATATCTCGTCTGGCTCGGCAATGTCCTGTCGGGCGATTTCGGCCGCTCGATGGTCACCGGCGAGCCGGTCTCCGCAGAGCTGGCCCTGCGCGTTGCCGCCTCGCTGCAGCTTGCGGTCGCTGCGCTGCTGCTGGCCCTCCTCATCGCCCTGCCGGTCGGGGCGATCTGCGCCGCCCGGCCCGGCAGCCTCCTCGACCGCGGCCTTGCCGCCTTTGCCGTCGTCGGCATGTCGATCCCGAATTTCTGGTACGCGCTGCTGCTCGCGCTGTTCTTCTCCCTCGCGCTCGGCTGGCTGCCCAGCACCGGCTACGGCACGCCGGCGCATGTGGTGCTGCCGATGCTCGCCATCGCCACCTCGGTCTGCGGCATCCTTGCCCGCTATGTGCGCGGCTGCCTCTTGGAGGAGCTGGCCCAGCCCTATATGCGCACCGCCCGGGCCAAGGGCCTGTCCGGCACCCGTGCGCTGCTCGCCCATGCCGCGCCCAACGTGCTGCCGGCGGTGCTCACCCTCACCGGCCTGCAATTCGCCCGCATCTTCGACGGGCTGATCATCATCGAGACGCTGTTCGGCTGGCCCGGCATCGGCCGGATGATGGTGGAGGCGCTGCTCGCCCGCGACTATCCGATGATCCAGGCGAGCTTCCTCGTCGTCGCCTGCGGCTATGTGCTGGTCAACCTCGCCGTCGACTACGCCATCGCCCTCTACGATCCGCGCACGCGGGAGGTGGTCTAGATGGTCGCCGCCACCCCACGCCTTCGTACCCGCCTGGCCCGCCGCCGCAGCGGCCTTGCTCTCACCGTCGCCGCGCTCCTCGCCCTGGTGTTGCTCGGCCCGCTGCTCGCCCCGCACGATCCGTATGCCGCCAACATCCTCGGCCGCCTCGCGCCGCCCAGCCTCGCCTATCCGCTCGGCACCGACGCGATGGGCCGCTGCATGCTCTCGCGCCTGCTTTACGGGGCGCAGCTCACCACGCTCTCGGCACTCGCCGTGGTGCTCGCCTCCGCCGGCATCGGCACGCTGGTCGGCGCCGTCAGCGGCTATTTCGGCGGGCTCGGCGACCGGCTGTTGATGCGCCTGTGCGAAGGCGTCTCGGTGCTGCCGGCCCTTGCGGTCGCGCTCGTCATCGCCGGGGTGCTCGGCCTCGGGCTTACGGCCGTCATCCTGGCGCTCGCCGCCGTCCACTGGACCGAATATGCCCGCCTCGTGCGCAACGCCGTCATGGTCGAGCGCAGCAAGACCTACGTGCTCGCCGCCGAGGCGCTCGGCGTGCCGCGTCTTGCGGTGATCCGCCGCCATCTCCTGCCCAACATCCTGACGCCGCTTCTCGCCATGGGCAGCTACTCGATGTCCTGGGTGATCCTGTCCTTCGCCGGCCTCAGCTTTCTCGGCCTCGGCGTCGAGCCGGGCGCGCCCGAATGGGGCCGGATGATCGCCGAGTCCCGCAACCACCTTCGCGACCACCCGCGCCTCGTGCTGGTGCCGGGCCTCACGATCATGGCCTTCGTCATCCTGGTGAACCTGCTGGGCGATGCCCTGGGCGACCGGCTGCGCGCGGGCCGCACCAACTACCTGACAACACGGAGCTGACCCATGCCCCTCTCCTTCTCCCTCCCCCGGCTCGGCAGGCACGCGCTTGCCGCCATAGCTGCGACGATGCTGGCACTGCCAGCGCCCGCCGCGCTCGTCTCCCCGGCCCGCGCCGAGACCCCGGCCGACACGCTGGTCGTCGCCACCATGTGGGAGGCGCTGCCGCTCGCCATGGCGCCGCGCCGCAGCCGCTTCTTCAACGAGAGCGAGATCCTCGACACGCTGGTCAAGCTCGACTTCGACATGAACCTCGTCCCCGGCCTTGCCACCTCCTGGGAGCGCGTGTCGCCGACCGTGTGGCGCTTTGCCTTGCGCGAGGGCGTCACCTTCCATGACGGGTCGCCCTTCGATGCGAGGGCCGCGAAATTCTCGCTGGAGCGGGTGATCGCCCTGCTGCCCTATGCCGCCGACCTCCTCAACATCGAGAGCATCGCGACGCCCGAGCCCCTGGTGCTGGAGATCGAGACCTCCGAGCCCTTCTCGGCCCTGCCGAACCAGCTCACCGACGCCATCACCGTGATCTACGGCAAGGCCTCCTTCGACGGCGACGGCAAGTTCGTCACCCCCGTCGGTACCGGCCCGTGGAAGCTTGCCGACTACCGCAAGCAGGACCGCACCATCGTCGAGCGGTTCGACGGCTACTGGGGCGAGGCACCCGCGCTCAAGACCATCGAATACCGCTACATCCCCGACCACAATGCCCGCGCCATCGCGCTGGAGGCCGGCGAGGTCGACTTCATCGACAACCTGCTCCCCTCGGACGTCTCGCGCCTGTCCGCCGACGAGCGCTTCACCGTCTACAGCGAGGAAAGCGCCGGCATCTACTACGGCGCGATCAATGCGGGCGAGAAGAGCGTGCTCTCCGACGTGCGCCTGCGCCGCGCCGTCAACCTGCTGATCGACCGCGAGATCGTCGTCACGGGCGCGCTCGACGGCATCGGCAACCCGGCCTGGACCTTCTTCCCCGCCTCCTTCCCCTGGACCAGCGAGGAGGTGACGCCCTACAGCTTCGATCCCGAGGCGGCCGCAGCCCTTCTCACCGAGGCCGGCTACGACAAGTCCTCCGGCACCTGGACGAAGGACGGCGAGCCGCTCACCCTGCGCATCCTCAGCTATTCCAGCCGCGCCGAGATGGCGACCATCACCGAGGCGCTGGCCATTCTCCTGAAGCAGCAGGGCATCGAGACGAAAGTGCAGATGTTCACCTGGGAAGGCATGCTGGAGCTGGTCCGCCAGGGCGACTACGACATCTCGGTCGTGTTCTGGACGCCGGAAATGACTGGCCACCCCGACCTGCACCTGAAGTCGCAGTTCCACTCCAAGGCCGGCATGAACTACCAGTTCTGGGCCAATGCGGAGTTCGACGCCCTGGTCGACAAGGGCCGCACCCTCGACGCCGGGCCGGAGGCGCTCGCCACCTATGTCCGCGCCCAGCAGATCCTGCAGGAGGACGCGCCGGAGATCCCGCTGGTGCACAAGGTCTTCGTCGCTGCCTCCAGGGCCAATGTCGAGGGCTACAAGGTCCACCCCTCGGGCTTCTTCTACAACTTCAAGGCCGTCTCGAAGAACTGAGCCGCACCGCCAGCAAGACGGGACCGGCCGGCGTTGCCCGCGCCGGTCCCCTTCGCCGGAGTTTCCCCATGGCATCGTGTCTGTTTCTCAAGCCGATCAAGGGCGCGGGCGGCGACCTGCCGGACATTTCCGGCTTCGTCGACGATCTCGACCAGATCGACCATTACGCACTCGAACATGCCGACCTGTCGGCCTATCGGGCGCTGCTCGTTCCCGCCCATCTCGACCAGCGCTTCTTCGGAGCGCTGACGGGCAAGATCTCCGCCTTTCTCGACGGCGGCGGCACGCTGGTCTTCAACGGCCATGTCGCCTGGCCGATGCTGCCGGAGTTCGAGCCCTTCGTCGTGCTGCCGAAAGTGTCGCTGGCGACGCTGGAGGTGCACCGGCTGACCGATCATCCGGTCTTTGCCGGGGTCGATGCGCGCGAGCTCACCTATCGCCGGGGCGTTGCCGGCTTCTATGCGCGCGGCCACAACCCGCCGCCCGTCGGCGCCATTCCGCTGCATGGGCTCGGGCCGGCGCGGGCGCCGTGCGACTGGGTCTACAGCCGCCCGGCCGGCGGGCGCATCCTCATGCATGCCGGCAACGACCTTTGGATGTATGCCGGCTCCAGCGACACCACGGCGCGGATCGTGCCGCAGCTGTGCCGCTGGGCGGCCGGACGGGAGGCTTGAGCATGGCGCGCATCACCGCCCTCGACAGCGGCACCTATTATCACCACCGCACGCTCTATGAGCCGCGCTACCGCGATCATTTCGACGAGATCGTCTATATCCGCGACCTCGCCGGGACCGACCTTTCCGCGCACGAGCTGATCCTCGTCTCCTGCCGCACCGACCCGTCCCAGCTGATCCCCTGCCGGTCGCAGTTCGCCGACTATCTCGCCAGTGGCGGCACCGTCGTTGCCATGGGCTCCACCGGCCAGCCCGCCTGGCTGCCCGGCATTTCCTGGCACGACACGCCGACGAATTTCTGGTGGTGGAAGGAAGGCGGCAGCCTCGGGCTGAAAGTCGTCGCCCCCGACCATCCCTTGTTCGGCCACATCACCCTGGAGGATGCCACCTGGCACCATCACGGTCATTTCGACGTGCCGGAGGGCGCCGTCAGCCTGATCGACGTGGACGGGACCGGCTCCGTGCTCTACGACGATCAGGTCACGACACCGGGGCGGATGATCGTCACCGCGCTCGATCCGATGTATCATCACGGCAGCCATTTCATGCCGGCGACGACGCGCTTCCTCGACGGCTTCCTGCCCTGGCTGAAGAGCCTTTGAGCCGGCGCGCCTGATCCGCGCCTCTCTCGTGACGGTCGCAAGGATGCGCCCGGTCGGGTCGTTCTCCAGCCCTCCCTCCGGACGCCCCCTCCCCGCATGGCCTCCCTCGGATAGCTCAAGGATCGCCCGCCGATGACCCGCCGAATGACCCGTCCTGGCCGCATCTACATCACCGGCGCCTCCTGCGCCGGCGTCACCACGCTCGGCGCAGCGCTCGCCGCCCGCCTGAGTGTCCCGCAGTTCGATGTCGACGACTATTACTGGCTGCCGACCGATCCGCCCTTCACGCAGAAGCGCCCGCCGCAGGACCGCGTGCGCCTGATCGCCGCCGACATGGCCGAAGTGGAGCAGGCAAAGGGCCGCGGCTGGGTGCTGACCGGATCGTTCGACGGCTGGGGCGATGCCCTGATCGAGGAGGTCGATCTCATCGTCTTCGTGGCGACGCCGACGCCCCTGCGGCTGGAACGGTTGATGGCGCGCGAGCGTCAGCGCTACGGCACCCGCATCGATCCGGGCGGCGACATGCACGAGATCCACACGGCCTTCGCCGCATGGGCCGCCGGTTACGACACGCCCGGCTTTTCCGGCCGCAACCGCGCCCGCCACGAGGAGTGGCTTAGCGCCCAAACCGCCCCCGTCCTCCGCCTCGACGGCAGCCGGAGCGTGGAGGAGCTGATGGAGAGGGTGGTGGGGCAGCTTGAGGGGTGAGGTAGGATCAGGCCCGCCGCTCAAGCGAGTCATGCAGCAAGTCGACAAGTGACGAGCGTTGAGCCGGGGTGAGCTTATCGAGATTTCTCTGCCGCCAGCGTATTGCCGGAAGGTCGGCGATATCGGGCAGGTGGAGCAGCGACCAATCGGGAGCCCCACGTTCGAACCCGATCAGGAACGCCCGGTGCCGGTCGGGCATCCCTCCGATCAGCAAGTCGATCATTTCCCGCCGCGTCTCGATCAGATCGTCGATTGCGACGATCTCCTCGGTCATTCCGTCGAACCCATTGCGATACTCGTTCGCAAGGTCCTTCGGGCGCCCCGACAGCACCTCCCCCATCGGCCGGTTGTGGCTGAGCAGGTAGACGATGAAAGCTTCGCGCAATCCATCCGTCAGACCTTCATTCGCAAACAACTCCCGGACATCGAAAAGGTCGCGCGGATGCTGGCGATCCAGTGCAGCAACCAACTTTCCCGCAAAGAGGTCTTCGAAGGAGACAACACTCGTCTCCGCATATCCGAACACGTCTTCAACCATCGCGGTAACCGGAACGAGAGACGGTTCGTGGACGACGCCTCTCAGCACTGGCGACACCTCGATCTTGACCTGCGCACCGCTCGCCATCACCAGCAGGTTCAGCCTTGCCCCTTCCTGTACCTTCCCCGTCAAGCGCGCGCCGGGCAACTCCGCCAGCGCCGCTGCTTCCACACGGCTCATGGCCGCGTCGATGCCGGCAAGTGCCTCTTTTCTGCGGTGTCTGGGCAGATACATCAGGTCGATGTCCACCGACAGGCGCGGAAGATCCCGAACGAACAGGTTGATCGCCGTGCCGCCCTTGAGAGCGAAGCATGGTTCGCGTGCCACGATGGGCAGGAGGCGCAAGAGGAGCCGGACCTGCGCCCGATACCGGTCATGAAACGGCATCGAGGTCCCTCGGCACGGTTATCCGATAGACCGGATCGAGCCGGCCACCGGGAACGAGAACGCGCTTTCCCTCGCCCAGATCGATTTTTCCCATCTCAAGGCGCTTCAGCCAGGAGTGGCGATGACGATCGGCGAAAAAGAAGAAGAGACGTTTCACCTTCACGCTCTTGCAGTCGAGCAGCAGCTTCTGCAGGCGCCGGGGGCTGAAACTCGCGGCTCCCTGCATGATCATGTCGGCCTGATGAAAGCTCTCCCTGCCGGGCAGTTCGTCCAGCATTTCCAGATAGGCACGTTCGGGCCGCGACACCGTCAACAACCAGTCCCAGTGCCCCGAGGCAATGCCGTGCAGACCAAGGGCCACAGGGTCGTTGCGAAACAGCACCGAGCTGTTGTGATGGACAAAGCCTTGCGGCAGGTCGAGCTTGTGCAGCCATCCGGGCGGCTTGTCCGGTCCGTAGAGATGGACCGTTCCGATATCCTGCGAAAGGTAGTGCGAAAACCCCTGCAGTTCGAGGGAGGTACGGCCGCCGACAAAGAACGGCGAGCGCAACAGCAGCGTCTGGAGCGAGATCACCACCTGTTGCCAGTTCAATCTCCCGCGCGGGCGTCGGTAAACGCCGCGCGCCGGCTGCTCCAACCAGCCGCTCTTGACGTAGTAGGCGCGCAGATTGCTGGCGATGCCGCGCTCTTCCAGCCAGGCCGCATCGACCAGAAGCCCGTCGGGCAGCTCTTTCTCGAGCAGGTTTAGCAATGACTCATTTTGCTCAGCCATACTGAGTATTATGAGATAAACTCAAACCTGAAACAAGTTTGAAAAAATGCCCATATACTCAATACAGTTGAGCATATTCTCTAGAATTCAAACCATGCGTTGGCCGATGCCCGCCCCCTCACCCCCTCCTTCGTCGCCGCCTTCCGCCCTCGCCGTCGCCGCCTTCCGTGGGAGCGGCGGCGGGTGGGGAGACCAGCGGGCCGATGCGGGCGATAACCTCCTCGACGCTCGGGCGCGCGCCCTTCTCATGCGCATCGAGCGCCTGGCGCATCGCCGCAAGGTGGGCGTAGGACGTGCCGCAGCAGCCGCCGATGATGCGCGCGCCGGCATCGACCGCGAGCCGCGCATAGTCGGCCATCAGCTCGGGCGTGCCGGTGTAGACCACCTCGTCGCCGCGAATGACCGGGATGCCGCAATTCGCCTTGGCGACGACGATGGCGTCCGGATGGTCGCGGGTGATTTCCAGCACGGCGGCGAGAAGATCCGACGCGCCGACGCCGCAATTCGAGCCGTAGGCGACGGGGGCGCAGGCGAACTCGCCGGCAAGATCGGCCAGGCCGCTCGGCGGCAGGCCCATCATCGTGCGTCCCGCCGTGTCGAAGCTCGCCGTCACCACGAAGGGCATGCCGACCTTGGCGGCGGCTTCGGCCGCCGCGCGCATTTCCTCCGGCGCCGACATGGTCTCGATCCAGGCGACATCGGCGCCGCCCGCCTTCAGCCCTTCCGCCTGCTCGGCGAAGGCCTCGACCGCCTCCTCATAGGTGAGCGCGCCGAGCGGGACGAACAGCTCGCCCGTCGGGCCGATGGAGCCGGCAACGATCACCTCGCGCCCGGCCTCCGCCGCCACCTCGCGGGCCAGCTCCGCCGCCGCCTTGTTCAGCTCGTGCACGCGCCCTTCCAGCTTGTGCAGCTTCAGCCGGTGGCGGTTGGCGCCGAACGTGTTGGTCAGGATGATGTCGGCGCCCGCTTCCACGAACTTGCGGTGCAGGGTGCGGATCTTCTCCGGCTCTGTGACGTTCCACTCCTCCGGCGGATCGCCGGAGGTCAGCCCCATGTCGAAGAGGTTGGTGCCCGTCGCGCCGTCGGCCAGCAGCGTGCCCTTTTTCGCGAGGAGTTCGTCAAGCTTGCTCATGGTTCTGCCCTGTTGCCGTCATGGCGTGTTGCTGTTGCGCAAAGTGCACCGCCCACATCCCCCCTGCCGTCACCCCGGGCAAGCGCAGCGCGACCCGGGGCCTATTGGTTGCCAGAGCAGCGGCGAAAGGCAAATCGGCCTCTCTCCTCGTCATCCCGCACGCAGCGCAGCGAAGATGCGGGATCGGAGAGCCGAGAGCGTATGAGGCGCGCTCCGGAACGAAACCGCAACCGCCGTGGCTCGCCGATCCCGGCTCTGCGGCCGGGATGACGCCGGAGAGTGTGGCAGGCGCTGTGGGCAACGCGCCATCCCCGCGCGGCCCTCAACTCCTCGGCTTCAGGTTCTGCGGATCGTAGAGCGGCGCGTAGCCGACGCCCGCCACCTCGACCGGGTAGCTTTCAGAGAAATACTCCACGCTAAGCTTCCGGCCCACCACCGCATACTCGTACGGCAGGTAGGCGAGCGCGATGTTCCGGCCCACCGTCGGGCCATAGGCGATCGAGGTGGTGTAGGAGAGCCGGCCCAGCGCATCGACCAGGGTCTTGCCCGTCGCCGGATCGATCACCGGCAGCGTGCCGACCGGATAGCGCGGCGTGCCGCTCGCGTCGAGATTGTCGGTCATCACCAACGTGCAGAGCATCGCCGGCTGGTGGTCGCGCGCCCGGTAGTCGAGGTGCTTCGCCTTGCCGCGGAAGTCGGCCTCCTTGACCTTCGGCCGGGCGAGATCCGCCTCATAGAGGTTGTACTGGGTCAGCAGGTCGGCGTTCTGCAGGCGCAGCGACTTCTCCAGCCGCCGCGAGTTGGCGTAGGTCTCCACGCCCGCCGCCATGACGCCGAGCGCCCGCAGCGCGTCCCAGACGGCCAGCCCGTCCTCGTATGCCATGTGCAGCTCCCAGCCCTGCTCGCCGACATAGGACAGCCGCAGCGCCGTCACCTTGCGCCCGGCGATCTCGATCTCGCGGATCGCCGCGAAGGCGAAGTTTTCCGGCTCGAGGCCGGCCGGGTCCGTGACCGCCTGCTTCAGCTTCTCGCGCGCGTTCGGACCCCAGATGCCGATGGTCGTATAGCGCTCGCTGACATCGGTCACCGTCACGTCGAGCCCGCGGTCCTGCGCCGTCCTTCGGACATAGTGAAAGTCGCGCGGGCCGGCATCGGCGCCGTCGATGATGCGGCAGCGGTCGGCCATACGGATCACGGTGAGGTCCGCCCGCACCATGCCCTCGTCGTCGAGGAAATGGGTGTAGATGCCCTTGCCGATATTGCCGTCGCCGCCGATCTTCGCCGCGCACAGCCATTCCAGCAGCTCCACATGGTCCGGGCCCTCGACCTCGAACATGTAGAAATGCGAGAGATTGATGATCGCGCAATCCTCGCTCATGGCGAGGTGCTCGGCATTCGACACCCGCCAGAAGTGCCTGTTGTCCCACTCGTTCTGCCGCTCGGGCACGCGGTCGCCGTATTTCTCGAGCAGGTGCTCGTTGGCGGCGTAGCCATGGGCGCGCTCCCAGCCGCCGAGCTCCATGAAGTGGCCGCCGAGCTCCACCTCGCGCTCGTAAAACGGCGAGCGCTTGACGTTTCGCCCGGTCGCGTAGGGTTCGCGCGGATGGATCGCGGGGAAGTAGATCTTCTGCGCCGCCTCATAGCAGCGCCCCTCGATGAAATCCTCGGTCAGCTGGTGCGGATAGAAGCGGGAATAGTCGATGGAGGCGTGGTCGATGCCGGTGCGCCCGTCGGTGATCCAGTCGGCGATCAGCTTGCCGTAGCCCGGCCCGTCCTTCACCCAGATCGCGACGCAGTACCACAGGCCGCGCACCTTCTGGCTCTCGCCGCAGGACGGCCCGCCGGCGGCGGAGACCTGCAGGAGGCCGTTGAAGGAGTGGCTCTCGTTGTAGCCGAGCTCGCCGAGGATCGGCGTCAGCTCCATCGCCCGCTCCAGCGGGCCGATCACCTGCTCCATCTCCAGGTCGCGCTGCGAGGGCGACAGGCGCGCCTCGTGCTTTTCCAGCAGCTGGCGCGGGTGGCACAGGCGCGGTTCGTCGGTCTCGTAATAGCCCCACTCGATCTGGCCGCCCTCGGTGGTCTTCGGGTCGCCGGTGTCGCGCATATAGGCGGAGTTGCCCTGGTCGCGCAGCAGCGGAAAGCCGATCTCCTTGCCGGTGCCCTCGAACTCGGTATAGGGCCCGAAGAAGGTCAGCGGATGATCGACCGGCATGACGGGAAGGTCCTCGCCGACCATCTCGGCGATCAGCCGGCCCCACAGGCCCGCGCAGACGATGACGTGATCGGCGCGGATCGTGCCGCGATGGGTGACGACGCCGGCGATCCGCCCGTCCTCGACAATCAGCGACTGCGCCGGCGTGTTGGCGAAGGCCTTCAGCCGGCCGGTCTTCTCGCCCTCGTCGACCAGCTTGCCGGCGACCGTCTGCGAGCGCGGCACGACGAGGCCCGCGTCCGGGTCGAACAGCCCGCCCTGGACCATGCCCTCCTCGATCAGGGGGAACTTCTGCTTGATCTCGGCCGGCGTCACCAGATGGGCGCGGGTGCCGAAGGCCTTGGCGGAGCTCGCCTTGCGCCGGATCTCCTCCATCCAGCTGTCGTCGCCGGTGCGCGCCACTTCCAGCCCGCCGATGCGCGCGTAGTGGCCCATCTTCTCGAAGAAATCGATGGAATACTGCGTCGTCCAGACCGACAGGTAGTCGTGGCTGGTCGTGTAGCAGAAGTCGGAGGCATGGGCCGTGGAGCCGATATCGGTCGGGATGCCGGACTTGTCGATGCCCACGACATCGCTCCAGCCGCGCTCCAGCAGATGATGCGCCACGGACGCGCCGACGATGCCGCCGAGGCCGACGATGACGATTTGTGCCTTGTCCGGAAACGCCGACATCTTCCACCCTTTTCGCAATCGGATCCGCAAGCTGCCGGCCGGCCGGCGCGCCTTTGCCGGGCAGTATCGCCACGATTTGCGGCCCCCGGTGGCCTGATTGCGTCATGCCACCATCCCCGCGACGACACGCGGGCGCAAAGATGGGGCGCCCACCCCTCCCCGTTTTGCATGACGCTTTTAGAGAAACCGACGACGCTTTCGCGCCGCAGACATGTGCGCCCGCAGCGCACAGTGGCAATCGGAAACGGCCAACAGCAGTTATGCACAAAGGGCTTGCAGCGCATGAGTGACCAGGAAGCGCGCGCCGGACGGCGCGGCCGGGCGGCGAGAACGGAAAAGCGGCGCGGATCGCAGGCGGCCGGCGCCCTGCCCTATATCTCCCGCAACCTGCCGGTCTACGACATCCTCAGCGACGAGGGCGCCGAGCTGATCGAGGCCAATGCCGACCGGCTGCTGGCCGAGATCGGCCTGGAGTTCCGCGACGATCCCGAGACCATCGCGATCTGGAGGGCGGCCGGCGCCGACGTTTCCGGCGAGCGCGTGCGCTTTCCGAAAGGAATGCTGCGCGAGCTGATCAGGACCGCGCCCGCGCAATTCGTCCAGCACGCCCGCAACCCGGAGCGCAACGTCGTCATCGGCGGCAACAACACGGTGTTCGCGCCGGTCTACGGTCCGCCCTTCGTCACCGATCTCGACAATGGCCGGCGCTACGGCACCATCGAGGACTTCCGCAATTTCGTGAAGCTGTCCTACGCCTCGCCCTGGCTGCACCATTCGGGCGGCACAGTGTGCGAGCCCGTCGACCTGCCGGTCAACAAGCGGCATTTCGACATGGTCTACGCGCACCTGAAATACTCGGACAAGCCGTTCATGGGCTCGGTCACCGCGCCGGAGCGGGCGCGCGATTCCGTCGCCATGGCGGAGCTGGTCTTCGGCAAGGAGTTCGTCGACCAGAACTGCGTGATGATCCAGCTGATCAACGCCAACTCGCCGCTGGTCTACGACGCGACCATGCTCGGCGCGCTGAAGGTCTATGCGACGGCCAACCAGGCCTGCATCGTCTCGCCCTTCATCCTGGCCGGCGCCATGAGCCCGGTCACGGTCGCCGGCACCCTGTCGCAGGTGCTGGCCGAGGCGCTGGCCGGCTGCGCGCTGACCCAGCTGGTGCGCCCCGGTGCGCCGGTGGTCTTCGGCGCCTTCGTCTCGTCGATCTCGATGCAGTCCGGCGCCCCCACCTTCGGTTCGCCGGAGGGCAGCCTGCTGCTCAACGGCGCGGCCAAGCTCGCGCGCCGTGCCGGCCTGCCCTTCCGCTCCGGCGGCTCCTTCACCTCGTCGAAGACGCCGGACGCCCAGTCGGCGCAGGAATCCGCCCAGACCATCCTGGCGACGGTCGTCTCGGGGGTGAACTTCTGCCTGCATGCGGCCGGCTGGCTGGAGGGCGGCCTGTGCTCCTCCTACGAGAAGTTCGTGATGGATGCGGACCAGCTCGGCATGATGCACGTTTTGGCAAAGGGCATCGATCTTTCGGAGGAAGCGCAGGCGATGGACGCCCTTGCCGAGGTCGGCCCCGGCGGCCACTTCCTCGGCGCCATGCACACCCAGCGCAATTTCGAGACCGCCTTCTATCGCTCGGAGATCGCCGACAACAACTCCTACGAACAGTGGAGCGCCGATGGCGGGCTGGACGCTGCATGGCGGGCGAACCGCAAGTGGAAGCAGATGCTCGCATCCTACGAGGCGCCGCCGCTCGATCCGTCTATCGACGAATCCCTGATCAGCTTCATGGCTAACAGAAAAGCTGAATTCCCGGACAGCAACGTCTAATCACAGTCTATCTTTCGAATACGCGACAGGGTCTGGCTATTTCCGCCAGACCCCTCGAAAATAGAGCAAATCTCGGCTTTCCTCAGGCGCTCTTCAGCCCGGCATTCTTCGCTGCGCTGCAAGAGCGCTTTGTTTTTTCACTCAGATTCCAATATTTTTTCGCCTCTGCCCTTCCCATCCTTGTCATTTTTTGCTTATGTACGGCCACCAACAGGGCAAAAGAGCGGACCAAAAGAGTTCGCGAGAGGGGAACAGGAGCGAACGCGCCGTTAACTCGGCGCGAATGCATTCCCCTTGCCTGCATTTTGCTTAGGGGCAACAATGACAGAATCAAGGGGCGCTGCCGTCCGCTACGAAAATGTTCAAAAGAGCTATGATGGCGAGACGCTCGTCGTAAAGAATCTCAATCTCGACATTCCGCCCGGCGAGTTCCTGACCATGCTCGGGCCGTCGGGCTCGGGAAAGACCACCTGCCTGATGATGCTGGCGGGCTTCGAGCCGGCCACCCATGGCGAGATCTTCCTCAACGACAGCCCGATCAACAACGTGCCGCCGCACAAGCGCGGCATCGGCATGGTGTTCCAGAACTACGCGCTGTTTCCGCATATGAGCGTTGCGGAGAACCTCGCCTTCCCCCTGCAGGTGCGCGGCATCGGCAAGGCGGAGCAGGAAGAGAAGGTGAAGCGCGCGCTCGACATGGTCGAGCTCGGCGACTTCGGCTCGCGCCGCCCGGCACAGCTGTCCGGCGGCCAGCAGCAGCGCGTCGCCGTCGCCCGTGCCCTCGTCTTCGACCCGGAGCTGGTGCTGATGGACGAGCCGCTGGGCGCGCTCGACAAGCAGCTGCGCGAGCAGATGCAGTACGAGATCAAGCACATCCACGAGAATATCGGCGTCTCCATCGTCTACGTGACGCACGACCAGACCGAGGCGCTGACCATGTCGGACCGGGTCGCCGTGTTCAACGACGGGGTGATCCAGCAGCTTTCGACGCCGGACGAGCTCTACGAGAACCCGCAGAACTCCTTCGTGGCGCAGTTCATCGGCGAGAACAACAAGCTGTCGGGCACCGTCACCGAGGTCTCCGGCACCGACTGCAAGGTGCGGCTGGACGACGGCACGGAGCTGGCCGCCGAGGCGGTCAACATCGAGGGCGTCGGCTCGCGCACCACCATCTCCCTGCGCCCCGAGCGCGTCGAATTCGACACCGACCAGTCGATGGACAACCTCGTGAAGGGCAGCATCGAGGAAATGATCTATCTCGGCGACCACATCCGCGTGCGGATGAACGTCGCCGGCAACAAGGAATTCATTGTCAAGGTTCGCAACCGCGGCCAGAGGCGCGACCTGCGGACCGGCCAGACAGTGGAGATCGGCTGGGCAGCGTCCGACTGCAAGGCGCTCGACGCCGTCGCCTGACGCAGCCCGATCGACCAGCTGTGGCGCCCGTCAGGGCTGCCGCGACCAAAGCCGGGACCCCATGTCCCGCACCACGTCAACAAAGGGGAACTACATGACCTTCAAGACGCTTCTTCTTGCAAGCGCCGCAACGGCGATGATGACGACCGGCGCGAGCGCCATCGACCTCACCATCGTCTCCTGGGGCGGGGCCTATTCCAACTCGCAGAACGAGGCCTATCACAAGCCGTACATGGCCGAAAATCCGGGCGTGACCATCATCAACGACGAGAGCTCGAACGAGGCGGTCGCCAAGCTGCGCGCCATGAACGAGGCCGGCAACGTGACCTGGGACCTCGTCGACGTGCTCGCCTCCGATGCCATCCGTCTGTGCGACGAGGGCCTCGCCATGGAGGTCAACCACGACGAAGTGCTGGCCCCGGCGCCGGACGGCACCCCGGCTTCCAAGGATTTCGGCGACCTGATCGTCGCCGACTGCTTCATCCCGCAGATCGTCTATTCCACGACCTTCGGCTACCGCACCGACGTCGAGGCGTGGAACGGCAAGGAGCCGGACGACATCTGCGACGTCTTCGACCTGGAGACCTTCCCGGGCAAGCGCGCGCTGGAAAAGCGCCCGATCAACAACATGGAATGGGCTCTCCTGTGCGACGGTGTCGCCAAGGAAGACGTCTATGACATGCTGGAGACCGAGGAAGGCGTGAACCGCGCCCTCGCCAAGCTGGCGACGATCAAGGACCAGACCGTGTGGTGGTCGGCCGGTGCCGAGACGCCGCAGCTGCTCGCCGATGGCGAGGTGGTGATGGGCTCCACCTATAACGGTCGCCTGTTCTCGCTGATCGAGGAACAGGACCAGCCGGTGAAGATGCTCTGGGACGCGCAGGTCTTCGACCTCGACGGCTGGATCGTTCCGGCCGGCCTGCCGAAGGAGCGCCTCGATGCGGTGATGGAGTATCTGCGCTTCGCCACCGACACCCAGCGTCTCGCCGACCAGGCCAAGTACATCTCCTACGGCCCGGCCCGCGACTCCTCCGCGCCGCTCGTCGGCAAGCATGCCGAGCTCGGCATCGAGATGGCTCCGCACATGCCGACCGACCCGGCCAACTCCAAGAACACCTTCCTGTTCAACTACGAGTGGTGGGCCGACTACCGCGACGACCTGGACGCCAAGTTCCAGGCCTGGCTCGCCAGCTAAGGCGGCTTGAGACGGGCGGCGGTGCGTGCTGCCGCCTGTCGACGCGACTTGCCGCGGCGGGCTTTTTCCGCCGCGGCGCCCGCGGGGGCGGTCCGCCGCCCTGCCTGCCTCCCGACAAGCCTGCGGGCGCGCCTGGCGTGCTGCCTTGCGTGCTTGTCCGGACACAGGCTCCGCAGACTACAGGCCGCCGCTTGCGGCTCTTTCCCGGCCCCCATGGGGCGCCCGCCTGCCGCCTGGCCGTTTCCGGCCGGCCGCCGGAGCGGACCTTGCCCTGGCCGGATGACCCAACACGGACGTCACGTCCCGAACGGACAGCGAGAATGACGACAACAGACACAGTTTCCACGGCCGCGCCGCCGGCCGACCCTCCGCCGCAGCCGCAGGTGCTGACGACCCGCGACGGCATCCCGCTCAAGGTCAGCCTGATGCGGGCCCTGCGGCGGGAGAAGATGCGGGCGATGCTGCTGATCGCGCCGCTCCTGCTGTTCGTCCTGCTCACCTTTGCCGCGCCGATCGCCGACATGCTGTTCCGCTCGGTCGAGAACAGTATCGTCTCCGATACGCTGCCGAGGACCGTCGAGGCGCTGGCCGACTGGGACGAAAGTTCCGGCGAGGCGCCCGGCGAGCCGGTCTTTGCGGCCCTGCACGCGGACCTCCTGATCGCCACTGAGGAAAAGACCCACACGCGTCTCGGCTCGCGGCTCAACTACGAATCCTCCGGCATGTCGAGCCTGTTCCGCAAGACCGGCCGGCGCGCCGACCGGATGGACGATGCCGAGCCCTACAAGGCCCAGTTCATCGATATCGACGAGGACTGGGGCGATGTCGCCACCTGGCGGGTGCTCAAGCGCTTCTCGCCCGAGCTGACCTCCGGCTACTTCCTCAACGCGGTCGACATGCAGATGACGACCGACGGCGTCGAACTGAAGCCCGAGAACGAGCGGATCTACCTCTTCCTCTTCGCCCGCACGCTGTTCCTGTCGCTCACCATCATGGGCTGCTGCCTGCTGCTCGGCTATCCGGTCGCCTATCTGCTGGCGGCGCTGCCGGCGCGCACCTCGAACCTCCTGATGATCCTGGTGCTGCTGCCGTTCTGGACCTCGCTGCTGGTGCGCACCTCGGCCTGGAAGGTGCTGCTGCAGCAGCAGGGCGTCATCAACGACTTCCTGGTCTGGACCGGCATCGTCAGCAATGCCGGGCGCCTCGTCATGATCAACAACCAGACGGGCACCATCATCGCGATGACGCACATCCTGCTGCCCTTCATGATCCTGCCGCTCTATTCGGTGATGAAGACCATCTCGCCCACCTATGTGCGGGCGGCCAAGAGCCTTGGGGCGACCGACTGGACCGCGTTCTGGCGGGTCTACTTCCCGCAGACCGTGCCGGGCATCGGCGCCGGGTCGATCCTCGTCTTCATCCTGTCGATCGGCTACTACATCACGCCGGAGCTCGTCGGCGGCACCAGCGGCATCTTCATCTCGAACCGCATCGCCTACCACATCTCGTCGTCGCTCAACTGGGGTCTGGCGGCCGCGCTCGGCGTGCTCCTGCTCGCCGCGGTCATGCTGCTCTTCTACGTCTACGACAAGATCGTCGGCATCGACAACGTGAAGCTCGGATAAGGAGAAGAACACGAATGTCCGCCCTTCCTTCCTATGCTTCCGCCGGCCAGCGCGCCTGGTATTACGGCTTTCGCACGATCTGCGGGATGATCTTCTTCTTCCTGATCTTCCCGATCCTGATCATCGTGCCGCTGTCGTTCAATGCGGAGAACTTCTTCACCTTCACGCCGCAGATGCTGGCGCTGGATCCGGCCGGCTACTCGTTGAAGCACTACGAAGACTTCTTCACCAACCCGGACTGGCAGCAGGCGCTGCGCAACTCCTTCGCCATCGCGCCGGCGGCGACGCTGCTTGCCACCGTGCTCGGCACGCTCGCCGCCATCGGCCTGTCCCAGAGCCATGTGCCCTGGCGCTCGGCGATCATGGCGGTGCTGATCTCGCCGATGATCGTGCCGCTGATCATCTCGGCCGCCGGCATGTACTTCTTCTACTCGCGCATCGGCCTGCAGGGCACCTATCTCGGCGTCGTGCTCGCCCATGCCGCCCTCGGCACGCCCTTCGTCATCATCACGGTGACGGCGACGCTGGTCGGCTTCGACCGCAGCCTCGTTCGCGCGGCGGCGAGCCTTGGCGCAAATCCGGTGACAACTTTTTTCAAGGTGCAGATGCCGCTGATCGTGCCCGGCGTCGTCTCCGGCGCGCTCTTCGCCTTCATCACCTCCTTCGACGAGGTGGTCGTGGTCCTGTTCCTCGGCTCGGCCGGCCAGAAGACCCTGCCCTGGCAGATGTTCACCGGACTGCGCGAACAGATCTCGCCGACCATCCTCGCCGTCGCCTCCCTGATGGTCGCGATCTCGATCGCCCTGCTGACCGTTCTGGAGCTCCTGCGGCGGCGTTCGGAGCGCTTGCGCGGGCTGACGCCCTCCTGACGCGATTTCGAGACGGCATTCTCGAAAATCGGGCGAATTGAGACGGTATTTTGCAAAATTCGTCTCGAAACGAAAAACCCCGCACCTTCAACAGGTTGCGGGGTTTTTGCGTGATTTCGGGTGATTTTCGCTGCAATTACAGGATCGTCCCGGGCTCCCCGACCCGGTAGCCGAATTCCAGCGCCGCATCGCTCATCCAGTCGATCAGCGCATCGGCAAGGCTCGACGGCGCCAGCACGTCGAACGCCGTTTCGCTGCGCCGCAGGATCACCACCGGGATCTGGTGGATCACCGATTGCGCCAGCGCTCCGGCCGGAAATGCGGCCGGGTCGAAGTCGATGGCGACCGCCTTGTTGAGCACCTCGCGCGCCGTCTCACCCTCGATCCGCACGATCCGGCGGGCGCCGGAGAGATCGACGACGGCGGCGTCTTCCGTGTCGAGCGCGGTGTCGACGCGGGCCGTGTCCTCGGTCGCCGCGCCGACATAAATGAACCGGCCGAAGGCGATCCAGCAGACCAGCGCGGACGGGCTTTCGGTGAAGCGGCCGGGGCGTCCCGGCAGCGTCACGTCGGCCAGCTCGCCGAGGCGATTCGCAACGGTTTCCAGTCGGTTAGGCCAGGCGCCGACTTCCAGCAGGGCGCCTGCCGACAGCTCCCTCAAGGTCAGCGACGGGTCCTCGGCGCCCGCCGCCTCGCCCGGCACCAGCCGGCCGACCACCGGCCGGGCAACGGCCGCTTCCGGCTTCGTTGCTTCGGTCCTTGCTGTGGCGTTGGACGACTCGTTGCTGGCGTCAGACATGCATTCGGCTCCCGTCGGGGTCATAGAAGCAGGGATCGGCGACCGTCACCGCCACCCGCTCGTTCTTCAGCGGGAAGGCCGCCTCCAGCGGCTCGCCGTGCCGTTCACGGCCACCGGACAGGAAGGCGAGCGCTATGTTGGCGCCGAGGGCCGGCGACCACGTCACGGCGGTGACATGGCCCAGACTCGCCCCTCCACCGGGCAGGGTCAAGTGGCTGCCTGCGCGGATCGCCTGCCCGTCCCGCGACACCAGCCCCACCAGAACCGGCCTTTGCGGATCGACGAAAGCGGGACGCTGCGTCATCGTCGAGCCGACATACGGCTTCCTCCGCGACGCCATGCCGCCAAGGCCGACATCGGCCAGCGTCGTCCGCCCGTCCATTTCAGCGCCCGTTATATGCCCCTTCTCGATGCGCAGCGTGCCGAGCGCCTCCATGCCGTAGGGCATGATTCCATTGGGCTTTCCGGCCTCGATCAAGGCTTCCCAGACGGCAAGACCGGCCGGCCAGTCGCAATAGACCTCGTAGGCCAGCTCGCCCGAAAACGACAGCCGCGCGATCATCACCGGCTCCCCGGCGATGCGTCCGCGCACGATCCCCATATGCGGGCAGGCCTCCGTCGAGACATCGCCCTCGTCGAGCGCGGCCTGCAGCACCTTGCGCGCTTCGGGGCCGGCCACCGCCATTGCGGCATGGCGGTCGGTCACCGAGGTGACGTGCACCCGCAGGTCAGGCCACACCACTTCCAGATAGTGCTCCATATGGGCCAGCACCGCGCCCGCATTGGCCGTCGTGGTGGTGACGAGGAAGCGGTTCGGCGCCAGCCGCCAGGCGGTTCCGTCGTCGAACATGATGCCG
Organism: Stappia indica; assembly: GCF_009789575.1. Taxonomy (NCBI): domain Bacteria; kingdom Pseudomonadati; phylum Pseudomonadota; class Alphaproteobacteria; order Hyphomicrobiales; family Stappiaceae; genus Stappia; species Stappia indica. The sequence continues at coordinate 4,761,602 of NZ_CP046908.1, read as the reverse complement.
TCCTCGCGCAGCATGACGCCGTAGCGCGCCTTGCCGACCGACAGCCTGGCAAAGCCCCCAGTGTAGAGCCGGTTGAGGAATTCGCCCGCGTCCGGGCCCTGCACGTCGATCTTGCCCAGCGTCGAAACGTCAACGATGCCAACGCGCTGGCGCACGGCGCTCGCCTCGCGGATATAGGCATCGCGCAAGCTTTCGCCGGGGGCAATATAGGCGCGCGGGCGCATCCACAGGCCCGCCGCCATCATCTCGGCGCCCTTTGCCACGTGCCAGTCGTGCAAGGGCGTGCGGCGCACCGGCGCGAAGTGGTGGCCGGTCTCGCGCCCGGCCAGCGCGCCGATGGTCACCGCCGTCCAGGGCATGCGGAAGCGGGTCGTTCCGACCTGCGGCGCGGTCAAGCCGCGCGCCCGCGCCATCAGGGCGATGGCGTTGACGTTGGAGGTCTTGCCCTGATCGGCGGCCATGCCGAGCGTCGTGTAGCGCTTCAGGTGCTCGACCGAGCGGAAGCCCTCGCGATTGGCGAGTTCCACGTCGTCCGCGGTCACATCGTGCTGGAAGTCGACGAAACGCTTGGCCCCACCGGTCGCCGGCACGTCGAACAGCGGGAACGGCACTTCCGCGCCCGCCACCTTTCCCGACAACACGGGAGGCGAAAGATCGCCGATTTCCGCCGTTTTTCCGCAGGCCCGCGCCGCCGTCCGGCCGGCATCGAGGCCCGCCGCAAGACAGCCGGCAAGATCCAGCGTGCCGGCGCAGGCACCGGCCGCCGTCCAGGCCTCGCGGGCGGTGCCCGGCACGAAGGATTGCAGCGCCTCGTCGAAGACCGGGGCGCTGCCGGCCTGGCTCGCCAGATGCACGCTCGGCGTCCAGCCGCCGGAGACCAGAAGCGCGTCGCAGCCGGGCTGCATCACATTGGCGCCGAGCACGCCTGAGACCGGATCGAAGCCGCGAATGTCGACGCCGGCCAAGGACTTGCGTCCTCTGGTGGCGGCAACGACCGCTCCGGTTTCAAGCCGGATTCCGCGCGCGCCGAGGGCGGCGGCAAGGGCTGGGTCGATCTCGCGTCGCGGGTCGACCACCGCCTTGATCGACATGCCGAGATCGGCAAGGCGGATCGCCGTGCGCGCGCCGCCGTCATTGTTGGCGAAGACGACCACGGACGCGCCGACGGCGACGCCGTAGCGGGTCGCATGGGCAAGCCCGGCGGAGGCCAGCATGACGCCCGGCGCATCGTTGCCGGAAAACACCAGCGGCCGCTCGATGGCACCGGTCGCCAGCACCACGTGCCGGGCGTGGATGGTCCAGTGGCGCTGGCGCGGCTCGAAAGGCGCCGGCTTGCGCTTGTGGTCGGCGACCCGCTCGATCGCGCCGAGCACGTTGCCGTCGAAATAGCCGTAGACGCTGGTGCGCGGCAGGATGCGGCCGCCGCCCGCCTCGATCTCGCGCAAGGCCCCGTCGATCCAGTCGGCCGGCGCCAGCCCGTCGAGTTGCACGCCCTCGTCGAAGAGACGACCGCCGGGTCGCGCATTCTCGTCGGCCAGGATGACGCGCAAGCCGGCGGCGACCGCGGCCCGCGCGGCCATCAGCCCGGCCGGGCCGGCACCGACCACCAGCACGTCGCAAAACGCGTTGGTCTTCTCGTAGCGGTCCGGATCGGCAAGATGGGTGCCGCGGCCGAGACCCGCCGCCTTGCGGATGAAGCGCTCGCAGAAATGCCAAGTCGCCTGCCCCGTACCCATGAAGGTCTTGTAGTAGAAACCGGCGGAAAACAGCGGCGAAAGCAGGTCGTTGACCGCCATCATGTCGAAGGAGAGCGAGGGCCAGCGGTTCTGGCTGGCGGCTTCCAGCCCGCCGTAAAGCTCCGTCATGGTGGCGCGGGTGTTGGGCTCCTGACGGGCGCCGTCGCGCAGCTCGACCAAGGCGTTGGCCTCTTCGGGGCCGGCGCCCATCACCCCGCGCGGGCGATGGTACTTGAAGCTGCGGCCGACCAGCACCCGGCCGGAGGCGAGCAGCGCCGAGGCCAGCGTGTCGCCGGCAAAGCCCTGCATCGGCTCGCCGTCGAAGCGGAAGGCGAGCGGCCGCGAGCGGTCGAGATGGCTGCCGCCGTGGGGAAGCCTGTAGCCGCTCATGCGCCCGCTCCCGGAATGTGCGCAGCCTCGCCGGCAAAGCGCCCGGCCATCTCGACGCTGGTGATCTCGTGGGTCAGCGTATCGCGCGTGACCCTAAGCCAGTGGCGACAGCCGCCGATATGGTGCCACAGCTCGACATGGGGCCCGCGCGGGTTTTCCCGCTCGAAGACATAGGCGACATGGGCGTCGGTGTCGGTCACGGAGAGATCCGGCCGGCGAATGGTGCCGTCGCCGCCATAGGAGAACTCGGCGACGCCGCGCGGCCCGCAGCAGGGACAGTGGATGCGCATGGGCGGGCGTCCTCTCAGTGCATCTTCGGATAGGGGCCGGCGCCGCGCTCGTCGAGGACGTAGCCGCGCTGGAACCGGTCGAGCGTGAAGGGGGCGTTGAGCGGGTGCGGCTCGTCTTTCGCCATGGTCCAGGCGAAGCACCAGCCGGAGGCGGGCGTCGCCTTGAAGCCGCCGTAGCACCAGCCGGCATTGAGATAGAGGCCGGGCAGCGGGCCGGTGGCGATGATCGGGCTGCCGTCCATGCTCATGTCCATGATGCCGCCCCAGTTGCGCAGCAGCCGCAGGCGCGAGACGAAGGGCAGCATCGCGCTCACCTCCGACATGACGTGCTCGACCACCGGCAGATTGCCCCGCTGGGCGTAGGAATTGTACTTGTCGATGTCGCCGCCGAAGACCAGACCGCCCTTGTCGGACTGCGAAATGTAGAGATGGCCGGCGCCGAAGGTGACGACGCAGTCGAGGATCGGCTTGACCGGCTCGGAGACGAAGGCCTGCAGCACGTGGCTTTCGATGGGAAGGCGCTCGATGCCGGCAAGGCGCAGCACCTGCGAAGTACTGCCGGCGACGGCAACGCCGACCTTGGGGGCGCGGATCTCGCCGCGCGTCGTCTCGACGCCGATAATCCGCCCGCCCTCGCGCAGGAAGCCGGTGACCTCGCAATTCTCGATGATGTCGACGCCGCGCGCATCGGCCGCCCGTGCGTAGCCCCAGGCGACCGCGTCGTGACGGGCGGTGCCGGCGCGCGGCTGCAGCAGGCCCCCGAGCACCGGGAACCGGGCGGTCAGCGACATGTCGAGGCCCGGCACCATGCGCGCGACCTCCTCGCGGCCGAGCAGCTCCGCATCGATGCCCTCCAGCCGCATGGAGTTGCCGCGCCGGGCGTAGTCGTCGAGCTGCGACGGCGTGTGCGCCAGGTTGAGGACGCCGCGCTGGGAGAACATCACATTGTAGTTGAGGTCGAGCGACAGGCCCTCCCACAGCTTCATCGACCATTCGTAGAAGCGGTTGTTGCCCGGCAGCATGTAGTTGGAGCGCACGATGGTGGTGTTGCGGCCGATATTGCCGGAACCGAGCCAACCTTTCTCCAGCACCGCGATATTGGTGAGGCCATGCTCCTTGGCGAGGTAATAGGCGGTCGAAAGGCCATGGCCGCCGCCGCCGACGATGATCGCATCGTAGGCGGGCTTGGGATCGGGCTTGCGCCAGGCGGGCTGCCAGTCGCGGTGTCCGGACAGGGCGTTGCGCAGCAGCGAGAGGGCCGAATATTTCTGCAAGGGCGAAAGGTCCTTCCTGATGGCGGGCCCGGGTCAAAAACGGAGGGCGGATGCCAGCCTAACCCGCCGGCGACACAGGCCCAATGGCCGAAATCCGTCCCGATCCTGTCGCGTTTGCGACCCGCGCGAACAGCCGCGAGTCAGGCCGCCCCTTGCGCCCGCTCGCTTTCGGCCGGGAGACGTTCGAGCGACGGCGCGAACTCGGTCAGCATGCGGCGGCGGAAGATCTGCACCGCCTCGCGCTGCAGGTCGTCGGGGCGGAACAGCATGAAATAGCCGAAACCGGAGGCCGCAGTGACGGCAAGCGGCGCGGCAAGGCGCCTTTCCGCGATGTCTCGCGCGGCAAGCCGGCGGTCGGCGACCACCAGCCCGCCCTCGCGGGCGGCGAAGTCCAGCGCCATATGCGCGGTGTCGAAGACGATGCCCTGCGGCAGGGTGGCGGCGACGCCGGCGGCGCGCAGCAGCTCCGCCCAGGCGGTGTGGCGGCCGGCCTCGTTGCGGATGTGGATGACGGTCTCGCGGGCGAGCGCTGCCGCGATTCCCCCCTCGCGCAGGCGCGGCGCCATGTCGGGCCGGCACAAAAGGGTGAGCTCCTCCATCCACAGCAGGTCCATCACCTGATCGGTGACGCGCGGACGGGAGAAGACGACGGCGGCGTCATGCACCGTGCTGTCGAGGCTTTCCAGCACATAGGGCGTGTCGATCTCGATGGCGACGCCGCCTTGCGCGCGGCAGGTCTCGATGATCGGCGCGGCCATGCGAATGGCGAAGGACGGTGGCAGGGCAAGGCGCAGCGTGCCGCCGCGGTCGATCTCGCAGATGGCGTTGAGCCCGGCCTGCAGCCGGTCGAGGGCCGGTGTGACGTTGCCGATGAGGTCCTGGCCGGCAGCGGTGAGTGCCAGCGACGAGCCGCGCCGCTCGAACAACTGGGCGCCGATCACCTCCTCAAGGTTGAGCACATGGCGGCTGACGGCGCTCTGGGTGACGCCGAGGCTTTCGGCCGCGCGGGTGAAGCTCATCTGCCGCGCGGCAGCCTCGAAGGCGCGCAGCGAATTGAGCGGCAGGCGGCGGCGGTCTATCGGGCTTGCGGTCATGCTCACAGGTTCCGGGCGGCGCGCGTCATCCCGCCGCTCGGCGAAGGCTACGACGGCAGAGCCCGGCTGCAAAGGGTCCATCCGCAGCCCTTTCCCTGTCTTCAACCGGCCCCGTCTTCAACCGAAGCCGAGCGCACGTTCGGCCAGCAGTAGCAGGTCCTCGTCGGTGACGAGGCGGCGGCTGGCGGCGCGCATCGGCGCGTTCTCGGGCGCTGCCATGCGCGCGGCAAGTCGCTCCGGGCTCAGCCGGTTGATGTCGGCGGCCAGCGACAGGCGAATGCCGAGACGGCGGACAAGGCCGGAAAAGGCCATCGGCAGCTCGCCGTAATGGGCGCAGCCGAAGGCTCGGGCGACCTCCGTATAGGCCTCCTCCTCGCCCTCCATCGACCAGCCGAGCGAGGCGGCCATGCCGATGGCGACCGCGCGGCCGTGATGAATCGGCACGAGGCTCGCCAGCGCGTGGGCGATGTTGTGGGCCATGCCCGTGCCGGCATTGTCGATACCGATGCCGGCCCAGGTGGCGGCAAGCAGCATCGCGCCCCGCGCTTCCAGGTCGTTGGGCTCGGAAACGGCACGGTCGATATGGGAGGTGGCGAGGCGGATGGCCTCGTGGCAGATGCGGGAATTCTCGGCAAAGGCGGCGCGGCTGGTAGCGGCCTCCATGGCGTGGACGATGGCATCGACCCCGCAGGCAGCGGTGAGCTGTGGCGGCAGGCCGGTGGTGAGCCGCGCGTCGAGCAGGGCGACATCGGGCTTCAAGGCCGGCGCCCAGTACCAGTATTTGGTGCCGCCGGCATCGGAGATCACGGAAACGGCGGTTGCCTCGGAGCCGGTGCCGGCGGTGGTCGGCACGCAGACCAGCGGCACGCGCGCGACCGGCAGCGCAGCGGCGGCAAGGCGGTAGTCCTCGAGATTTCCGCGCGCGCCGATCATCGCGGCCACGAGCTTGCCGGCATCGAGCGCCGAACCGCCGCCGAGGCAAACGACGGCGCCGACGCCCTCCTGGCGGGCGATGCGCACCGCCTCGGCCACGGCCGGCTCCTTCGGATCGCTGACGATCGCATCATGGGTGACGACCCGGTGCCCGCCATCCTTGAGCACGCCGGCAATGCGCGGCGTCAGGCCGATGCCGGTCAGGCCGTTGTCGGCAACCAGCAGCACGCAGGCGCCGGTACCGGCAAGCTCGGTGACGATGGCGCCGATCTCGTTGCTGCGCCCCGGCCCGGCCACGATGCGCGGCACCTGGTTGGTGGTGAAAGGCTGCATTTCCCCTCCCCGCAAAGGGCCCGAGACCGAAGGCGGACCGGGCAGCGGCGACTGCGACCCCGATCTGCGCGAACAGGGAAATGCTAAGGCCGCAACACACCTTGGCGGAAATGCAAAAAACCCATCGGCCAATGACATTATGTCGGGAGCGGGAGGGAGCGCCGGATCAGGCGGCTCTTGTCGCTTGACGAAGCGGCCTGACAAAACGGGCCGGCGTGCAGGAGGCATGCCGGCCCGTTCTCGTTCATGTCGGATCCGAGGCGACGGGCCTTACGCGAGGCCGGCCTTGGTCAGCGGCAGCACCGCCGGCAGTTCGCCGGTGGCGGCGAGGATCGCGTTCGCCACGGCCGGACCGATCGGCGGGGTGCCAGGCTCGCCGGCGCCCGACGGCGCCTCGGCGGAGGCAAGCACCTCGACCTCGATCTTCGGCATCTCCTCGATGCGCAGCGGACGGTAGGTGTCGAAGTTCAGCTGATCGACATGACCGTCGGTCAGCGTGATCTCGCTGAACAGCACCGCCGCAAGGCCGTAGCCGATGCCGCCTTCCATCTGGGCCTTGACGTTGTCCGGGTTGACCGCGACACCGCAATCGACCGCGCACCAGACGTTCTCGATCCTGAAGGTCCCGTCCTCGCGGCGGCTGACCTCCGCGACCTCGGCCACATAGGTGTTGAACGACTTGTGCACGGCGATGCCGCGGAAGCGGTCACCATTCTCGGGTCCCGACCAGCCGGACATCTGCGCGACCTTGTCCAGCACACCGAGCTTGCGGGCATTGTCCTTGTCGCGCTCGGCAATGCCGGAAGGCTGCGACAGGTGCCGGCGGCGGAACTCGAGCGGATCGACGCCGGCAGCGCGTGCGGCCTTGTCCATCATCGCTTCCACCACATAGCCCGTCTGGGTGTGGCCGACCGAGCGCCACCACAGCACCGGCACGCCGACCTTGGGCGAATGCAGCTCGCCGTGGAAGGCCGGGATCGCGTAGCTGGCATCCTTGACGCCCTCGACCGAGGTCTCGTCGATGCCGTCATGGACCACAAACTGTTCCATGAAGGTGCCGGACATCAGCGACTGCTGGACGATGCGGTGATGCCAGCCGACGAGGTTGCCGTTCGCATCGAGCCCCGCGCGCACCTTGTGGACGCCCATCGGCCGGTAATAGCCGGCACGGGTGTCGTCCTCGCGGGTGTAGACCAGCTTGATCGGCTGCGACTTGCCCCAGAGCTTGGCGATCATCGCCGCCTCGAGGATGTGACGGGCATCGGGCGAGGTACGCCTGCCGAACGAGCCGCCGCCATAGAGCGTGTTGATCGTCACGTTCTGGACCGGGATGCCGAGCACCGTCGCCGCCGTCTGCTGGTCGACCGTCTGGAACTGCGACGGATACCAGAGCGTTGCCCGGTCGCCCTCGACATGGATGGTGAGCACCATCGGCTCCATCATGCCATGGGCGAGATACGGGAACTCGAAGATCTGCTCGACCACGTTTGCTGCACCCGCAATCGCGGCCTCCGCATCGCCGTCGTTGCGGAACACGGGCCCCGCCGTGTCGGCCAGTTCGCGATACTCGGCGAACAGGGCATCGCTGGAGCGCGTTTCGGCGCCAGCCTCGTCCCATTCGATCTCGAGAGCCTCACGGCCCTTGATCGCCGGCCAGGTGGAGTTGGCCAGCACGGCAACGCCGTGTCCGGGAACCTCGATGACGTCGACGACGCCCTTAACCGCCTTGGCGGCCTCGGCGTTGAACGACTTCACCTTCGCCCCGAAGGCCAGCGGCCGGGTGAGCACGGCGACCAGCATGTTCTCGCGCTGGACATCCATGCCGTAGGTGTTCGGCGCGCCGACCGTCTTGTTCGGCACATCGAGCCGCGGGAAGGACTTGCCGATATAGACCCACTGGTCGGGCGACTTCAGCGTCACCTCGGCCGGAGCCTCCAGCTTCGCCGCCGCCTCGGCGAACTCGCCGAACGTGCCGGACTTGCCCGAGGCATGCGACAGCGTGCCGCCCGAGACGGTGATCTCGCCGGCCGGAACGCCCCAGGCCTTCGCGGCGGCGGCGACCAGCATGGCGCGGGCCGTGGCACCGGCCTTGCGGTACTGCTCGAACGAGTTGGCGATGGCGGTGGAGCCGCCGGTGCCCTGCATGCCGAAGGCGAGGTTCTTGTAGCGCTCGACATCGGCCGGGGCGAACTCGGCCCGCATCTGCTCGGGGGCCGCGTCAAGTTCCTCGGCAACGAGCGTCGCAAGGCCGGTGGCGTTGCCCTGCCCCATGTCGAGATGCTTGTTGAGCACCGTGACGAGGCCGTCCGGCGAAATGCGGACGAAGGGGGTGAAGGCATCTTCCGCCGCCGCGCCTTCGGCCAGTGCCGCGCCGGGCAGCGCAAGCCGCGAGCCGACGACGAGACCGCCGGCGGCGACCGCCGACATCTTCAGGAAGTTGCGCCGGGTGGGACGCGCGGCGGCGTCCTGCATCCGCTTCATGACGTGAAACATGAGCTCAGCCCTCCATCGTCTCGGCAGCGCGATGGATCGCCGCGCGGATACGGGTGTAGGTGGCACAGCGACAGACATTGCCGCTCATCGCCATGTCGATGTCCTCGTCGGACGGCTTCGGCGTCTCGGCCAAAAGCGCGGTGGCGGCGAGGATCTGGCCAGACTGGCAGTAGCCGCATTGCGGCACTTCGAGTTCGCGCCATGCGGCCTGAACGGCCTGGGCCGCCTTGCCGTCGACACCCTCGATGGTGACGATGGCCATGCCTTCCGCATCGCTCGCCATGGTCTGGCAGGAACGCACGGCCATGCCGTCGAGATGGACGGTGCAGGCACCGCAGGCGGCGATGCCGCAGCCGTATTTGGTGCCGGTCATGCCGAGCTCGTCGCGCAGGACCCAGAGCAGCGGCGTGTCGGCCTCGACGTCGATCTCGCGATCCTCGCCGTTGATGTTCAATCGGATCATCCGTCCCTCCTGATGAACGGGATTGGCTGGATCGCGCCAGTCCCCTCTCCCTGCTTTCTTCCGCCCGAAGAGACGCAAAAAGCCGGGAGACGGGACTTGCGCGATTGCTACGCGACCTTAAGTGGGTCACGATCCACCTATCGTCCAATTGATTTTGGATATCCGGGAACATTGACGAGATGAATATATCCTCGGTCGACCTCAACCTGCTGGTGGCGTTCGACGCGCTCATGAGCGAGCGCAACGTGACGCGCGCCGCGCGCCGCATCGGCCTGTCGCAACCGGCCATGTCGAACGCGCTGTCGCGGCTGCGGGCGCTGTTCGACGACGAACTCTTCGTGCGCTCTGGTCGCGGGATGGAGCCGACCGCGCGGGCGCAGTCGCTGGCGATGCCCGTGTCTGAGGCGTTGCGGCGGATCGAGGAGGCCATCGCGCCGGCCCTCGCCTTCGACCCGTGCAGCCTCGACCGGGCGGTGCGCATCGCGATGACCGACAATTCGATGGCGGTGCTGCTGGAGGCGCTGATCCTGCGGTTCCGAAATGCGGCCCCCAAGCTCGACCTGCATATCAAGAACTCCCGCGCCGCCGGCATGACGCCGATGCTGGACGACGGCGAGATCGACATGGCCATCGGCGTTGCCGGCGAGCTGGAGGCGCGCCACCGGGCGATGCCGCTCTATTCGGACCGGCTGGTGGGGATCGCCCGGCGCGGGCGCTTCGGCCCGCAGGGGCCGACGCTGGAACAGTTCGTGGCGGCCGAACACGTGCTGGTGACGCCGCGCAACGCCACCGGCGGCTCGCTGGACCGGGAGCTTGCCAATCGCGGCCTGTCGCGGCGGGTGTTCCTGACGCTGCCGCAATTCATCATGGCGCCCTATGCGGTTGCCAAGGCCGACCTCGTCGCCTGTCTGCCGGCGCGTATCGCGCTGGCCAAGGCGGAGATGCTGGACCTGGAGATCTTCGAGCCGCCGGTGGCGCTGGACGATTTCACCGTGTCGCTGATCTGGCACGGGCGCGACGATGCCGAGCCGGCGCATCGCTGGCTGCGCGAGACGGTGGCCGACGTGGTGCGCGAGGTCACCGCGCTCGGCGACGCCGACCGCTGGCCGATCTGCCAGACGCTGCTCGGCCCCTGCCGGGCGAACGTCCCGGCCGCACATGCGGCAGCGCAGGAGCACCCGGCCGAAGCCGAGCGCGTTCCCGCGTCCGCCTGAGCCCTGCCGGTCAGCCGGCCCGCGCGTCGACCGGGCCGTCTTCCGTCAGCTCGATGCCGGTCAGCCTCCGGTCGAGATGGCGCGCGCGCCAGGACAGCATCTTTTCCGCATATTGCAGCCGCAGCGAGGCATAGGCCGGGTCGCCCGCGACATTGCGCGTCTCGTGCGGGTCGGCGGCAAGGTCGAAGAGCAACGGCGGCAGGCCGGCGAAGTGGACGTATTTGACGTCCGCATCGCGAATGACGCTCATGGAGCAGGCATCGAGCGACAGACCGAGCGCGGCCTGCGCTTCGCCGGTCGCGACCTCGCGGAAGTCGTATTCCCAATGCGCCGCATCGCGCCACTCGGCCGGAACCCGCCCTTCCAGGAACGCGGTCAGCGGCGCGCCGTCCAGCCACGGCGGGCAGATCGCGCCAATGGCCTCCAGCACCGTCGGCATGATGTCCACGGACTCGGTGAAGGCCTCGACCGTGCGGCCATGGCCCTCGCTCTTGCGCGGATCGCGGACGATCAGCGGGATGTGATAGGCCTGATCGTAGAAGCCGAGCTTCGAAAAGAGCTGGTGGTCGCCCATCATCTCGCCATGGTCGGCGGTGAGCACGACCAGGGTGTTGTCCCACTCGCCGCGCGCCTTCAGCTCGGCGACGATGCGACCGATCTGCGCGTCGACCTCGGAGACCATGCCCCAGTAGGTGGCGCGCATCTGCCGGCGCACGGCTTCGTCCCAATCGCGCACCTTGCCTTTCGCCCCCCAGACGAAATGCGACTTGTCCTGCTGCTCGATGGCGTAGGCAAGGAAGGGGTGCAGGCGCGCCGCCTCCTCGGGCGTTGCCGCACCGAGGAAGCCCGGCCCATCGGCCGGATCGTACATGGAGGCGTAAGGCTCCGGCACGATGAAGGGCGGGTGCGGGCGGATGAAGCTGAGATGGGCGAACCAGGGACGTCCGCCAGCCTTGGCGCGGGCGGGCGGAGCGCTCTCCACCTCGCCGAGCCAGCGCAGGAACTCGTCGACCAGGAAGGCGGTCTCGGTCTCCTCTGCTAAATAGCGGGCCGGGCGGCCCGAAGGTGGGTCGGCGGGGCCGTCCACCGGCAGCCACATGTCCTGCGGCGGATCGGGCAGTTCGTACCCGCGAGACGCCAGCCAGGACAGCCAGGGCCCGTGATCCTCCGGCACGCGCACGCGCACGCTCATGCCCGGCAGGATGCCCTCATAGGTGCGCAGCCAGGGATCATCGCCCGTGACGGTGCGCGGGTCGACGGACTGGTCCGTATAGCCGAACAGGGTCGGGTCGTAGCCGGCGCGGCGGGCGGCGAGCGCGATGGTGTCGTGCCGCGCATCGAGCGGCGTGCCGTTGCGCACCACCCGGTTGGTCATCTGGTAGAGGCCGGTATAGAGGCAGGCGCGAGCCGGCGCACAAGGCGCGGCCTGGCAGTAGTGGCGGGAGAAATACACCGCCTCACGCGCCAGGGCGTCGATGTTGGGCGTGCGAACGACCGGATGGCCGGCGAGGCCGAGACAGTCGCCGCGCCACTGGTCGGCGGTGATGAGAAGCACGTTGAGAGGCATCGGGCAGGACTCTGGGATCAAACTTTCGGCTGGTTAGCAGTCAAGCATTGCAGCACGGTGACGGAGGTTACAACCTAGAAAAATACTCTTGAACTTCCCATAGAGGCACGACTTTCGATAGAGCGTCTTCAAGACATATTTGCCATGGGAGATTGGAAGCCCGCGGTGCAGGCCAGGGGTTCCGCTTGCGCGAACGCTGTGTCGCGCCGGCCGCACCTAGCGCAAGCTCCAGCATGGGTTATCTCGGTGGCAGTGCCTTGCCTTCCGAGCGGAATGGCGAGACCCTGAAGGGCTGCTGCCGGTTCCGGCGGCGCCCCGTGACCAGCCGCTTGTCCGAAGGAGGGCAAGTCCGCCAGAGGGAGACCTGCCGATGACCTGGATGCCCGACCTCGACCCCACGCCCGGCGATGCCGGAGCCTGCGACCTGATCGACACGGTGATCGTGCCGCGCGCCCGAGACCTCGGCGGCTTCGAGGTGCGGCGCGCCCTGCCCTCGCCGAAGCGGCAGATGGTCGGCCCCTTCATCTTCTTCGACCAGATGGGACCGGCCGAGTTCCTGGTGACCGGCGGCATCGACGTGCGGCCGCATCCGCATATCGGCCTTGCGACCGTGACCTATCTGTTCGAGGGCGAGATCCACCACCGCGACAGCCTCGGCTCGGACCTGGCGATCCGCCCGGGCGAGCTGAACTGGATGACCGCCGGCAGCGGCATCGTCCATTCCGAGCGCGAGGACCCGCAAGTGAAGGGACACAAGCGCAAGCTGTTCGGCATCCAGAGCTGGGTGGCGCTGCCCAAGCATGCGGAAGAGACCGCACCGGCCTTCGAGCATGTCGGCCGCGATGGCTTGCCCTTCCTGGAGGATCACGGCATCAGCGTGCGGGTGATCGCGGGCGAGATATTCGGCGCCCGCGCGCCGGTGAAAACCGCCTCGGAGACGATCTACGCCGACGTGACGCTCGAGCCGGGCCGCACCATGCCGGTCGACGCCACCCACGAGGAGCGCGCGATCTACACGGTCGGCGGCACCATCGAGATCGCCGGCGAGAGCTTCGAGGAAGGCCAGTTGCTGGTGTTCAAGCCCGGCGACAACATCACGGTGCGGGCAACAGGCAGCCTGCCGGCGCGCTTCCTGGTGCTGGGCGGCGAGCCGATGGACGGGCCGCGCTACATCTGGTGGAACTTCGTCTCCTCCTCGAAGGAGCGGATCGACCAGGCCAAGGAAGACTGGAAGCAGATGCGCTTCGACACGGTGCCGGGCGACGCGGAGGAATTCATCCCCCTTCCCGGTCGCTGAGCGGCGGCCGCTCCCCCTCCGTCTCCTCCTCCGGCGCGCTGAAGATGATGTCGCCGGACGGAGGGGTGCGCAGCGTCGCCCCGCCGACCGGGCGGTTGCGGCGGCGCTCCTGCGCGCCGTCCTCCCAGGCGAAGGGCGCGAACATCTCCGCCGGCGCCACCAGGTCGACGACCGGGAAGTCGAGGATGACGTTGAGGCGGACGACGGAGGCCGCGTCGCCCGTCAGCTGCGCATCTTCCGGCAGCACGCGCAGGCGCATGCCGAACTGCTCCAGCTCGACCTCTCCGCCCTGCTCGATGGCCGCCCGGAACTCCGGCGGCCAGGGCCAGCCATAGCGCTCGCCGACGGCGTCCAGCACGCGCATCAAGGCGGCGCGGGCGGCCGGCGCCGTCTGCGGATTGTCGCCGTTCAGCTTGATGCGCACGGTGTTGAGCACGCCTTCCGACTGGCCGCGCAGGTTGACGAAGAGCGAGGAGCGCGCCCCGTCCGGCGTCGCCCGGCCGATCACCGCGAGGTCGCTGACGCAATACCAGAAGCCTGCGACGAAGGGATCGAGCCGCCACTCCGACATGGGCACGCCGAGCGCGGAGATCGCCTCGCACAGGTCGCGCGGATCGCCGCCGAAGACGCGCTTGAAGGCGGCAGGCTGCTCGAGCGCGGCATCGGGCGCCTCGTCGAGAAGGCGGGCGCGCAGGCGCGGCGAAAGGCCAGCGAAGGGATCGGGCGGTGCTGCCTCCACAGGGGCCGGCGGCTCGACCGGCGCAGGCAGGAACAGCAGCGCCCCGGCGGCAACGCCGCTGCCGATCGCCAGCAGAATCAGGCCCCTGGCAAGAAGCCGGCGACGGTTCATCGCTGCAAGCACGGACGCGCCCGGCCCCGCCGCCCCGCGCACGAGCGGGGGCAGGATCGATTTTTCCGGCCGGGCCCCACCGCGTGACGCCGCGTCTTTCGCCATTGCCGCTCCTGCCGGGCGAGCCGCCCGAAAATCCCTCAAGGCCTGCCTTGCGGATGCGCTGGAAACCGGGTGCGCCCTGAGGCACGATGCCGTCCCGACACCACCGGTTGCGCAGTTCAAGTCCTATCACGGGAGACCACATGCTGGAGGCGCTTTTTCGACGCGTCGAGGACAAGCGGGACGACGTCGTCGCGCTGACGCAGGACCTCATCCGTATTCCCACAATCAACCCGCCGGGCGAGGCCTATACGCCTTGCGCCGAACTGATCGGCAACCGGCTGGCGCGGCGCGGCTTTCAGGTTCGCTACATCCGCGCGGAAGACACGCCGGGCGACAGCGCCCGCTATCCGCGCACCAATGTGGTCGCCCGTATCGAGGGGCGCCGGCCGGGGCCTTGCGTGCATTTCAACTCGCATATCGACGTGGTCGAGGCCGGCCACGGGTGGACCTTCGACCCGTTCGGCGGCGAGGTGAAGGACGGCAAGGTCTACGGACGCGGCGCCTGCGACATGAAGGGCGGGCTCGCCGCCTCGATCATCGCGGTGGAGGCGCTGCTGGAGGCGATGCCGGACTTTCCCGGCGCCATCGAGATCTCCGGCACGGTGGACGAGGAATCCGGCGGTTTCGGCGGCGTTGCCTATCTCGCCCGCCTCGGCATGTTCTCCAAGCCGCGCGTCGACCACGTGATCATCCCCGAGCCGCTGAACAAGGACCGCATCTGCCTTGGCCATCGCGGCGTGTGGTGGGCGGAGATCGAGACCAAGGGCTCCATCGCCCATGGCTCGATGCCATTCCTGGGCGACTGCGCGGTGCGCCACATGGGGGCGGTGCTCGACCGGTTCGAGACCGAGCTCTTCCCCAAGCTTGCCGCCAAGCACACCGACATGCCGGTGGTTCCGGAAGGCGCGCGCTCCTCGACGCTGAACATCAACTCGGTCCATGGCGGCCAGCCGGAAGGCTTCGACGGATTGCCCTCCCCTTGCGTTCCCGACAGCTGCCGCATGGTCATCGACCGGCGCTACCTGATCGAGGAGAGCCTCGACGAGGTCAAGGACGAGGTCATGTCGATCCTCGACGACCTGACGCGCACGCGCCAGAACTTCGACTATCGCATCCGCGACCTGATGGAGGTGATCCCGACCATGACCGATCGCGACGCCCCGGTCGTGCGGGCGGTGGCGGACGGCATCCGCGAAGTGCTGGCAAAGAGCCCCGACTACGTGATCTCGCCCGGCTCCTACGACCAGAAGCACATCGCGCGCATCGGCCACCTGCACGACTGCATCGCCTATGGCCCCGGCATTCTCGACATGGCCCACCGGCCGGACGAGTTCGTCGGCATCGACGACATGGTCGACAGCGCCAAGGTGATGGCCCAGGCGACCATGGCGTTGCTGGGAATGGCGCGCTAGTGTGCGCTGCACACGCGGGAAGAGAACCCGCCCCTCCGGTGGCCGGACGGGCGAAGGACGTGCAAAAGAACGGGAGGCCTCAGGCATGACTGGACGTTTCACCCGGCGCGGCGTGCTCGCCACCGCCCTTGCGGCGATGCTGGCGACGACCGCCCCCATCACACAGGCGGGCGCGCAGACGATCCGCACGGACGTCAATATCGGAGTGCGGCTGGAGCCGCCGCATCTCGACCCGACGGGGGGCGCGGCAGCGGCCATCGACGAGATCACCTATGCCAACATCTTCGAGGGCCTGACGCGGATCGACGCGGACGGCGCCATCAAGCCCTGGCTCGCGAAGAGCTGGGAGGTTTCGCAGGACGGGCTGACCTACACGTTCCACCTGCAGGCGGACGTGAAGTATCACGACGGCACCGATTTCGACGCCAATGACGCCAAGTTCTCGCTCGACCGGGCACGCGGCGAATTCAGCACCAACGCACAGAAGCCGCTGTTCGAGGGCATCGAGGAGGTCGAGGTCGTCGACCCGCTGACGCTCAAGGTGACCCTGAAGAAGCCGAACGGCGCATTCCTGTTCAACCTCGGCTGGGGCGATGCGGCGATGGTGGCGGAGGAGACGGCCTCCTCCAACACCTCCAAGCCCATCGGCACCGGTCCGTTCAAGCTGGTGCAGTGGGTGCAGGGCGACCGCATCGAGTTGGCCAAGAACCCCGAATACTGGGGCGCGCCGGCGCAGCTCGACCGGGCGACGTTCCGCATCATCTCCGACCCGGCGGCGGAACTCGCCGCGCTGATGGCCGGCGACATCGACGCCTTCCCGAACTTCCAGGCGACCGAGAACCTGCCGATGCTGGCAGCCGACCCGCGCTTCACCGTGGCCGTGGGCTCGACCGAGGGCGAGACCATCCTCGCCATGAACAACAAGAAGGGGCCGCTCGCCGACGTGCGGGTGCGCCGGGCGATCTCCCATGCGGTCGACCGCCAGGCGGTGATCGACGGCGCGATGTTCGGCAACGGCACGCCGATCGGCAGCCATTTCGCCCCGCATCACCCGGCCTATGTGGACCTGACGGGCACCTATCCGCTCGATCTCGACAAGGCGAAGGCGCTGCTGGCCGAAGCCGGCTATCCGGACGGCTTCAAGGCGACCTTGAAGCTGCCGCCGCCGACCTATGCCCGCCGCGGCGGCGAGCTGATCGCTTCGGACCTGAAGAAGATCGGCATCGAGCTTGAGCTGGTTCCGCTGGAATGGGCGCAGTGGCTTGCGGAAGTCTTCAAGGGCAAGGACTTCGACTTCACCATCATCTCCCATACCGAGCCGATGGACATCAACATATACGGCCGCAAGGATTACTATTTCCAGTATGACAGCGAGGCCTTCGACAAGGTGATGGCCGAGCTTGCGACGACGGTGGAAGACGAGGGGCGCTACAAGCTGCTGGGCGATGCCCAGCGGATCATCGCCGAAGATGCGGTCAACGTGTTCCTGTTCCAGCTGGCCAAGGCCGGTGTGTGGAGCGCCAACCTCAAGGGCATGTGGGTCAACTCGCCGATCCAGGCGAACGACCTGACCGGCGTCTATTGGGAATGACCCCGGCCTGACGGCCGGCAGAAACGACGAGGGGCGGCGGCCGCAAGGCCCCGCCCCTTTTCATTGCGCCGTTGCGGGCGTTCGCTAGATGAAGAGCAGCACGCCGCCGCCCGCAACGAGCCCGGCGCGCAGCAGCGGATTGATCGGGGCGATGACGCCGAAGGAGATGGCGGACAGGGCCGCGCCGACCTTGAGCGCGGCGAGCAGCGCCATGGCCGGATCCGCGGCAAGCGCGATCAGGTCCGGATTGGCGATCATGCCGAGCGGCACGAGATAGAGCCCGAGGCCCAGCGCCATGGCCGAGGCCGCGACCTTCAGCCAGTTCTCCCCGACCATGCCGGCGGCGATGAAGACCGCGCCGCAGACCGGCGGCGTGATGGTGGACAGCAGCGCATACCAGAACACGAAGAGATGCGCCTGCAGCACCGGCACGCCGAGTGCGGTGAGCGCAGGGCCCGCGACCGAAACGCAGATCACATAGGCGGCCGTGGTCGGCACCTCCATGCCCAGGATGAGGCAGGCGAGCGCGGTAAGCAGCAGCGCCGGCCACAGCAAGCCGCCGGAGCCGGACAGGATCAACGAGGTGATCTTGACCCCGAGGCCGGTCAGCCCGAGCACACCGATGATGATGGAGGCGCACAGGATGATCGCCGCGATGGTGGCGATCTGCCGGCCGGAATTCACCGCCGCCTCCTCCAGCCGCAGCAGGGTGCGGCGCCAGTCGAATGTCAGGCGGGCATCGAGGACCAGCAGCAACGCACCGACGAGGATCGCAAGCGAGGCGGCATATTGCGGCGTCACCTTGAGGCCGAACATGCCCCACAGCAGGATCGAGAACGGCACAAGGAAGAAGGCGGAGGTGATGACGACCGCGCGCAGGGCTGGCCGGTCCTCCGGCGCGATGCCCTTCAGCACATGGCGAAAGGAGAAGGCGTCGATGCCGACCCAAACGGCGAGGAAATAGAGAAAGGCCGGCAGGAGCGCAGCCATCATGATGTCCGAATAGGGTGTGCCGGTCAGCTCGACCATCACGAAGGCGCCCGCGCCCATCAACGGCGGCATGATCTGGCCGCCGGAAGAGGCGACCGCCTCGACAGCGCCGGCGAGCGAGCGCGGATAGCCGAGCCGGGTCATTGCCGGCAGGGTGATGGCGCCGGTGGAGGCGACATTGGCGGAGGCCGAACCCGAGATCGACCCGAACAGCGCAGAGGAAATCACCGAGACCTTGGCCGCTCCGCCGCGCAGGCGGCCAGCGGCGGCAGCCGCGACATTCATGAAGCCCTGCCCCGCCTCACCGGCATTCAGCACCGCGCCGAAGATGACGAAGATGGCAACGACCGAGACCGAGACGCCGGTCAGCTTGCCCCACAGGGCGCCTTCGGCAATCGTCAGCGTGCCGAACAGGCTCGCCATCGGCAGGCCGGGATGGCCGAACTCGCCGGGGATCGCCTCGCCCCAGACCGCATAGGCGAGCGCAATCCCGGCAACCAGCGGCAGCGGCCAGCCGATGGCCCGGCGCGCCATCTCCAGCGTGACGAGAAGCAGGGCAAGGGCGATGGCGAGCTGTCCGTTGTCGGCCAGGAAGCCGTACTGGTCGCCCAGCATGTCGTGGTTCCAGGCAACCCAAAGGCATGCGGCGATGCCGACGGCAGCCAACGGCAGGCCGGTCCAGCGCTGGAACGGAGTGCGCGCCATCAGCACGAAGACGAAGGGGACGGCAAGGGCCATGTGCAACGGCCGGCTCACCAGGTTTGGCACCAGGCCGGTGAAGACCAGCCAGAGGTGGAAGCCGATGGACAGCGCACCGAGCGCTGCCCAGAAAAGCCGGGCCGAAAGAGACATGAACGCCGTCCTGGTGAACTGCCGGCACCGAGCCGGAACCAAAAGCCATGAGGGGGAAAAGGCATCGGCCCGGACTGTGTCCGGGCCGGAACCGCGTCGGTCTGGAAGACGGCCGGCACTGGCGCCAGCCCCAGACGTTCGTTGCAGATGTTTACTTCTGCGCGTCGGTCAGGGCGACGCCCTTTTCCGCATAGTAGCGCTGCGCGCCCGGATGGATCTTGCCGGGAATGCTGGCGAGCATGTCGGTCGTCACGCCCTTCCACCACGGCGCATCGGCACTCATCTTTTCCTTCTGCTCCCAGAAGGTCTTGGTCATCTGGTAGGCGGTCTCGTCATCCATCGCGGTGGTGGCGAAGGCGACCACGTCCAGCGAGGTGGTGACGACGTCCTTGTCCTGACCCGCATAGGTGCCGGCCGGGATCACCGTACGGCTGCGCTTGGTCGCGGCGACCTGCTCGTCGGAGAGCGAGAGCAGAGCCACGCCGGTGCCGGCGGCTGCCTCGATGACGTTCGGCGCCGGCCACGAGCCGGCGGTCACGAAGCCGTCGATCTGGCCGTTCTTGAGCGCAGCGCCCGCGTTGGACAGCTCGACGTCGGCAAGGTTGACCTTGTCCTTCAGGCCGAAGAGCTCGAGATACTTGGCGCCTTCCGTCGCGCCGAAGGAACCCTTGCCGATCAGGATGTTCTTGCCTTCCATGCCGGCGAAATCGGTCACGCCGCTCTCCGTCGACATGATGAAATGCATCGTCAGCGAAGGGATCGGGAAGAGCGCGCGGATCTCGTCGAACTTCGGGTTGCCCTTGCCGTCGAACGGCCCCTTGGCGCCCTGGGCCAGGCCGACGAGGCCGGGAGGCGTGGTGAAGACGTAGTTGCCCGGCCGAACTGCCGCTTCCATCACGTTCTGGACCGAGCCCTGGCTCTCTTCCAGCGTGACGATGATGCCGCCGTCGGTGCCGGCCTTGATCGCCTCGGCGATCTGCACACCCATCTGGTAGTAGGAGGTGCCGGCGGAGGCCGACTTGTAGGTCACGCGCGTCTCGGCGGATGCGGACAGCGGCACGAGCGCGGCAAGGCCGGCGATGGCGAGTTTGCTCCAGATCGTCATGTATCCTCCCAAGGGATCGTTCGTTGCAGTGTTTTCGGGGCGCGCCGCCCGCAAGCGGGACGGCCGGGCCGGCAAGCGGATCGGGAGGCAGAGATTAGTCCGCTCGTGCGCGCCATGCACCCCTGAAATCGCGGAAAATGACGAGGGTGTAACGACCGGGTTCGACCACTACGCCGTCACCTCCCCCTTTTCCGCCGGGCTCTTCCCCTATAGCGTTGGCGCGTCGACAGATTCTCGCCCGGAGCCGCCTCGCCCGATGCTGGTCCACGCCGCCAAACGCTTTGCCGGACTGTTCGCGACGCTGATCGTCGCGACAGCGGTCGTGTTCCTGGTGCTGGAGGTGGTGCCGGGCGACCCTGCGCAGGTGATGCTGGGCATCAACGCGCAGGACGACACGCTCGCCGCGCTGCGCGGCCAGCTCGGCCTCGACCGACCTGCCTGGGAGCGCTATGTGAGCTGGGTCGCCGGCTTTGCCACCGGCGATCTCGGCACCAGCTATACCTATTCGGTGCCGGTGGCCGATCTCATCGCCGCCCGCATCACCGTCTCATTGCCGCTGGCGCTGCTGGCGCTGGCGCTGTCCACCGTCATCGCGATTCCCGTCGGCGTCTACGCCGCCTCCAAGCGCGGCCGCTGGCAGGACGGCGGGATCATGGCGCTGACGCAGGTCGGCATCGCCGTGCCGAACTTCTGGTTCGCCATGCTGCTGGTCTTCGTCTTCGCGGTGACGCTGCGGCTGGTGCCCTCCGGCGGCTTCCCAGGCTGGGAGGCCGGGCTGTGGCCGGCGCTGAAGGCGCTGCTGCTGCCGGCCATTGCGCTGGCGCTGCCGCAGGCGGCGATCCTTGCCCGCGTGATGCGCTCCTCGCTGATCGATGCGCTGCACGAGGACTATGTGCGCACAGCGCGTGCCAAGGGCCTGACCCGGCGCGCGGTGCTGTGGAAGCATGCGGTGCGCAACGCGCTGATCCCGGTTCTGACGATCCTCGGCCTGCAGTTCTCGTTCCTCATCGCCGGTACGATCATCATCGAGAACGTGTTCTACCTGCCCGGCCTCGGGCGGCTGATCTTCCAGGCGATCACCCAGCGCGACCTGATCGTGGTGAAAAGCGTCGTCGTGCTGCTCGTCGCCTGTGTGATCCTGGTGACTTTCCTCGTCGACCTCGCCTATGCGCTGGTCGATCCGCGGCTGAGGAGGCGCTGAGCGATGGCAAGACCGGGGCCACTGCGGTTCGCCGCACAGCACAAGACGCTGATCGCGGGCGCGGCGATCGTCGTCGGCGTCCTGGCAGCGGCTCTGATCTCGCTGGTGTGGACGCCCTACCCCATCGACGTGCTGTCGGTCGCCGACCGGCTGAAAGGCCCCTCGCCCGCCCATCTTCTGGGCACGGACCAGTACGGCCGCGACATGGTGTCGATGCTGATGGTGGGCGCGCGCACGTCCATCGCCGTCGCTCTGGTGGCGGTGGGGATCGGCATCCTCGTCGGCGTGCCGCTGGGACTGCTGGCGGCAGCGCGCGGTGGCTGGCTGGACGAGACCTTGATGCGGGCGAACGATCTCGTCTTCGCCTTTCCTGCACTGCTGTCGGCGGTGATGATCACTGCGATCCTCGGCCCCGGCGCGATCAACGCGATCCTTGCCATCGGCATCTTCAACATTCCCGTCTTCGCTCGGGTGGCGCGCGGCGGCGCGCTGTCGCTGAAGTCGCGCGAATTCGTGCTCGCCGCCCGCGTCTCCGGCAAGGGTGAGGTGCGGATCATCGCCGAGCACGTGCTGCCGAACATCGCCAACCTGCTGATTGTGCAAGGCACGATCCAGTTCTCGCTCGGCATCCTGGCCGAGGCGGGCCTGTCCTATGTCGGCCTCGGCGCGCAGCCGCCGCTCGCCTCCTGGGGGCGCATGCTCAACGAGGCGCAGACGATGATGGCGCTGGCGCCGAGCCTTGCGCTCTATCCGGGCCTGGCCATCGTCGTCACCGTGCTCGGGCTCAACCTGATGGGCGACGGGTTGCGCGACCTGCTCGACCCGCGGCTGAAGAGACGCACGGCATGAGCGGCTTCTTCGCGGTCGAGGGGCTCGACATCGACATCCACGGCAAGCGGATCCTCAAAGGCGTCTCTCTGGAGATCGGCCGCGGCGAGATCTTCGGGCTGGTGGGCGAATCCGGCTCGGGCAAGTCGATGACCGCGCTGGTCGCAATGCGATTGCTGCCGCACGGAGCCGAGGCGCGCGGGCGCATCCTGCTCGACGGGGCCGACATGCTGTCGCTCAGCGAGGCGGCGATGTGCCGGCTGCGCGGGCGGCGCATCGGCATGGTCTTCCAGGAGCCGATGACCGCGCTCAATCCCGTCAAGACCATCGGCGAGCAGATCGCCGAAGGGCTGGCCCTGCACATGCGGATGACGCGGGCTACGGCGATGGAACGGGTGCGCGCGCTGCTCGACCGGGTGGGACTGGCGCGCGCGCGGGTGACGCCGGAGCGCTTTCCCCACCAGTTGTCCGGAGGCCAGCGGCAGCGCGTGGTGATCGCCATGGCGATCGCCTGCCAACCGGACCTGCTGATCGCCGACGAGCCGACGACCGCGCTCGACGTCACCATCCAGGCGCAGATCCTGGCCCTGATCCGCGAAATCGTCGAAGCGGAGAAGATGGGCTGCCTGCTGATCAGCCACGACCTTGCCGTGGTCGCGGAGATGGCCGACCGGGTGGCGATCATGAAGGACGGCGAGATCGTGGAGAGCGGGCGCACGGCCGCGCTGTTCGCCAATCTCACGCATCCCTATTCGAAGGCGCTGATGGCGGCCTCGAACCATGTGCCGAAGAGGGCGAAGGGACCCGCGCACAGCCCGGCCAACCACGGCTTGCAGCCGATCCTTTCGGTGCGCGAGCTGGTGCGCGCCTATCCGCAGCCGCGCGCGAGCCTGTTCGCCAAGAGCCCGCCGGTGGTCGCGGTCAACCGCGTCAGCTTCGACATCCGGCCCGGCCAGAGCGTCGGGCTCGTCGGGGAATCGGGCTGCGGAAAGTCGACGCTGGCGCGCGCCCTGCTTGGGCTCGAGGCACCGGACGGCGGGGCCATCTCCGTTCTGGGCCAGGACCCGCATTCGGCGCGCGGGGCAACGCGCGAGGCGGTGCACCGGGCCGTGCAGGTGGTGTTCCAGGACCCTTACGGCAGCTTCAATCCGCGCCATCGCATCGGCCGCGTGGTGGCCGAACCGCTCTATCTGCTGCGCGGCGAGATCGACGGGCGCGAGGCGAAGGAGCGGGTCGCCGCAGCCTTGATCGAAGTCGGCCTGACGGAAGCCGACATGGCGAAGTATCCGCACGAGTTCTCCGGCGGACAGCGCCAGCGCATCGCCATCGCAAGGGCGCTGGTCACGCGCCCGAAGCTGATCATCGCCGACGAACCGGTCTCCGCGCTCGACGTGTCGATCCGCGCGCAGATCCTCGATCTCTTCGCCGACCTCAGGACCCGGCACGGGCTCGCGTATCTGTTCATCTCGCACGACCTCAGCGTGGTGCGCGCGATCACCGACGACGTGATGGTGATGAACGGCGGCCAGATCGTCGAACGCGGGCGGACGGCGCGGGTGTTCGACCATCCGCGCCACCCCTATACGCGGCTTCTCGTGGCGGCCGCACCGCGCCTGGAGGAGGCACTGGCGGCACGGCGACGGATCGAGGAGGCGGGCACAGGCTGAGATGACGGCAGGAGCGGGAGACGACCTTCGCCTCGGCATCGACTGGGGCGGCACCAAGATGGAGATCATCGCGCTAGAGCGCGACGGCACCGAGCGCTTCCGCCTGCGGGTGCCGACGCCGCGCGACGACTATCAGGGCTGCATCCGTGCCGTTGTCGGGCTCGTCGACGCGGCCGAAACCGCAACGGGCCGGCGCGGCACGGTGGGCTTCGGTATCCCCGGTTCGCTGTCGCCGGCAACCGGTCTCGTCAAGAACGCCAATTCCACCTGGATGAACGGCATGCCGCTCGACCGCGACCTGGAGGCCGCGCTGGCGCGGCCGGTCCGCATCGAGAACGACGCCAACTGCCTTGCGGTCTCCGAGGCGACGGACGGTGCCGGCAGGGGCGCGCATGTGGTGCATGCGATCATCATCGGCACGGGCTGCGGCTCAGGGATCGCCATCGACGGGCGGGCGCATCGCGGCCGCAACGGCATCGGCGGCGAATGGGGCAACATCCCGGTGCCGTGGATGACCGACGAGGAGTTCCCCGGCCCCGACTGCTGGACCGGCAAGCGCGGCACCATCGACCGCTGGTGCTCGGGAACGGGCTTCCAGTGGGACTACCAACAGGCGACCGGACGCTCGCTCTCCGGCCACGAGATCATGGAACGAGCCCGGGCGGGAGAGGCGGAAGCTGCCGCCAATCTGGAACGCTACGTGTCGCGGCTGGCGCGCGCCATGGCGATGGTCGCCAACATCCTCGATCCGGATGTCTTCGTGCTGGGAGGCGGCATGTCGAATATCGACGAGCTCTACGAGGTGCTGCCGCTGGAAATCGGCCGGCATGTCTTCTCGGACCAGTATGACGTACCGGTCCGCAAGGCGTTGCATGGCGACAGTTCCGGCGTCCGCGGCGCCGCCTGGCTGTGGAACGACTGACCCGGATCCCGTCTCAATCCTTCTGCGGCGGCTCGCCGCCCTCCCCTCGCTGACGCGGGCAGCCTGCCTATATGCTTCTTGAGGATCATCAGGGAGGAGTTCTCACATGGTTTCATTCAAGCCTGTCCGCATCGCCGCCTGCGCCGCTCTTGCCGCAAGCCTGACGGCCACTGCCCTGCCCGCCCAGGCCGAGCCGCGGGCCTATCGGATCGATCCGAGCCACTTCTCCATCGTCTTCAACGCCATGCATATCGGCTACGCCCCGACATGGGGCCTGTTCCTGAAGGGCGAAGGCGGCTTCACCTATGACGAGGACACGCGCGAGCTCTCGGACCTGTCGGTCACCATCGAGGCCGGCAGCGTCTTTACCAACGACGAGCGACGCGACGGCCATCTGCGCTCGGACGACTTCCTGAGCGCGGAAGCACACCCGAGCATCACTTTCGTGATGACAGATGCACAGCCGAAAACGGACACGAGCGGAACCGTGACCGGCGACCTGACGCTGCGCGGCGTGACGCGGCCGGTAACGCTCGATGTCACGCTCAACAAGATCGGCCCCTATCCTTTCGGCGGAACCTATGTGGTCGGCATCAGCGCAAGCACCGTGCTGAAACGCTCCGACTTCGGCATGACCTATGCCGTGGCGGATGGGCTGGTCGGCGACGAGGTCACGGTACGCATCGACCTGGAGGCGATCCGGCAACAGCCGGCGCCATAGAGGCACCATCCCTTTGAGCCCAGCAACGCTGCAAAACAACTTGAGGAAAGGGCTTCGCCGGATCACAATCTCGGAGAAAAGACATCGGCTCAACGGCTTGCAAAAGAAATCAGCAAAGTTGCCGATGATTAAGTCGATGGTAACGCGAACCCCTATAGGCACTAAGACGGAGATTTTCGCGACTGGCCTTCAGGGGGTTCGAAATGCGTTTTTCCGATCTGTCGATCAGAAACAAGCTGCTGGTCAGTGCTGGCGCACTGTTTTCCGTTTCCATCATCGGCGTCAGCCTCGTCGGCTCGATGGTCATGTCGTCGGCCGCCGAGAAGGCAGCCGAGCGGGAAGCACAGGCGTTGCTGTCGTCCTATGCCAATGACGTTTCGGGCGGCATCACCCGGTCTTTGACCGTCGCACAAACCACTGCCGCCGCAGTCGAAGGCCTGATCGCCAACGGCATGACCGACCGCGACCGGCTCGGCGACATGATGATCCGCACAGTGGAGGGCAATCCCTCCCTGGTCGGCATGACGCTGGCGTTCGAGCCGAACGGGCTCGACGGCCGCGATGCCGACTTCAAGGCCCACAAGTATTCCGACGCCAACGGCCGCTTCGTTCCCTATTTCTACTTCGGCGCCGACAAGAAGGTGACCGTCGAGCAGCTGGTGATGACCAAGGAATCCGGCACCGAAGGCTGGTACGACATGCCGGTGCGTGAGAACCGCTCGCTGGTGACCCCGCCTTACACCTATCCGATCGACGGCAAGGACGTGCTGATGACCACCATCAGCTGGGTCGTGCGCAAGGACGGCAAGCCGGTCGGCATCGCCACCTCCGACCTGTCGCTCACGGCCATCGTCGACAAGATGTCGTCCAACAAGCCCTTCGGTGAAGGCGAAGTGAAGCTGATCGGCGGCGACGATCTGTGGGTCTCCACCTCCGACGCCTCGCTGCTCGGCAAGAAGGTCGAGAACGCCGAGGTGTTGAAGCTGATCCGAGCCTCCGAGAGCGGCGAAGCCTCGAACCTGGTGGGCGAGCGCTATATCGCGGCCATTCCGGTGTCGTTTCCCGGCGTTGCCGAGCGCTGGTATGTCATGATCGACGTGCCGCATTCGGCAATGATCGCCGGTGCCGTGGCCGCGCGTAACACGATGCTGGCCATTGGCGTCGGCCTTCTGGGTGTCGTCCTCGTGGTCGTCTGGCTCGGCGCAGGCGCCCTTGCCCGCCCGGTTGCACGCCTCACCGACGTGATGGGCCGGCTGGCCGCCGGCGACACCTCGGTCGATGCCGGCATGGACGAGCGCCGCGACGAGATCGGCGACATGGCCCGCGCGGTCGAGACCTTCCGCGAGAACGCCCTCGAGCGCCAGCGGCTGGAAGAAGCGCAGTCCGAAGACGAGCACGCCCGCGCCGCCCGCCAGGCCCGCACGGAACAGCTCATCGCGGACTTCCGCGACAAGGTCCAGGCGCTGATCGGCACGGTGAGCGAGACGGCGAACGGGCTCGACGAGACCGCCCGTACCCTCTCCGCCTCGGCCCAGGAAAGCGCCGAGCGCGCCAGCGAGACCTCCCAGGCCAGCTCCGCCGCCACCGGCAGCGTCCAGACCGTGGCCAGCGCCGCCGAGGAGCTCTCCGCCTCCATCGCCGAGATCTCCCGCCAGGTCGGCCAGACCACCCAGGTCGTCGACCAGGCCACCCAGGGCACCCACTCCACCAACGAAAAGGTCGCCGGCCTTGCCGCCGCCGCCAACAAGATCGGCGAGGTCGTCTCGCTGATCCAGGCGATCGCCGAGCAGACCAACCTGCTGGCGCTGAACGCCACCATCGAGGCGGCACGCGCCGGCGAGGCCGGCAAGGGCTTTGCCGTCGTTGCCGCCGAGGTCAAGGAGCTGGCCACCCAGACCTCCAAGGCTACCGAGGAAATCGGCGCCCAGATCGCCGCGATCCAGGGCTCGACCGGCGAGGCGGTAGCCGCCATCGGCGAGATCGCCCAGATCATGCAGGAAGTGAACGGCTACACCGCCTCCATCGCCTCGGCCGTCGAGCAGCAGGGGGCCGCCACCAGCGACATCTCGCGCTCGGTGCAGCAGGCGGCAGAAGGCACCGGCGCCGTCACACGCAACATGGAGATGCTCGCCCATACCGTCGACAGCACATCGGCTGCCGCCGACAACGTCCTCGACGCCTCCGGCGCCATGGCCCGCAACACCGACGCCCTGCGCGGCGAGATCGACAGGTTCCTGAAGGACGTCGCGGCGGCCTGACATCGCAGCGCCCCGCCCACGGCAGGGAGCTGCTCCCTTGCGCAAACAATTGCCCCCGGTTCGCGCCACGAACCGGGGGCTTTTTCTTTCGCGTTGCGGCAAAGCGAGGCTAGGCTTGCACGGGATATCCCGCGATTCCGCAAAGAGACAGGAGACATCGCCCGTGAGCGACCAGGAGACCATCGAAACCCCGAACGGCGAACTGACGCTGCGGACGATGGCCATGCCCGCCGACACCAACGCGGCCGGAGACATCTTCGGCGGCTGGGTGCTGTCGCAGATGGACCTTGCCGGGGGCATCGCGGCCGGGCAGCGGGCGCGCCGGCGCGTCGTGACGATCTCCGTCGAGCGGATGACCTTCATCCGCCCGGTGCATGTAGGCGACGTGCTTTGCGTCTATTGCCGGGTGACAGGCGTCGGCCGCACCTCGATGAAGATCGGCATCGAGGCCTGGGCCCTGCGCCATCGGCACGGCCAGCGCGAAAAGGTGACGGACGCGACCTTCACCTTCGTCGCGGTCGACGATCAGGGGCGGCCGATCCCGGTCCCGGCAGAAGACGAGGACTGACGCCGTCGCAGGCGGGCACGCAGCGCCACGGCGAGCTGCGGATGGCGGGCGGCGATGTCGCGAAACAGCACTTCGTCGACCGCCCTGCGGCACCCGCCGGTCCACAGGCGCTCAAGATCTGCAAGACGCTGCGCACGTTCGGCATCGTCAAGAAGGGCCTGTCCCGGCCGCCCTGCCCGGCCGAGGCCGATGCAGGTCGCGCGCATCCTCAGTCCCGCGGCCAGAACGCGAATTTCGGAAAGACGCAGCGGTGCCTGGGCAGCCAAAGCACAGGGCGCTTTACGGTCCGCGGCGGCGGGATCAAGGCTCGTCTGCGCAGCGAAAGCGGCTGTAGACATGAAAAATCCTCCATCGGTTTCCCGAGGAGGACTGGCGCGGATCGAATGACCGTTTCGTTGCCGCTGATCTGCGGCCACATCCCCAAAACGCAAACCGGTTGTCCCGGTTCCTGTGTCAGGGAGACCACCTTGCCCGGTCGGGCAGGTTGGCGAGGGCGCCAGCCCTTCTCTTGATGACCCGGGTTCTATGCCATGCGGCGCGCGCGCATGCAAGCGGCAACGCTGCCCGCCTCTTCGCCAAGGTCAGGCGGCGTCGCGCGACGTCTCTTCCTCGTCCTCGGCGCGCGGGTCGAGCGCGAGCGTTTCCGGCGTGGAGAAGCGGACGCCCGACGCCATGGCGACGAAGTCCTCCTTCTCCCCTTGCGCGACCGGTGCGCGCTGGGTCATGCGCCAGATGGAAAAGCCGATGATCAGCGCATGTGCAGCCGAGGTGACGGCGAAGAGCCCTTGCGGGCGCGTCATCGTCATCATCACGGCTGCAAGCAGCGGACCGACCACGGAGCCGACGCCGAACAGCAGAAGCAGGCCGCCGCTGGTCTTGAGGAATTCGCCCGGCGGCGAGTGGTCGTTCGCATGAGCGACGATGACCGGATACATCGAATAGATCATGCCGCCGAAGGCCCCGACCAGCGCGATGATCGCCAGCGGCGAGAGAGTCCCGCCGAACGTGAGGGCGGCCCCGAGCAGGCAGCCGACCACGGCGATGCCGATCAGGACCATGCGTCGGTCGATGCGGTCGGACAGGACGCCGATGGGGATCTGGATCAGGGCACCGGCGAGCAGCGCCACCGACATCATGGTGGCGATGGACGAGACGGACAGCCCGACCTGGCGGCCATAGACGGCGCCGAGCGTGCCGAAGGCGCTGTTGGAAATGCCCACGAGGAAGACGCCGATCACGGCAACCGGCGAATTTCGCCACAGAGAGCGAATGTCCAGACGCACCTGGGACAGCGGCTGGGGGGCAGCGGCGGTCGACAGGGCGGTGGGAAGCAGAGCGCAGGAATAGACCATTGCGCCGACCACGAAGAACAGAAATCCGGCCGGATCTCCGAGAGTCAGCAGCATCTGCCCGGCGGTCGTCGCGCCGAGATTGATCATCGTGTAGATGCCGAAGATGCGGCCGCGCGTTTCCGGGTTGGCCCGCTCGTTCAGCCAGCTCTCCACCACCATCGCAGCCCCGGCGAAACAGAAGCCGGAGAGCGCCCGCAGCGGGATCCACGCCCAGGGCGTCATGAAGACGAGGTTCAGCAGCACGACGATGGAGGCGAGCGAACAGAACGCACCGAAGGAGCGGATGTGGCCGACGCGGCTGACGATCACCGGCGTCAGCAGGCAGCCGCCGATATAGCCGATGGCCCAGCCGGTACCCAGAAGACCGAGAGAACTGTCGGAAAACCCCTCGAACGAGCCCCTCAGCGGCAGCAGCAGCCCCTGTAGACCGCCCGCGAGCAGCAGCAGCGCGGAACCGATGAGAAGGGCGGCGATGGGAACGATCTGGGTCATGCGGGCCCGTGGGCTGGCGAAACGGGAATGCCTGCAGCGCAGGAGGGCGGGGCCGGAAGGCCGTCGCCCAACCTATCTTGCGGGCCTGCGTCGGAATTGAGGCAGGCGGCGGCGAAAGCCGGCAGCGCGAAGCAGCCGGCATCTGCCGCAAAGCGTAGCAAATTCCCGTTGAAGAACAACCGCTGCCGGAAAATGGCGGCGGCCCTGCCCGATCAGACCCGGTTCAGCAGGCGCGCGCGAATGGTGCCCGACAGGAGGCGGATCTCCTCAAGGATCTCCACCGCGTTCGCCACCGGCCCGTCGGCATCGAGCACGACATAACCGATCTCGCCATCGGTCTGGTAATGCTGGGCCGCGATGTTGATCTTGTAGCGGGCGAAGAGGTCGTTGAGCTTGCCGAGCTCGCCCGGCAGGTTGCGCTGGACCTGGATGAAGCGGGTGTTGCTCGTCCCCTTGGGCAGCTGAACCTGCGGGAAATTCACCGCGCCGATGGTCGAGCCGACGTCGGAATATTCGATGAGGCGGCGGGCGACTTCCTCGCCGATCCGCTCCTGCGCTTCCTCCGTCGAGCCGCCGACATGCGGCGTGAGGATGACGTTGTCGAGACCACGCAGGGCCGAGACGAATTCCTCGTCGTTGGACTTGGGCTCGCTCGGGAAGACGTCGACGGCAGCACCGGCCAGATGACCGGAACGAAGCGCCTGCGCCAGCGCATCGATGTCGAGCACGGTGCCGCGGGCGTTGTTGATCAGGTAGGCGCCCTTCTTCATCGACGCGAGTTCGGCAGCACCGATCATGCCGCGGGTTTCCGGCGTCTGCGGCAGGTGCAGCGAGACGACGTCGGCCACCGCAAGCAGTTCGCCGAGCGAGGAGACCGGCTCGACATTGCCGTGGCGCAGCTTGTCGGTGTGATCGTAATAGACCACCCGCATGCCCATCGCCTCGGCAAGCATGGCAAGCTGAGAGCCGATATTGCCGTAGCCGACGATGCCGAGGGTCTTGCCGCGGACCTCGTTGCTCCCCGCAGCCGTCTTCACCCAGCGCCCGTTATGGGCGGCCATCGACTTGGTGAAGGCACCGCGCATCAGCATGACGATCTCGGCGATGGTCAGTTCGGCGACGCTGCGGGTGTTGGAGAACGGCGCGTTGAAGACCGGGATGCCGCGCCGGTTGGAGCCGACGAGATCCACCTGGTTGGTGCCGACGGAGAAGCAGCCAACCGCGACCAGGGTGCCCGCCGCCTTGAGAATCTCCTCGTCGATCTGCGTGCGCGAGCGGATGCCGACGATATGGACGCCCTGCAGCGCCTCGATCAGCGCATCGCGGTCGAGCGCCGTCTTCAGCTTGGTGACATTGGTGTAGCCCGCCTGCTCCAGCAGGACGGAGGCGGTCGGGCTGATGCCTTCCAGCAGGAGCCAGCGGATTTGGTGCTTCGGGCGCGACAGACCGGTCTTCATGAAACGGCGTTCCGTATGCGGTGCAAGGGAGGGGGCGGCGATTGCCGCCGCTGCGCTCTGGTGCCCTGTCTGCCGTAAAAATTCAACCGCCGCTTTTTGCAGCCCAGTCCCCCAGCGAGCCGATAAAGGCGGAAAGCCGCGCTCGCGTCTCGGAAAACCGCACGGTTTTGCCGTAGGTCTCGACATCCATGTAAAGTGCGCGGTTGACCTCGATCTGCAGCGAATGGACGCCGCGCGCCGGATTGCCGTGGCGACGCAGTATCTCCGCCCCCTTGAAAGGATCGTTGACCGCCACCGAGAAACCGAGGTCCAACAGCAGGGCGCGCGCCGCCTCCAGATAGCCGACACCGGCACTCGTGCCCTCGCGGTCCGACAGCACGATATCGGGACGCAGAGACCCGACCGCGTCCTCATGCATGGCGTTGGCCACCGGCTGCATGGAATGCAGGTCGAGATGAAAGACGCGGCCATGCGCCGCACGGGTTTCGGCGATCAGCTCGCCAAGCGCATCGTGATACGGATACCAGCAGCGCTCCAGCCGGTCGAAGTACTCCGCGCGGAGGACCGGCCCGGCGAGAAGCGGCGCACCATCCGGCGGCGTCGCGGTCCAGAGTACCCCCTTGCCGAGCCGCGCCTTTGCGGACGGGGCGAGGTTCAGCTCGCCCGCATCATCGAGCGATGCCGGAACGAGATCGTCGAAGGCCCGGTTGACGTCACAGTAGATGCGGCCGAACCGCGCCCGCAACAGCGGCAGGCCGAGGGCGGGAGCTGCGGAAAAGAGCTCGTCGACATACATGTCCTCCGCCCGGCGATAACGCTCGGGCGGCTGCGCCGGCCGAAAGTCCGGCGGATAGAGCGTCCCGGAATGCGGGCTGTCGAGGACGAGCGGCGAGGCCGGAGCGGCAGGGCGCAGGATGTCGAACAACGCCCCCTCTCCGCCCTCCGATATCGCCCCGGC
This sequence comes from Stappia indica, assembly GCF_009789575.1. Lineage (NCBI taxonomy): Bacteria > Pseudomonadati > Pseudomonadota > Alphaproteobacteria > Hyphomicrobiales > Stappiaceae > Stappia > Stappia indica. The sequence goes on along the minus strand of NZ_CP046908.1, from coordinate 4,729,189 downwards.
CATGGCCTCACCCGTCGTTGAGATGGCAGGCGGAGACGCGGCCCGGCGCAATCTCGCGCAAGGCCGGCGCCTCCTCCCGGCAGCGCGGCTTCGCATGCGGGCAGCGCGGATGGAAATGGCAGCCGGACGGCGGGGAGAGCGGCGACGGGATCTCGCCCTTGACCGGCTGGAACACCCGCTTGCGCGTGTCGATGCGCGGCACCTCCTCCAGAAGCGCCCTGGCATAGGGATGGTTCGGATCGGCGAAGAGCTCAGCGGCCGGGGCGCTTTCCACAACACGTCCGAGATACATGATCACCACCCGGTCGGCGAGATGCTCGACCACGCCGAGGTCGTGGGAGATGAAAAGATAGGTGAGGTCGAGATCCTCGCGCAGGTCCATGAAGAGATTGAGCACCTGCGCCTGGATGGAGACATCGAGCGCGGCGATGCTTTCGTCGCAGACCAGGAAATCCGGCTGCACGGCCAGCGCCCGGGCAATGCCGATGCGCTGGCGCTGGCCGCCGGAAAACTGGTGCGGATAGCGGCTCTTGTAACTGGGATCGAGGCCGACGCGCAGCAGCATGCGGTCGACATAGTCGGCAACCTCGCCGCTCGACACCAGGCCATGCACACGCGGCGCCTCGCCGACGATGTCGCGCACCCGCATGCGCGGATTGAGCGAGGACATGGGGTCCTGGAAGATCATCTGGATCTTCAAAGTGGCCTCGCGCCGCTCTGCCCCGGACAGGCTCTCGATGTCGCGCCCGCGCCACAGGACGCGGCCCGCACTTGGGGCATGTACCCCGGCGACCACGCGGCCAAGGGTGGACTTGCCGCAGCCGCTCTCGCCGACAAGGCCGACCACTTCGCCTTCGGCGATCTTCAGCGAGACGTTGTCGACGGCGTGAACGACCTCTTCTCGCCGGTTGCCCCCGAACAGGTTGACGATCTTCTCGGCCGCATCGAGACGGCGCACGAAGCGCTTCGACACGGCATCGAGAGCAAGAAGCGGCGCGGCGCTCATGCGGCACCTCCCCTGGCGGTTTCGAGAGTTCGGTGCGGATGGTGACAGCGCGCGAGACGGCCTGCCTCCAGCTCGCTCAGCTCCGGCATGACCGTGCAGGCGGCATCGGCGCGCGGACAGCGGGCGGCAAAGCTGCACCCCTCGGGCAGGGACAACAGCGAGGGCGCCATGCCCGGGATCTGGGTGAGGCGTTCGCCGCGACGGTTCTGGCTCGGCACCGAGCCGATGAGCCCATGCGTGTAGGGATGGAACGGCGCATCGAGAACGGCATCGACCGGCCCCTGCTCGACGATGCGGCCGGCATACATCACCGCCACCCGGTCGGCGAGCCCGCCGACAACGGCAAGGTCATGGGTGATCCAGATCATCGCAAGACCGGTATCGGCGCACAGCTTCTGCACCTCGTAGAGGATCTGCGCCTGGATGGTGACGTCGAGCGCGGTGGTCGGCTCGTCGGCGACGATCACCTCCGGTTCGTTGAGCAGCGCAATGGCAATGGCGACACGTTGGCGCATGCCCCCCGAGAACTGGTGCGGATAGGCGGCGAGCCGCTCGTCCGGCGAGGGGATGCCGACACGGGCAAGTGCCTCACGGGCCCGCTCGCGGGCCGCCTCGCGCGACACGCCGGCATGGGCGCGGATCGCCTCGATCATCTGCGTATCGATGCGCAGGACCGGATTGAGCGTCATCATCGGGTCCTGGAAGATCATGGCGATGCGACGGCCGCGCAGCCGTCGCCATCCCTCCTCGGGCAGACCCGCCAATTCCTCGCCGCCCAGGCGGATCGAACCCGAGACAAGACGGCCAGGCGGATCAACAAGGCCCATCAGCGAAAAGCCGGTGACGGTCTTGCCCGATCCGCTTTCGCCAACAAGGCCGAGCACCTCACCGCGGGCGAGCGAGAAGGAGACGCCGTCGACAGCGCGGGCGACGCCGGCCTTGGTGAAGAAGTGGGTCCGCAGGTCGCGGACCTCGAGAATGGTTTCGCGGGTCATGCGGCCCTCATTTCTGCAGCCGCGGGTTCAGCACATCGCGGAGCTGGTCGCCGACAATGTTGATGGTGACGATGGTGATCAGCAGCGCCACGCCCGGGAAGACGGCGATCCAGTACTTGCCGGACAGCATGTATTCGAAGCCGTTGGAGATCAGCAGCCCAAGGGACGGCTCGGTCTGCGGCAGACCGACGCCGAGGAAGGACAGCGTCGCCTCCAGTGCGATGGCATGCGCCGTCTGCACGGTGCCGACGACGATCAGCGGGGCGATGCAGTTCGGCAGGATGTGGCGAAAGACGATGCGCGCATGGGACAGGCCGAGACAGGCGGCAGCCTCCACATATTCGCGCCGGCGCTCGACCAGCGCCGAGGCACGCACCGTACGCGCATAATAGGCCCACTGCGCGATGACGAGCGCGATGATGATCTTGTCGATGCCCTTGCCGAGGATCGCAAGGAGGATCAGCGCGATCAGCACGGCGGGCAGCGACAGCTGGATGTCGACGATGCGCATGATCAATCCTTCGGTCCGGCCGCCCGCATAGGCGGCAAGAAGACCGACGATCATGCCGACCGTGAGCGCGATGATGGCCGAGGCGACGCCGACCGAGAGCGAGATGCGCAGCCCATAGATGATGGCCGAGAGAAGGTCGCGGCCGGCGCCATCCGTGCCGAGCCAGAAGGTGACGCCGTCCATGCTCTGCGAGCCCGGCGGCAGACGGGCGTCGAAGATCGAGACGACGGCAAGATCGTAAGGGTTCTGAGGCGCGATCCAGGGCGCGAGGACCGCCGCGAGAATGATGACGGCCAGCAGCACCGCCGCACCGACGGCGAGCCAGCTGTCGGTGAAGTCCGACAGGAAGCGGCGGAACGGCGTATCGGCTGCGCGTCGGACGGGCGTCGCCCCGCCCGCCGGAGTTTCCGTGGATGCCATGGGATCCGCCTTCACTGGCCGCGATCGCCGAGCCGCACGCGCGGATCGAGGACCGAATAGAGGATGTCGACCACCAGGTTGATGACGACGAACAGGAAGACGATCATCATCAGGTAGGCGACGATGATCGGCCGGTCGAGCTGCTGGATCGACTCGATGAGCAACTTGCCCATGCCCGGCCAGGCGAAGATCGTCTCCGTCACGACCGAGAAGGCGATGAGCGAGCCGAACTCGAGGCCGAGAACCGTGACGACCGGGATCAGGATGTTCTTCAGCAGGTGCACGCCGACAATGCGCGAGCGCGAGAGGCCCTTGGCGCGGGCGAACTTGATGTAGTCCTGCAGCATCGCCTCGCGCGTGCCGGCGCGGGTCAGGCGGATCACCAGCGAGATCTTCAACAGCGCGAGATTGAGCGCCGGAAGCGCCAGATGCCGCAGCCCGTCGAGGGTCAGGAACGACAGGTGGATGCCGAAGACATCCACGGTATCGCCGCGCCCTGTCGAGGGAAGCCAGCCGAGCATCACGGCAAAGACCATGATCATCATGATCCCGACCCAGAAGGTGGGCAGCGAGAAGCCGACGATGGACCCGGCCATGATCGCCTTGGAGGCGAGGCTGTCGGGATACAGCCCGGCATAGAGGCCGAGGGGGATGCCGATCACCACCGCCATGAGCAAGGCGGCGAAGGCAAGCTCCAGCGTCGCCGGCATGCGCTGGATGATCAGCCCGAGCGCCGGCTCGCCGAAGATGAAGGACTGGCCGAGATTGCCGGTGAGCGCGTTGACCATGAACAGCCAGAACTGTTCCCAGATCGGCCTGTCGAGGCCGAGCGCCCGCGTGACGTTCTCGATATCCTGCTGGTCCATGTCCGGCGTGACGAACATGTAGACCGGATCGCCGACCAGATGGACGCCGAAAAAGACGATCATGGCCATGGCGACCATGACCAGCGCGCTCTGCAGGAGGCGGCGGAGGATGAAGACGCTCATGGGGCGGTCTCCCGGCCTTGCGGCATGGGCTGGACAGGAAAGGCGGTAGCGACGACCGGCAAGGGCGGGAGCCCGCCCCTACCGGCCAGTTCATCGCGACAGGAAATTGCGGGTGCCCCTGCCCCGGCTCGACGCCGGCGGCAGAGGCTGTCCGCTCAGTCCTTCAGCACGCCATAGGCGACCGTGTACTCGTCCGTGCGCGGGATGTACTTGAGGCCCTTGCGGCTCGCCCAGGTGTTGACCTGGTAGTGGATTGGGATGATCGCGAGATCGCCGATGGCCACTTCGGTCGCCTTGGCCAGCAAGCCTGCGCGCTTCTCGTCATCCACCTCGGACAGCGCATCCTCGATCAGCTTGTCGACCTCGGGGTTGGAGTAGCGGCCGCGGTTGGCCGTGCCCATGCCCTTGTCATTGTCGAAGGTGGCGATGAGCGCGCGCAGTGGCGAGGAGGCCTCGCCCGAACCGGCACCCCAGCCGACGAGGATCAGCGAGAACTCGGGCAGGCCGTCCGCACCGGTGGACGCACGGGTGAAGTAGACCGAACGCGGCATCGTCTCGACGGCCGTCTTGATGCCCGCCCGCGTCAGCATCTGGGCGATGGCCTCGGCGATCTTGGCATCGTTCAGATAGCGGTCGTTCGGCCCGTGGATGGTCAGTTCGAAGCCGTCCGGCAGCCCGGCCTCGGCGAGCAGCGCCTTCGCGCCTTCCACATCGTAGGCTTCGGCCTTCAGCTTCTCCGAAACGCCGAAGAAGCCTTCCGGCAGCAGCTGGCCGGCGGGAATGGCGAGCCCTTCCATAACGCGGTCGCGGATCAGCTCGCGCGAGATCGCCTTGGAAATCGCCTGACGCACGCGCAGGTCCTGCAGCGGGTTCTTGATGTCGCCGCCGCCATTCGCCTTCACGAAGGGCGAGTTCTCGCGGAAGTGGTCGAGGTGAAGATAGATGACGCGGTTGGAAACGCCCTGCGAGAGGGCCACGTTGTCGCGACCCTTCAGCGTCTCGATGTCGGTCGTCGGCACGCCGTTGATGATGTCGACATCGCCGGCAAGAAGAGCGGCGACGCGCGAAGGGCCGGACTTGATCGGCTTCAGGGTGACCTTGTCCCAGATAGGCTTCTCGCCCCAGTAGTCCGGGTTGGCCTCCAGCACGATCCGGTCGCCCGGCACGTATTCGGCGAACTTGTAAGGCCCGGTGCCGGCAGCCGCCTCACCCGAGTTGAAGGCTTCGGTCGTGCCGTTGCAGCCCGTCTCGTTGGAGATGATGGCGACGTTGCCGAGGTCGTTGACCATGACCGGATAGGGAGCCTCCGTCTTCACGTGCACGGTGAAGTCGTCGATCTTCTCGAAGGTCTTGCCCTTGATGTAGGTATCGAAACCGGCGGGCGAGTTCGGCACGTTGGGGGCGCGCTCGAAGGTGCAGATGACGTCGTCGGCATTGAAGTCCGACCCGTCGTGGAACTTCACGCCCTCGCGCAGCTTGAACTCCCAGGTGGTGCTGTCGATCGGCTTCCACGAGACGGCAAGGCCCGGCTTGAAGTTCTGCCGCTCGTCCGGATTGGCCAGGCGGTCGAACATCATGAAGCCGAGCTGGTTGTTCGGTCCCAGATTATGGAAATGCGGATCGATGGAGGTCGCCTCGGAATCGAGCCCGATCACGAGATCCTCGGCGGCCGCGGGCGCGGAGAAGGCGACAACGGCACAAGCCGCCCCCATGAGCGCGCGCGCGAGCGGCGTCCTTGCAGACTTCATCAGGTAACTCCCCTCTGGATCCCCTCTGGATTTTTCCAGACGGGGCGGGATCGAGTGGTCCCCGTCTGCTGGTGCCTTGTCTCGAGGTCGATCGCCCCGGCGGCTTGTGGGAAAGGCTATTATGCGTTTATATAATCGACAAACGAAAAACGATAACTCAAACGCATAATGCTATTCCCATGGCAAATACAGAGGTTACGGACGAGGCCCCGGCCCGGCAAGCTGCCAACAGTCTCAACCGCAGCGGCTTGACGCTTCGCGAGCTGGAGGTGCTGCGAGCGGTCATCTCCGAAGGCAAGACGACGGCGGCGGCACATCGGCTGGGGATATCCCAGCCGGCCGTCAGCCGTGCGATCGCCCAGCTGGAGGCGCGGCTTAATCGCCAGCTCTTCCACCGCAACGGAAACAAGATCCTGCCGACCTCTGAGGGGCTGGCATTCAACGAGCAGATCGAACCGATCTTCGCGACGCTCGCCCGCCTTGATGCGGCAGAGACCGAAGACCTCAACGCCCAGCGGCTGCGGATCGCAGCACCGCCCACCCTCGCCCACAGGCTGATGACGCGGCTCATCCCCGGTTTCCTGAAGGAAAACCCGGAAGCCTCCGTGCATCTGGAAATCGGCATGTCGACCAACGTCACGGCGGCAGTCGCCGACGAGAACGCAGATCTCGGCATCAGCGACGGCCGAGTGCGGCATGACGGCCTGAAGATGTATCCGTTCCGACAGGCCATCGCCCACGCCGCGATTCCGGTCGACCACAGACTTGCGCACCGGGACGAGATCGTGCCGGAGGACCTTGCCGGAGAATCCTTCATCGCGCTGACCCGCCGCTTCCACCAGCGCAACGTCTACGACCGGATCTTCGCCGAACGCGGCATCGAGCGGAAGATCCGTGCCGAAACGGCAACCAGCATCGCCATTTGCGAACTGGTGCGCGAGGGGATGGGAATCGGGCTGGTGAACCCGTTCCCGGTGAGCCTGCGTCCGCTCGAGGGCGTGGTGTTCCGCCGCTTCTCGCCGAGGGTCGACTACCTCACCCAGTTCTTCGTTCCCGCCGGGCGCGTCTCGCCGATCGCCCAGCGCTTCATCGAACATGCGCGCCGGGCCGTTCCGGTCGACGCCTACTCGCATCCGGCCTGAGCGGCCGCAAGGAAAGGAAATCGCATGCTCCAGCCTGCTGCCCCGCGCTCGGCCGGCATCCTGAAGGACCTTGTCGGCTTCGACACGACAAGCCGCAATTCCAATCTCGCATTGATTGCCCATGTCGAAGCGTTCTTCGCCGCACGCGGGATCGCCACGACGCGCGTGCCGGACGAGACCGGCGAGAAGGCGAACCTGATCGCCACCATCGGGCCGAAGGACGTACCCGGTTATGTGCTGTCCGGTCACACCGATGTGGTGCCGGTGGACGGCCAGAGCTGGACCAGCGACGCCTTCACGCTGACCGAGCGCGACGGCCTGCTCTACGGGCGCGGCGCCTGCGACATGAAGGGCTTCCTCGCCTGTTGCCTCGCCAAAGTCGACGACATGCTGGCGCGTGATCTTGCGAAGCCGATCCACTTCGCCTTCTCCTATGACGAGGAAGTGGGTTGCAAGGGCGTGCCGAGCCTCATCGAGCGGCTTGTCGAGACCGTCGCGCTGCCGGAAGCCTGTTTCGTCGGCGAGCCGACGGAAATGCAGGTGATCATCGGCCACAAGGCCAAGCGCTCCTACCGGGCCATCGTGACGGGGCGCACCTGCCACTCCTCGCTGGCCCCGCAGGGCGTCAACGCCATCGACCATGCCGCGCGGCTGATCCTCAAGGTGCGCGAGATGGGAATGGAGCTCGCGGAAGGGCCGAGCGATCCGCTCTACGACGTGCCGGTGACGACAGCCCATACCGGCACGGTTTCCGGCGGCACGGCGCTCAACATCGTGCCGGACCATTGCGAATTCGCCTTCGAGTTCCGCGTGCTCCCCGGCGAGGACGGGGATGCGCTGGTCGATGAGGTGATGCGCTTTGCCCACGAGGAGATCGAGCCGGAGATGAAGGCGCGTGCGCCCGAAACCGGCATCGCCTTCGAACAGATCTCGAGCTTCCCCGGTCTCGACACCGCGGCCGATGCCGATGTGACCCGCCTCGCCAAGCGGCTGGCCGAGCGCAACGACCACGCCAAGGTGGCATACGGCACCGAGGGCGGCCGGTTCGTCGAGATTGCCGCGATCCCGACCGTGGTGATCGGCCCCGGCTCCATCGAGCAGGCCCACAAGGCGGACGAGTTCATCGCCGTCTCGGAACTCGCCAAGTGCGAGGCCTTCCTCGACCGGCTGATCGAGGAAGCCGCCCGCTGAACCACCGTTTTCCGTACCACCTTCGCCGAGAGACGCCATGACCGCCCAGACTCCGCCTGTCGAACTGTCGAAAACCGACATCACCCCCTATCGCGCCGGCAATACCGGCATCGAGGGCGTCACCACCTTCGACAGCGGCGTCGCCGGCCCGCATGTGGCCGTGACGGCGGTGGTGCACGGCAACGAGTTGTGCGGCCCGATCGCACTGGACTGGCTGTTCCGCAAGGATGTCCGCCCGGTGCGCGGCAAGCTCTCGCTCGCGTTCATCAACCTGGATGCCTATGACCGCTTCGACCCGGCCGATCCCTTCACCTCGCGCTGGGCGGACGAGGACATGAACCGGTTGTGGCAGCCGGAGACGCTCGGCGGCGGCGAGACGCTGGAGCGCAAGCGTGCCAGGGACCTGCGTCCCTTCATCGACGATGTCGACCTCTTGCTCGACATCCACTCGATGCAGAGCGCGACGGCACCGCTCTACATCGCCGGCCCGCTGACCAAGGGACGCACGCTTGCCCGTGCCGTCGGAACGCCGGCGCTGGTGGTCAGCGACGAGGGCCACGCGGCCGGCAAGCGGATGCGCGACTATGCGGGCTTCGGCGACCCGGCAAGCGAGAAGAACGCGCTGCTGGTGGAGTGCGGCCAGCATTGGGAGGCGGCCAGCGCCGATGTGGCGCTGGAGACCACTCTCCGCTTCCTGCAGGTGACGGGCGCCGTTGCCGAAAACGCCTTTACCGACGAACTTGCGCACTTCCCCACGCCGAAGGCTCAGAGCTTCATCGAGATCATCGAGCCGGTGACCATCATGACCGATGCCTTCCGCTTCGTGGACGACTATGTCGGGCAGGAGGTGATCGAGAAGGCCGGTACGGTGATTGCCCATGACGGCGATACGCCCGTGACCGTGCCGGAAGACCGCACGGTGCTGATCATGCCGAACCGGCGACCGGTGAAAGGCCAGACCGCCGTTCGGCTGGGTCGCTTCGTTGCCGGCGCGTGACGAGCCGGCCCGGCGACTTTCGCCGTTGCGGCGGGAGCACGCATGCGCTACTGACAAGAGCATGACGATGACGACGACGATCAACGGCTGGTGGTGGCGCTCCTGGTAACAGGCGGCGAACGACAGCGCGTGACGTAACGTCACTCGAGGAGTTTCACAAAGCCGCCGCGGGGTCCCGCCGGCGGCTTTGTCATGTCCGGCCGGGAGGATCGCGGCCAGCGGAGGCAGGGAAGACGGACATGCAGACAGGACGCGAAGAGACCTTCGTGACGAAGGGAGGCATCGGCATCAGCGTCGTGACGCGGGCCGCCGACTACGAACAGGGCACCTCCCCCTGGATAGACCGGCTGGATGCGGAGCGCGGTGCGGTCTTCTCCTCTTCCTACGAATATCCCGGCCGCTATACCCGCTGGGACATGGCGCTGGTCAATCCGCCGCTGGTGCTGGAATCGCGCGGGTCCAACGTGCGCGTCGAGGCGCTGAACGAGCGCGGACGCCTGCTGCTGCCTGCGGTCGAGCGCTGCCTTGCCGCACATGAGGACGTCGAGGGGCTCGCACGCGACAGCGAGTTGCTCACCTTGAGGGTCCGTCCCGCGACCCGCGCCTTCTCCGAGGAAGAACGCTCGCGCCAACCCTCCGTCTTCTCGGTGATCCGGGCGATCAGCGCGCTGTTTGCCTGCGACGACGGCCATCTCGGCCTCTATGGCGCCTTCGGCTACGATCTCGCGTTCCAGTTCGAGCCTATCGAACTGGTGCTCGCCCGCCCCGACGACCAGCGCGACGTGGTGCTCTATCTGCCGGACGAGATCCTGCTGGTCGACCATTACGGCCGCAAGGCACATGTGCGAAGCTACGACTTCGAGGTCGACGGGATCAGCACCGCCGACCTGCCGCGCGGCGGATCGAAGGAGGCCTATCGCCCGGCCAACGAGGACCCCGGGCGGGGCGACCATGAGCCCGGCGAATACGCGAAGCTGGTGGACGCCGCCAAGGACTATTTCCGGCGCGGCGACCTGTTCGAGACCGTCCCCGGCCAGGTGTTCTACGAAGCCTGCCCGGCAGCGCCCTCCGCCGTGAGCCGGCGACTGACGGAGATCAACCCGTCCCCCTACGGCTTCTTCATCAACCTGGGCAATGCCGAGTATCTCGTCGGCGCAAGTCCGGAGATGTATGTGCGTGTGTCCGGGCGGCGCGTGGAGACATGCCCGATCTCCGGCACGATCCGGCGTGGCCGCAACGCCATCGAGGACGAGGCACAGATCCGCAAGCTGTTGAATTCGGCCAAGGACGAGGCCGAGCTGACCATGTGCTCGGACGTCGATCGCAACGACAAGAGCCGCATCTGCGTGCCGGGCTCCGTCCGGGTGATCGGCCGGCGCCAGATCGAGATGTATTCCCGCCTGATCCATACGGTCGACCACATCGAGGGCATCCTGCGCAACGATCTCGACGCGCTCGACGCCTTCCTGTCGCACACATGGGCGGTGACGGTGACCGGCGCGCCGAAACGGTGGGCGATGGAGTTCATCGAGCGCAACGAGAAAAGCCCGCGCGCCTGGTATGGCGGCGCCATCGGCGCGATCCTGTTCAACGGCGACATGAACACCGGCCTGACGCTTCGCACCGTCCGGATCAAGGACGGCGTCGCGCAGATCCGCGCCGGCGCGACGCTGCTTTACGACAGCGTGCCCGAGGAGGAAGAGGCCGAGACGGAGCTGAAGGCGGAGGCCATGCGCGCTGCCGTACGCGAGGCCGGGCTTGCCCGCGAGCGCAAGCTCGATCCGCTCGCCGCCCAACCGGGCAAGGGGCTGAAGATCCTGCTCGTCGACCACGAGGACAGCTTCGTCCACACGCTCGCCAACTACTTCCGGCAAACCGGCGCCGAAGTAGTCACGTATCGTTCGCCAGTTGCTGACAGTGTGTTCCACGACGCAGCACCGGACCTGGTGGTGCTGTCGCCAGGTCCCGGCAGCCCGAAGGACTTCGACTGCGCGGCGACCATCGGCCGGGCGCGGGCACGCGGGCTGCCGATCTTCGGCGTCTGCCTCGGCCTGCAGGCGCTGACGGAGGCCTATGGCGGCGAACTCGCCCAGCTCGCCATCCCCATGCACGGCAAGCCCTCGCCCGTCTCCTTCACCGAAGGCTCAATGCTGTTCGAGGGGCTCGCCTCGCCGGTGACGGTCGGGCGCTATCACTCGCTGCACGCAAGACGGGACAAGCTGCCGGCCGGCTTCCGGATAACCTCGCAGACCGATGACGGGGTGATCATGGCTATCGAGCACGAAAGCGAGCCGGTCGCAGCAGTGCAGTTCCATCCCGAGTCGATCATGTCGCTCGACCAGGATGCCGGCCACCGGATCATCCAGAACGTGGTGACACGCCTCGCCCGGCAGAAGCTGCAGGCGATGGCCGCTGCCAGCTGACCGGCAGCACGACACCTGAATTCGGGCGCGGCGGTTCCGCGCCCGTCTTCTCTATTCGGCAGCGTCCAGCTGCGCGTCCCTGCCGAGGCAGCTCTGCCTGTTGCGCATCTTCAGTTTGTGCGACACCTCGACGATGGCACGGATCGCCGGCAGCAGTTCTGCGCCAAGATCGGTCAGCGAATATTCCACCGACGGCGGCGATGTCGGGCGCACGGCGCGCGCGACCACGCCCTTCTTTTCCAGATCCCTGAGCCGTGCAGTCAGCACCTTTGCCGAGACGGCCGGAATGTCCAGCCGCAGCTCGGAGAACCGGCGCGGTCCGGCCGCCAGGCACCAGATCACGTTCGGTGTCCACGCGCCCTTGAGGATCTCCATGCAGTGGCTGAGCGGGCAGCCCTCCGGCGGCGGAGGGCTTTGGTTCTTTCGGATCTTGAGGGCCATGCCTGCCTTCCCCGGCGAACGAATGCCGGGTTCTATTCCTGCACGCCAAAGCGAAACGGGAACGGGTTACCAGTCGGAAATCTCATTCTCCCGTAACACAAGGTTTGCAGGTTTACAAAGGTAACCAAAGCTTCCTAGATGCCGAAGACGCCGCGATCAACCGCAGCAACATGTTCCGCTCCGGACACAACCGGACGGTCAGACATATGGGAGCATTGAAACATGAAGCTCTACTACAAGCCGGGCGCCTGCTCGCTCGCCACTCATATCGTCCTCAACGAGCTGGGCCTGTCCTTCGACGTGGAAAGCGTCGATACGGCCGCCAAGAAGACGGCGAGTGGGCGCGACTTCCTCGAGATCAACCCGGACGGCTACGTTCCCGCGTTGGAGCTGGACAACGGCAACGTGCTGACCGAGGGCGCCGCGATCCTGCAGTATCTCGCGGACCAGCACCCGGCCTCCGGCCTGGCACCCGCACCCGGCTCCTGGGAGCGCACGCAGCTGCACCAGCACCTGAACTTCATCTCTGCCGAGCTGCACAAGTCCTTCGGGCCGCTGTTCCAGGGCGCGGAAGGCGCCGCCCGCGATGCGGCGGTCGAGAAGGCGCGCAAGCGGATCGCGCATTTCGAGCCGATCTTCGCCGACGGCCGCTCCTACCTGATGGGCGACACGTTCTCGGTCGCCGATGCCTATCTCTTCACCGTGCTGAACTGGACCGGTTTCGTCGGCATCTCGCTCGACGAGTTCCCGAACGTGAAGGCCTTCCAGGCACGCGCCGGCGGCCGCGCGGCCACCCGCCATGCGCTGGAGCGCGAGGGCCTGCTCAAGGCCGCCTGAACAGGCGGTTTCCTGCAAGCATATCGGAGCGGCGGGCAGATTGCCTGTCCGTCGCTTCCGGAAAGGTCAGGATGGGAGCCCTCTGATGACACCCACTGAAACCGCGAATTTCACCGCCATTCTCGATCTCTGCGGGCGCTATCACGATGCCTTGCACCGCAGCGACGCGGCTTCGCTCGGCAGCCTGTTTCATGAAAATGCCCTCTATGCCGCCACGACCGATGGCGACGTCCGCTTCTGGACCATGGATCGCTATCTGCCGATCGTAGCCACCCGGCCCTCGCCCGCCTCGCGCGGCGAAGCGGCAGACGGGGAAGTCGTCGCCATCGCCTTCGCCGGACCGCATGCCGCACTTGCTCAGGTGCGTAGCTCGATCGGCGAGCGCTTCTTCACCGACTTCCTGTCGCTGGTGAAGATCGACAGCCGCTGGCTGATCGCCGCCAAGGTGTTCGACTACACCACCCGGCCACGCGACGCGGCGGCCTGAGACCAACGAGGTTTCCATGCCCTACGTGAATATCAAGGTGACCCGTGAAGGCGTCACCCGCGAGCAGAAGGCCCGGTTGATAGCCGGCGTCACCGATCTCCTCGTCGAGGTGCTCGACAAGGATCCCGCGACCACCTTCGTCGTGATCGACGAGGTGGAGTTGGAGAATTGGGGCATCGCCGGCGTGCAGACGGATGTCTTCCGCGCCCGCAAAAAGGCCGCCGCGGAGCAGTGACGACAGCTCGTCCCGCTAGTTGCGGCGGAGTAGCGGTGCCAGCCCCTCGGCCAGGTCGGGCGACAACGTTTCGGCACCGCGCACCGTCAGGTGGTTGGAGTCGAAATAGAGCGGCTCGCCCGCAGCCTCGATCCTGCAGGCGCCACCGACGCTGCACAGCACATCGAGCGGGTCGACCACGTGCCAGTCGTGGCGCCTTGCCGCCCGGTCCAACGCCGCGCGGGTCGCATGCTGGCGCAGAAGAGCCGCTTCGCGCTCCGGCCCGACAGGCTCTGCAAAGCCGAAACGATCCGACACGGCGATTGCCGAGGGTACATTGATGCCCGGTTCAGGCACCGTGTGAACCAGGATCACCGGAATGCCGGCTTGATCGAGCCGCACAGCCAGAGCCTCGGCGGCTTCCTCAAACGCCTTCAGACGCTCGCGGCGCAACGATGCGGAGAGAGGTGGCGCAAAGCGAAGATCCACGCCCGTACCGCCTTCAGCGATGAGCGTCCAGCGCGCGACAAGGATCACCGCATCGGGGCGGACTGCGAGGATCCCGTCCAGCACCCGGGTCGTGAATTGCTGGCATGTGCCGTCCAGCTCGGAGCCCCCGATACGCGGATCGACCAGCGGCGGACAACCGGCCTTGGCAACCAGAAGTCCGCCAATCTCGAGCTCGGCCAGCGCGGCATCGACACCCGGCGCCAGGGCGGCGGCGTGGGAATCGCCCCAAAGCACCACGCTTGCGCGCCTCTCCCCCGTCCCCAGTCGGCACGGGCTGTCGGACTGCCCACGTTCGGCAAGATCGAAGCTATCGTCGCTCCAACGGCTCATGCAGGCGAGGCGGTCGCTCGTCCGCCACTCCTCGTTCGCGGCCATCAGCCCGGCAACGCGCGGCGGGATACGTTGCGGCAGTCCGTCGGTCGCCTCCACCACGACGGTTACCGCCAGCGTCGCCAGCGAGAGACCGGCGAAAAGACCGAAGGCGCGCGCAGCCTCCTTGTGCCGCCAGCTCCGGACAGGTTGCTCGACGAAGCGCCAGGTCGCCGCCGAAAGCACCGCCATCAGCAGGAGGAGCGAGGCTGTGGTTGCTGGCGCAGCGGGATCGAGCCCGAGGGTGCGGGCAAAGGCGATCACCGGCCAGTGCCAAAGATAGAGGGAATAGGAACCGAGGCCTATGGCGATGCTGACCTGCCAGCGCAGGGCGGCAGTCACGCGGGGCTGGCCGTCGGTGCCGGACAGGATGATGAGCCCGGCCCCCAGGCAAGGCAGCAATGCCCAGCCTCCGGGGTAAGCCAATTCCTCGGACAGCAGGACGAAGGACCCTGCGATCAGCGCAAGTCCGAGTGCTCCGGCGGCTTCTCGAGCGGCAGGCGAAAGCCTTGTGCCCGCTCCCGATATGGCGAGCAGCGCGCCGATCATCAGCTCGAAGGCCCGCGTATACGGCATGAAGAAGCCCGCGCGCGGAGCAACGACCGCCATGGCAATGCTGGCGGCGAGCGAGGCTGCGCCCAGTACGAGCACCAGCAATAGAGCCCTGCGTGACGACGTGCCAGCGAAGCGCACGAGCAACGTCAAGAGCAGCGGGAAGACGATGTAGAACTGTTCCTCGACCGCCAGCGACCACAAATGCAGCAGCTGATCCTGTTCGGACGCCTGGTCGAAATAGTCGATCCGCTGGGCAAACCAGAAATTGGCGGCAAAGAGCACGGACGCCCGTGCAGACATGGAGAACGCATCGAACTCCACCGGCATCAGCACCAGCGCAGCGACGAGGAAGCTTGCGGCGAGCACCAGGTAATAGGCTGGCACGATGCGCAGGATGCGGCGCTGGTAAAAGGTCTTGAGCGAGAACCGCCCGGCCGCGAGTTCCGACCAGACGATGCCGGTGATCAGATAGCCCGAGATGACGAAGAAAATGTCGACACCGACAAAGCCGCCGGGCAACCAATCTGCATTGAGGTGGAACGCCACCACCGACAGGACAGCTACGGCGCGAAGGCCATCAACATCCGGTCGGTAGGCGGCAGGTGTCACGGCGGACTGCACTCCTTTTGGAGATGCAGAAGTCTATCCACAGGGTGAAAGCCAGCACAAGCGTGCGTTTAGAACCCTCTGAAGCTCGCAATATCCCCGACCGGGGCACGGTCACTCCTCCAGCGGTTGACCGGCGCCGCAGCATCCGCATGCCCGAGTGCAATGGCGCAGAACAGCATGTGTTCGGGATCCGGACGAAGGTGGCGCGCGACCGTTCCGTGCCACTGCGCCCAGGCTTCCTGGGCGCAGGTGTGGAGCCCATGCGCCCGGGCCGCCAGCATCACCGACTGCAGGAACATCCCGCAATCGGCCCATTGCGGCGGGCCCATGGAGCGGTCCAGATAGATGAAAAGGCCGACCGGCGCGCCGAAGAGGCGGAAGTTCCTGCGGAACTGGCGGCCGCGCCCCGCCTTGTCCTCGCGGGAGACCCCAAGCGCAGAGTAGAGCGCTTCTCCCACCTGGAACCGGCGAGAGGCATAAGGCTCCTTCAGGTCTGCGGGATAGATGCGGTACTCCGGCGTCTCGCCGCGCGGCATCTCCTGCATCCTTGCCTCGACATCGTCGAGAAGAGCAGCCAGGGGTGCGCCCGTCAGCGCATGGACGTGCCAGGGCTGAAGGTTGCCGCCGGAAGGAGCACGGCCGGCAGCGACCAGAATCTCGCGCACGACACGCTCCGGCACCGGATCGGGGCGGAATGCCCGACAGGAATAGCGGCTGTCGAGCGCATCGAGAACGTTCATCGCAAAGGCGCTCCGGCGGCAGGGTGACTTGGCGTGCCACCCTGCCTTCGCCGCCCGATGCGATCAAGGGGCCTTGTGGAAACTGCGGAGCCGGTCACACCGGCACGATGGCCGTTCCCTCGATCTCGACCTTCGCCTCCGGCTCGACCAGCGCGACCACCTGAACCACCGCCATGGCCGGATAGTTGCGGCCCATGACCGCGCGGTAAACGGGGCCCAGCTCCTTCAGGCATTCCCGGTAGGCGTCGATGTCGGTGACGTACCAAGTCAGCCGGGCGATATGCTCCGGACCGCCTCCGGCCGCGCCGACGACCGCCACGACGTTTTCGAGCGTCTGGCGAATCTGGCCGAGAAAGTCGGGCGGGAAGACGCCATCCGGCGTCCAGCCGATCTGGCCGCCGGTCAGCACCATCCGCCCTTCGCCGGCCATGCCATTGGCATAGCCCCTCGGGACGGGCCAACCTTCCGGCTGCAGGGCCGCGAGCGGTGAAGGTACGGAGGCACGCGCGGGCATCGCGGTGGCGGTGTCGGCTGTCTTGCTCATTGGGTCTTCCAGGTCCCGATCTTCAATTGTTCGCGTTCAAGACGCGGCGGATCTTGCGGCCGGCGGTTCGCCTTCTCCTGCAGCCAGTTCGCGCAGAGCGAAACGCTGCAGCTTGCCGGTTTCGGTGCGCGGCAACGCGGTGACGAATTCGATGGCGCGCGGATATTTGTACGGAGCGAGCTCCGCCTTGATGTAGTCCTGCAGCGTCTTGACCAGGGCCGCGTCGCCGGCAACGCCCGGCTTCAACACCACATAGGCCTTGACGATGCGGCCGCGGTCCGGGTCCGGCGCTCCCACCACACCGCATTCGGCAACCGCCGGATGAGCGAGCAGCGTGCCCTCCACCTCAGGACCGGCGATGTTGTAGCCCGACGAGACGATCATGTCGTCGGAGCGCGCCTGGTACCAGAAGTAGCCATCGGCATCGCGAATATAGGTGTCGCCCGTGACGTTCCATCCATCGATCACATAGGCGGTCTGGCGATCATCGGCGAGGTAGCGGCAACCGGTGGGGCCGCGCACCGCGAGCCGCCCGGGCGTGCCGTCCGGCACTTCGTTGCCGTCCGGCCCGATGACCTTGGCCTCGTATCCGGGCACGGGCTTTCCGGTTGCTCCGGGGCGCACCTCGTCCTCGCGCGCGGCGATGAAGATGTGCAGCATCTCGGTCGCGCCGATGCCATCGAGAATACGGATGCCGGTCGCCGCCTGCCAGTCGTCCCAGGTCGCCTTCGGCAGCGCCTCTCCGGCCGACACGCATTTGCGCAAGGAGGAAAGATCCGCATCGCCCTTCTTGGCGAGGATCGCTCGATAGGCGGTCGGCGCGGTGAATATCACCGTCGGGCGCATCTCCGGGATCGCCTTCAGCAGATCGTCGGGTCCGGCGCGCTCCAGCAGGATCGCCGTCGCGCCGACCCGGAAGGGAAACAGCACGAGGCCACCGAGCCCGAACGTGAAGGCGAGCGGCGGCGAGCCGATGAACACGTCGCTTTCCTGCGGGCGCAGCACTTCGCGCGAATAGCAGTCGCAGATCGCCAGCATGTCGCGATGGAAATGCATCGTCGCCTTCGGAACGCCCGTCGTGCCGGAGGTGAAGCCGAGCAGGCAGACATCGTCCGCGGCGGTATCGCAGGCCGTGAAGTCCGGCGAGGCGGATTCCATGCGGCGCTCCAGCGAGCCTTCGTCGCCGCTGCCGGCATAGAGGATCGTCGTCAGCCTGTCGGTGCGGCCGCGGGTCAGCTCCATCTCTTCGGCGAGACGATGGTCGCAGACAGCGAGCGACAACTCGGCCTTGTCGACGATGACGGCGAGTTCCTTGGCGCGCAGCAGCGGCATGGTGGCCACGACGATGCCGCCGGCCTTCAGAATGGCGAAATAGACCGCCGTCATCATCGGCGTGTTGGGAAAGCGCAGGAGCACCCGGTTGCCCGGCTGCAAGCCGAAGTCGGCAACCAGCACATTGGCGATCCGGTTCACCTTTTCGGCGAGTTCCGCATAGGTCCAGCGCTCGGTCGGGGAAACGAGGGCCAGCTTGTCACCGCGGCCTTCCGCGACGTTCCTGTCGATCAACTCGACCGCGCAATTCATGCGCTCGGGATAGCCGAGCCTTTCCAGATTGATGAAGTCGGGCCAGAGCTCACGCGGTGGCAGATTGTCCGCCGCGAAAGTGTCGGTGTGGGCTGAGCGGGCCATTCGGCACTCCTGTGGAAGGTTGGGGCGGCCGGTTTCCGGCGCGTTTTATGGTCATTCGGCCGCCACCGCGGAGGAGCGGCGGGCGGCATGGTCGGCAATCGCCTGCCGGGCGATCACGATCTTCTGGATTTCGGTTGCACCCTCGTAGATGCGCAGGGCGCGCACGTCGCGGTAGAGTTCTTCCATCTTGCAGCCGACGCGCACGCCATGGCCGCCGTGAAGCTGAACCGCGCGGTCCACCACCTTCTGGGCATTTTCGGTCGCCACCATCTTGGCGAGCGCCGCCTCGCGGGTTACCCGCGGCGCGCCCATGTCCTTGGTCCAAGCGGCGCGATAGACCAGCAGCGCAGCCGCATCGACGTCGGCGACCATGTCGGCGAGCGCCCCTT
Organism: Stappia indica; assembly: GCF_009789575.1. Classification (NCBI taxonomy): domain Bacteria; kingdom Pseudomonadati; phylum Pseudomonadota; class Alphaproteobacteria; order Hyphomicrobiales; family Stappiaceae; genus Stappia; species Stappia indica. The sequence goes on along the minus strand of NZ_CP046908.1, from coordinate 4,710,383 downwards.
GCGTCAGCTGGAGGTCGGCAAGCGGCGCCCCGAACAGCTGGCGGCTGGTGGTGTGCTCCAGCGTGTCGGCCAGTGCCCGCCGCGCAAACCCGAGCGCCGCTGCACCGACGGTAGAGCGGAAGATGTCGAGCGTCGCCATCGCGACCTTGAAGCCCTCCCCCGGCCGGCCGAGACGCGCCGAAACAGGCACCCGGACGCTATCGAAGGACAGGGTCGCCAGCGGATGCGGCGCGACCGTGTCGATCCGCTCCTTGACGGAGAACCCGGCCGCATCCGCGTCCACCACGAAGGCAGAAAGCCCGCGGGCGCCCGGCGCCTCGCCGGTGCGGGCGAAAACGACGTAGTGGTCGGCGATGCCGCCGTTCGAGATCCACGTCTTCTCGCCGGTGATGCGGACATGATCCGGCCCGTCGGCCTCGGCGAGTGTGGCGAGGGCTGCCACATCCGATCCGGCCTCCGGCTCGGACAGGGCAAATGCCGCGATCTTCTCGCCGCGCATGACCGGCGGCAAGTAGCGGTCCTTCAACTCGTCGGAGCCGGCAAGCGTGATCGAGCCCGTTCCCAGCCCCTGCATGGCGAAGGCAAAATCGGCGAGACCGTTGTAGCGGGCCAGCGTTTCCCGGGCGATGCACAGGCTGCGAACGTCCAGCCGCTCATGCAGGCCGCCATGGGAGGCCGGCACGGCCGCACGCAGGAGGCCTGCCTTTCCAAGGGCTGCGACCAGCCGGCGGCAGGAACCGTCGACGTCGTGATGGTCGGCAAGGCCGGCGACCTCGGCGGCGGCAAAGGCCTCCACCCGCGCGGCGAAAGCCCGATGTCCGTCATCGAAGAACGGCCACTCGAGAAAGCTCAGGTCGGTCATCGCATGCTCCTCCTCGACGACGGCGCGTCAATTGCCCTCGAAGACGGGCTTCTGCTTCGCTGCGAAGGCCTCGAAGGCCCGGCGGTAGTCTTCGGTCTTCATGCAGACCGCCTGCGCGAGCGCCTCGGCCTCAATGGCCTGGTCGACCGACATATCCCACTCCATGTGGAGCATGCGCTTGGTCATGGCGTTGGCGAAGGTCGGGCCGGCGGACAGGCTGTCGGCGAGCGCCTTCGCCTCATCGAGAACGGTTTCGGACGACGCCAGACGGTTGAAGAAGCCCCAACGCTCGGCCTCCTCGCCGCTCATGACGCGGCCGGTATAGAGAAGCTCCGAGGCACGCCCCTGCCCGATGATCCGCGGCAGGATGGCGCAAGCGCCCATATCGCAGCCGGCAAGGCCCACCCGGTTGAACAGGAACGCGACCTTGGCGCCGGCCGTCCCGACACGCAGGTCCGACGCCATGGCGACGATGGCGCCGGCACCGACGCAGACGCCGTCGATGGCCGCGACGATCGGCTGCGGACACGCGCGCATCGCCTTGACCAGTTCGCCGGTCATGCGAGTGAACTGCAGCAGTCCGGGCATGTCGCGCGACAGAAGCGGCTCGATGATCTCGAACACGTCGCCGCCGGAGCAGAAGTTGCCGCCGGCGCCAGTGACCACCACCGTCTTCACTTCCTCGTCGAACTGCAGGGCGCGAAACAGGTCGCGCAACTCCGCATAGGAATGGAAGGTGAGCGGGTTCTTGCGCTCCGGGCGGTTCAGTGTGATCACCGCTGTCTTGCCGTCCACGTCGAGGCGGAAATGGGTCGGCTGATACTCTCGCACGGGCAGCGTGATCGAATAGGTCTCCTGCGCGCCAGCGTGCGGGGCGGAAACGGCGGCATCAGCCATTGGACGGCTCCTTGTCGGTGGAAGTCGTTGTGCGTGTCGGGTCGGCGGCAGTGCGTGCCGATGTCTTCGCCCGTCCCAACAGGCGCATCAGGTCGTCGATGTCGGCATCGGAAAGATCCGCGAACAGGTCGCCGATCCAGTCGCCATGGGCATGCGCCATCGCCTCGAAGCCGGAGCGCCCTTCCGGCGTCAGGCTGACGAGAGCCGAACGCCGGTCTCCCGGCGCCGGGCGGCGCTCGACAAGCCCGTCCTGGACGAGACGCTCGACAAGGCCCGTGACATTGCCGGCCGAGACCATCATGCGCCGGGACAGATCGCCAAGGGTCAGCCCCTCGGGCGCCTTTTCCAGCTGCGCCATCAGGTCGAAACGCGGCAGCGTCACGTCGAACTCACCGCGCAGCCGCGAGCGGATCTCGCTTTCGATCAGGTTCGTCAGCGTCAGCAGGCGCAGCCAGAGGCGCAGCTCCGCACGATGGTCGTCGCCGTGCACGCGGGTTTCCGCGTCGAGCAGGATCGCGGCGGCGTCCGCCCCACTCTCCGTCATGCCGCCATTTCCGCTCTCATCCATCTGCACGCCCTCACATCACCTCGCCGCCGGCGACCGCGATCGCCTGCCCCGTCACCGAACGGGCAGCTTCTCCCGCCAGCCAGGCAACCGTGTCGGCCACTTCATCCGGGTCGATCAGCCGCTTCTGCGGATTGTCGCGAACCATGTCGGCGATGATGTCCGCCTCTTCGCGGCCCGTCTTTTCGCGGATCCTGGCAACGCTCTCGCGCACGAGATCCGTGTCGGCGAACCCCGGGCAGACCGCGTTGACGGTCACGCCGGCTTCGGCCGTTTCCAGTGCCAGGGACCGCGTCAGGCCGATCACCGCATGCTTGGCGGCCACATAGGCCGAGACATAGCGATAGCCCTTGAGCCCGGCGGTGGAGGCGACATTGACGATGCGCCCCTCGCGGGCCTCGATCATGTTCGGCAGGACCGCATGGCAGGCGTTCACGATGCTCATCAGGTTGAGGGAGAACATCCGTTCGAAGCGCTCGGGCGACGTCTTGAGGAAGGGAGCGCTCTCCGCCTGCCCCGCGTTGTTGACGAGGATGGAGATCCGACCTTGCTCCGCTTCGGCCTTGCGAAGCGCTTCCGTCAAGGCGTCCCGGTCGGTGACATCGGCGGCGGCAAAACCCGCAGCACCGATCTCCTGCGCCGTTGCAGCAGCCCGCTCGGCATTGCGGCCAAGGATGGTGACGGACGCGCCCCCGGCAATCAGCCGACGGGCGATGGCAAGCCCGATACCGCGCGTTCCCCCGGTTACCAGGGCGTGACGGCCGTGAAACGGAGCCTCTTTCGCCATGCCTCTCCCCGAAATTTTCCGGTCGTTGCCGCACCACCAGAACGACGTTGCGTCCCGAATTATTTTAAGCTTAAAATATCTGCGAGGGGGACGCAAGCGCATCCATGCGGCGACCCGATACCGGCGGCACGCCGGCCTGACGGGAGGCCAGCGGAAATCCGGCCGGCGGCGATGTCCCGCAAACCGAGAACGGACAGGGAAGGATCTGGTCATGCGTATCGAGGTCATCGGCGGCGGCCCGGCAGGGCTCTATTTCGCGATCCTCATGAAGAAGGCGCGCCCGTCGGCCCGCATCACCGTGCACGAACGCAACCGGGCGGACGATACGTTCGGCTTCGGCGTGGTGTTTTCCGACCAGACGCTGGAAACCTTCGAGAAATACGACCGCGAGAGCTATCGCGCCATCACCGAGAACTTCGCCTATTGGGACGACATCGCGATCCACTACAAGGACGCGAGCTTCCGTGTCGGCGGCAACGGTTTCTGCGGCTGCTCCCGCCGTACGCTGCTGCTGCTCCTGCAGGAGCGCGCCCGCGAACTGGGTGTGGAGATGCACTTCCAGGCGGACGTGCCGGGTATCGAACAGTTCCCCGACGCCGACCTGATCGTCGCAGCCGACGGCATCAATTCGGCGGTGCGCGAGGCGCATCGGGACCACTTCCGCCCGTCCGTCGACATGCGCCCGAACAAGTTCACATGGATGGGCTCCACCAAGCCGCTCGACGCCTTCACCTTCTACTTCAAGGAAACCGAGCACGGCATCTTCATCGCTCACACCTACCAGTATGAGCCGGGCCGCTCGACCTGGGTCCTGGAGACCGATCCGGAGACCTTCGAGAAGGCCGGCATCGGTGCGATGTCGGAGCAGGAATCCGCCGACTTCCTGGAAGGCGTGTTCGCGGAGGAGCTCGACGGCCACAAGCTGCTGATCAACCGCTCGATGTGGCGCAACTTCCCGATGATCCGCAACGCCCGCACGACGATGGGCAATGTGGTGCTGCTGGGCGACGCCAAATCGACAGCACACTTCTCCATCGGCTCCGGCACCAAGCTGGCCATGGAGGATGCCATTGCGCTCTACGAGAGCGTCATGCGCAAGCCGACCATTGCCGATGCGCTTGCCCATTTCGAGGAAACGCGCCGCGAGGAGGTGGAGAAGACCCAGCATGCGGCGGACGTGTCGCTGGTCTGGTTCGAGCACGTGAAGCGCTACTGGCACATGGACCCGGTGACCTTCGCCTTCGGTGTGATGACCCGCTCCAAGGCGATCACCTACGACAATCTGGAGCTGCGCGCGCCCGATTTCGTGGCGGCCGCGACCCGCGCCTTTGCCGAGAAGGTCAAGGCGTCCGGGCTCGACGTCGACACGCAGAACCCGACGGTGCCCGCCTTCCAGCCGCTGCGCCTGCGCGAGATGCAGGTCGCGAACCGCTTCGTCGTCTCGCCGATGTGCATGTATTCGGCCGTCGACGGCATGCCGCAGGACTTCCACCTCGTCCACTACGGCTCGCGCGCCATGGGCGGCGCCGGCCTCGTCTTCACCGAGATGACCTGCGTATCGCCGACCGCGCGCATCACGCCGGGCTGCGCCGGCCTGTGGACCGACGAGCAGCAGAGTGCATGGACGCGGATCGTCGACTTCGTCCACGGACAGTCGGATGCGAAGATCTGCCTGCAGCTCGGCCATGCCGGGCGCAAGGGTGCCTCGAAGCTGATGTGGGAGGGCATGGACCGCCCGCTGCCCGAAGGCGAGGCCTGGCCGATCCTGTCGGCGTCTGCCCTGCCCTACTATCCGGAGAGCCAGACGCCGAAGGCGATGGACCGCGCGGACATGGATGCGGTGAAGGCGGATTTCGTCGCCGCCGTCGAGCGGGCAATCGCCTGCGGCTTCGACATGATCGAGCTGCACTGCGCCCACGGCTACCTGCTGGCAAGCTTCCTGTCGCCGGTCACCAATCAGCGTGACGACGAATATGGCGGCTCCATCGAGAACCGCCTGCGCTATCCGCTGGAGGTGTTCGAGGCGATGCGGGCGGCATGGCCGAAGGACAAGCCGATGTCGGTCCGCGTCTCGGCGACGGATTGGATCGAGGGCGGCATCACCGGCGACGACAGCGTCGTGATCGCCCGCGCCTTCGCTCAGGCAGGAGCCGATCTCATCGACGTCTCCACCGGACAGACCAGCCCGGCGAGTTCGCCCGTCTACGGCCGCATGTTCCAGACGTCCTTCGCCGACCAGATCCGCAACGAGGCCGAGATCGCCACCATGGCGGTCGGCGCCATCACCTCGGCGGATCAGGCCAACACGATCCTGGCGGCTGGGCGTGCGGACCTGATCGCGCTCGGACGGCCGCATCTGGCGGACCCGTCCTTCACCCTGCGCGCGGCTGGCGACTATGGCGTCGGCGACATCTTCGCGCCGAAACAGTACCAGCCGGGCAAGTTCCAGCTGCTGCGCAATGCCGAGCGTGCTCGCGAGGAATTGAAGGAGCTGAAGCTCAAGGCGAAGCCGAAGACGCACAACCCGGCCTACCGCGAAGCCGCGGAATAAGGCGGAAAACCTGGCGGACTGATCGGGGCGCGACCTGCGGCAGCAGGCCGCGCCCTTTGCAATCACGCTTGTGCGACTCGGCGCCCGGGAGTAAGCAGTCGCGCAAGTTTTCTCCTTTCCGGACATCACACCGTGGATCAAAGCATCCGTCGGACCAGCATCGATGCGGCCGCAAGCGCGACCGGGTCGAGCCGGCTGGTCGTGCTGGACGCCCTGCGCGGCCTTGCGGCCCTCGGCATCCTGTGGCGCAACATCTTCGTCTTCGGCATGCCGGCGGTCGCCTTCTCCCTGCCCGAGGAATGGGGCGAGGCCGTCGTCTCGAATGTCGCTTCCTGGCTGTTCGTCGTCATCTTCGTAGACGGAACCATGCGCGGGCTGTTCTCGCTGATCTTCGGCGCGACGGCGATCCTGCTGATGGAGCGGCACGCCCGCAATCCGGGGGGATTGCTGGCAGCCGACCTTTATTTCCGCCGATTGATGTGGCTGATCGCCTTCGGCATCATCCATGGGTATCTGCTGCTGTGGCCGCATGACGTGCTCTACGTCTACGGTCTTCTGGGCATGTTCCTCTTCGTCTTCCGCAATCTGTCGGGCCGCAAGCTGCTGGCCATCGCCCTCGTGATCTTCGCAATCTCCTCGCTGAAGGACGGGACGGGCCTGTCGCTCGACCAGATCTCGAGCGATGCGTTCGAGGCGGCCCAGAGCGAGCAGGTGCTGCCGGACGAGGGAACCGGCGCGCAGCCGAATGTCGCCGGCCAGCCTCCGTTGGCACCGCCCCAGGACAACGCGCAGCAGGAAGCGGAACAGCAGGAGAGCGAGGACGAGGCGGCCATGTTCGAGGAGCTGGAGCGCATGGCTCTGGCGGAGATGGATGAACGCCTAGCCGGCTATACCGAAGTGGTTCGCAACCTTGCTCCCGAAACATTCCAGGAGCAGACAACGCTGTTCTTCACCGACCACATTCTCGATGTCGGCGCGATGATGTTCTTCGGCATGGCCCTGTATCGCCTGGGAGCCTTCTCGGGCAGCTGGACCGCAGGGCAGTACGCGGCGATGGCTCTCGCCGGCCTTTCGGGCGGCATCCTCCTCGGTTTCCTGGTCCATGGCACCAACGCGATTCCCGGATTCGAGAGCTGGTCGCTCGGATCGTGGGATGCCTATTTCTACAATCTTCGGCGACTGCTGATCGGTCTGGGCCTGATCGGCCTGGCCAATCTGCTGGCGCGCGGCGGCGCGGGACGGGTCCTGCTCGCGCCCTTCGTGGCGGTCGGCAAGATCCCCCTCACCGTCTATATCGGCCAGACGGTGATCTGCGGGGTCGTTTTCTACGGCTTCGGTTTCGGCCTGTTCGGATCGATGGAGCACCATCAGCTTCTGATGGTCGCACTCGGCATCAACGTCGCGCAGATCCTCCTCGCCCTCGCCTGGCAGCGCACGGGACGTCAGGGCCCGCTGGAATGGCTGTTGCGCTGGCTGGTCCAGCAAGGGCCGCAGGCATCCACAGACGGCGACCGGAAAGCTTGATACGGGCAGGACGTCAGTCGCAACCCCGACGCGATGAGACCGCGACGCCGCCCAGCTGCCCGCCTCCCGAGACGACGCCAGTCGACCGGCAGCGCTCCCGGCGGGTCAGCGGGCGCGGTTCTCCGGCCATGCAGGCGGCGTAGGCCTTGTCGAAGGCTGCCTGCCACGCCTCCGCGTTCACCCGGCCGAGCCCCTGCAGCGCGACAATGCCGCCGGCCGTTCGTGCGCCGCGCGCGGCGCCTCCAGGGCTCCAGCCCGCGCCGAAACGGTCGCGCCCTGCGAGACCACCGACGATGGCGCCGTCGATGCCGGCCGCGGCAACATCGTCCGCATCCGGCCCTCTCGGCGTGTCCTGATCGGCAAAGTCGGATGCCATGTCGATACAGGCTTGCGAGCGAGTCGGATCGACCGGTTCCGGACCGGAATCAGCGCGGCCCGCCGACGACATCGACAGCAGGCATGCAAGCGCGCCGGCAAGCGCCGCGGCTCGTTGGCCTGCATTCCCTTTCCCGCACCGTATCGCCATCTTCACCGCTCCTCAGGCTGCCCTGCCCTCAACGCAACCACAAAATGCCTGCCGGAAACACCTTGGAGCCTATTCGGTTTCCGCTTTCCGCATGCTTAACTTGCGCGTCCGTGCATGACGGGGCTTCACAGAGGAAATATTTTAGGCTTAAACTATTTCCAGGCCGCCGGGAGAGCGGAAGCGGCGGAACAACCGCGATAACGACCATATGCCATCCAGATGCACGCAGGGGGCCGCAGAGCCTCGATGCGGGCGGTCCTGAGGGGAGACTACAATGAAGCGTATGTTCACGGCGGCAGTTGCCGCAGCGGCACTTGGCCTGACCGGCATGGCCGCTCAGGCCGAAAGCCTGAAGATCGGTTTCCTCGCCACGCTGTCCGGCCCGCCGGCCGCGCTTGGCGAGCACATGCGCGACGGCTTCCTGCTCGGCGTCAAGCAGGCGGGCGGCAAGCTCGGCGGCCTCGACACCGAGGTTCAGGTGGTCGATGACGAGCTGAAGCCGGATGCGGCTCTGACCAAGGTACGCGGCCTCATCGAGCGCGACCAGGTCGACATGCTGGCCGGCATCGTCTTCTCCAACGTGATGATGGCCGTCTACAAGCCGATCATCGATGCCGAGAAGATCTTTGTCGGCGGCAATGCTGGCCCCTCGCCGATCGCCGGCAAGGCCTGCTCGCCCTACTTCTTCACCACGTCCTACCAGAACGACCAGAACCACGAGGCGATGGGCAAGTATGCCGAGGATGCCGGCTACAAGCGCATGGTCATCATGGCGCCGAACTACCAGGCCGGTAAGGACTCGCTCGCCGGCTTCAAGCGCTACTTCAAGGGCGAAATCGTCGACGAGATGTACACACAGCTCGGCCAGCTCGACTTCTCCTCGGAGCTGACCAAGATCGCAGCGGCCAAGCCGGACGCCGTCTTCGTGTTCATGCCGGGCGGCATGGGCGTCAACCTCGTCAAGCAGTATGCCCAGGCAGGTCTCGCCGGTCAGGTGCCGTTCCTGTCGGCCTTCACCGTCGACGAGACGACGCTGCCGGCGACCCAGGACACCGCACTCGGCCTGCTGTCGGGCGCGCAGTGGGCACCGAACCTCGACAACGAGGCCAACAAGGCCTTCGTCGCTGCCTTCGAAGCGGAATACGGCTACGTTCCGTCCATCTACGCCTCGCAGGGCTATGACGCGGCGCGCCTGATCGACGGCGCCGTGAAGAAGGCCGGCGGCAAGGCCGACAAGGCCAAGCTCATGGCTGCGATGAAGGAAGCTCCCTTCGAGAGCGTGCGCGGCGACTTCAAGTTCAACACCAACCACTTCCCGATCCAGGACGTGTACGTGGTGAAAGCCGTGAAGCGCGACGACGGCAAGTATGCGACCGAGACCGTCGAGATGGTGTTCGACGACAAGATCGACGCCTATGTCGGCGAGTGCGGAATGAACTGATGCAGTTCCCCGCCGGGGCCTGTGCACGCCCCGGCGGGATTTTCGCCCGACCCCATCCCATCGCAATGCTTGCGCAACCGACGAGGCCGGTCCGTTGAGCGCCACCCTTCTTGCCGTCCAGACCCTGAACGGCCTGCAACTCGGCATCCTGCTGTTCCTGATCGCTGCGGGCCTGACGCTGGTCTTCGGCGTCATGGATTTCATCAACCTGGCGCACGGCGTGCAGTACATGCTCGGGGCCTATCTCGCGGTCACCGGATACAGCCTAACCGGCACCTTCTGGGGTGCCCTGCTGTTCGGCGTGCTGGGCGCTCTCGTCGTCGGGCTGGTTCTCGAGCTGCTGGTGTTCCGGCATCTTTACGACCGGGACCACCTTGACCAGGTGCTCGCGACCTTCGGCATCATCCTTTTCCTCAATGAGGCTGTCCGCACCATCTGGGGATCTACTCCGCTGACCCTGCCGATGCCCGACTTGCTGAGCGGCTCCTTCGAGCTGATGGATGGCCTGCTCTATCCAGTCTACCGCATCGCCCTGATCGTTGCCGGCCTGGTCGTCGCTGCCGTGCTTTACGTCCTCGTCACCCACACCCGTGCCGGCATGCTGGTGCGCGCCGGCGCCACCAATGCGCCGATGGTGGCCGCGCTCGGCGTCGATATCCGCCGCCTGTTCATGCTGGTCTTCGGTTTCGGCACGATGCTCGCAGGCTTTGCCGGCATCCTCGCCGCGCCGATCCTGGTGGTCGAGCCGGGCATGGGCGACAATCTTTTGATCCTGGCCTTCGTGGTCATCGTGATCGGCGGCATCGGCTCGATCCGCGGCGCCTTCATCGCCGCGCTGATCGTCGGGCTCGTCGACACGCTTGGCCGGGGCTTTGCCACCGATATCGCCAAGCTGGTGATGTCGCCGTCCGCCGCCAACAGCGTCGGCCCGGCCATCGCCTCGATGCTGATCTATCTCCTGATGGCTGCGGTCCTGTTCTTCCGGCCGACCGGCCTGTTCCCGGCGCGTGGAGGCTGAGCCGATGACCGCAAGTCCCGCCTCCACGAGCGAGCCCGCAACGAGTGCAGCACCTATGGCTCCGCGACGTTCCCGCGAAACGCTGATTGCCGCCGTCGCGTTCATCCTGTTCGCGCTGCTGCCGCCGGTGGCCAGCGCAATGAACGACACGTTCTTCGTCTTCTTCGCAATCCGCGTAATGGTGTTCGCCATCGCCGCCGTCAGCCTGTCGCTGATCCTCGGCTTCGGCGCGCTCGTCAGCTTCGGCCATGCCGCCTATCTCGGCCTCGGCGCCTACAGCGTCGGCATTCTCGCCGAGCACGGCTACTGGGACGTGACCATCTCGCTACCCGTCACGTTGCTCGTCTGCGGGCTGTTCGCCGCGGTTACGGGCGCCATCAGCCTGAAGACGCGCGGCGTCTACTTCATCATGATCACCCTCGCCTTCGGACAGATGGCCTATTACACGGCGACCTCGCTGTCGGCCTATGGCGGTGACGACGGGCTGACCATCTGGGGCCGCACCGAGATCTTCGGCGCGTCCGTCCTCGGCGACCGGACGACGTTCTACTATGTCGTCCTCGGCATGCTGCTGCTGAGCTATGTCATCGCACGGGTCATCGTCGCCTCCCGCTTCGGCCGGGTGCTGCAGGGCGCCAAGCAGAGCGAGATGCGGCTGCGGGCCGTCGGCATCGACCCCTACTGGTACCGGCTGGTCGCCTATGTGATTGCCGGCATGATGGCCGGTGTTGCCGGTGCGCTGCTTGCCAATGCGGCCGAGTTCGTGTCGCCGGCCTACATGTCCTGGCATCGGTCGGGCGAGCTCATCGTCATGGTGGTCCTGGGCGGCCTCGGCTCGCTCGCGGGTTCCATCGTCGGAGCCGCAAGCTTCCTCATCCTGGAGGAGGTGCTTGCGCATTTCACCGAACACTGGCGGCTGATCTTCGGCCCGCTTCTCGTGCTGGTCGTGCTGTTCGGCAAGGGCGGCCTGACCGCAATGCTCGGCGGAGGACGCAAGAATGGCTGATCCGATCCTGCAGCTTCAGGACCTCACCAAGGCCTATGGCGCGCTCAAGGTCACCGACCACGTATCGCTCGACGTGCTGCCCGGCGAGATCCACGCGATCATCGGCCCGAATGGGGCCGGCAAGACCACGCTGATCGGCCAGATCTCCGGCTCATTGCGCCCGGATGGCGGCAGCATCCGCTTCGCCGGCGAGGACGTGACCCATCTCCCTATGCATGCAAGGGCGCGCGCTGGCCTGGCACGCTCCTTCCAGATCACCGAGATCCTGCCGACCTTCACGGCCCGCGAGAATGTTGCACTGGCACTGCAGGCGAAACAGGGCCACTCGTTCCGCTTTCTGCGCAACGTATCGCGCGACCGCGACCTCAACGAGCGCGCCCTCGCCTGCCTTGCCGAACTGGGGCTCGACCATCGCGCGGACCTGCCGGCCGGCATCCTGTCGCATGGCGAAAAGCGCGCGCTGGAGCTCGCCATCGCCATGGCCTGCGAGCCCAAGCTGCTGCTGCTCGACGAGCCGATGGCCGGCACGGGGCGTGAGGAGACCGACCGCCTGGTCGAGGTCCTCGGCCAGTTGAAAGGCCGTTATGCGATGCTCCTTGTCGAGCACGACATGAGCGCGGTTTTCGCGCTTGCCGACCGCATCTCGGTCCTCGTTTACGGACAGATCATCGAGACCGGCACGCCGGACCAGATCCGCGCCAGCACCAAGGTGCGGGAAGCCTATCTCGGCGAGGAGGCCGCCTGATGAGCCATCTTCTGGAACTGGAGGGCATCGAGGCCTCCTATGGCGCAGCGCAGGTTCTGTTCGGCATGAGCTTTGCCGTCGGCACTGGCGAGGTCGTCACGCTGATGGGCCGCAACGGCATGGGCAAGACGACGACCATCCGCACGCTCATGGGAATGATGCCCGCCAATAGCGGCCGGATCCGCTTCGAGGGCAACGACCTCACTGGCGCTCCCTCTTACCGTATCGCGCAGTGCGGGCTTGGTCTGGTGCCGGAGGGCCGCCAGGTGTTTCCGACCCTGTCGGTGGAGGAAAACCTCGTCGCCACCTCCGCAAACCGCTTCGGCGCGACGCCCGGCTGGTCCCTGTCGCGGGTCTACGAGTTCTTTCCGCGGCTCAAGGAGCGACGCTCCAACATGGGCAACCAGCTCTCCGGCGGCGAGCAGCAGATGCTGGCCATCGGCCGGGCGCTGATGACCAATCCGAAACTCCTGATCCTCGACGAGGCGACGGAGGGACTGGCCCCGCTGATCCGCGCCGAGATCTGGGCCTGCCTCGAGCGGCTAAAAGGCGACGGCCAGTCGATCCTCGTGGTCGACAAGAATGTCGAGGCTCTGGAAGTCCTGGCCGACAGGCATGTGGTAGTGGAAAAGGGCCAGGTCGCCTGGAGCGGCACGAGCGCCGAACTGAAGGCGGACCCAACCATCCGCGAACGCTATCTCAGCGTGTAAAAACCACGATTTTCAGCCAATACGGGCGCGCAAAGCGCCCGATCCGGCACCCTTGCGCGCAACGCATGGCCGGATTGCCGGCCCGTCCAGCAATTTCCTTGCGTCGACGGTCCCGATCCCGTACCCCATCCTTCCGAACTAATAGTCATACGAACTGATCGAGGCGAGCATGCCGACTTACCGGTCCAGAACCACCACCCACGGACGCAACATGGCGGGCGCACGCGGCCTGTGGCGCGCCACAGGCATGAAGGACGGAGATTTCGGCAAGCCGATCATTGCCGTGGTCAACTCCTTCACCCAGTTCGTGCCGGGCCATGTGCATCTGAAGGATCTCGGTCAGTTGGTTGCCCGAGAGATCGAGGCTGCCGGCGGCGTTGCCAAGGAGTTCAACACGATCGCCGTCGACGACGGCATCGCGATGGGCCATGACGGCATGCTCTACTCGCTGCCCTCGCGCGAGATCATCGCCGACAGCGTCGAATACATGGTCAACGCCCATTGCGCCGACGCCATGGTCTGCATCTCCAACTGCGACAAGATCACTCCCGGCATGCTGATGGCCGCAATGCGCCTCAACATCCCGGCCGTGTTCGTCTCGGGCGGCCCGATGGAGGCCGGCAAGGTCAAGCTGGCCGACGGCAAGGAGCGCCACCTCGACCTGGTCGATGCGATGGTCGCGGCAGCCGACGACAGCATGTCCGACGAGGACGTTCAGGCCATCGAGCGGTCCGCCTGCCCGACTTGTGGCTCCTGCTCCGGCATGTTCACCGCCAACTCGATGAACTGCCTCACCGAGGCTCTCGGCTTGTCGCTCCCCGGCAACGGCTCGACGCTCGCCACCCATGCGGACCGCAAGCGGCTGTTCGTCGAGGCCGGCCACCTGATCGTCGATGTCACCCGCAGGCACTACGAGCAGGACGACGACAGCGTGCTGCCGCGCTCGATCGCCAATCGTCAGGCGTTCCACAACGCCATGTCGCTGGACATCGCCATGGGCGGCTCGACCAACACCGTGCTGCACCTGCTGGCCGCGGCCCGCGAGGGCGAGATCGACTTCACGATGGCCGACATCGACAAGCTGTCGCGCAAGGTGCCGGTGCTGTGCAAGGTCGCCCCGTCGGTCTCGCATGTTCACATGGAAGACGTGCACCGGGCCGGTGGCATCATGGGCATTCTCGGCGAGCTCGACCGTGCCGGCCTGCTCGACACGTCCCTGCCCATGGTCCATTCGCCGAGCCTCGCCGACGCGCTGGACCGCTGGGACGTCAAGCGTACCACCAGCCAGAGCGTCCACGACTTCTTCCGCGCCGGCCCGGCGGGCATCCCCAGTCAGACCGCGTTCTCGCAGGATTGCCGCTATGACAGCGTCGACACCGACCGCGAGAAGGGCGTGATCCGCGCCAAGGAGCATGCCTATTCCCAGGACGGCGGCCTTGCCGTTCTCTACGGCAACATCGCTCGTGACGGCTGCATCGTGAAGACGGCCGGCGTCGATGAGTCCATTCTCAAGTTCACCGGCCGTGTCCGCATCTTCGAAAGCCAGGACAGCTCCGTCAGCGCCATCCTGACCGGCAAGATCGAAGCCGGCGACGTGGTGCTGATCCGCTATGAAGGCCCGCGCGGCGGCCCCGGCATGCAGGAAATGCTCTATCCGACGAGCTATCTGAAGTCGAAAGGCCTCGGCAAGAAGTGCGCCCTCGTCACCGACGGGCGCTTCTCCGGCGGCACCTCCGGCCTGTCCATCGGCCACGTTTCGCCCGAGGCGGCGGAAGGCGGAGAGATCGGCCTTGCGCAGGAAGGCGACACGCTCGAGATCGACATCCCGAACCGGACGATCCACCTTGCCGTCTCGGACGAGGAGATGGCGCGCCGGCGTGCGGAGATGGAAGCCAGGGGCGCGGCCGCCTGGAAGCCGGGCGAGAAGCGCACGCGCAAGATCTCCACGGCCCTGAAGGCCTATGCGCTGCTCGCGACCTCGGCCGCAGAAGGCGCCGTGCGCCGCGTCGACTGAGCCAACAGCCGCTGAACACGAAAAAACCGGCTGCCCATCGGGCGGCCGGTTTCATTTTGTGCTCATGAATACGATGCCAACCATCTGAGGCACCTGCGCATCAGCGCGGTGCACCTTGCCGGCACCTGCGCATCAGCGCGGTGCACCTTGCCGGCACCTGCGCATCAGCGCGGTGCCATGCGGATCGCGCCATCGAGACGGATGGTCTCGCCGTTGAGCATCGGATTTTCGCAGATCGCCGCGACGAGGTCCGCATATTCCGACGGACGACCGAGGCGCGAGGGAAACGGCACCTGCTGGCCGAGCGAATCCTGCACTTCCTGAGAAAGTCCCAGCAGCATCGGCGTCTCGAAGATGCCCGGTGCGATGGTCATGACGCGAATGCCGGACTTCGACAGATCGCGGGCGATCGGAAGCGTCGATGCGGCAATGCCGCCCTTGGACGCGGCATAAGCGACCTGTCCGATCTGGCCGTCGAAGGCTGCCACGGAGGCCGTGGAGACGATCACGCCGCGCTCCCCATCGGCCGTGATCGGATCGAGCTCCACCATCGCCGTGGATGAGTGCGCGATGCAGCGAAAGGTGCCGACCAGATTGACCGCAATCACCTTTTCGAACATGTCCAGCGGGTGCGGTTCGCCGCGCGACGTGGTCTTGGCGACCGGTGCGATGCCCGCGCAGTTGACGAGAATACGCTCGACACCGAAATGCTCGCGAGCGGCCACAAAGCCGGCCTTGACGCTGTCATTGCTGGTCACGTCGACCGCGACGAACGCGCCGCCGATCTCCTTGGCGATCGCCTCGCCCTGCTCCACATTCATGTCGAACAGCGTGACCTTCACGCCAGCGGCGGCAAGACGGCGAGCCGTCGCAGCGCCAAGACCCGACGCACCGCCCGTTACGACGGCGGCAATTCCTTCCCCAAGCTTCATGTTCACTCCCTGATTTTATCGAGGTGCAACGCACCTTCTGGACCGGATGGGTGAGCAACAGGTGGCAGGAAGCGGACGAGCGGTCAAGCATCTGCCGCCTATGACCTAACGTCATGCGAGAACGACGAGATCGGCTCTTTCGGACAGTCCGGACACGACCTGGCAAGGGCGCAGTTCCGGCCCGAAATCCGCCAACCCCCGAGCCACCGCAGCCGCATAGGTGGCGGCATCCGTCAGCACGGTGGTGCCCTGTTGCTTGTTGGCGTCCTCCAGTTTTGCCGCTCGGTTGACTGCATCTCCAATGACGGTGAACTCGAGCCTGCCGGCGGCGCCCACCACGCCGACCGTGACCGGGCCGGACGCAATGGCCGCCCCCGCCCGCAAGGCTTCAGGCCATCCCTCAAGCGTCAGATCCGGTGCCAGATCGGCGAAAACCTGCGGAAGTTCCAGGCCCGCCCGCACCGCATCCGCCGCGGCTGTCGGACTGGGCGCCACCGCACCAAACGTCGCCAAGACCCCGTCGCCCAGAAACTTGTCGACCTCGCCGCCATGGCGGGCGATGACGCGAAGCACCGCTTCCTGGTATCGAGACAGGACCATCATCACCGTCTCAGGCGGCAAGGTGGCAGCGATACGCGTGAAGCCGCGGATATCGACCATCATCACGGCGGCGTCCCGTAGGCTTCCCTGTCCCGCGGTCAACGCTTCCTCGGCGCCGGTGATCGAACGGGCCACCTCAGTCGCAAAGAACCGACTCAGGTCCTGAGCGGCCGCGTGGTCGCGCACAGCCTCGAAGAACATCTTGCGCCCGCGGTAGAGCGCGACGGAGAGACACAGGGTAACCCCGAGAATGACGATGACCTTGTCGAGCTCTGCGCCGATCAGGATCGCGTTCGACGTCAGATACTCGACGTAGTTGCGGGTGATGGACATGGAGCCCATGCCCTGGAGGACGGCATAGAGGACGAGCGCACCCCAGCCGAGCGCCCCGACGAGACCTGTGATCAACACGAAACGCGGTTCGAAGCGCAGCGCCCGCAGCGCGATGAACAGGAACAGATACATCAGCGTCGGCGCCTTCAGATAGAAGGTCGCCGGTTGCGCGTACTGGATGTGGAACGAGAAGATCAGCCCGCACAAAAGGGCAACGTCAACGATGACCGAAATCACCAGATACCAGAACGGCAGGACTATCCGGTAGGACAGCGCCACACGCAGGATCGTGAACAGGAAATAGGCGCCAAGGGCCAGCGGCACGAAATTGAAGCCACCGCCCCCTTCCGCACGAGGCGCGAGCGAGTAAAGCGCCGCGAAGAACAGCACCATGGCCAGCTGGATCCAGCCGATCAGGCGCTCCGCCTCTGTTTCGCGCAGAGCGATTTCCGAGCGTACACGCGCGGGAGCGCCGCTCGTTTGGTCACCTCTGTTGCCGCCTCGTGCCATCGCCCCTCCCCTCGCCAGGACGATCCTAACGCACAGGTGTTGTCGCGGCCTCGTCACGTTCCCTCGACGGGCCCGATCGCCTTGCGGTCGTCACCCGCGCAAGGGCGTCGCGTTCGGCCTCACGGAACGACAACCATCCCCTCACGCCCGACAACGGCACCGGGATGCCGGCGGGAGGCTTCCTCGCCGATAGCGTCGAGCGCGTCGTCGGACCGCCTCGGATCATGGTGATGCAGAACCACCTGCGAGATCCCGGCCTCCAACCCCAGCTCGACACCCTTCTGCCAGGTGGAATGTCCCCAACCGGCATAACGGGCATATTCCTCGTCCGTGTACATGGCGTCGTAGATCATCACGTCGGCGCCTTCCACGAAGCGCCGGACGGCCCGATCCACCTCGGCGTCGCCATGCTCGTGATCGGTGATCACGCAGATCGATTTTCCCTCATGCGCGATCCGATAGCCCGTCGCGCCGCCCGGATGGTTGAGGGCAACCGTGGTCAGGCGTGCCGCCCCCTTGCGCTCGATCTCTCCACCGGCGCGGAAATTGCGGAACGTCACCGCCCGCAGCGTGTTGGCTGCCACGGGAAAGATCGGCGGCGACATGATGCGGCAGATGATGTCCATCAACCCCGAACTGTCGGCGAAATGCCCGGCCCAGGCGTTGATGGAAAACCGGTCGTCATAGGCCGGCGTGAAGAACGGCAGCCCGCAAATATGGTCGAGATGGGTATGGGTGAAGAAGAGGTCGTATTCCGCCGGCGGACGGGCGTGCAATTCCATTCCTAGATTGCGTGCGCCTGATCCGCAGTCGATCATAAAGATATCGCCACCGGCATGAATCTCGAAACACGTGGTCTCTCCGCCGTAGCGCAGTGTCGAGGGACCGGGCGTCGGCGTCGATCCACGCACGCCCCACAGCTTCAGCGAAAGGGTCACAGAAAGGCCATCCCCGTCTTCACGCCCTGCCGCCCGAGGACTGGAGTGCAACGAGATCCTGCGTGGTACGATCCAGGCGTTTGGCGAGCGTGCGCATCACCTCTAGCGACATATCCGGGAACTCCTTGAGGAGACGGAGGAAATCATCCTTCGAGACAGTCAGGACGTCCATCTCCTTGGTAGCTACGACAGTGGCCGTCCGGGGAACGTCGCACAGGATCGCGATCTCGCCAACTATCGAATTCTCGCCCAGTCGCGCCACCGCACGCTCGCCGTCCGGGGTGCTCACACGCACCTCGGCCTCACCGGCAAGGATGATGAAAGCGGAATCGCCCTCGTCCCCCTGATCGCAAAGATGCTCGCCCGGCGTGAAGCGCGTCCGGTCGGAGATGAAGGCCAGGAGCCTCAGCTTGGTGGCGTCGATGCCCCGGAAAAGCGGCACGCGCCGCAATGCATCGACTTCCGCATCAAGGGTCACATGTCCTCCTTCGGGAGCGCGGCCGGAACGGTACCGTACGCCTCCGCAGTCAGGTTGGGGACGGCCGTTATGGCGGGCAGTTGCGTCATGAGGCAGCTTCCTCATCCACGACGCGTCCCTGGTTCATCACGATACTATGGTCGAACTCGCCCGCCACGATCAAATTGGGCGCGCCGAACAGCAGCATCCGCCCCTTGAGCGCCCGGCGGATGGAGGAGCGAAGCGCCTTGTCATCGTCGCTGCCGCTGCTTGCCGTGTCGTCGAGAATGGTGATCGGGGCGTTCTTCATCAACGCCCGCACCAGCGCGACGCGCCGGCGCTGACCGGTGGAAAGGCGCGACCCCGCGACACCGACATGGAAATCGAGGCCGGCGCGCACGATCGGGCGGCGCAGTTCCATCTCGTCGACGATCGAGCGGATCAGCCCGTCGATCTTCTCGCGCGCATCGCGCCGGTCGACGCGCGGACGGCCGAACAGAAGATTGTCCTCGATCGACATCGGCGCGATGAAGCTGTCGCGGTCGAACACGACAAAGCGGCTCTGGTCGCCATTGAGGCGCTTATGGAAGGCCGCACGTGCCGCGACGATCTCATCTCGCATGGCATCGTCGAGGACACCGAGGCGGTGACGGGCGGGAATCAGCTTGAAGGCCAGACCGATCAGCCGCTCCTTGTCGGGGCCGCGCAGTTGCCCCTTCGAGGATTCGAGGCGAGAGATGCGCACAATCCTGTCGAATTCCGGCAACTCGTCGAGCGTGATGAAGGAGTAGTCGCCGAGCAAGCCGGAATCGTCGCTGACATTTGCGAACAGCTCGACCATCGTGCCGGCGATCTTCAGGCCGATCTCGACAAGCCGATCCCGCAACCCCGTCTCTTCAAGCGCCGCGGCGACATCCGGATCCGACGCCAGGGTATCGACGCCGAGGGTCGGTTCCACGGGCATCGCGAACAACAGGTTTTCGGCAAGACTGGCGGAATTGTTGAAGCGCTCGACATCCCAGAGTTCGACCATCGCCGCGAGGCGGCCGTCGCCGGCAACCCTGTCGGCAAGCGCCCTGCGCACGGCAAGCACGCGGTCGGCGAACTCCGGGTAGCGCGCCGGATCGATGGGCGACTGCAAGCCCATCCGGAACACGTCGGCGGCAAGGCCGGTCATCTCGATCAGTTCGAGCGCACGGGCATCCAGAGCGTCGACCGTATCGACACCGGCAGCCTCGAAGTCTTCCCATTCCGCCTGGATGTCGTATTCCGGGTTCTGCGTTGCTCGCGCCTCGGCCAGCCGGCGGGCGTGCCTTGCCTTGTCATCCCCTTCCCGTTCGGGCGGGCGCAATGGCCGGTGGCGGAGGCCATAGAGAATGTTGTCGCGTACGGTGCCGGTCCACACATGTACCGAAGGGCCGACATAGGCGATCTGACGGCCAAGCACCGCCTCGCTCAGATTGTCGAGATTGTGCCCGCCTATCTCCACCCGTCCGCTTGTCGCACCCAGCAAACCAGCCGCGAGCTGGAGCACTTCAGTGCGGCCGGACCCATCCGGCCCAGCGACAGCCGCATGCACACCGGCCTTCACGGTCAACGAGACATCGAACACTTCCTGCCCCGCGGCTCCACCGGAGAAGCTGACGCTGCGCATCACCAGATCGCCGGCCAGCTGCGTATCCGCGCTCTCGTCTGTCAGGCGCGTAACCGGATAGATGTCGGCGGGATCGAAATTCTCGACCACCGTCTGGTACTTCACCTCGACATCCGCCACCATCTGGTAATAGGCGAGCAGCTCCTTCCAGGGACCTGCGAGATCCTTGTACGCAGCGATGACGGCCAGCAGCGCGCCGATCGACAGCTCACCTTCGATCACCAGCCAGCCACCGATCAGATAGAAAAGGAACGGCGTCAACTGGTTCATGAAGTTGTTCAGAAACTTGATGAAATACTTCCAATTGAAGATCTTGAAGCGGATCTGGTAGTTGGTGTAGAGACGCTCGGAAATATCCGCAGAATGCCAAGCAGATGAGTCGTTGGCATGAATTTCCGACACACCGCCGATGCTCTCACCAATCTTGTCGGCGATCACCCGTACATTGCGTACGCGTTGGCGCGACAGCAGGACGACCCGCCTCTGCAGCTTCGGGATGACATAGGCCTGCATCGGATAGGAGGAGATCGCTGCCAGTCCGAGCAGCGGATCCTGCATGAAGATGAAGCCGATCTGCACGGCCAGCATGCCGCCCTGATAGGCGGGAAGTGCCACCGCCTCGCCGATGAAGCCGCCGACATCCTCGACCTCCGAGGTGATCATAGGGATGATCTCGCCGGAGCTGACCTTCTTGAAGTGCGGCAGGCGGAAGCGCAGGACGCGCTGGAACAGCTCGAATCGCAGACGGCGCAACATGCGCTCGCCGAGCCGGCCCTTGTAGACGTTCAAGGCAAGCTTGATGCCGTTGGATAGAATCACCAGACCGAGAAAGGCCAGGCACAACACGACCAGGTAAGACACCTGATCGAACTCGAGCCCATAGACCTCACGCGGGAAGTTTTCGCCCTGAATCGCATCGTTGACGATGAGCTTCGGAAGCTCCAGCAGCACATAGGTGACCGGATAGGCGATCACCGTAATGAGCAGGATCGTCAGTTGCTGACGGGCGCTGTATCGCCAGATGAACTTGAAGAGGCTTTTTTCCATCGTCGGTCGCGTTATCGGGTCGCGGGCCTGTTCACCATCCGGCAGGTCTCGCGCGTATCATAACGCAGCCCGCCAAAACCGCTACAAGTAACAATAGCGCTCACCCTTGCATCAACCGCAATCGGAAGATAGAGAAAGACTGACAATGGGGACGCGCGGCCGTGCGCCAGTACCGACGCGCTGACCGAATGGGTAGGCATGACCAATAGCGCCCCGAAAGTGCTGATCTACAGCCATGATTCCTTCGGGCTCGGTCATCTGCGACGGTGCCGCACCATCGCACATGCGCTGACCCGCCGCTTTTCCGACATGTCCGTGCTGATCCTGTCGGGCTCTCCGATCATCGGCAGCTTCGAGTTCCGCTCGCGCGTCGACTTCGTGCGCATCCCCGGTGTAATCAAGCTGCGCAACGGCGAATACACGCCGTTGTCGCTCTCGCTCAACATCGAGCACATTCTCGCGATCCGGACCTCGATCATCGAGCATACGGCCAAGGTGTTCGACCCTGACATCCTGATCGTCGACAAGGAGCCGCTCGGTCTGCGCGGCGAGATCCTCGGCACGCTGGAGATGCTCAAGGAGCGCGGCAACACACGCCTGATCCTGGGTCTGCGCGACGTGATGGACGATCCGACCGTGCTGCGCGAGGAATGGACGCGCAAGAACGTCGATCCGGCACTGGAGAGCCTCTACGACGAAATCTGGATCTACGGCCCACCCGACCTGCATGACCCGCTGGCGGGAATGGGCCTTTCGGCCAATGTCCACGCGAAGGCGGTGAACACCGGCTATCTGCGCCGCGACGTGCCGGCCGACGCACGAATCACCGAGCCCCTGCCCTTCGACGACGAGCCCTACATCCTTGTCACGCCGGGCGGCGGCGGCGACGGCGTCGAAATGGTCGACTGGGTAATGCGCGCCTACGAATCCCGCGCGCAACCGCTCTTCCCCGCCCTGATCGTCCTCGGCCCGTTCATGCCGGCACAGGCCGCAGCGGAGTTCCTGGCGCGGGCAGAATCGCTGCGCGACGTGCATATCCTGCGCTTCCTGCCGACCATCGAGCCCTACATGGCCGGTGCCAAGGCCATCGTCGGCATGGGCGGCTACAACACGTTCTGCGAGATCCTGTCCTTCGACAAGCCGACGCTCCTGGTGCCGCGCGTCGTTCCGCGCCGCGAGCAGTCGATCCGGGCCACAAGAGCCGAGACCATCGGTCTTTTGAAGGTGCTGCCGATCGACGCCTACCCGGACGTCGACAAGATGATCGACGCATTGGCGGAACTGCCTTGGCTCGCTCCCCCCTCCGCCGCCGGCATCGACAACCTGCTCGGCGGTCTCGACGTGATCGGCGACCGGGTGGAGCGCATCCTCGCGCAGCGTAGCGCCGCCGTCCGGGAACTCGCTTCCGCGCGCGCCTGACCGTCCCGCGTTCATCCGCGTCGTTTAGGGCAGACCTTCACGCTTTCAGGACCTTCGCATCGCATGTCCCGTATCGCCGTTGTCGTAAAAGGGTATCCACGTCTTTCGGAGACTTTCATCGCGCAGGAGACCCTCGGCCTGGAGCGCCGCGGGATCGGCCAGTTGATCGTCGCCCTGCGCCAGCCCTACGACCCTTTCATCCACGAAGTGCACCGGCAGATCTCGGCCGAAGTGCTCTATCTGCCGGAATATGTGAAGGATGATCCCGCGCGCGTCGCCCGGGCAAAACGCTGGGCCGAACGGCAGCCGACCTACCGCGATGCCCACGCCCTGTTCATGGCCGACTTCGCCAAGGAACCGAATGCCAACCGCCAGCGTCGCTGGGCTCAGGCCTGCGTCTTCGCACATGAACTCCCCGGCGACATCGCCTGGATCCACACCCACTACCTACACACGCCCTGTTCGGTAGCGCGATATGCGGCTCACCTTTCGGGCCGCGGCTGGTCGTTTTCCGCCCATGCCAAGGACATCTGGACCAGCGAGGAATGGGACCTGCGGGTGAAGCTCGACGACGCCGCATGGGGCGTCACCTGCACCCGTGTCAACCTCGACCATCTTCGCTCGCTCTGCGCGCAGCCGGGCAAGCTGGAGCTGGTTTATCACGGGCTGGACTTTACCCCGTTCCCCGGCCGCGATGACTACGGCAAGGGCGATGGCGGGCAAGCCGGGCCGGTCCGCATTCTCTCCGTGGGCAGAGCCGTGGAGAAGAAGGGCTACGACGATCTTCTGGCGGCGCTGGCAGCCCTGCCGGAGGGACTTGACTGGCATTTCGAGCATATCGGCGGCGGCGAGCAGGCGACCCGGCTGGCCGATCTCGCCGGCTCCCTCGGTATCTCCGACCGCGTCACCTGGCGCGGGGCGCGACCGCGCGAAGACGTGATCGAGGCCACTGCGCGTGCGGACCTCTTCGTCCTCGCCTCGAAGGTGGCGAAGTCGGGCGACCGCGACGGCCTGCCCAACGTGCTGATGGAGGCCCAGGCGATGGGCCTGTGCTGCCTCGCCACCGATGTCTCGGCAATCCCCGAGCTCATTCGCGATGGAAAGACCGGTCTCCTGGTGCCGCCGGGGGATCGCGAGCGCTTGCGCGCTGCGCTGGCCTCGCTCATAGCCGACCCGGCTCTGCGCGAGCGGCTTGGCCGTGCCGCCTCCGACGACGTCCGTCGACGCTTTTCGACGGACCCGGGCCTCGACCGGCTGGCGGCGCGATTTGCCCCCCTTCTGAAGGAGCGGGTGCGAGCCTCTTAAGGGTTCCCCAGGAGACCGGCATGCGCGTCGCCTTCACAGCTCCGATGAAACCGCTCGACGATCCGGTGCCGTCCGGCGACCGGACCATGGGCAGGCTGATCGTCCAGGCGCTGGAAGCAGCGGGCCACGAGGTGACGGTCGCAACACGGTTTCGGTCATGGAGGGCAACCGGCGGCGCCGAGGTACAGCAGGAGGTGGAGCAGGCCGCACACGTAGAGGCGGAACGTGTTCTCTCCTCGTGGGAGGTGTCAGGTTACCGCCCCGACCTCTTCCTGACCTATCATCTCTACCACAAGGCCCCGGACTGGATCGGCCCGGCGATAGCTTCGCGGCTGGGCATCCCTTATGTCGTCGTCGAGGCCAGCCGCGCCCCGAAGCGCAAGACGGGCGAATGGGCCTATGGCTTTGCCGCGGCAGATGCGGCACTCGCCCGCGCCGATCTGGTTGCGGCCATGCACAGGGCCGACAGGGAATGCCTTGCCGCGGTCGTTCCCGCGGAACGCCTCGCGGTCCTTGCCCCGTTTCTCGATGCAAGCCGGTTCCTGCAGGCCTCCCGTATCCCGCGCCGTGAGGGTGAGCCCATCCGGCTGCTTGCCATCGGCATGATGCGCGAGGGAGCGAAGCTCGCCTCCTATCGCCTGCTCGCCGATGCGCTGGACCGACTGCCTGACTCATCCCGTTTCGCCCTCACCGTTGCCGGTGACGGGCCTTGCAGGGCGGAGGTCGAGGCGCTGTTCGCCCGCCATCCGGTCACCTTCACGGGCGCAGTTACGGGAGAAGACATCCCGGGCCTTTGCGCGTCCCACGACATCTTCGTCTGGCCGGCGATCCGCGAGGCATTCGGCCTCGTCTTCCTCGAGGCCCAGGCGGCCGGCCTTGCCATTGTGGGAGGCGACACGTTCGGCGTGCCCGACATCGTCGCCCATGGAAGGACCGGACTTCTGTCGAGTGAGGGAAACGCCGCAGCTTTCGCGGAAAATCTCGCGACGCTTGTGTCGGATCCCGCTCGCGCGGCGGACATGGGGCTTGCTGCCCGCGACCACATCCGCGAACGGCACACGCTGGCCAGCGGTGCCTCCAGTCTCGATGCCCTTCTGGAGCAAGCCTTGCGCAACTTCGCCCTGCGCGCTACCGCTTCGCCGCAATGACACGATCCGCCTTCATCCATGTCCAGCACCTGCTCGGCACCGGCCACGCGCTGCGTGCTGCCGCCATCGGCCGCGCGCTCGCAGCGCGCGGTGTCTCGGTGACGCTGGCAACCGGGAACCGGCTTCCGCCGCTGCTCGACACGACGGGCATCGAGATCGTCGAACTGCCGCCGGTGAGGGCACAGGACGCGCGCTTCAAGACCTTCCTGACACCGGAGGGGCACGAGATCGACGAGGCGTGGAAGACGGCTCGCAGCCAAGCAACTCTGGACGCCTTTCAGGCTCGGCCGTTCGACCTTCTGCTCACTGAAACATGGCCGTTCGGGCGGCGCCCCTTCGCGTTCGAGATGCAAAGTCTGGTCGACACCGCGAGGGCGCAGTCCCGCCCGCCGCTCATCTCCTCCTCCATCCGCGACATTCTGGTGCGAAAGCAGGAGCTCTGGAAGGAAGAGGAAATGGCCGAGCGGGCGCTGGCCGCCTACGATCTTGTCCTCATCCACTCCGACCCGTCCTTCATCCGGCTGGAAGACAGCTTTCCCTTCGCCGACCGCGTGTCGCATCTGCTGCGCTATACGGGCTTTGCCGAGACCGGCACGGGCGGTAGAGACGCCCCCGGCGATGACGGCCGCGACGAGGTCATTGTCTCCTGCGGCGGCGGCGCCGTCGGCATCGGACTGCTCAGGGCTGCGCTGAACGCTCCTGCCCTTTCCCGCCTTGCCGGCGAGTGTCGCTGGCGGCTGCTCGCCGGCCATGACATCGACGGGGAGAGCTTTGTGGGGCTGTCCAGACAGGGCGGAGAGAACATCATTGTCGAGCGGGCTCGGCGAGACTTTCCATCGTTGCTCGAACGGGCCCGCCTTTCGATCAGCCAGGCGGGCTACAACACCGTTCTGGACATTCTACGGGCCGGCGTGCCCAGCGTGCTCGTGCCCTTCGCCCAGATCAAGGAAACGGAGCAGCAGCAGCGAGCGGATGCGCTGGTGCGCCATGGCCGTGCCGTCGCAGTGCCGGAAAAGACCTTGACCCCTGAGGCCCTTGCAAGGGCCGCCGACGACGCATTGAGCCTGCCGCAACGCGATATCCCGGTTCGGTTCGGCGGGGCGGAGACAGCTGCCGATATACTGGTGGATGCGCTGGAGGCCCACCGATGAGCGAGGCCGGTTTTCGCGACTTTCGGGACGGTCTCAACCGGCATCTCGACTGGTTCGCCGAACGCGGCCACGACGTGCCGGTCTGGTGGCGCGACGACGATGCAATCGAGCCCACCCCGGCGCTTGAGCGGCTGCTGCAGATCGCAAACACCCACGAGATCGAGGTCGCACTCGCAGTGATCCCCGCGAATGCGACAAAGGCTCTTGCAGATCGGCTTTCCGGCGAGCGCTTCGCCTCGGTCCTTCAGCACGGATACGAGCACCGCAACTTTCAGGACAAGTCGCGGGGAGAAAAGGCCGCGGAGTTCGGCCGTCGGCGCGATCCCGACGAGGCGCTTGCCCTTCTTGCCCGTGGCAACAGGCGCCTGGCGGGCCTGTTCGGCCCGCGCTTCGTGCCGGTCATGGTGCCGCCGTGGAACCGTATCGCACCACGCATCTCAGCGCGCCTTGCGGAAGCCGGACTTTCCGGCCTTTCGACCTTCACCCAGTTCCATCCGCGCGCACTTGTGCAGGTGCAGACGCATGTGGACATGATCAAGTGGAAGAAGGAGCGACGCTTCATCGGCTGGCAGTCGGCCGGCCTGCGCTTCGACTACCATCTGGCGCGAAGACGCACGAACCCGGCCGAGCCGCTGGGCGTCCTCTCCCATCACCTGGCGCAGAACGATGCCTGCTTCGAGTTCCTGGAGAGGACGTTCGCTATCCTGAGTGCGCATCCCGGCGCCCGCTTCACCCGCATATCCGAGCTGCTGGACGTGACGCGCATGGAGCGAGGCCTGCCGCCGGTCAGCCAGCCGCAGGCCTGAGCAGCCGCAGCCGCCAGGTGACGTTCTTCTTGTCGGAGGTCAGGCGGTAATCGTCGAGGACTTCCCAGTCCGGTCCGTCGGTTGCTTCCCACAGGCGGGCGATCAGGCGGTTGGCGCCCGACTCCAGCCGCTTCGGCGAGTACATCGAAATGGCGATCACGCCACCCGGCGCCAGGAACGGCACGTAGCGCGCCACCGCCGCTGCCGGATCGTCGGAAAAGTGCAGCACCTCGTTGAAGACGATGGCGGAGAAGGCCTCGCCCTGCTCCGGTGCGAACGTATGCAGGTCGCCGGCGCGCAGAGACGCGATCTCCGGGTCCACGTTGGCGATGCCGAGCGCGGCCGGCGCGAGATCGACGCCGACATAACGCTGGATGCCCATCGGCTGAAGGCGCTCATACAGCAAGCCTTCGCCGCACCCGATGTCCAGCACCCGGTCGAGCGAGCCGTTGAGGGCGAGCCACATACCGATGATGCCGTAACGACCGCTTTCGGGCAGATCGCGAAGGAACGCCCAGCGCCCGCGCCGATATTCCTCGTCCCAGCCGTCGGCGGTCGATGCGTTCTTGGACATGCCTTGTCTTCCTGTTCGCCGGCGTGGCGGCCGGTCTTTCAACGCCCCCTGCCGGGCATCACTTATACGGGTCGGCGGCGTCGCGCAAACCATCGCCAAGGAAATTGAATGCGAGCACGACGATGATGATGGGAACGACCGGCGCCATCAGCCAGGGATAGATGACCACAACCGAGATATCCTGCGCCTCGTTGAGCAGGACGCCCCAGGACACCGCAGGCCGGCGCAGACCGAGGTTGAGGTAGGACAGCGCCGTCTCGCCGAGGATCATCGCCGGGATCGACAGGGAGGCCGATGCGATGATGTGGCTCGTGAAGCCCGGCAGCAGGTGCTTGCGGATGACGCGCGAAGGCTTCGCCCCCATCAGCAGTGCGGCCTTGGCATATTCCTCCTCGCGCAAAGCCAGCAGCTTGGAGCGCACGGCACGCGCAAGACCGGGCCAGTCGAGCAGGCCGAGGATCACCGTGATGCCGAGATAAATCCAAACGGGCGACCAGGTGACCGGAAGAGCGGCCGACAGCGCCATCCACAGGGGCAATTCCGGGAGAGAGCGCAGGATCTCGATCACCCGCTGGATCGCGCTGTCGATAAGGCCGCCGAAAAAGCCGGCCAGCCCGCCGAAGAACAGTCCCAGCACGATGGAGATGGTCACACCGATCAGGCCGACGGTGAGCGACAGGCGCGCACCGTATACGAGGCCGGAGAACACATCCCGCCCCAATCGGTCGGTGCCGAGGAGGTAGAGCGTCCCCTCCTTCGCCGGACAGACAAGGTGGAAGCTCGCATCGAAAAGGCCCCAGAACCTGTATTGCGGTCCGAAGCAGAGGAAGCGCAGCGGCTGCACGTCCTGCCGGTCTTCGGTATAGACCCAGCGCACCGTCTCCAGGTCGATATCCGCCTTCAGGCCGTAGACGAACGGGCCGACGAAGGAGCCTTCGTGGAACAGGCGCAGCGTCTGCGGCGGCGCGTAGAGGTGGTCGTTGGAGCGCTGGTTCGGCGAGTAGGGAGCGATGATCTCGGCAAACGGGACGCACAGGTAGAACAGGATGAGGATCACGCCCGACCACACGGCGACCCGATGGCGGCGGAACTTCCACCACATGATCGTCCACTGCGAGGCCTGGTAGTAGCGCTCCTGCTCCGGGGTCAGCGATTCTGCGTGAGACGGGTTGAACACATCCGGATTGACGTAGTGCTCGGGCTCGTTGCGCATGCTCATCACGCCTTCCCCCCAAGCCGGATGCGCGGGTCGAGGACCGCCAGCAGCAGGTCGGATACCAGCATGCCGATCAGCGTCAGGACCGCGACGAAGAGCAGGATGAAGCCGGCGAGAAACTGGTCCTGCGACTGAAGGGCATTCAGCAGCACCGGTCCGACGGTCGGCAGGTTGAGCACGACCGACACGATGACCGAGCCGGAGACGAGCGAAGGGATCAGGTTGCCGATATCGGCAATGAACGGATTGAGCGCCATGCGCAGCGGATACTTCACCAGGAGGCGGGATTCGCGCAGGCCCTTGGCGCGCGCGGTCGTCACGTATTGCTTGTGGAGTTCATCCAGAAGGTTCGCCCGCAGCCGCCGGATCATCGCCGCCGTGCCGGCGGTTCCGATGACCACCGTCGGCACGATCAGGTGCGCCAGCACCGACAGCGCCTTCCCCACGCTCCAGGGCTGGCCGATATATTCCGGCGCCATGAGCCCGCCGACCGAGAGGCCGAACCAGAGATTGGCGAAATACAGCATGATCAGGCCGAGAAGGAAGTTCGGCGTCGCAAGCCCGATATAGCCGATGAACGTGAAGCCGTAGTCACCCCAGGAATATTGCCGGGTCGCCGAATAGATGCCGATCGGGAAGGAGACGACATAGACGAACAGGATCGTCGCCGTGTTCAGCACGATGGTCAGCGGCAGGGTCGGCCCCACCACTTCGGACACCGGCTTCTCGTATTCGAAAGACCAGCCCCAATTGCCCTGCAGCAGCCCGTCGAAGCCGTGCACCCCCGGCCAAAGGCCGATCCAGATCAGGTAGCGCTCCAGGAACGGCCGGTCGAGCGCGAACTCCGCCCGCAGGAACTCGAGCTTGGCGATGGATGCGCTTTCTCCGGTCGCCCGCAGAGCGGCAATCTGGTTGGAAATATAGTCACCGGCCGGAAGCTCGATGATGACGAATGTCAGCAGGCTGATCACGAACAGCGTCGGGATCATCGTCAACACCCGGCGCACGATATAGTAGAGCATCAAGCGGTTCCCCCAGCGCCCCGCAGCGCCATTCTCACGTCACTTCCGGTAGAACTCGTCCATTCGGTGAATGCCGAACTGGGCACCGGGATCCCAGCCGTAGATGCCTTCCTTCGGCACATTGCCGAGGCCCTTCACCACAACCGGCTGGCGGACTTCCGACACCAGCCCGATATGAATGGTCTCCTCGGCATGGATCTTCAGGATCTCGTGCCAGATTTCCGTCCGCTCCTCCTCGGAGCTGGACTTCAGCCAGTCGTCGTAGAGCTGCGTCAGCCGGATCGCCGGCTCCCAGTCCGGTTTTTCTCCGGTCTGACCGTCGGTCTCGTACCAATTGCCCCAACGCGACCAGGACAGGAAGTCGCTGCGCACCGGCGCAAAGTCCTCCGGCGGCATTTCCGAGGTCGGAATCCCGTTCTCGAAACCCGCCCACACCGACATGACCAGCAGACCCGACAGCGCCCGTTCGCGGATGATGTCGCGCTGGCTCGGCTTGGCGAACAGCTTCACACCAATCTCGCGCCAGGTCTCGCCGACGAGTTCCAGTGCATCGAGCTCTTCCTGGCTCTCGCCGGTCGCCTCGACGATGATCTCGAGCGGCCGGCCGTCCGGCATCAGCCGCACCCCGTCGCCCCGGCGCTCCGTCAGGCCGATCTCGTCCAGCAGGCGGTTCGCCTCCTCGGGGTCGAACTGGGCATGGAGATCGCGGTACTCTTGGCGATACAGCGGGCTCTGCTCGAGCACCGTGTCGTTACCCGGCGTGGCAAGCCCGAGATAAAGCACCTTGTTGATCATCTCGCGGTCGATGCCGAGCGAGAGCGCACGGCGGAACCTCGTATCCAGCATCAGCTTGCGCCAGACCGGATCGGCGACCGTCAGGTTGGGCTGCAGGGAAATCTGCGAGCCCTTGCTGATCGGCCACAGATACGTCTCGAACCGGCCGAGCTTTTCACCGCGCTTGAGGATCGTGATGTCGGAAAAGCCGATATTGCGCGCCTGCAGGTCGGCCTCGCCGGCCTGGGTCTTCGCGGCGATAATCTTGCCGTCGGCCACCGTCATCACGACGCTGTCGAGATAGGGCAGCTGCTGCCCTGCGGAGTCGATCCGATGGTAGAACGGATTGCGGTGCAGCACGAACCGCCGCTCGCTGTCATCCACCAGCCTCACCCATGGCTGCAGGCTCGGCAGCTCCGGGTTCCGGGCATCATACATGTCGTCCATCTTGTTGAAGAGCGCGGCCCAGCTGCGCAGCTTGCGCTCTTCCGCCAGCTTCTGGATCTTCTCCGCATCCCCGTAGCGCGCGTGGAACTGCTTCAGGTAGTGCGCCGGACGATAGATGAAGGGCGGGCGCGACTTGGCTAGCTCCGGCTTGAACAGCGGGTTGGGAGCCTCCCACGTGAAGCGGACGGTCGTCTCGTCGATCACCTCGAAGATCGGCGGCTTCCCGCCAGCCAGCATGAACTGCGGCAGGCCGGAAGGCTGCAACTCGGCATTCGAGGCAACATCCTCGTACCAGAAGCGGATGTCCTCGGAGGTGAACGGGTGGCCGTCCGACCACTTGTGTCCCTTGCGCAGGGTGAGGGTGAAACTGCGCCCGTCCTCCTCGACGAAGTCCTTGAGGATGTCGGGCACCAGTTCGAGTTTCTCGTTATAGGCAACGAGACGGGCATAGCCCCAGACGTTGATGAGGCGAACGTCGCGAGAGCGGCCGATCAGTGTGTCGATCTTGCCACCCGGCGTGCCGATCTCGCGGCCACGTGCCTCCAGGTCGACGATCAACGGCTCTGCCGGCACCCGCTCCGAAACCGGCGGCAGGTCGCTGCCGACGCGCGGGGCCAGGGACGGCGTCTCCTTCAGCGTCAATGCCGACGCCGGCAACGCCGCAAGGAGGGACGTGCAGAACAGGGCAAGCGCAGGCAGCACGGTACGGGATGTCATTGGGCTGCCTCCATCGAGGCCGGCGCGCCGTCACCGACGAGACCCGGCGCACATACGAAGTGATCGGTCTCCATCTCCACCAGCACCGGACGGACACCGTCGACAATACGGAACGGCTCCGGCCAGAGATCAGGCTCCGAGGCTCGTCCGGCTTCCAGTGCCGCAAAATCCAGAGGCGCGTTCAGATCGGGCTCGGGAACGGAAGCCAGCAATGCGCGTGTGTAGGGATGCAGCGGGTTTCCGATCACATTGCGGGTACTGCCGACCTCGACGACACGGCCGCGGCACATCACCGCCAGCCTCTCGGCGATGTAATCAACAACCGCCAGATTGTGGCTGACGAAAAGATAGGTGAGGCCGAGTTCCTTCTTCAGATCCCGCAACAGGTTGAGGATCTGCGCCTGGACCGAGACGTCGAGCGCCGATGTCGGCTCGTCGCAAAGGATGAACTCCGGATTGAGCGCCAATGCACGCGCGATGCCGATGCGCTGGCGCTGACCGCCGGAGAACGAATGCGGGTAGCGGCGCAGAAAGCGCGGATCGAGGCCGACGAGGCGCATCAGTTCGCGCACCCGTTCTGCCCGCTCCTCGGGCGTGCCGACCTTGTGGATGACCAGCGGCTCCGCCAGCAGCTCGTTCACCGTCATGCGCGGGTTCAGCGAGGAGAACGGATCCTGGAAGATCAGCTGGACCCGCCGGCGATACTCGAGCAGATCCGCCCCTTGCAGACTGGCGACATCCACGGGCCCGTCGCCGCAGTCGTAGCGGATCGCGCCCTCGTTGATCTCGATGGCACGCAGGATCGCCTTGGCAGCCGTCGTCTTGCCGGAGCCGCTCTCGCCGACAAGGCCGAGGCATTCGCCTCGCCTGACCGTCAGGTTGATGTTGTCGAGCGCAAGCACGGACCGTGTCCCGCCCCCCAGGAACCCGCCCTTGCGGGTCGTGAAGCGCTTGGTGACATCGATCATGCTCATCAGCGGCTGCCCGACGGCGCAAGCCCGCTCGGACGAACGCTTCTTGAGGAAGCCTTCCGCATGCGGCTCGATCGGGCGGATCGGCACCAGCCTCTCGCCCTCGTCCATACCGAAGCGTGGCACCGCATTCAGCAGTGCCTTCAGGTAATCGTGGCGAGGGTTGGAAAAGAGCGAGGCCGCGCTGCCGCGCTCCATGATCCGGCCGTGATAGATCACCACCACCTCGTCCGCCATGTTGGCGACGACGCCGAAGTCATGGGTGATGAGCAGCGTCGACATCTGCAGCTCGGCCTGCACATCCTTGATGAGCTTGAGGATCTCGGCCTGGATGGTGACGTCGAGGGCAGTGGTCGGCTCATCCGCAATCAGCAGGGCAGGATGGCAGATCATCGCCATGGCGATCATCGCACGCTGGCGCAGGCCGCCCGACAGCTCGAAGGCATAGGAATCGAGCGAGCGCGCAGGATCGGGGAAGCGCACCAGCCGCAGCATTTCCCGCGTCAGTTCGCGCGCCTCCTGCGCGCTGACGCCCCGATGCAGCTCGGCCGCCTCGCCGATCTGGTCGCCGATCGTGTGAAGCGGCGACAGGGACGTCATCGGCTCCTGGAAGATGATGGCGATCCGGTTGCCGCGGATGGCGCGCATGGCCGCCCCCTTGCGGTCGAGGGCGGCGATGTCGACCGCGGCAGCCGTGTCGTTCTCCCTGAACAACACGCGGCCGCCCGTGATCTGTGCCTTTTCCGGCAGCAGGCCCATGATCGTCTGGGAGATGACGGTCTTGCCGGAGCCGGACTCTCCCACAAGGGCCACGGTCCGGTTGCGGGGAACGGAAAAGGAGACATCGTCGACGGCTCGGATGCGGCCTTCGCCGGTCAGGAAATCGACACTCAGCCCGTCGATCGTCAACACATCCACGTGGCTTTTCCTCCTCCAGACGCCCTCGGTGTTTTCCGTTGTCGCGCCATTATAGGAGACCAGTGCCAGCACGAAAGTGCGTGTTGTCCCTTGCCCCCTTGTCGCTCTTAACAGTGCTAGCGCAGGCTCGTGTGACCGGCATCACAAATTAATGACATCGCCTTGAAAAACTGTTGTGAAAACCCCAAGCAGGCCGTCAGCCCGCCAGATCGATGCCGGAGCCGGGAATGCAAAGCCCCTCCGGCGTGACCGTTTCGTCGAGCCGCCAGACCGCGATCGCCTCGCTGCGGCCGCGCAGGCGGTGCGTTCCCACCTTTCGTGCCGCACCGGCGGCGATCATGCCGCCCGACTGGGCCTGGATACGGCTGACGGCGGTGTCGCTGGCCAGGATCACCATCTCGTCTTGCGGCGCCACGTCCCTGCCGAAGGACTGGAGCCTTTCGCACAGGTTCACCGCATCGCCCACAACCGTGTAGTTCCAGCGGTCCAACGCACCGACGTTGCCGACGACGACGCGGCCGGTATGCAGACCGATGCGCATGCGCACCATCTTGCCGCCGTTGCCACGCGCCCGGGTGTTCCCCTCCCTCAGGGCAGCTGCGATGCCGAGACAGGCGCGGGCGGCTGCAAGCGCGTGATCCGCACGCTCGTCCGGCGCCCCCCAGAAGGCAAGCATGCCATCGCCAATGAACTTGTCGACGGTCCCGCCTTCCCGCTCGACGGCCGCGACCAGCAAGGCGAAATGCTCGTTGAGAATATCCGCAGTCTGCGCCGCCGTCAGGTTTTCCGACATCGAGGTAAATCCGACAATGTCGGTAAAGATGAACGTCAGGTCGCGTTCGCTCGCCACCGCCGCCTTGTCGACGCCAAGGCGCATCAGCTTGCGGAACAGGGAGCGCGGGACGTAGGTGTTCATCGCCCGCAGGCCGCTGACCATCGCATTGAAGGCCTGAAAGACCTGGTCGATCTCCCGCACCATGTTGCGCGGCAGATGCTCGACCTTGTCGAAATCCAGCTCGCCGACGAAACGCGCCTGCCGCGAAATCTCCGCCAGCGGCCGGGTGGCACGCCGCACCAGAAGAACCGACAGGCCGACCGCCAGCAGGATGGACAGCAATCCGACCACAGCAGAGCCGAACAGTCGCTGCACCTCGCGCGAGATGGTGGAGGCGACATAGTACTGACCGACCGTCCACACCCCCGGCCCGTAGCCTGCGATGACCTTGGTCATCGACAGATAGTCGGGGCCGCCGTAGTCGTTGTCGAGGTCCCGCACCTCGACGCCTGCCGCGCTCGCCTGCTGGAAGTTCTCCATCGGCTTCGACGTGCCAAGGCGCGCCAGCGCCTTGTCGCCCAGTTGCTCGACGGTCATCGGAAGACGCGGCACCTCGCCGCCCGGCGCGGCATAGTCCTCGATATCCGAATGGGCGATCACCTCGTTGCCGTTGGCGATGATGAAGACGGTCGAGTGCTGGCCTTCGTCGAGCTGACGCACGGTGCGGCCGAGTTCGTCGATGGAGACGGCGGCCGTCAGATAGCCGATAAGGGTTTCGCCGCGGACAAGAGGAACGGTGACGTTGGCATAGAGCATGCCGCCCGAGGTCACCAATGGTCCCCAGGTCGCGGGCGAATTGGCAGTCATCTGCGGCAGTACGTAGAGCTTGGCCTCCTCGGGGATCTGCTGGCGACGAAACGGCCAGAGCTTTCCGGTAGGCGAACGATAGATCCCGAATCCATCGCCGGCAGCATCGTTCACCACCAGGGCATCGAGCGATGGGTTGGCGTGGACGGCGGCGATCAGTTCGCCGCTCAGGTCTTCCAGCTTGTCGCCGAGTTCGCGTCCGTCGAACACCGTCTTGAGCTGCACGACAGCCTGCGAGGCGAGATCGAGATGGTCGCGCAGCCGACGCTCCAGTGAATTGGTCGTCAGCACCGCCTTGTCGTTCAGCAGCGAGAAGGTGTTCTGCATGTTGGCTGAAACGGCCAGACCGAGCACCAGCAACATCGAGACGCCGATCAACAGGCCAAATGCCGTTCCCACCACCCAGGTAATCGAATAGACACGGCGCTCGCGTGCCACCTGCTCAACTCGCTGTTCGTCCATGCGTAGCTGCGCCGTCCCTGCACCCTGCTCGCCAGATATCCCGCCCGCATTCGCGTCATACGCCGGTCGTTACCTTTCCCGGCACAATAGCGCGGATTGCGTCCGAAACGCGACCCTGCAGCTGCCGAACATCGCGTGAAGGTCAACGGCCAGTGCGTTCTCTTTCCTTCCCGTTCCGCGCTGGCAGCCCCGTCTCTGTACTCGGCACCGCTCAGCAGCTAAGAGACATCTCGTCAAACGGGAGCGAACGCGTGATCGACTACGAGGCCGAATACAACAACCGGGCGCTGGTGCCCGAGCATCCCGTGATTATCGAGGGCTGGGTTCGCGACGCCGCGCATTATCGCAGCGAAGCCAACTGCACGCTCGCAACCGCCTACGAACTGGGAGAGCGGACGGTCTACGATCTCTTCCTTCCCAAGAGCGGCATGCCGGACCGCGGGCCGCTTGGCCTCTTCATCCATGGCGGCTACTGGCAGGGCCTCGACCGCACCTTCTTCTCCCATATGGCCAAGGGCCTAAATGCCCACGGGGTTCCCGTCGCCATCGCCAACTACTCGCTCTGCCCGCAGGTTCGCGTCGGCGACATCATCGAGGAGATCCGGCGGCTGGTCGGTCATCTGTGGGAACGGTACCGCCGTCCCGTGCTGGCCTATGGCCATTCCGCCGGAGGACAGCTGACCGCCGCCCTGCTCGCGACCGACTGGGGCAGCCGCGGGCTGCCGCGCGGCCTGGTACCGGCGGGGCTCGCCATTTCCGGCGTCTTCGACCTGCAGCCGCTGATCGGCACCTCGCTGAACGAGAAGCTGCGCCTCGACCGCAAGGAAGCCATCGACGTTTCCCCGATCGCCTTTGCCGCCCAGCCGGGCACACGGCTCGTTGCTGCGGTCGGAGGCGGCGAATCGTCGGAGTTCATCCGCCAGTCGCGGGTGATCGCCGATGTCTGGCAACGCGGCGGGGTCGCGACCGAACTCGACATTCGCGGCCAGGACAACCATTTCACCGTCCTCGCACCACTGGCCGATCCGGACAGCGACCTGACCTTGCGCCTCGTCGACATGGCCCGGTCGATCTGCTGAGCTTCGGGCACGAACGCCCGCAGCCATGACGCGGGCGGCCCGATGACCCTTGTCAATGCAGCCGGTCCGGCACTCCCGCTAACGTGAGGAACCGTCGACCGCAGCCGCAGGAAGGAGCCTTCATGCGTCCAGAATCTCCCGCTCCCATTCGCCTGGAAGACTACCGGGCACCCGCCTACCGGATCTCGACCGTACATCTCGACATACGCCTGGCGCCCCGCTCGGCAAAGGTCCGGGCACAGCTGGCTCTCGAGCGGGCGGCAGATACGGCGCCTGGAACACCGCTGGTTCTGGACGGCGACGAGCTTCGCCTGACCGCCCTTTCGCTCGACGGACGCGTATTGGCGGATGCGGACTACACTGTCGCCCCGGACAGGCTGGAAATCTCATCGCCCCCCTCAGGTCCCTTCACGCTGGAGATCGAGACGGCGCTCGATCCCGATGCCAACACCAAGCTGATGGGGCTCTACCGGTCGAACGGCACCTATTGCACCCAGTGCGAGGCCGAGGGCTTCCGGCGCATCACCTATTTCCTGGACCGGCCCGACTGCCTGGCTGTCTACACCACCCGGATCGAGGCCCGCCTCGGCGAGGCACCGGTCCTGCTGGGCAACGGCAATCCCGTCGAAAGCGGCCCGGTGCCGGGAACCGACCGCCACTATGCCGTCTGGCACGATCCGCACCCCAAGCCCGCCTACCTGTTCGCCATGGTCGCAGGCGACCTTGCCTGCGTCGGCGACAGCTTCCGGACCTGCGAGGGCCGCGACGTCGCGCTCAACATCTATGTCGAACACGGCAACGAAGGCGCCTGCGACTGGGCGATGGACAGCCTGAAGCGCTCCATGCGCTGGGACGAGGAGGTCTTCGGCCGGGCCTATGATCTCGACGTGTTCAACATCGTCGCCGTGTCCGACTTCAACATGGGCGCGATGGAGAACAAGGGCCTCAACATCTTCAACGACAAATACGTCCTGGCCCGCCCGGAAACGGCAACCGACCAGGACTATGCCGGCATCGAGACCGTCATTGCCCACGAGTACTTCCACAACTGGACGGGCAATCGCATCACCTGCCGCGACTGGTTCCAGCTCTGCCTGAAGGAAGGCCTGACCGTCTTTCGCGACCAGGAATTCTCGGCAGACATGCGCTCGCGCGCGGTCAAGCGAATCGCCGACGTGCGGCTGCTGAAGTCGCACCAGTTTCCCGAGGATGCCGGCCCCCTCGCCCATCCGGTACGCCCGCGCCTCTATCACGAGATCAACAACTTCTACACGGCCACCGTCTACGAGAAGGGCGCGGAAGTCGTGCGCATGCTGAAATGCCTCATCGGCGAAGAGGCGTTCCGTGCAGGCATGGATCTCTATTTCCGTCGTCACGACGGAGAGGCAACGACGATCGAGGCGTTCCTGGCCTGCTTCCAGGAAGCGAGCGGGCTCGATCTCGACCAGTTCTCACTGTGGTACGAGCAGGCTGGAACGCCGGTGCTCAAGGTCGACAGCGCCTATGAAAACGAGGCCGGGCGGCTCACCCTCACCTTCCGCCAGCAACTGGCTCCGTCCCCGAAGCAGCCGGACAAGCAGCCGATGCACATTCCCGTGCGCGTCGGCCTCATGGGAGCGGACGGCGAGGAACTGGCGCCCGCGACGATTACCGGCGCCGATACGACCGGCGACGTGCTGCACATCCGCAATCCGGTGCAGACCGTGGTGTTTACCGGCCTGAAGCAACGGCCAATCCCCTCGCTGCTGCGCGGCTTCTCGGCACCGGTGTCGCTCAAGAGCGATCTGAGCGAGAGCGACCTGCTGTTCCTTGCCGCCAACGACAAGGACCCCTTCAACCGCTGGGAGGCGCTGCAAAGCGTCGTGATGACGGCCCTGATCGCAGCAACCGCCGGCACGGCGCGGCAGGAGGCGGTGGAGGTCAGCCCGGCGCTGATCGCCGCCTTCGCCGCCAATGTCGCCGACGACAGCCTCGAACCGGCCTTCCGGGCACTATGCCTGCAACTTCCGGGCGAGGCGGACATCGCCCGCGAGATCGGCCACGACGTCGATCCGGATGCCGTTCATACCGCGCGTGCCGCCTTCCGCCGTGCGATTGCCGACGGCATCGCGCCGACGATCCTGGCGACCTACGAAACGATGCAGGACGAGGCGGTTTTCTCGCCGGATGCCCGCTCGGCCGGCCGCAGGGCCTTGCGCAACACGCTGCTCGACTATCTCGGCCACGGCACGGACCCGGTGGGCAATGACCTCGTGCAGGCCCATTTCGAGACCAGCGACA
This sequence comes from Stappia indica, assembly GCF_009789575.1. Taxonomy (NCBI): domain Bacteria; kingdom Pseudomonadati; phylum Pseudomonadota; class Alphaproteobacteria; order Hyphomicrobiales; family Stappiaceae; genus Stappia; species Stappia indica. Next base: position 4,671,335 of record NZ_CP046908.1, on the reverse strand, counting down.
ACATGACGGACCGCTTCGCGGCGCTGTCGGTGCTCACCCATGCCGCCTTGCCGGGCCGGGATGCAGCCCTTGCGGCCTACGAGGAGCGCTACCGTGCAGTGCCGCTCGCCATGGACAAGTGGTTCATGGTGCAGGCAACCGCGCCCAATGCCTCGACCCTTGAGCGGGTTCGCGAACTCACCGGGCATCCCGCCTTCTCGCCCGGCAATCCGAACCGCGTCCGCGCACTGGTCGGCGCCTTCGCCAGCGGCAACCAGAGCCAGTTCAACCGCCCGGACGGTGCGGGCTTCGACTTTGTCGCCGACTTCGCCCGCGATCTCGACCGACGCAATCCCCAGGCGGCGGCGCGCATGATGTCGGCCTTCCGGTCCTGGCGCGCGCTGGAGCCCGGTCGCCGTGCCCACGCAGAGGCGGCCCTTCGGCGCCTTGCGGCGGAAACAGGCCTTTCCGTCGACATGCGCGACATCGTCGAGCGCTGCCTGCAATAGGACATCAATTGCCGTTCGAATCAGGCTTTCGGGCCGTCGGAGCAGTCATCCCAGACAGCCCCGGCGGCCCGTTTCATGTTGGCCGCGCGGGACTCGCAAGAGTTGTGCGTTTTGCAAATCGCATTAAGCTTCCATTAACTATATTTTTCTTGGGGGACTCTGGACAAAGCAGGCGAATGCGATTCAAATGAAAATGATTCGAGCGCCGGTTGCGTTCTGTTTGCGGCAAAATCGACACATCGGGGGCCATTACGATGGCGCGTGCCTTTGCAGGGGCTGCGTCCGCGCGTCGATTCGCGGACATGTTGAAACGACAGCGTGATTCGCAGTCGCTGACCGGGCACATCCGCCTTCTGGCGCAGCCCGCCTATCAGCGACTGCTGACCGCGGAACCCTTCTTCCGTCGCGCCATTCCCATTTTGTGCATCGTCTTCATCGCGACGCTGGCAACCTATCGCGCCCTCACGCTCTCCTACGAGCATGAGGAGACCGATCTGCGGGCCCGCGACGACCTGACGATGATCGCGACCACGCTGGCAGCCCGCCTGTCGACCGCCGAGGCCGCCCTTCCCGAGCAGGGTTTCAGCACCGCGCTTCAGGCCGCCCTCGCCGACAGCCTGCCGCCGCGCGCCACCGGCGACGGCCGCCGCATTCTCGTCGCCGATCCGGACGGCGTGATCATGGCCACCGCGCCGATCCGCTCCGATCTGGAAGGCCGCCCGCTCGCCGACCTGCTCGGCGCCGGCCAGCCGCTCACCGTCTTCGGCGCCCGCGCCGGCGTTCTCACCGTCTCCGCGGGCGAACCGGACGAGGCCTATGCCACCGTTCATCACCTCGACGGCCGGCTCGGCATGGTCGCCCTGATCCAGTCCAAGGACATGATCTTTGCCGATTGGCGGGCCAGCGTGTCGGCCAACGTGACGCTGTTCGTCGGCACGGCCTCGGTTCTCCTGGTGCTCATCTACGCCTTCTTCGCCCAGGCGACGCGCGCCGAGCAGGCCGACCAGATCTACGCCGCCACCCGCGCCCGCATCGACCTTGCTCTCAACCGCGGCCGCTGCGGCCTGTTCGACTGGGACCTGTCGCGCGGCCGCATCTTCTGGTCCGCCTCGCTCTACGAGATGCTCGGCCTGCAGCCGCGCGACGACATTCTCGGCTTTGCGGAGATCTCCGCCCTCGCCCATCCGGACGACATCGACCTCTACGAACTGGCAGAGTCGCTGCTGGAGACCGGCGAGACCACCGTCGACCGCATGTTCCGCATGCGCCACGCCAATGGCGACTGGGTGTGGCTGCGCGCCCGCGCCGAAGTGCAGAGCGAGCCGGGTATCGCCGAGCCGCACCTCATCGGCATCTGCATCGATATTACCGAGCAAAAGCAGCTCGCCGAGCAGAGCCGCACCGCGGACCTGCGCCTGCGCGACGCCATCGAGACGATCTCGGAAGCCTTCGTCCTGTGGGACACCGAAAACCGTCTGGTGATGTGCAATTCCAACTACCAGACGCTGCACAACCTGCCGAATTCCGCAATCAAGGCCGGTACACCTTATGCGCAGGTGATGGCCGCCGCCCGCCAGACCGTTGTGTCGGCGAGCCCGACCATCGGCAGCGATGCCTCCGACCCCTCCTCGTCCTATGAGGCCCAACTGGCCGACGGTCGCTGGCTGCAGATTTCCGAGCGCCGGACCAAGGATGGCGGCTTCGTCTCCGTCGGCACGGACATTACGGCGCTGAAGCGTCACGAGGAAAAGCTGATGGAGAGCGAGCGGCGGCTGATGGCCACCGTCGCCGACCTTCGCCAGTCGCGCCAGAAGCTGGAAGTCCAGGCCCAGCAGCTGGTGGAGCTTGCCGAGAAGTACTCCGAAGAGAAAACCAAGGCGGAAGAGGCCAACCAGGCCAAGTCCGAGTTCCTGGCCAATATCTCCCACGAGCTGCGCACGCCGCTCAACGCGATCATCGGTTTCTCCGAGATCATGGACCAGGGCATGTTCGGCCCGCTCGGGTCCGACAAGTACCGCGAGTACTGCACGGACATTCACGACAGCGGACGCTACCTGCTGAACGTCATCAACGACATTCTCGACATGTCGAAGATCGAAGCTGGACGCATGGAGCTAAAGCGCGAGGCGGTCAATCTCGGCGCGATCGTCACCGACGTGACGCGCATCATCTCCGCCGCTGCCGCCGAAAAGGCCATCTCCGTCACCAGCGAGACCGAGGAAGGCCTGACGCTCTCCGCCGACCGGCGCGCGGTAAAGCAGGTGCTGCTCAACCTTCTCGCCAATGCGGTCAAGTTCACCCCGGACAACGGCTCGGTGACCCTGGCCGCCACCCATGGCCGGATGGACGGCACCAATGCCGTCGTGATCGCGATTTCCGATACCGGTATCGGCATCCGCGAGAGCGATATCTCGCGGCTGGCAAAGCCCTTCGTCCAGGTGGAGAACCAGTTCACCAAGACGCACAAGGGGTCCGGCCTCGGCCTGGCCATCGCCCAGTCGCTGGTGAAGATGCATGGCGGCACAATGGAAATCCGCTCCAGCGTCGGCAAGGGAACCACTGTGACCGTCACGCTGCCTGTCGAGGCACGCATGGCCAGCAAGGCTGCTTGATCCGCACGCCTACCCCTGCCGCACAACGCTCATTCCGACTTGCAGGGCCCGCATCGCGGGCCCTTTCCCGTTTGCGCAGCTTTCCGCCCTGCGACACCACGCCGCCGGGCCGGCCTATTCCGGAAACTTAGGCGTTGACCTAAATTTCCGTTGACCTCTTCACGGTAAGTGGATAGTTAGGCAAATGGCTAAGCATGATCCGAACCTGAACCTCAAGTTCGCTGCCCTCAGCGACGAGACACGCAGGGCTGTCGTCTCCCGCCTGGCGCGGGGACCGGCTTCGGTGAGTGAACTGGCCTCGGCTCATGCCATGGCCCTGCCTTCGTTCATGGGTCACCTGTCCAAGCTGGAAGCAGCCGGGCTGATCGAGACGACGAAGAAGGGACGCGTGAGATACTGCCGGCTTTCGGCGGACGGAATAGCGCCCGTCACCCATTGGCTGGCGGAACAGCAGGCGCTCTGGACTTCGCGGATGGACCAGTTCGACGCCTATGTCGCCAAGATCGTGAAAGAGAGAACCGATGAAACTTGATCCGGAAACCGATCTCATCCTGAAGCGCACGCTCAAGGCGCCGCGCTCGATCCTGTGGGAATGCTGGACGACGCCCGAGCACATCAAGCACTTCTTCGTGCCACGACCCCACAAGGTCACGGCCTGCGAGATCGACCTGCGGGTCGGCGGCCGCTTCAACACCACCTTCGAGGTGGAAGGCAACGAGATGGCCAACGAAGGCGTGTTCCTCGAGGTCGTGCCGCAGGAAAAGCTGGTCTTCACCGACGCCTATACCGAGGGCTGGAAGCCCGCGCCGGACCCGTTCATGACCGCCATCCTGCTGCTGGAGGACGACGGCAACGGCGGCACGACCTACACCGCCATTGCCCGGCACCGCTCGACCGACGCCCGCAAGACTCACGAGGACATGGGCTTCCATGACGGCTGGGGCACCGTGTCCGAGCAGCTCGACGCCTATGCGCTGGATCTGCTGAAGTCGCGATAGCTCCCGCCCGATTGCCGGATAGCGGCGACGCGCAACAGCGCGTCGTCCCCTCCGGGGTGGCTGCGCCGCTTTACTCGGCCTTGGCCGAGACCTTCCCCACCAGCTTCTCGAACGTTTCGCGCACCTGCTTCTGCCGATCGGCGAGCATAGCCTCCAGATGGGAAAAGTCCGGCGCCTCGCCGGCATGCACAAGCAGCTCGCGCACGCCCTTGGGCACCGCATCGGCCTTGAACGTGCCCTCGAGCGTCAGGCGCTGCACCTGGGTCAGCGCGTGATACAGGCGGATCGCGGGCAACAAGGCCTCGGCATCGCCAGCCGACAGCAGACCGGCATCGCGCGCCCGCTCCAGCACCGTCTCCGTCGTTTGCGACAGGATCTCGGGATGCGCCTGCGCATTCACAAGCTGCAGATACTGGGCCAGGAACTCCACATCGACCATGCCGCCGGCAACCTGTTTCAGGTCCCAGATGTCCGCGGTCCCCTTCTCCGCCTCGATCCGTCCGCGCATCGACGCAACTTCGGATGCGATCTTGTCCGCATCCCGGGGCCGGGCCAGCGTCTCGCGGATAAGGCCCTCGATCCTTGCGGCAAAGGCATCCGAAGACCGTGCGATCACCCGCGCCCGGGTCAACGCCATGTGCTCCCAGGTCCAGGCCTCCTTGACCTGATAGGCCTCGAATGCGGCAAGCCGCGTCGCCAGCGGACCGGCATTGCCCGACGGGCGCAGGCGGAAGTCCACCTCGTAGAGGCGTCCCTCCGCCGTCGGCGCCGACAGCGCCGCGACGAGCCGCTGGGTCAGGCGGATGAAATACTGGCTGGCCGCCAGCGGTCGCTTGCCGTCGGTCTCCGCCCCGTCCTCAGGATGGTCGTAAAGCAGGATGAGGTCGAGATCGGAAGCCGCCGTCATCTCGCGTCCGCCGAGCTTGCCCATGGCGACCACCGCCCAGTCGGCACCGGGCAACCGCCCGTGATTTTCCGCCACTTGGCCGATCACGAAAGGCATCAGGCCGGCAACGACGCTCTCGGCGAGACGGGCGAGCGCCTCTCCCACCTGATGGGCGTTCAGCGTGTCGGAGAGCAGCCGCAGGCCGATCAGGAACTGCTGCTCCTGCGCAAAGATCCGCGCCCGGTCGAGCGCGTCTTCGTAGAACCGGGCGAGATCGAGCGTGCGGGCAAGGCCGGCGCGGAACTCCTGGGACGTCGGCATTGCGCCGAAGAAGGCCGGATCCATCACCGCATCAAGCACATGCACCCGCTTGGAGACCACCTCGCCCATGCGGGGGGCCGCGCCCATCACGGTCGCCAGCAGCTTCAGAAGCTGCGGGTTGGAGCGCAGGAGCGAGAACAGTTGGACGCCGGCGGGAAGCTTCGACAGGAAACCGTCGAAGGCGATCAGAGCCTGGTCGGCATTGTCGGTGCTGGCCAGCGCCGAGATCAGGACCGGATGCAGCTCGGTCAGCCGCTCGCGCGCCTTGGACGAGCGCACCGCCGGATAGCGGCCGAAATGCCAGGCGCGGATGATCTTGCCGGCCTCTTTCGGCCGCTTGTAGCCGAGCCGCGACAGGGTCTCCAGCGTCTCGGGGTCGTCGTCGTCGCCGGTGAAGACCAGATTGCCGAGGTCGGAGGCCAGTTCCGGCTCGTTCTCGAACAGCGCCGAATAGTGCTTCTGCACCCGCTTCAGCCGCGTGCGCAGCTCTTCCTCGAAGGGCTCCAGTTCGGCAAAGCCCATCAGCCGGGAGACCCGTGCCCGCGCCTCGGGTTCCGCCGGCAGGATATGCGTCTGCTCGTCGTTGACCATCTGGATGCGGTGTTCCACCGCCCGCAGGAAAAGGTAGGCCTCGGTCAGTTCGTCGCGTGCGTCCGCCGCGATCCAGTCGAGCTCGGCAAGCGTCGCCAACGTGTCGAGCGTGCGCCGCCCGCGCAGTTCGGTGATGCGCCCGCCGGCGATCAGCTGCTGGGTCTGGGCGAAGAACTCCACTTCGCGGATGCCGCCGCGGCCGAGCTTGACGTTGTGGCCCGCGACCGCGATCCGGCCATGGCCCTTGTGGACATGGATCTGGCGCTTGATCGAATGCACGTCGGCAATCGCCGCATAATCGAGATACTTGCGCCAGATGAAGGGGGCGATCTCCTTGAGGAAGCTCTCTCCGCACGCCACGTCGCCGGCGCAGGCGCGTGCCTTGATCAGGGCCGCGCGCTCCCAGTTCTGGCCGAGGCTTTCGTAATAGACCAGCGCGGCCGGGATCGACATGGCAAGGGGCGTTGCGCCTGGATCCGGGCGCAGCCGCAGGTCCGTGCGGAAGACGTAGCCGTCCGCCGTGCGGTCACCCATCATCTTGACGAGCCGCTTGGTCATGCGCACGAACTCGACCGGCGCCTCCGCCCCGCCCGTCACCGGCGCGAGTTCCGGCTCGTACATCACGATGAGATCGATGTCCGAGGAGTAGTTCAGCTCAAGCGCACCATACTTGCCCATGGCGAGGACGACGAAGCCGCAGCCCTTTTCCGGGGCCGTCTCGTCGCGGATCTCGAACTTGCCGCGCCGGGCAAGGTCGCGCAGGCAGAAGCGGATCGCCGCCGTCAGCGCCGCGTCGGCGAACCGGCTGAGCCCGCCGGTCACCGCATCGAGGTCGAGCGCGCCGGCAATGTCGGCGAGCGCCAGCGTCAGGGCAAGGTCCTGCTTGAGCCGCCGCAGGGCGGCCATCACCGCGCCCTCCTCCTCGCCTGTCACGTCCCGCGCCTCGGCGACGAGCCGGTCGACCCGCGCCTGCGGGTTCTCCTGCAGCAGGGCGGCAAGGCGGGCATGGTCGGCAAGGGCGAGATCGCGCAGGTAAGGCGCGTTGGTCAGCGCGCCTGCGAGGAAGGCACCGACGTGGCCGCGCTGGTCGGCGTCCAGACCGAGAGCATCCAGGACGTCGGCGACGTCCTGCACCAGCGCCTCGGCTGCCGCATCGCTCTCGGCGAGCGGCACCACCGTCAAAGCCGCCAGCAAGGGGACATTGCCCGCGCTTCCCGTGTTGCCGTTCCCCTTGCGGGCGCCGTCGTTTGCGGCGCCCTTGGCTGCGACACTGTCGTTCAATCCGACCTCCCGATCCGCCCCCTGGCAAGGAGCTGTCTTGTTCAATCTCCGCCAGCCGGCACGGCACCATCCGCACCGCCGGCCGCCGGCAACCGCAACCGCGCCATCAAGCCGGGCTGCGCATCGTCGAGCTCCAGCCGCCCGCGATGCAGCCGTGCGACCGCCGCCACGAGGCTGAGCCCGAGCCCGGAACCGGGCGCGCTGCGGCTGGCCTCCAGTCGCACGAACCGGTGCAGCACCCGTTCCTTGTCGGCGTCGGGAATCCCCGGCCCGTGGTCGCGCACACCCAGCAGCACCTCGCCGCCTTCCGCGCGCGCTTCCAGTTCCACCCTAGCGCCCTCGCCCTTGTCCTGCCGAGCGTATTTCAGTGCGTTTTCGACAAGGTTTATCAGCGCCTGGACCAGCAGCTCGCGGTTTCCCGACACTCGCAGCCCGTCGGTGACGCGCAACTCCATGCCGCCGCCCTCGTCCTCGGCCACCGGGGCATAGAGTTCCGCGACCTCGCGCACCAGTTCCGACACGTCGATCTCGTCGAAACTCGCATCGGAGGAGCCGGCCTCGACCCGGGCGATCCGCAACAGCGCGTTGAAGGTGCGGATCAGGGCGTCGCAGTCGTCGATGGTGGTCTCCAGCACCTCCCGCGCCTTGCTGTCGCCCGACAGGTCGCTGCGCAGCGCCTCTTCCAGCCGGTTGCGCATGCGCGTCAGCGGCGTCTTGAGATCATGGGCGATGTTGTCGGAGACGTCCTTCAAGCCCTGCATCAGAGCCTCGATGCGGTTCAGCATCGCGTTGAGGCCGATCGCCAGGCGGTCGAACTCGTCGCCGCTCCCCTCGACCGGCAATCGTTCGCTCAGATCGCCCGACATGATCCGCCGGCTGGTCGCGGTCATCGCATCGATGCGCTTGAGCACGCGGCGGCTGACGAACACCCAGGTGACGAGCCCGAGCGCGGCCAGCACGAACAGCCAGAAGCGCATGGCCTCGGCCAGCAGCGAGCGGAAATATTGCTGCTCCTGCAGGTCGCGCCCGACCAGCAGGCGGAAGCCGCCGGACAGCTGGAACACCCGGGCCAGCGCCTCGCGGCGGGGGCCGCCGCCGATGGGCGTGTAGATCACGCGCTGCAACTCGCCGCTCTCGCCGGCCAGCACCCGGTCGTCGAGCTGCTCGATATTGCCGACCAGCTGGTTGGCGGCGAAGTCGGTAACAAGATAGAGGCTGGCACCGGGCCGGCGCGAGCGGGCGTCGACGGTGGCAACGAGCGCGCGGATGCCGCCGATGCGGTACTGGTCGGCGAGGCCGGAAATCTCCGCATCGACCGTATCCACCACCTGTTCGCGCAGCACCGAGGCGGTGTTTTGCGACAGATAGACGAGGACCGCACCGGAGGCGAGCGTCAGCGCCGCCAGATAGATCAGCGCGAGCTTGATCGCCGTTGTGCGGAACAGCCGGCCGGTCGCGGTCATCTCGCTCATGCGCGGCCGCTGTCGCGGATCGTATAGCCGGCACCGCGCACCGTGTGCAGCAAGGGCCGGTCGAAGTCCTTGTCGATCTTGGCGCGCAGCCGCGAGATGTGGACGTCGATGACATTGGTCTGCGGGTCGAAGTGGTACTCCCACACATGCTCCAGCAGCATGGTGCGGGTCACCACCTGGCCGGCATGCTGCATCAGGTATTCCAGCAGGCGGAATTCGCGCGGCTGCAGCGGAATTTCCTGTCCCGAGCGCGTCACCGTGTGGCTCAGCCGGTCGAGCGTCAAGTCGCCGACCGTGTAGCTGGTCTCCACCTCGCGCTGGCGCGGCCGGCGGCCGAGCGCCTCCACCCGGGCCAGCAGTTCGGAAAAGGCATAGGGCTTGGGCAGGTAGTCGTCGCCACCGGCGCGCAGGCCCGTCACCCGGTCGTCGACCTGGCCGAGCGCGGAGAGCACCAGCACCGGCGTGTGGTGGCCTTCGGCGCGCAGGCCGGAAATCAGCGACAGGCCGTCGCGGCGCGGCAGCATCCTGTCGACCACAAGCACGTCATAGGGCGCGCTGGTCGCCAGGTCGTAGCCCTCCTCGCCGTCGGCGGCATGGTCGACCACATGGCCCGCCTCGCGAAAGGCCTTGGCCAGATAGCTCGCCGCTTCCTTGTCGTCCTCGACAATCAGGATCCGCATGACCTCTTCCGTGTCTCCGGTCTCGGTTTTCAGGCTGGTTCTGTTTGCTGGGTTTAGCATCGGCAAGAGCTCCCGTCGAACGCGACGAAAAAACCCCGGACCGCAGGGCGGCCCGGGGCTTCGGCCCCCTGGCATGCACCTCGTGGCGGTTGCGGACCTGCCCCTGGCATGCCGGTGACCTTCCGGATGACAGGCCGCCCGTCCGGGGGCTTGTCGTCGGATGGCCGCATCCGGTTCGGCCGGCGGCAGGGCATCCCATGGGGAAACCCTGCCGCAGTCTATGCCCGCGCCGGCGCCACGGCCGGCGGGGGGATGGCTGTGTTCGCGGTCAGCCCTTGTTCTGCTCGACCGGCACCGCGACGAAGCGCGAGGCGTCGTTGCGCTCGACCCGCAGCAGGACGGACTTGCGGCCGTTCTCGCTGGCGCCCTGCACCGCGTTGGCGACCTCGCCCGGGTTGTTCACCGCCTGGCCCGCCACCTCGAGGATGACATCGCCGCGCTGCAGGCCCTTGTCGGCTGCCGCGCTGTCGGCCGGCACATCGGTGATCACGACGCCGCGCTCTCCGGCCTTCATGGCGCTGGCGGCAGCCAGCTCCACGCCGAGGCTGTCGACGAAGGCCGTGTCCTTGCCGGTCTGCTGGACGGCTGCGGTCGTCGGACCGTCGTCCTGCAGGCGGCCGAGGGTGACCTTCATCTCCTGCTCGCGGCCATCGCGCCACACGTCGAGGGTCACCTCGGTGTCCGGCGGATAGGCGGCGATCATCCGTGCCAGATCGCGCGGGCTCTCGACCGGCTGGCCGTCGACGCCGAGGATCGTGTCGCCGGAGCGGATGCCGGCCTTGCGGGCCGGGCTGTCGCCCTGGGCATCGGCCACGATGGCGCCCTTGGCTTCCTCGAGACCGACGCTCTCCGCGATGTCCTTGGACACCGGCTGGATCTGCACGCCCAGCCAGCCGCGGACCACCGTACCGTCGTCCCTCAGGTCCTGGACGATCGCGGTCGCGGTCGAGGCGGGAATCGCGAAGGCGATGCCGACATTGCCGCCGGACGGCGAGAAGATCGCAGCGTTGACGCCGATCACCTGGCCCTTGACGTTGAAGGCGGGACCGCCGGAATTGCCGCGGTTCACCGGCGCATCGATCTGGATGAAGTCGTCATAGGGGCCTGCGCCAATATCGCGGCCGCGGGCCGAGACGATGCCGGCCGTCACCGAACCGCCGAGGCCGAACGGATTGCCGACGGCCACGACCCACTCGCCGACCTCCGGCGCGTCGGGGGCGAATTCCACATAGGTGAACTCGCGGCCCTCGCCGTCGACCTTCAGCAGGGCGAGGTCGGTGCGCTTGTCGGCGCCGATCAGCTTCGCGTCGTACTCCTTGCCGTCATCCATGACGATGGTGAACTCGCTGCCGTTCGACACGACATGTTCGTTGGTCACGAGATAACCGTCGCCGGTGATGAAGAAGCCGGAGCCCTGGCTCATGCCATGGCGGCGCGGCGGCTGCTCGCGGCGCTGGTCGCCGCCGAACTGCTCGCCGCCGAACCGGCGGAAGAAGCGCTGCAGCGGATGATCCTGCGGCAGGTCCTCGAAGCCCGGAATGCCCTGGCGGTTGGACATCATCCGCGGCGTCTCGTCGGTGCGCACGCGCACGCTGACCACCGCCGGCTTGACCGCCGAGACGACGCTCGCGAAGTTCTGCGGCGCCGCGCTCTCCACCCGCACCGGATCGGCGAGGGCGAACTGGCCCGGCACCACCGTCTGCAGGCTCATCGCGCCGGCAAGGCCGAGCGCCAGGGCACCGGCCGCCAGGCTGGTGCGGCCGCGCGGCAGGCGGCGAAGGGCCGAGGGGATGTAGGTGTTCGACATGTGTTGCTCTCCACGTCAGGACCCGGATCACTGTCCGGGGGATCAGGAAATCTCGAGCCGGTGGGTCATTCGCGGGGAAGCGCTCACCGGCTGTCCTGACTGATATGGACCATGTCGCCTTACAGGCGCCTGTCGGCGGGATTAAGCTTTCGTAATGTTGCAGGAAAAACAGTTGGCGTGGCCGCTCACGCCTCGCGGGTGACGATCGCGGCCCCGGCCTCCAGCGTGCGATGCACCGGGCAGCGGTCGGCGATCTCCAGCAGGCGGGCGCGGGTCTGCGCATCCAGATCGCCCTCGATGGCGATCCGCCGCTCGAACCGATCGATCCGCCCTTCCCTCGTGCGGTGTTCTTCGGTGCAGTCAAGGCAGTCCGCCGCATGCACCTTGCCGTGGGTCACCGTGGCAGAGATCCGCTCGACCGCCAGCCCCTTGCGCTCGGCATACATGCGCAGCGTCATTACCGTGCAGGCGCCGAGCGCCGCAGCCAGATAGTCGTAAGGGGACGGACCGCTGTCGAGGCCGCCGACCGCTTCCGGCTCGTCCGCGATCAGCCGATGCCGGCCGGCAACCACGCTCGCCTGGAACTTGCCGAGCCCGGTCTCGCTCACCTCGACGCCCTTCGCCTCGGCCTGCGCCGTCTCTGAAGGCGCCTCGGGCGCCTTGCCGATATAGCGGGCGGCCCAGGCGGCGATGACGCCCGCCGCATAGGCAGCATCGGCCGGGTCGTTCAGCAGATGGTCGGCGCTGTCGAGCGACACGAAGCTCTTGGGGTGCTTTGCCGCCACGAAGATCCGCGTCGCGTTGTCGATGCCGACGATCTCGTCGCGCGGCGCATGCAGCACCAGCAACGCCTTGTGAAGATGGGCGACGCGCTCGCGCACGTTCTGCTCGGCGATATCCTCGAGGAACTGCTTCTCGATGGTGAAGCGCCGGCCCGCCAGCTCGACATCCGCACGCCCTTGCGCGCGGATAAGCTCCAGATCGCCATGGAAGTTCTTGAGAACGTGATCGGCATCGGCCGGCGCTGCGATGGTCGCGACGGCAAGCGCCTCGGGAATCTCATGCGCGGCCGCCAGCATCGCGGCACCGCCCAAGGAGTGGCCGATCAGCAGCTTCGGTGCCTCATGGGTCTCGCGCAGGAAGGCTGCGGCCTTCAGGAGGTCCTCCACATTGGAGGAGAAATTGGTGGAGGAAAAGTCGCCGCCCGAACCGCCGAGCCCGGTGAAATCGAACCGGAGAACGGCGATGCCCTCGCCGGTCAGCGCCTCGGCGATGCGCCGGCCCGCCGCCCCGTCCTTGGAGCAGGTGAAGCAGTGGGCGAACAGCGCATAGGCACGCACCGGCCCGGCGGGCAGGTCGAGGCGGGCGGAGAGCTCCGCGCCGTTATGGCCCTCGAAGGTCAGTCGGATTGGCTGTGCGGGCATGCGGCTCTCCGTTCGTTGGGCGCTCTCGTCGTTCGGAACGCGGGTGTCGTTCGAAGCCCGCGCCGACGCTCAACAGACCACGAAACCGGGAGCGGATCACGCCTCCTTGTCGCGGGAGAGGATCCGGTCCAGTTCGGCCTGCTCCTCGCCGCTCAGCCGCGTCGCGCCGCTGGCGGCGACCGAAGCGGTCCCGCGGCGCCGCCTGGCGCCGAGAAACAGCACCACCAGCCCGATGGCGAGGGCGAGCGGGGCCAGCCCCCACAGCACCACCGTCTGCAGCGACAGGCGCGGCTTCAGCAGCACGAACTCGCCGTAGCGGGCGACCAGAAAGTCGACCACCTCCGCGTTGGTGTCGCCGGCGACGAGCCGTTCGCGCACCAGGATGCGCAGGTCCTTGGCCAGCGGCGCATCGCTGTCGTCGATCGACTGGTTCTGGCAGACCATGCAGCGCAGTTCGGCGGACAGTTCCCGGGCGCGGTGTTCCAGCGCCGGATCGTCGAGCACCTCGTCGGGCGCCACTGCATGGGCTGCCGGCAGGGCGGCGGCCAGCATGGCGAACGCGAGGATCAGCCGTCGCAGGAGCTGCATCATCAGTCGCCTCCCTGCCCGGCAGCCGCCATCTTGCGGCGCGCCGGCTTCGGTGCGCCGACCCGCAGCCTGCGGTCGAACAGCGACAGCACGCCACCGAAGCTCATCACCAGGCAGCCGATCCAGATCAAGGTCACCAGCGGCTTGTGATAGAGGCGGATGTCGGCGCCGCCGTCGGAATGCACCTCGCCGATGGAGACATAGACCTGCGACAGGCCGAAGGTGACGATGCCCGCCTCGGTCGTCGGCATCTGCCGCGCGGTGTAGAGGCGCTTGGCCGGATCGGCCACGGCCACCTGCCGGCCTCCGCGATAGATGTCGAAATGGCCGACATCGTCGACATAGTTCGGGCCGGTGCGCCGCGCCAGTCCGGAGAAATTCAGCGTGTAATCGGCGATCTCCACGCTTTCGCCCGGCCGGATGGTCAGCACCTTCTCTTCCTGGAAGGCGGAGACGGCGACGACGCCGAGCAGCGTCAGGCCGATGCCCGCGTGACCGAACGCCGTGCCCCACGCAGACTTCGGCAGGCCGCCGAGCCGGGCAAGACCCGTCGACAGGCCGACATCGCCGAAGCGGGCGCGCGACAGGATCTCGGCCACCGCACCGCAGATCACCCAGACGGCAAGGCCGACGCCGAGCGCGGCGAGGATCCGGTCCGTGCCCTGCCACCAGGCGCTGACCAGGATCGCGACAAGCGCAAGGCCGGCGACCGCGTAGAGCCGCTGGCCGACGGCGGCGAGATCGCCGCGCTTCCAGGCCAGGAACGGCCCGAACGGCATCGCCATCAGCAGCGGGATCATCAGCGGCCCGAAGGTCAGGTTGAAGAAGGGCGGCCCGACCGAGATCTTCTCGCCCGTCAGCACCTCCAGCACCAGGGGATAGAGCGTGCCGACCAGAACGGCGGCGGTCGCCACCGTCAGCAGCAGGTTGTTCAGCACCAGCGCGCCCTCGCGGCTGACCGGCGCGAACAGGCCGCCCTGCTTCAGCAGCGGCGCGCGCCAGGCATAGAGCGCCAGCGAGCCGCCGATAAACAGGACGAGAATGCCGAGGATGAAGGTGCCGCGTGCCGGATCGGTGGCGAAGGCATGCACGCTGGTCAGCACGCCGGAGCGCACCAGGAAGGTGCCCAGCAGCGACAGCGAGAAAGTGAGGATGGCAAGCAGCACCGTCCAGACCTTCAGCGCCCCGCGCTTTTCCATGACGATGGCGGAGTGCAGCAGCGCCGTACCGGCAAGCCAGGGCATGAAGGAGGCGTTCTCGACCGGATCCCAGAACCAGTAGCCGCCCCAGCCGAGCTCGTAATAGGCCCAGTAGGAGCCCATGGCGATGCCGAGCGTCAGGAACATCCAGGCCAGCAGCGTCCACGGCCGCACCCAGCGGGCCCAGGCGGCATCGACCCGGCCGAGGATCAGCGCGGCGATGGCAAAGGAGAAGACGATGGAGAAGCCGACATAGCCCACATAGAGCAACGGCGGATGGATCGCGAGGCCTACATCCTGGAGGATCGGGTTGAGGTCGTTGCCCTCCAACGGCGCCGGCGATGCGCGCACGAACGGGTTGGACGTCGACAGCATGAACAGCAGGAAGGCGGCCGTCACCCAGCCCTGCACGCCCAGCGTCGCGGCCTTGAGCTCCATCGGGATGTTGCGGCCGAAGGCGGCGACCAGTGCGCCGAACAGCACCAGGATCAGCACCCACAGGAGCAGCGAGCCCTCGTGATTGCCCCACACGCCGGTGATCTTGTAGAGGGTGGGCTTGGCCGAATGGGAGTTCTCGATCACGTTCACGACCGAGAAGTCGGAGACCATGTAGGCCTGCATCAGGGCCGCGAAGGCGATGCCGACGAGCAGGAACTGCATGCCTGCGACGGGCGGCGCCACCGCCATCAGCCGGCGGTCGCTCTTGACCGCGCCCCAGACCGGCACGACGCTCTGCAGCACGGACAGAACGAAGGCCAGAATCAGCGCGAAATGGCCGATCTCGATGATCATACCGGATCGTCTCCCTCAAATCGGCAGGCCGGAGGGCCCGCGCGCGGCCGGATCGCTGCCGGCTATTCCTTGCCCTGCCAGACGCCCTTGCCCTTGAGGGCTTCGGCGACTTCCTTGGGCATGTAGTTCTCGTCGTGCTTGGCCAGCACATTGTCGGCGTGGAACCAGCCGTCGCCCTTCATCACGCCTTCGGTGACGACGCCCTGCCCCTCGCGGAACAGGTCCGGCAGCAGGCCGACATAGACGACCTTGACGCTTTCCACCGTGTCGGTCACGGCAAAACGCACCTCGGCATTGGCGCCGCGCTCGACGCTGCCTTCCTCGACGAGACCGCCGAGGCGGATGCGCTGTCCGTCCGGCAGCTGCTTGCCGACGATGTCGCTGGGGCTCTGGAAGAAGACGATCTGATCGTTCAGCGCCACCAGGATCAGCCCGACCGCAACGGCGAGCACGCCGCCGGCGGCTGCGATCATCGTCATGCGTCTTTGCTTGCGGGTCATCTTGCTTCGTCCGTTCCCGTCGCTGCCCACCAGTTTGTGCCGCTTACGAGCCTTCGCCCAGTTCGCTCGCCAGCTGCCGAATGCCCGCGACCGCGGCCGGGTCATCCTTCAGCGCCTCGCCGGCGCGCGCAATGACCTGGCGCAAACGCTCGCGCTCGCCCAGCACGTCCAGGGCGCGCATCAACTGCATCCATTCCTGCGCGCTTCCGCCATCGGCGGCAAGGCGCGCGTCCAGCCCGTCGACCATCGAGCGGATCATCTGCTGGCGGTCGTCGGTGCTCAACTCTTGCGCGGCCTCGATCTCTTCGCGAGACGGTCCGGCCACATCGGCTGCGGCCGGTGCCGGCGCCTCGACGCCGAGCTTGGCCAATTCCATGCGCACGGCCTCGGCCCAGGCCTCGCCGCCCTGCGCATCGGCCAGCAGCGACTGCCAGGCGGCGATCGCCTCGTCCTTGCGGTTTTCCTGGGTCAGCGCCAGCGCCAGGAAGAAGCGCGGCTTCACCGCCTGCGCATCCATCGCCACCGCCCGTTCGAAGGCCGCATGCGCCTCGGCGCTGACGATGCCGTTGTTGGCGACGACCAGCGCCTCGCCCCGGTCGGTCTCGCGCCGCACGTCCGAGCCCAGCAGGCGGATGGCCCTGGCATAGGCGGCGGCAGCGTCCTGCGGCCGGCCCATGCGCATATAGACCGGCGCCACCACGTCCCAGCCGCGCCCGTCCTCGGGATTGTCGGCCAGATGCCGCTCGACGCGCGCCACCAGATCGGGCAGCGAGCGGCCCTGGGCAGGCGCCTCGAGCCGGGCCGACAGCGGCAGATCGGGAAGATCGGGGGAACCGTAGGCGATATAGGCCCCGACGGCGCCCAGCGGCACCATGACGAGCGCGGCCGCCTGAACCAGACGCAGCCGGGCGGCGCCGCCCTTGGCGGCATCCTCCGCGGCGGCAGGCGCCGTTCCGCTGCCGCGCTGCGCTTCGCGGTCGGCCGCGATCAGCCGGCGGGCGATCTCGGTGCGCGCAGCCTGCGCCGCTTCCTGCGAGATCAGGCCGCGGTCGAGATCGCGCTCGACCTCAGCGAGCTGCGACTTGTAGACCTCGGCGTCATGCAGGGCGGCAGCCATTGCGGCACCGCGTCCTGCACGGGCGAGCGGAACGAGCACGGCCAGCGCCGCCAGCACGGTGAGCAGGGAAAAGGCGATCCAGAGCGTCATGAAGGGGATATAGACCGTGCCTCGCGCATTTCCGCAAGTATTTGCGGCCTGTGACAGGCGGTCGCGGCGCCCGTTGCCGCTTCACGAAAGCGTCAGCCGCCGCCCCGTCCCCGGCAGCGTCCTCAGGAGGCCGCCTGCCGGATCTCCTGCTTGGGCTTGGGCGTCAGCGCGGCCTTGCGGCTGCGCCGCAGCTGGTCGGCATAATCCTTGCCGTAGAACGCCTCGCACAGGTCGATGGCGATATCGACGGTCAGCAGGTGTGCCTTGCGCTCGTCCTCGCGTGCGGCAGCCAGCGAGGCCAGCAACGAGCGGGTCTTGATGTCGAGCGACTGGTCCAGCGCGTGGCGGGTGCGGGCGGTGATCTCGTTGACGGCAAGGTTCTCCGCCGCATCGCGCATCTTGTTGACCAGCATGATGCCGCGATGCGCTTCCTCCAGCAGCACCACGTCCACCTCCGGCTCGGTGCCGGGCGCGACCTTCGGCACCACCAGCAGCCGGCGGATGCTGCCGGTCGCCGCTTCCAGCTCCCGCGCCACCAGCGCCGACAGTTGCCGCCGCGTCTCGGCGACCCGCTTGTGCCAGGCCGGCTTTTCCATCAGGTCGAACTGGCGGTCGAGCACCTTGACGATGCGGGTATAGGCGTCGATGGCGCCGGACAGCTTCAGGTTGGTGCAATCGCCGCAGGCGATGCCGGCATAGCGCTCGACTTCGGACAGGGCCATCTCGGCGAAGACGGAATAGCTGCTCTCGGCGATCTTGCGGATCGACATGGAGCCGGCGAGCGCCGCGGCGAGCGACAGCATCGATTCGGGCGCCTCCACCCGGTCCAGTACGATCGAGGCGATCAGCGCCCGCTCCTCGCCGTGCCGGTCGGTCACCGCCTTGATGCGGGTCAGCGACGGGCTGCCCGGCTTGAAGTCCCATTCCGTCAGCCGTTCCGGCAGGCTTTCGCGCAGGGCCTCCAGCCAGGCGCCCTCCCGGAAGGCGGCGACGAGGTCCTCCACGTCGCGCAGCGCCCGCTCGCCCCCCACCAGCATGCTCAACTTCTGGTGCGCACGGTCGTCCGCATGCGCCTCCGCCAGAGCCTTTTCCATCGGAGCAAGCACGTTGCGGCGGAGCGAGACGGCCTGCTCGATCACGTCGTCGGGCTCGGTCTCCAGGCGGCGGCTGATCTGCAGCGCCACGCTCACCCGGTCGGGCGCGATGTCGCGGGAGATCCAGGTCCAGATCTGCGGCAGGCTCGAGCGGGTGATCCGGCCGCGCTCCTTGCTGGGCAGCATCTCGGTCACCAGCATGTCCTCGACCGGCGCGAAGAACAGGCGCTGCAGCCAGTTCTCGCGCGGCTCGGCGTCGAGCACGATGCCGGTGTCGGGCCGCACCGCGCTGAGGCAGGCATCGAGAATCAGGTCGAGATGGGGATCGTCGGATCCGCGCGCACGCGCGCCCTCCAGGCCACGCAAAAGGGTCTGCACAGCACGGGGCGACAGGGCCTGCAGATAGGATCGGATCTTTTCCGTCAAAAGGCGCCGGTCAGGCATCAGTCCGCGCTCGAACGAGTTCTGGGATCGTTGGCGGATGGTTTCAGAAAATGATTAATTGAATCTTGGCGATGGTCCGTAACCGGCTTCGCAGGCCGTGTCGGAAAGGGCGCGGGACGCCGCGTCTGCACGCTTTTTCCCGGGCCCGCTCGATCAGGTGATCGGCAGCCAGCCGCCCTCGCCGCTGCGGCAGGCGGCGCCGCGCATGGAGCGCTCCACGCCCTCGACCGTCACAACATGGGTGTAGTCGCGGCACAGGATGTTGTTCACCTGGTAGCTGGGACCGGTCACGACCCGGCCGCTGGTGCCGGAGCTGCGGTTCTGCCACTGCACGGTCTCGCCGGTGCGGTTGGTGCCCAGCGCACCGCGCAGCGCCGTTGCCGCGGCCCTGCGGTCGGAAACTTCCAGCCCCTGCCCGGCTTCGGAGCGCAGCAGGTCGGCCAGGACGACATCGGCCTCCGATTGCTGGACGGTCGGCGCGCTGAAGGCGCTGCCGAACAGACTGCCGCCGACCACGACGGGCCCGGCACCGACGCTGCCGCCGGTGTTGCAGGCGCCAGCCACGGCAGCCATGGTCACAGCAATGGCGAGTTTCAAGGCGTTCATCCGCGCTTGCCCTCGTGTCATCCCTCTTGATCCGGCCCCCTTGCATGTCGCACGGGAGCCGAAGCGGCGGCGCGCAGGCGCCGCGATGAGCCTAAACGTCCGGGCTGAATTCGCCAACCGGGAGGAAGGGTCGGCCCGAAATCCAGCGTCAGACGTTACACGCATTTGTGGCCGAACTGCGTCGGCGCAAGGGGGCTTCCCCGCCTTCGCGCATGCCTCAGATCGCCGGCAGCACCAGCCGCGCGACGAGCCCGCCGCCGTCCTGCCCGCGGTCGCGCGCCAGCGCCAGGTCGCCGCCATACAGCCCCGCCAGATCGACGACGATGGACAGGCCAAGGCCGGTGCCCGGCACCGTCTCGTCGAGCCGGCGGCCGCGCATCAGCGCCTCCGCCGTTTCGCTCTCGCCAAGGCCCGGCCCGTCGTCCGCAATGGCGATCACGATCCGCTCGCCCGTCTCTGCGCCGCCAAGCGCGGCAACGCTGACCCGCACCCGGGACGTTGCCCACTTGCAGGCATTGTCGATGAGGTTGCCGGTCATCTCCTCCAGGTCCTGCTCCTCGCCGCGGAAGCGCAGGCGCGTCTTCATGTCGAGGGAGATGTCGATGTTCCGGTCGCGGTGGATGCGGGTCATCGCCCGGATCAGCCGCGCCAGCACCGGCTCCACGTCGCAGGAGACGCCGATCACCCGGCGCTGCGCCGCCATGCGGGCGCGCTCCAGATGGTGATGCACCTGCGAGCGCATCACCTCGGCCTGTTCCGCCACCTTCGGGGCGAAGGGCGCGTCCTGGCCGCGCACCTCGTTGAGAATGACGCTGAGCGGTGTCTTCAGCGCATGGGCGAGATTGCCGACATGGGTGCGCGCGCGCTCCACCACCTCGCGGTTGGAGCGCACCAGCGCGTTGAGCTCCACCGCCACCGGCTTCAGTTCCGGCGGCAGGTTCTCGTCGACGGTCTGGGCATCGCCCCGCCGCACCGCGGCCAGCGAGGCGCTAAGCGCCGCCAGCGGCCGCAGGCCGACGCGCACCTGCAGGAAGATCGCGCCGACGAGGCCGAGCCCCAGCACCAGCAGCGTCAACGCCACCTGCCCGGCGAAATCGTCCTCGCGTTCGCGCAGCTCCGCCGTCTCGCCGGCGACCGCGATCCGGTAGGCCGCCGCCTCGCCGAAGATGATGGTCTGCTGCAGCACGCGCAGCTCCGCATTGCGGGGGCCGGAAATCACCGAGCGCAGGATGACGCCCGGCTGCGGCTCGTCCAGCTGCAGCCGGTCGCCCAGCAGCGACATGGAGGAGAACAGCACCTCGCCGGTCTCCGCCTTCATCACCAGCCAGTACCAGCCGGAGGCCGGCAGGTCGAAGCGCGGGTCGCCGAGATTGCCGGGCTCGGCCGGATCGCTCGGCGTGCCGGCGGCCATCTCGCCGATGATCGCCTTGAGATAGACGTCGAGGCGGGCGTCGAACTCGCGCTCGCTCGCTTCCCGGTACATGGCGACGAGCACGAAGCCGGTCACCAGCAGCGCGACCAGCGACCAAAGGGCCGCCACCAGGATCAGCCGTGTCGCGATGGAGTGCTGGCGGCGGCGCCGTCCGGCGGCGGGTTGCTCCGCCTGCGGTTCGACGTCAGGCATCCGTCTCGCCGATCCGGTAGCCGAGGCCGCGCACCGTCTCGATCAGGTCGCTGTCGAGCTTCTTGCGCAGCCGCCCGACGAACACCTCGATCGTGTTGGAATCGCGGTCGAAATCCTGGTCGTAGAGATGCTCGATCAGCTCGGTGCGCGAGACCACCCGGCCCTTGTGATGCATCAGGTAGGAGATCAGGCGGAACTCGTGCGAGGTCAGCTTGATCGTCGACCCGTCCTTGGTCACCTTGCCGGCGCGGATATCGAGGCGGAAGGGACCGACGCTGATCTCGTTGCTGGCATGGCCGGCCGCCCGGCGCAGCAGGGCGCGCAGCCGCGCCACCACCTCCTCCATGTGGAAGGGCTTGGCGACATAGTCGTCGGCGCCCGCGTCGATGCCGGCGACCTTGTCCGACCAGCGGTCGCGGGCGGTCAGGATCAGCACCGGCATGGCGCGCCCGTCGCGGCGCCAGCGCTCCAGCACCGACAGCCCGTCGAGCACCGGGAGGCCGAGATCCAGCACCACCGCGTCATAGGGCTCCGTATCGCCGAGGAAATGGCCCTCCTCGCCGTCGAAGGCCGTGTCGACCACATAGCCCGCCTCGCCCAGCGCCTCGGCCAGCTGGCGGTTGAGGTCCTTGTCGTCTTCCACAACGAGCAGTCTCATGGTCGGCTCTGTCCCTAAAACCTTGTCGTTTCGGATTCGCGCTGCCGTTCAGCGCAGCACCTGTCCCGAGCGGGCGTCGATGACGCGTTCCTTCACCCGTCCGCCGTCGAGCACCGACAGCACATAGACGAGCCGGCCGCCCTGGCGGCACAGTTCGGCGCGTACGATCTCGCCGCCGGCACTGCCGGCAATGCTGCCGAGCGGGCGCGCTTCGCCCGTCTGCACCGCCTGACGGGCTTGCGACTGGCTCAGGCACTGGGCTTGCGCCGCCGCCGGAGCGAGGAGAGCAAGCACCGTCGCCAGCGCCAATGCGGCGCGTCGGGACGTCTTGCGAATGTGTAGCTGCCTGACCATGCGCGATCCATAGCGTGAACCGCCTGAATAGCACATGAACGCAAGATACAGGACCCGCACGGGAAACGCCGCTCAGCCCGCTTTTCCGCCGCGCAGATTGCGCGCGATGCCTTTCGCGCCATCGACGAGAAACAACGACAGCACGATGCCGCCCGCCCATTCGTCGAGCGGGGCCGGCAGCGCCGAAACGTTCCAGGCAAAGCCGAAAATCGAATCGGCGATCACCGCCGTCCACCACACGCCCAGCGGCAGCACGAAGACCAGCCGGCCGATCCGCCCGGCCGACAGCAGGGTGCCCTGTTCGGCGATCAGCACCTTGCGGGCCTCGGCCCGCGCCGCGATCTCGGCGCGGATCTCCTGCGCCGCCAGTTCCGCGGCAAGTTCCCCCTGCCGCTCCTTCGCCGACAGGCGCCGCTCCATCAGTCCGACCAAGGCGCTCAGCAGCGGCCCGGCGAGAAAGGCGAGCAGCGCGCTCATCGCCCGCCCTCCGCCTGCCGCTCGTCGCACTTGCCCTCCCGGCCGCACCAGCCGGCCGGCCCGCGCGTCACATGGCGCAGCGCGATATTGGCGAGGTTGACGGCCACCACCAGCCACAACGCCTCGCGCGGGCCGAGCGCGGCCGCCCAGTCGACGCCGGCGAGGAAGCCGGCCATCTCGGCGGCGATCACCGCCAGGCCGGTCGCAAGATTGAGGGCAAGGGTTCTCCATCCGCGCATCGCGGTCTCCTTCTCGCAAGGTATCGGGGAAAACAGGTCAGCGCCGGTCCAGCCGGTCCAGCAGCGCCCGCACCAGGTCTGCAAGGCGCGCCAGCAGGCCGCTGGGAGCCCCGGGCGTCTTGACGGGCGGCACCGGAGTCGCGGCGCCATCACCATAATCACCATGGAGCAGCAGCCGCGCTTCCTCCTGGCGCCGGCGCACCAGTCCGGCGAGCTTGCGCCCGCCGGCAGTGTTGTAGTTGGCGCCAAGGATATCGGCCGCGCCTTTGACATCGCCGGCCTTGAGCGCGGTCGCCCAGCGCCATTGCAGCGCACGCGGGCCGAGGTTGAAGGCAACCGAGCAGGCCGCGTCGTGCCGGTGCTGCGGCAGATCGCCCAGCGCCTTCGTCACCTCGCGCCCGTATTCCTCGTCGATCAGTCGGCGCAGCAACCGGTCCGCCTCGGCGCGCGAGATCCGGTCGCCGGGGGCGAGCGCGCGGCCATGCGCCTTGCGCCAGCTCTCCGCAAAGAGGCGGCTGCCCATAGTGAAGCCGTAGCCGATGGTCAGCACGCCGACCGGATCGCGGTACGCACTCGCGACGAAGCCCTCGTGCCTGGCGACGAACGCCAGGCCCCTTTCGCTTACCTTCATGGGTCTCTTCCTTGCGTCGATGATAATCAGGGATTGAGCTCGAAGAGGCCCGCGAGCCCCGGGCCAACGCTCGCCGAGACCTGCCGCACCCTTAAGCGGAACAGCGCCTGCGGCCCGCCGAAGGCGGCCGTCTCCTGCGCTGCCGTCAGCACCGCCTCAGGGCTCGCCACGCTCGCCGACCAGCGGGCGATACCTCCTTCGTCCAGCAGTTCGGCGAGATACTCCTCGCGCTCCTCGCTGAGCGGCACGTCGCCCTCGCGCCAGCCGTCGCCGCCGATGCGCGTGCGGCGGATCCAGTCGAACCGCACCTCGCCGCCCGCAAGCCGCCTTGCACGACCATGCACCGGCGCGAAAGGCATCAGCCCGCGCGCGGTGGCCGTATGGGCGAGATCGACGCGGGCGAGGCTGTCGAGCGCATGCCCCGCCGGCAGCGCCGCGTAGGAAAAGCCGATGCCGATCTCGTCGAGGGTCAGCGGCAGCGGCGGCAGCGCGTCGTCGATCAGCACCACCCGGCTGCCGGCCGGCGTCGGGGCGCGCGCCGCCTCTTCCGTTCCCTGCTGGCCGCGCAAGAGCATCGACAGGCGGTAGCGGCGCGGGCCGACCAGTTCGGCGCCGGCGAATTGCAGCACCTCCAGCCCGCCCGCCCCGCCCAGCACCGCCAGCGCATTGGCCCCCGACAGCACCGCCTCCTCGCTCGCCGAGGACAGCGTGCCGCCGGAAATCTCCACCACCGGCCGGCTGCCCCGGTCCCAGACCGCCACCGGCCCCGGCGGCAACTCGGTCACCAGCGTGCCGATCAGCGCCGGGCTTTCGGCCCGTGCATGGCGCATCGGCGACAGGCCGTCGCGCCAGCGATAGACGTCGACCGCCCCCGGCCAGGGCGCGCCGAACACGGCCAGGCGCGGGGCCTGCGGCGCGCTGTCGCCGGGCAGCGGCGGCAGGTCGAGGATCACCGCCTCCACCCCGCCGGCCGTTGCGGTGATGCTGCGCGGACGCGCCTCGCCGCCGATGGCGCGGGCAGCGCTCGGCGGCGGCCGGCGCACCACCCTGCCGGTCAGCCGCCGCCCCTCCGCCTCCTCCACGCCGTCGATGCGGATGTCGAGCGCCTCCTCGCGCCCCAGCAGCGGATCGGCCGCAAGGCGCACCACGTCGCCGGGCTCCGGCCCCAGCCGCCCCGGCGGCAGCGCCAGCTGCGCTTCCTCGCGCTCGTTCCAGCGCCGCATCAGCAGCCGGTCGGCAAGTCCCGCCGCCAGCGCAGGGTCGAGCGCCGCGCCGAGATCCAGTTCCTCCACCCGCGCGCCGTGCCCCTCGATCCGGCGCGAGGAGACGACGAAGCGCCGGTGCTCGCGCGTCGCATCGCGCGCGGCGATGCGCACCTCCGCCGGCAGGTCCGCCGTTTCGCTCCGCCGCAGCGACAGCGCCGGGCGGTCGGCATCGCCGGCAAGGATCCCGCCCGCATCCAGCTCCGCGACGGCCGGCGACCACGCCGGCAGGAGGGCCAATGCCTCGCCCCTGTCGACGGCGACCGCGCCATGCGCCTCGATCAAGGGCGCCAGCACGTCGCGCGGCGCCACCGGTCCGGCCAGCGCGATCCCGTCCAGCGTGCCGGAAAGGCCGCCGAGCCGGATCAGATCGTCCGGCAGGCCGAAATCTGCAGCGATCGCCCGCACCAGTCCGGCCAGCGACAGCCCGCCCAGCCGGCCGTTCAGCCAGTGGCCGGCGCGCCAGTTGCTGCCGTCGGCCCACAGGTCCGTTGCCGTCGGAAAGGCCGGAAAGGGCCGCGCGTCCCAGGCCCACAGGTGGATGCGCGCCGGATCGACCATCGGCCCGCCATAGACCGGCGAGACCGGGTTGTCGCCGCCGGCAAGGCCCGGATGCCAGCCCGACCAGCGGCCGATCACCGCCTCCAGCGCCCGGCGCTGGATCAGGTCGTCGCGCCCGCCGTCGGAAAAGCGGGGCCAGGCGGATTCGGAGGATTTCGCATCGAAGAAGACATTGGGCTGGTTGGCGCCGCGGCTGATCGCCGGCACGCCCAGTTCCGTCAGCCAGATCGGCTTGGACTGCGGCACCCAGGGCGTCGGCGCCCCGGTCTCCGCACCGGCGACCCGCTCCACATGCGGGTTCGACCACCAGCCCTTCAGGTCCTTGGCGCGGTACACCCACGGCTTGCCGTGCGCCCCGTCGCTGATAGGTGAGCGCAAGCCGGCGCGCCGGTCCGCCTCGCTCGCATAGTACCAGTCGTAGTCCTCGCCGCCCTCGACCGCGCCGGCCAGCGCCGCGATGTCATAAGGGTCGACAGTGCCGTCCGGGTCGCCATCCTCGCGCTGGTCGGCCAGCGGAAAATACGCATCGATGCCCACCGCATCGATCTGCGGATCGGCCCACAGCGGATCGAGCGGAAAGCGCAGCTCGCCGCCTTCGCGCTGGTAGCCGCCATATTCGCTCCAGTCCGCCGCATAGGTGATCGCAGCAAGGGGGAGCAGCGCGCGCACCTCCCCGGCCAGCTGGCGCAGCACCTCGACGAAGGGGAAGCTTCCGGGCGCATCGCAAAGCCGCGTCAGGCCGCGCATTTCCGAGCCGATCAGGAAGGCATCGACCCCGCCGGCCGCCTTGGCGAGCGCGGCGTGATGCAGCACGAAGCGGCGATAGCTCCACTCGTTGGGGCCGAGATAGCTCACCCCGTCGCCGGAGGGCGAAAACTGCCCCGCATGGGCGCTGCCGGCAAAGGCGGCGATCTCGCCTCCCGCCGCCGCCGTGCCGTCCGGCGAGCCGTCGAGGCCGGGGGCAAGCGCGCCGGTGATGCGCCCGCGCCAGGGATGCGGCACCTGTTCGCCCCCGCCATACGGGTCCGGCAGGCCGTTGCCGGGCGGCACGTCCATCAGCAGGAAGGGATAGAGCGCCACCTTCAGCCCGCGCGCCTTCAGGTCGCGGATCGCCCGCACGACGCTCGCATCCGACGGCGTGCCGCCATAGGCGGGCAGGCCCTCGTGCCGGCTCACCTCCTCGGCCACCGCGCCGGAGAGGCCGGCGACCCGCCATGTGGCGCCGCGCGTCTGGCGGCCGCGCGTTTCCACCTTCGGGCGGATCGTGCAGTGGCCGGCGCGCAGGTCGTCGCCGAACCATGCCGTCACCAGCGCCACCTGTTCCAGGTTCGGGCACAGCGCCTGCAATTCGTCGAGCGAGGCGGACCAGTTGCTCGGCGCGTGGGAGACGTGCCGGTTGGCGCGTTCGGAAACGCCCGGCCGCACCGTCCAGGTCACTTCCGCCGGCTCGTAGACGAATTCGCCCGCGCCGGGGATGATGGTCACCGCCCGCACCATCTCCTCCAGCGGCTCGACAGCGCGCACCACCTCGAAGGTCAGTTGCGGCAGACGGTCGCCGAATTCCTCCAGCGGCAGCCGCTCGAACACCGCATAGGCGGTGCCGCGATAGGCGGGCGTCGCCTCCTGCAGCGCCGCGATCAGCGGGTCGGGCGGCTGGTCCGCCTCGCCCTTGTAGAGCCGCCAGGTGACGCCGGTCAGCTCCATCGGCTTGCCGTCCGCCCAGATCGCCCCGACATGGGAGATCGGCCCCTGGCACAGCGCCACGGCAAAGCTTGCGTGATAGCGGTAGCTGCGCACCCGCGTGCTGCCGCCGCCGCCCTTGCCGCCGGTGGTTTCCTCGCGCACCTCCTCCTCGAAGCGGGTCGCCCAGATCACCTGCCCGGCCAGCCGCACCCGGCCATAGACCAGCGGCAGCGGCGCCCCTTCCGCCGAGGACTGCACGGAAAGATCCGACAGCCTCCGCCCCTCGATGGTTCGGGTCTGGCCGAACAGCCGCTGGTCGAGCGCATGGCCCGCCAGCGCGCCGGCCGCCTGGCCGAGGATCGCGCCGGTGCTGCCGAGAAAGGCCGCGCCCAGCGCCTGGCCGGCGGCCGCCAGAACGAGCGTTGCCATCAGCGCGCCTCCGGAAAGGCGAAGACGGCGGCGATCCGCCGCCGCCAGGCCGGCACCAGGGGGCTTTCGGAGACCGACAGGCCCTCATAGGCGTGAATCATCGCAGGCGACGTGCCGGTGAGGTCCGTCGAGAGAAAGCCCGCATGCTTCACCGGCGCCCCGTCGCGCCAGCGGAACAGCAGCACGTCGCCCGGCCGCGCCTCGGCGAGGCTGAGCTCATCCATGTGGCGGCGCGCGGCGGCGAGCAGCGTCTCGCGCGCATCCGCCTCGGCCCAGTCGCGGTTATAGGGGGGCGGTGCCTCCGGCTCGGTGCCGTGGATCGCCCGCCACACCCCGCGCACCAGGCCCAGGCAATCGCAGCCCGCGCCCCGGCAGCTGCCCTGATGGCGATAGGGCGTGCCGATCCAGCGCCGCGCCTCGCAAAGGATGTCGCTTCGCAGCACCATGACGTGCCTCCTGTAGTGTCGCAGTCTTCGTGAAAGTGTCAGCGCACCAGCGCGCCGCCGTCGTTCTCCGCCGCCCCGCGGCTCGGATAGGCCAGCACCCGTTCCGAGCCCGGCATATGCGGAAAGCCCTGGAAGTTGAGCGCGTTGGAGAATTTCTCGCGGCAGCTGGCGAAGCGCTTGTCGCAGCCGGCGGTCAGCCGCACGGGCGCGCCCTCGGCCACTTGCCGGACGAGCGGCGTCATCAGCTCGACGATGCGCAGCCCCTCCTCCACCCGGTCGGAGACCACCTCGCCGACGAGCCCGCCGACCTCCAGGCGCCCGCCGGCGAACCAGTCGCGCGGCGGCCCGGCAATGCCGTCCACCTTGAGGCGCCTGGCATTCGAGCCCGCCGCCACCGTGCCCTCCAGCCGGAAGCCGCCGGCAACCAGATCCACACCGCAGCGCCCGTCGCCGAGATCGGCATCGCAAAGATGCGAGAACACCCGCCCTTGCGGGATGTCGAGCAGATGGGCGAGCCCGCGCAGCTCGGCGCGAAACGCATTGCCCGCCCGCGTCACCTCGCCGATGACGGCGCGGCGCAGCAGCATCCGGTGCTCCGGCGCCTGCCAGTCGACCAGGAAGATCTCGACGCGCCCGCCGTCCCACAGCCCGGCGGCAAGGTCCGCTTCCGCGATCCTGTCGGAGGCGAGAATGCCGGCCGCCTCGCTGGTGCCGGTGGCGAAGTCGGGCGCCAGGTCCGTGGCGCTCGCCTCGAAGCCGAGTTCGGGGCGGAACTGCGTCCCCTCGAAGGTGAGCACCCGGTCGTGGTCGGTGAAGCCCAGCACGGTGCCGTCGGCCCGTGTCAGCCGCCAGCAGGTGGCAAGCGTCGTCGCCTGTGCGCCCGCGCGCGCGGCCAGTCCCGGCGGAACCGTCCTCATGGCGCCTCTCCCCCGTCCGGCGTTATTTCCACAAGCGGGATCGTCGGCACGCGCCCGGCCTCGAAATGGGTCAGGCTCAGCTCCAACCGGTCGGTGTCGAAGCGCACCGGCACGTCGAAGCGGAAGCCCGCGGTGACCGTGACGCCCGGCGCCGGCGCGCCGGTGAGCGTCACAAGCCCGGTCGCGGGATCGCAGGTGAAGCCCGCGCCCTCGACAAGCTCGCTGCCGCCGATAGCGACCCGCACGGAGCCGGCCACCGGCTTTTCGATCCGCCGCAGCGCCGCGTCGGCGCCCGCCCCGTAGCTCTTGGCGAGCGGAAACTCTACCCGCGTCCCGTCGCCGGTGCCGAGCGGGCAGTCGAGCGGGCCGACCGTATTGCCGGTCGCCGCCGACAGGTTGTCGAAGGGATCGCGGAAGCGGAAGCCGATCAGCCGCCCGCGCATGCGCTCGAAGAAACCTGCGACCTCCTGCAGGTCGGCGAGCGAGCGAACGCCGCTGCCGGCATCGTAGCGCCGCCGCGATCCGGCCCAGCGCGCGTTGCGCATCTCGGCACCGGAGGCCAGCGTCACCACGTCCGTGCGCCATTGCGGCCCGCCGCTGGCGCCGAAGGCGACGCCGAGCGGAAAGCGTTCCTCGATGAAGCCGGGCGTCATCGCTCCGCCCCCCTGTTGCGAATTTTTGAAAGAAATGCCCCGAGTTTGATCTTGCTCAAGGTTCGGCCCGCCGCGGCGGGGCAGTCTCTTCGCGTCACAGGAGGTCTACCGGACATGAGTCATGTTCCCCACGAGTTGCACGAGGAATTCCCGGACAAGGTTGCTGCCTTGCACGAGCTGAAGGTTTCCAACGGCCATTTCGCGCGGCTTGCCGACAGCTACCACGACGTCAACCGGGAGATTCACCGGGTCGAAACCGATGTGGCCCCGGCCTCTGACGAGGCCCTGGAGAACCTCAAGAAGCAGCGCCTTCACCTGAAGGACGAAATCGCGGCGATGCTCGCCGCCACCTGAAACGCCGGTGCCTGAGCCCCTCCTCTTCAGGCCCGACGTCAAAGCCCGCGCCGTCCCCGTCCGACGGCGCGGGCAACCATTGTTGCGATCTGTGCTTCCGAACGCGCGAAGCTCTCCGCATCCCTCGCCTCCACATTGAAGACGATCTGCGGCATGGCCTGTCCGCCGCCTGCTGCGCCCGCGGCAACGCCCAGCCGGCCGCTCGCATCGCGCGACAGCGGCAGAACCGCCTCCGCGCCCGCCTCGCCCATCAGCCCCAGCGCGCCCGCGCCGCCTCCCGGCAGTGGGAAATAGCCGGGCGCCGCGACGACGCCGCCCTTGGCGAAGGGCAGGATGCCGCCGCCGGAAAACCCGGACGCCAGCCCCGAGAACAGCTGCCCGGCGAGGCCGGAGATCCCGCTTGAGATCCCCTGCTCCAACGGGGCGAGCGCCGCGCTCAAGGCCCGGTTCGACAGCGACAGCGCCGCCGACCGCAGCACCTGCTCCAGCGAGCGGCCGTCGACCAGCGCCTGGCGCAGCCCGCGCGACAGCACTCCGGCCGCATCGCGCGAGGCGCTGCGCACATCCTCCATGGCGGCGCGCAGCCGCTCCGCCTCGTCCAGTTCCAGTCCCTCAGCGCTCATCGCCGCCCTCCTGCCGTACCGTGTCGCCGCTCGTCGGCGCATCGGGGAAGCGCCGCATCAAGGCCTCCAGTCCGGCGCGCGCCAGCGGGCGCAAATCGCCCGCCCTGCCGCCACCAAGGCCGGCCAGCACCGCCGCAAGCTCGCGCGGCGTTGCCCGCCAGAAGCTGTCCGGCGGCCAGCCGAGCCGGCCCATGCACAGGCCCATCGCCTCGTTCCAGGGAAAGGGCCGTGCTTCCTCCGCGCCCGCCTGCGGCCCGGCGGACGCGGCGCTCAAGGGTCCGGCGGCGTCTCGCCCCGCTGCCCGTCCGCGCTGCCGGCAAAGGTCGCGCGCAGCAGCTCCGCCGAAAGCAGCGCCAGCCCGGCGACGCCGTCCGCATGGTCGAGCCGCGCGACCTCCTCGTCGGTGATGTCCTCGCCGGCACCGCGCAGGCCCGCCCCGAGGATGCGGATCACGTCGCGCGCCGAAAGCCGCGCCTCGGCGAAGCGCTCGGCCAGCGTCGCCATGTCCTGCGCCCCGTAGACCGCCTCCAGCTCCGCCAGCGCGCCCAGCGTCAGCACCAGCCGGCGGTTCCGCCCGCCGAGCCGTGCCGCCACCTCGCCGCGGTGGCGGTTCGCCGCCAGTCCCTTGTCACCTGCCATGGTCAGGCCGCCGTGAAGCTGATTTCGCCGGCCGATTCCAGCGCCAGCTCGTAGGTCACCTCGCCGTCATGGGTGCCGGCATAGTCGAGCGCGCTCACCTGGAACGGCCCGCTGATCGTGCCGAAATCCGGCACCACCACCTGCCAGAAGCGGATGGTCCCGTCGAAGAACATCGCCCGCACGGTCTCGTCCGCCGTCTTGTCGCGGAAGATGCCGCCGCCCGAGATGCTGGCCGAGCGGGTGCCGGCGCCCGACAGCAGCTCGCGCCAGCGCCCGAAACTGTCCGCGTCGGTGACGTCGACGCTGCCGGCGTTGAGCGCGATGCGCCGCGCCTTCAGCCCGGCCATGGTGACGAAGCTCCCGCTTCCGGTCGCATCGCATTTCAGCAAAAGGTTCCTGCCTGCCTGTGCGGCCATCTCCGCCTCCGTTCCTGTATCGACCTATTCCGCCGGCTCGCTCACCAGCCGCAGCCGCAACCGGCCGCGCCAGCTGCGCCCGTCGGCCAGCCGCTCGCTGCGCTCGTCCAGCGTCCCGGCATTGACCAGCACATGTCCGTCGAGAAATCCGCCCGCGCCGTTCAGCACCGCCTCGCGGGCGGCCGCCATCAGCGCGGCAACCTCGCCGCGCGCGTCTTTTCGCGAATGCACCAGGATCTCCGCCTCGTGCTCCTCGCCCTCCTCCGCGCTCGAAAGCAGCGGCCGCGAGACGAGGGCCCCGAGCTCGATGAAAGGGTGCGCGCTCCCACGCGGTGCCCCGTCATGCACCCGCTCGCCGCCCGTCAGCGCGGTCAGCTGCGCATCGGCGCGCAAGGCCTTCACCAGCGCTGCCCGCAAGGCGACTTGCGCGCTCATCGCCCCTCCTCCTCGATGAGGCAGGCGACAAACCCGCTCCGCCGCGCCGTGTCGTCGACGGCCAGCACGCGGAAGTGCCGCGCGCCCTCGCTCAGCCGCCAGCCGCCGGCAATGCCGGTGCCGGTGCGCAGCCGCGCCACATGGGTGGCGATGCCGTCGTGCCGCCCGCCCGCCTGCCGCTCGGCAAGGCTCGCCGGCGCCAGTGCCACGAAGACGAGGCCGGTGTCCGTGAAGATCGTTTCGGCCTCGCCGTCCGCCGCCTCGATCCGTTCGGGCCGCTCCAGCCGCATCGCGCGGTCGAGCGAGCCCGCTCCTGCCGCCGCCCTCACAGCCGCACCATCCGGTAGCTGCCGGCAAGGCTCGCCACCGCCGGCGGCAGGCCGAGCGCGGCCGGATCCAGCCCCGGCTCGCGGTGCTCGAACCAGTGGGCAACCAGCAGCAGCACCGCCTGGCGCAGCGGCCCCGGCACCGCGTCGGCCTCCGTGCCGTATCCGGCGGTGAAGTCGATCTCGATGCCGTTGAAGCCTTTGATCCCGGCCGGCGCCCCGGCCTTGACCTTCAGCCGCGGCGGGTTGGTTGCCGCCTCCAGCCGGTAGTCGGCAGGGTCAAGCGCCACCGGCAGCCCGTCGCCGTCATAGACGGTGACCGCCTCGACGGAGGCGACCGGGGCGACCGGCAGCCGCACCACCCGGCCCGGCGGCCAGGCATCGAGATAGAGCCGCCAGCCCTGCGCGATCAGCGCCCGGCGCGTTGCCAGCTCGATCTGCGCCCGCGCGGCGGCGATCAGCCGGCCGAGCAGCGCATCCTCCTCACTGGTTGTCACGCGCAGCTGGGCGCGCGCCTCCTCCAGCGTCACCGGCTCCAGTGCCGGCGGCGTCGTCACGATCGCGGTCATCGCATCCCCATCCGCTGTCCGTCCCGCATGACCGGGCGGGGAATGCCCCGCCCGGCCTCTCGTCCGCCGCCGCCTTTACGCGGCGAAGACCAGCAGCTTGATCGCGTCGAAGTCCTGCATGCCGCCGCCCACGCGCTTGGTCGTGTAGAACAGCACGTAGGGCTTGGCCGAATAGGGATCGCGCAGGATGCGCACCCCGGCCCGGTCGACCACCAGATAGCCCCGGCGGAAGTCGCCGAAGGCGATGGCCGGCGCCCCGGCGGCGATGTCCGGCATGTCCTCGGCCTCGGTGACCGGGAAGCTCATCAGCGTGGCCGGAGCGCCGAGGCTCGCCGGCGGCTGCCACAGGTAGTTGCCCTCGCCGTCCTTCATCTTGCGCAGCACGCCCTGCGTCCGCCGGTTCATCACGAAGCGGGCGTTCTGGCGGTAGCCGGCCTTCAGCGCATAGACGAGGTCGATCAGCACGTCGCCCGGATCGGCCGCCGAGAAGCCCGCATCGACGCCGGTCGACAGCGTGCCGACATTGCCCCAGCTCCAGGCGCTCTCGGTCACCTGCGGATAGTCGAGAAAACCGCGCGGCCGGTTGACGCCGTTGCCGGCCACAAAAGCCGCGCCCTCCTGCTCGGCGAAGGCCAGCTCCACCTCCTCGGCGATCCAGGCGTCGACATCGACCGCCGCATCGTCGAGCAGCGAGGCCGTCGCCGCCGGCATGGCGTAGAGCTCCATCGTCGGGAAGGCGAGTTCGGCGAGCGTCGGCGAGCCGGTCTCGGGCCGCGCCGCCGTCTCCGCCACCCAGCCCGACTGCGGGCCGGAGACCGAGAACGGCTTCTTGAAGACGCTGGCCGAGACCTGCCGCGAGCCGGCAATGGCGCGGATCGGCGAGACAGCCGTCATCCGGCGCAGGATGCCGGCCTCCGTCTCCTCCGGCACCAGATAGCCGCCGTCGGGGTCGGAGCCGATGGACAGCGCCTTCTGCTCGAGGGAGCGCAGGCCCTCCTCCTGGCCCTTGCGCATATAGGCGAGGAAGGCGCCGCGATGTTCGCCGGTCGCCGCGCTCTCGCGGGCCCGGCCGCCGGCCCCTTCGCCCTCGCGCGGGGGGCGGGCCGCCTTCAGCGCCAGCGCGTCGAGGCGCTGCTGCTGGCGGTCGATCTCCGCCTCGATGCGGGCGAGCTTCTCGCCGGTCAGCACGTCGGTGCTGCCGCGCTGCTCGATCTCCGACAGGCGCTCGTCGTTCACCTCGCGAAACGCGGTGAAGGCGGCGCGCATCTCGTCGAGCTCGCGCTCCAGGCCGGTGCCTGCGGCAGGTGCGGCGCCGCGCCCGGTCACGGCCTTGGTTTCGGGGGCGTGGCGCGTCAGCGCCGGCTGCTCGGCCGGACGGGGATTGCTGCTGGTCATGATCTGCGAAACTCCATTGCCCTGGTTGAGAGGCCCGGCGCTGCCAGCGCCGGTCGGACGGCCCTGCGGCCGCCTCACGAGTCGAGCGCGCCCGGCGCGCGTCCCGTGGCAGTGGACCCGGCATCGAGCCGGGCCATCGGGTGCAGCGGGAAGGTCACGAGCGACACCTCCCACAGGTCGATGTCGAAGATCCGCCGCAGCCCGCTCTGCGGATCGCGGCGGGCGGAGCGGGTGCGAAAGCCGATGGAGAGCCCGTCCAGCGCGCCGGCCGCCACCAGCGCGGCGGCATCGCGGCCCGTGCGCGTGTCGGTGACCAGCCGGCCGCTGAGATAGAGCCCGTGGGCGTCCTCCCTGGCGCTGTCCCACACGCCGATGGGCCGTGCCGGATCGTGCTGCCACAGGAAGCGGATGCCCTGCGCCCCGCGCTCGGCAAGGCTGCGGCGGAACGCGCCGCGCATCACCATGTCGAGCGCATCGTCCGGCGCGCCGAAGACGCTGGCATAGCCGGAAATCCGCGTCGGCCGGACGAGAGCCCGCCCGCCCTTCGGTTCCGCCCCGCCGCCATCGCGGCCGAAGCGGCCTGCCGCCAGTGCCCGCATCGCCAGCGCGGCGCCGTCCCGCTTCACCGGGCTTTCCGTCTGCGCCCGGCTCATGCGCGCGCCCCGGCGCTCTCCGCGCTTCTTTCGAGCGCGGCGCGCAGCACCAGCACGAAGCGGGCGAACACGGCCCGGTGCGCCCGCTTCACATGCGGCGCGCAGCGGATCGCATCCGATGCGGACATCTGAGAACTGGGCACGCGCGCGCCCGCGCTCGCCCCAACACGGTGCGTCATGATCTGGATCTCCCTTTGGTGAATTCGAAATGCGAGCGTCCGGGAAGACGAACAGATGGGCAGCGCCAGCCCCCCCTACTCGTCTCCGATCATCCGGTTGAGCCGGGCGATGGCCTCGACGAAATCGTCGAAGCGGCGGTTGGAGCGCACCATCTCGCGCAGGCTCCACACCAGCAGGCTCGACGAGGAGCCCGCCCACAGCAGCAGCACCAGATGGGCAAGGTCCCCGCGTGCCGCCACCTCGCGCAGCGCCGGCTCCATCATGCGCTCTCTGCCCCGGAGCCTTCCGCCCCGTAGCCGACCGCCTGCCGCTTCTCGGCTCGCGTCAGGAACGAGGCCCGCTCGACCCGCTCCCACAGGGCCGCACGCTCGGCCGACAGCGCCTCGATGGCATCGGCATCGGGCACCAGCCGCAGGTCCGCCCCCTCGCGAGGGGAAAGCCACCGCGCCAGCGCCTCGCCGACCCGCGCGGCCAGCGGCAGCACGGTCTGGCGCCAGAAGGCGCGGTTGGCCTCCTGGTAGTTGGCGAAGGTGTTGTCGCCGGGGATCGCCAGCAGCATCGGCGGCACGCCGAAGGCGAGCGCGATCTCGCGCGCCGCCTGGTTCTTCGCCTCGATGAAATCCATGTCGCGCGGGGTGAAGCCCATCGGCTTCCAGTCGAGCCCGCCTTCCAGCAGCAGCGGCCGCCCGGCATTGGCCGGACCCTGGTAGCCGGCCTCCAGCTCGCCCTTCAGCCGGTCGAACTGCTCGTCGGTCAGGTTCGCCGCATCCGCCCCGCCATAGACCAGCGCGCCGGAGGGGCGCGCCGCATTGTCGAGCAGCGCCTTGTTCCAGGCCCCGGCCGCATTGTGCAGGTCGAGGCTGACCTGCGCCGCCTCCAGCGGTGCGAAGCCGTAATGATCGTTGAGCGGGTGGAACACCTTCAGATGCAGCACCGAAGGATGCCCGTCGCGCGGGTCGGCGGGAAAGCGCACCGTGCGCCCGGCAACCGTATAGTCGAACGCCTCCGGCCAGCCGTCGCGCCCCGGCACCACGCGCACCCGGTCGGGCCGCAGCGCATGCAGCTCGCGCGCCCTGCCGTCGATGTCGACCCGCTCCAGATAGGCATTGCCGGCGACCTGCAGGTAGCCGTGAACCTCCTCCAGCAGCCCCTGCCCCGACTGGCCCGGCGAGGGCCGCGCCAGCAGCTCCAGCAGCGGATGCGTGTCGAGTTCGCGCGCGCCCTCGTAGAGCACCAGCGGCACGCTGGCCGCCGCCTCCGCCACCATGCGCACGGCCCGGTGCACCACCGGGTTTCGCGCATATCCCTCGCGGGCAAGCGCCGCATAATCGCGCGGCGTCCACACCGCGCGCCCGCTGCCCGAAAGCGCCAGCAACGGGCCGACGCGCGAGGCCTTGGCCTCGGCGACAGGGCGACGAAAAGAGTCAAGAAGGTCGCGCAACCCCATGATCCAGAATCCTTTTTTCGGTCGACTTGAGAAACTGAGTCCGCGTCCTGAAGCATCGATTCAAACAGATCGATTCAGGTGCCTTACATCGTGATTCAACGCGGTGCGGCGGGTCTCACAGGCTGCGCAGGCGCGGGTTTGCCAGCGGCTTCAAGGCCAGCTCGTGCAGCGCATAGACCAGCGCGTCGAGCCGGTCGGGCGAGTGGCCGGCCGACAGCCCGTCGGGGGCGAATTCCGCCATCTCGTCCTCGAGTTCGGGAAAGGCGCCGACATGGCGCACCCGGCCCTGCTCGTAGAGCATGGCGACCGGTTCGGCGCGCAGCCACTTGCCCCGCCGCGCCCGCACCTCGGCGACGGGCACGCCGGGGTCGACGCCGTTGATCACCGCGCCCACCATCTCGCCGCCCTGGTTCACCTCGGCGACCAGGCAGTCGGCCCCGAGGCTCCGCCACAGCTCCACCGCCGCCCGGGCCCAGCGCGCCGGCTTTGCCGCCCGCACGCTCGCATCCGCCAGCACATGGACGATGCCCGCCGCGTCGATGCCGGCCGCAACGATGCCGCAGGCGTCCGAGCGGCGGGACGAGCCCGCCGGCGGATCGACCGCGACGACGATGCGGGTGAGCTCCTCCGGCCGCCGGTCGGTGCGGCAGCGCTCCAGCGCGTCGCGGCTCCACATCGCGCCTTCGCGCTCGCCGACGATCTCGCCGTCCAGTTCCTGCCGCGCCAGCCGCGTGCCGCGATAGCGGGCGCGGATCGCGGTGATGAAGCCCTTGGCCAGATGCGCCGCGTTGGCCTCGCTCGCCGCGCGGGTCACCACCGTGCCCTCGTCCCCGATCAGCCGCTTCAGGAGCGGGATCGGGCGCGGCGTCGTCGTCACCAGCTGGCGCGGATGGGCGCCGAGCCGCAGGCCGAATTGCAGCATGTCCCAGGTCTCCTGCACATGCCGCCACTTGGCCAGCTCGTCGCACCAGGCCATCTCGAATTGCGGCCCGCGCAGCGCGTCCGGATCCTCGGAGGAAAACACCTGCGCCACCGCCCCGCACGGCCATTCCAGCCGCCGGCGCGAGGGCAGCCATTGCGGCCGCTCGGACGCGGGATGCACGGACAGCAGGCCGGAGATCCCCTCCACCATCACCTCGCGCGCATCCATCTGCGTTTCGCCGACCAGCGCGATGCGCAGCTCGCCGCCACTCCTCTCGCGCGCTGCCGCGTTCACCGCCGCGCGCAGCCACTCGGCGCCGGCGCGGGTCTTGCCGGCGCCGCGCCCGCCGAGCAGCAGCCACACCCGCCAGTCGCCCTGCGGCGGCAGCTGGTGCTGATGCGCCCAGATCGGCCAGTCATGGCGCAGGAAGCGCAGCTCCGCCGCCGTCAGCCGCGCCAGGAAGTCCGGCAACCGCCCCTTCGCCGCACAGGCGGTCAAGGCGCTGCGCAAGCTCGTGCCTGAGTGCATCCTCGTCCCTCCCCGCCGGGTCCAGTTCCCTCACGCCGCTGCGCAGCTCGATCAGAACGTCGAGCGTCCGGGCAAGGCTGCCCAGTGTGCGGGCGTTGCGCTCGGCCAGTTGCGAGGCCTCCGCCCGGTCCAGCTTCAGGGCGCGGGCGCGGCCGATTTCCAGCTCGATCGCCTCCACCTGCCGCTCGAACGCCTCCGCCAGCCGCCCCACCAGGCAGGCAAGGCCCTGCGTGTCGCCGGCGGCGATCAGCCCGCGCACATCGCCCGAGCGCACCCAGCCTTCCGCCTGGATGTGGCGCAGCACCGTGCTCTTCGCGACGCAGAACCGCTTCACCACCCCGTCCGCATCCAGCGCGCCGCTCTCGTAGAGCTGCCGCGCCTCGGCCCAGGCCTCGACACCCAGATGCACCGGCGCCTTGCGGTCGGGAGCGGCCGCGTCCGCCGGGGTTGGCTTTTGGGGTTTGGCACCCACTGCGTCGGGATCGGCCGGCAGGGTCTCAGCCTCTGCCGGTTTGTCCTTGGCTTCGGCATGTTCCTGAGATCGCGCGGCACCGCCCTTCGCAGGTTTTGAACTGGCCATCGGCTCCTCCCTTTTTTGATGTAGGGATCATGTTCAGCGAGGATCGGAAGACGGCCCGAGACGGAAGCACGACCTCGCCTCCCCTCGGCCGTCACCCCGGCCAAGCGCAGCGCGCGCCGGGGCCTATTGGCTTCCAGAGCGGCAGCGAGGACACCGCAAACCCATCCCCTCGTCATCCAGGCCGAAGAGCCGGGATCGGAGAGCCGAGGGCCTCGCGGCAGCGCTCAGACAAAAGGGGCAAACACCCTGCCTCCCCGGTCCCGGGTCGCGCTTGCGCTTGCCCGGGAAGACGCCAGGGAGAGGTTGGAGCGACAAATACCTGCCGAGGGTGCCAATGGTTCCCGGATCTTCGGCCTGCGGCCTCGTCCGGGACGACAGCCTGAGAGGGAGGCGGCGGCGACGCGTCGCCATTTCCCCATGCTCCCCTCTCCCCCCTTGAGGGGGAGATGTCGGCGAAGCCGACAGAGGGGGGTAAGCACAGAGGGGGGTAAGCAGAGGCAGCGACACCCCCCCGCCAGAAACACAAATGGCGGCCGAACCTCCCGGTCCGCCGCCATCGCCAGGCCGCAACTGTGCGACCATGCCTGAACCCTACCCGACCACCGCTACGGTGTCAAGGATTTTTTTCCTAGACGTGCCCCGCCGGAGATCCCGGCGGGGTTTTCGCGCGTCCGGTCAGGCCCGTGCCGTCAGCCGACGACCACCAGCCGGCCGTCGAGATCGGCGCCGCTTGCCCGCGTGACCGTGCCCAACTCGCGGACCGCGGCGATGAGCTCGTTGCGGTAGACAAGGCCGGTGTTCTCGAAGGGCAGCCTGCGCAGGTCCGGTGTCGCGATCCCGCCGGCGACGCCGCCGCCGATCGGCTTGCCGTTCCAGGCCTCCGAGAAGGCACCGAGCATCACATAGGTGTTGAAGGCGAAGCGGAAGGACTTGTCGAGCACCTCCTCCACCGGCTTGCCGGCGAGCGTGATGTCGACCGCGCGGGCGTCGGCCGCCGTTGCGCCCAGCTCCACCTTGTAGCGGATGCCGGAGGAGAAATGCAGCAGCCCGCGCGAAACGAAGGTGGAGAGATCCGTCGCCGCCACCTCGTCCGGGCGCAGCAGGCGCTTGGCGTTGGAGATCAGCATGTCGCGGATCTCGGCCCCCGTCATGGTCGCAATCTCGACCTGGTCCGCATAGGGCATGACGTCGAACCAGGCGCGGAAGCTCAGCGGCTCGCCCGGGGCGATGCCCGTCGCCAGCCCGGTCGCGTTGAACAGGGCGAAATCGACCGCCCCGCCGGGGAAGGTCGCCGACTGGCGCACCAGCGTGTCGTTCATGAAGTTGGCCAGTGCGGTCTCGCCCGTGTAGCGGGTCGCCTGGGTCTCCTTGGTCGAGACCGGCGCATCGGCGGCAACCGCGCCGATCACCTCGGCGAGCTTGTCGTCGAGGGCCGCGATCATCGGCGCCATCACCTCGGCCTCGAACCCCGCGTCATAGTCGCCCTCGTGCTCGAGCGCGGCGTAACCGTCCGCCCCTTCCGCCACCGTGTCGTCGCGCTTTTTCACCGGGTGCAGCGACACGTTGGAGAACCACTTGTCGCGCCCCTCGCCGGCGGCGATCGACATGGCGATCTCGCCGAGGAAGGCGCCGTTCGCCTTGGCCTGGGTGAGCAGCACGCCGGAGACCATGTTGTTGGGGTCGATGCCGTCCGTGTTGAGCTCGGTGTGCGAGTGGCCGCCGACCAGCACCACCGGCTTGGTGGCCAGCGGGCCGATCGCCTCGGCGATGGCGAAGTCGCCCTCGCCGATCTCGCGCAGGGAGCCGGCCTTGCCGGACTTGTGCATGCCCTTGCCGTAGCCGCAATGGGAGAGCACCACGACCACGTCGGACACGGCCTCCACCGCCCTGTAGAGGTTCGTCGCCGCCTCGACCGGGCTTGCCACCCGCATGGCCGGATCGGCCTTGGTGCCGGTGCGGATGTCGATATTGGTGGTGAGCCCGATCACGCCGACGCGCAGGCGGTTGGCCTCGATGATGGCGGCAGGCACATAGTCGCGGTCGCGCGCGAGGTGGGCCGAGTCCGCCACGTTGGCCGAGAGCACCGGGAAGGCGGCGTCGCGCTCGATGCCGAGCCTGAGCTGGGCCGCCCCCCGGTCGAACTCGTGATTGCCGAGCACGGCGATGTCGACGCCGGCGGCCGAGGCCGCCCGGTAACCCGCGTCAACCACGTAGTCCGCCTCGGTCCAGCCCAGCAGTTCGTCGAAGATCGAGCCGGTGTGGTCATCGCCCCCCGACAGCAGCAGCACGGTTTCGTTGGCGGCGGCGCTGGCCCGCGCCTCCCTCACCCGCTTGACCATCTGCGCCATGCGGTGGGTGTCGCCGCGCTTCGCGTGCATGTCGGTCATGTGGTTGTGCATATCGTTGAAATGCATCAGCCGCAGCACATGGCGCTCGCCGTCGGCGAGCCGGCGCTCGGGCACCGGAGCGCCGTCCTGCGCCACGATGGTGGTCACCGGACCGGCGAGCGGATCGCCCTTGAGCAGGAAGACGCGCTCGGCAGCGCCGGCGGGATTGGGCGTGACGGCGACCATTTGCAGCTCGCCCGCTCCGGGCGTGGCATCGGCGCGGCGCACCAGCACCGGCGACAGGGCGGCCAGCGCGCCAAGGCTCGCGGCGGAAGACAGGAAATAGCGACGGGTGAAGGATGTCATGGGGAGACCTCTCGCGGACTTGCGTGAGCCCGTCTCATTTCAGGGACACATCTCAGCCGTGTGACGGTTCCGTGTCTCCCCACAGGAGCCAAGGCCTTGTGAACACTTTTAAATTCACGCTGCGGAAAGTTGCCTGATGGCGCGGATCATTGCACCCGCTCCGTTCCTCCCTTGCCTCACAGGCCGTCGTCCGGGCCGCGCGCAAGCGCGCGCCGGGAGCCAGTGGCAGCCCCGACCGGAGCGGGACGTAGGGCGCTTGCCTCCCCTCGGCCGTCACCCCGGCCGCGCGCAAGCGCGCGCCGGGGCCTATTGGCTGCCAGAGCGGCAGCGAGGACACCGCAAACCCATCCCTCGTCATCCCGGCCGAAGAGCCGGGATCGGAGAGCCGAGGGCGGTGCGGCAGCGCTCAGACAAAAGGGGCAAACACCCTGCCTCCCCGGTCCCGGGTCGCGCTCACGCTTGCCCGGGAAGACGCCAGGGAGAGGTTGGAGCGACAAATACCTGCCGAGGGTGCCAATGGTTCCCGGATCTTCGGCCTGCGGCCTCGTCCGGGACGACAGCCTGAGAGGGAGGCGGCGGCGACGCGTCGCCATTTCCCCATGCTCCCCTCTCCCCCCTTGAGGGGGAGATGTCGGCGAAGCCGACAGAGGGGGGTGAACGGTAGCGGACCCGCCAGAAACACAAATGGCGGCCGAACCTACCGGTCCGCCGCCATCGCCAGGCCGCACCTATGCGACCATGCCTGAACCGGCTCAGGCGTGCCCGCCCGCACAGATCAAGAGACGCCCCTCTTTGCGGCCACTCTCACGAGCGCAAACAAGCCGAGCGTCGAAAGGCCCGCCGGCAGAAGCACGAACAGAGACAAGAATAGCCACCCTTCGGAAAGATGCCCCGCAAGAGACGTAATTACCAGGGCGCACCAGATCACGATCAAGGAAAAATTCGCGGCGCAAAGCACCAAGGAGCCGAAAGAGAGCGACAAGACAAACGTGGTTACAACAACCGCAAGCAATATCATGAAATACGAAGTCGCCGACGCCGCCCCGATCATCGAGACGGAGACCAGAACGACAGAAAGAGCGTGAAGAACGACAGCCAGCCGGGCCGCATCGGGCAAGATGGACATCCTATATGCTCTCGCCATCGCTCCCGAACGCGGCCTTACACCGCCCCCTCACTTAACAAACCCCACCCGCACCGTCTCGTCCATCGGGTTCTCGCCCGGCCAGTCGGCGAGGAAGTTCTCGTAGTCTTCCAGCGGGATGCCGTCTTCGGGAAAGGTCTGCCCGCGCACCGAGATGCCGGCGGCGTGCACGGTTTCCGGGTCGCCGGAGACCAGCGGGTGCCACCAGTAGAGATCGCGCCCTTCGGCGACCAGCCGGTAGGCACAGGTCGGCGGCAGCCAGGCGAGCGTCGGCACCAGCTCGGCGGTGAGCTGCAGGCAGTCGGGCACGGTGGCGAAGCGGTTGTCGTAGTCCGAGCAGCGGCAGCTCTCGCCGTCGAGCAGAGTGCAGGCGAGCGAGGTCCAGACGATCTCGCCGCTGTCCCAGTCCTCCAGCTTGTTGAGGCAGCAGCGCCCGCAGCCGTCGCACAAGGACTCCCACTCGGCCGGGTTCAGCTCGTCGAGCCGCCGGCCCTTCCAGAACGGCTCGCCCGGCTCGCTCGCGCCGCCCGCCGTCACGTCCGCCCGATTTGTTGATCCATCCACCACCGGCACATCCTTGAAAGGCCCGGCGGATCGGGGGTAAAACGAAACGCGCCGGGTCGCTCCCGCAACGGGAGTTCGCCCACGGCCATAGCAGAACGGAAGACCAAGGTGAACCAGCGATCCGGCGATGCCGACCCGCAGGACAGCCCGCAGCCGGCCTCCCCCGCCGCAGATCCGGCCGGGACGCAGCCGCCGGGGCGGCGCCCGTTCGGCGCCCGCGCGCGCTCGGCCATGCTGTCGGTCGATGCGTGGGTCGACACCGCGCTGTGGCGTTCGTTTTCCGCCCTGCGCACGGGGCTTGAGGGCTATTCGGCCTGGCTGCGCCGGTTCCGCGCCCGCGGCGCCGGGCGCGTTGCCGCCGAGCTTGCCTCCGACGGCGTCACCTTCGGCCTGCTCGGCCTGATCCTGATGCTGGCGCTGGCGCAGGACGCCTTCCAGCAGACCGGGCGCGCCGACTGGCGCACCACGGAGGATTTCTCCGTCACCTTCCTCGACCGGTTCGGCAACGAGATCGGCAAGCGCGGCATCCTGCTCAACGACACGGTGCCGCTGGAGGAGATCCCCGACCACCTGATCAAGGCGGCGCTGGCGACCGAGGACCGGCGCTTCTTCTACCATTTCGGCATCGACGTGATGGGCACGTTCCGCGCCATGCTGGAGAACGTGCGCGCCCGCACCGTGGTGCAGGGCGGCTCCTCGATCACCCAGCAGCTGGCCAAGAACCTGTTCCTGTCGAACGAGCGCACGCTGGAGCGCAAGATCAACGAGGCCTTCCTGGCGCTGTGGCTGGAGATGAACCTCTCCAAGCGCGAGATCCTCAAGCTCTATCTCGACCGCGCCTATATGGGCGGCGGCACGTTCGGCGTCGCCGCCGCGTCCGAGTTCTATTTCGGCAAGAACGTGCGCGAGTTGAGCCTCTCGGAATCGGCCATGCTCGCGGGCCTGTTCAAGGCGCCGACGAAATACGCCCCGCATATCAACCTGCCGGCAGCGCGCGCGCGGGCCAACGACGTACTGACCAACATGGTCCAGGCCGGGTTCATGACCGAGGGCCAGGTGATCGGCGCCAGGCGCAATCCGGCCGTCGCCATCGACCGCAGCAAGGACCGCTCGCCGGACCACTTCCTCGACTATGCGTTCAACGAGGTGAAGCAGCTGGCGCGCACCCATCCCGCGCTCGCCAACGACCGCATCGTCACGGTGCGCACCTCGCTCGATCCCGGCCTGCAGCGCCAGGCGGAGCGCAGCGTTCTGGAGAGCCTGCGCCAGCACGGCGAGCGCTACCGGGTGCGCGAGGGCGCGGTGGCCGTCGTCGTGCCGGAGACCGGGGCCGTGCGCGCCATGGTCGGCGGGCGCGACTACGGCGAGAGCCAGTTCAACCGGGCGGTCGATGCGGTGCGCCAGCCCGGCTCCTCGTTCAAGCCCTTCGTCTATATCGCCGCCTTCATGAACGGCTATTCGCCGGCCTCCGTGGTGCCGGACGCACCGATTTCCATCGGCGGCTGGAGCCCGCGCAACTATTCGCGCGGCTATGCCGGCCCGGTGACGCTGAAGACCGCGCTGACCAAGTCGATCAACACGGTGCCGGTGCGCCTTGCCCAGGCGATCGGCCGCGACAAGATCGTCGACTATGCCAAGGCGATGGGCATCACCACGGAGCTCAAGATCACCCGGCCGCTGCCGCTCGGCGTTGCCGAGGTCACCGTACTGGACATGGCCGCCGCCTATGCCAGCTTCGCCAGCGGCGGATTGAAGGTCACGCCGACGGCGATCCTGGAGGTGCGCAATTCCGCCGGCGACATCATCTACGAGCAGGCGAACGACCGGCCCCCGCCGGACCGCATCTTCCCGGAGGAGAAGGCCGCCGAGATGAACGACGCGCTGGTCAACGTGGTGGAAAACGGCACCGGCCGGCGCGCCCGGGTGGAGGGCGTCACCGCCGCCGGCAAGACCGGCACCACCCAGGCCTATCGCGATGCCTGGTTCGTCGGCTACACCGGCAACTACGCGGCGGCCGTGTGGTTCGGCAATGACGACTTCACCTCCACCGCCCGGATGACCGGCGGCAGCCTGCCGGCGATGACCTGGCAGTCGATCATGGATTACGCGCACAAGGGCATCGAGCTGCGGCCGATGCCGGGCGTCGACCGCCCGCCCCGCGAGGACGGCGCCGTTCCGGTGGCCGAGGGCGCCGGCTCCGACCGGCCGCGCCTGCTGCGCGTGCAATCCATCGCCGTGCTGGAGGAGATCGGCGCGCGGCTGGATGCCATCGGCAAGCGGGCCGAAGCGCCGGCCGCGCTTCAGGCCTCAGGACAGGCGGAGCCC
Organism: Stappia indica; assembly: GCF_009789575.1. Taxonomy (NCBI): domain Bacteria; kingdom Pseudomonadati; phylum Pseudomonadota; class Alphaproteobacteria; order Hyphomicrobiales; family Stappiaceae; genus Stappia; species Stappia indica. Next base: position 4,626,558 of record NZ_CP046908.1, on the reverse strand, counting down.
GTCGCCCGGTGACACTCGCCCTTTCTCACGATCCCGAGACCGACGGCCTGCGGCCGGACCGCGTCCCCTCCATCCTGCGGCGGCGCCGGCGCGCCCTGGCGCTCGATCTCGCCATCGTCATCGCCATCGCCATGGGCGTCGGGTTTTCCAGCGCCTATCTGGCGGTGGAGCGGGCGCCGGCCTTCGGCGCGCTGCGGCTCGGCGCGTGGGAGGCGCGGCCGCGCCAGGGCACCCGCGAGGCCGACCCCTATTCCACCGCCACCCATGCCCGCTCGGGCCGTGTGCCGCTGGCCAGCGGCGAGGGGCTGATGTTCCTGGCCGAGACCGACAGCGCCGGCAACACCCTGTCGCCGCGCTGCGACTACGAGATTTCCGGCCAGGCGGCCCCCGCCCGGCTGTGGACGCTGGTGGCGCTCGACCGCGAGATGCGGCTGGTCGCCGACGGCTCGCCCCGCAGCGGCGTCGACAGCCGCCACCTGCTGCGCCGCGCGAATGGCGAGTTCGTCATCACCGCCGCGCCGCGCGCCCGGCCGGGCAACTGGCTGCCGACCTCCGACACGGCCCGCGGGCTGGTGCTGGCGCTGCGCCTCTACGACACGCCGCTGACCACCGGCACGGGCGTTGCCAACGTGCCGATGCCGGAGATCCGCCGGGGGCTGTGCCGATGAGCGCGCGCGCCCGCACCGCTTCGCCCGCGTTTCGCGCGCGGCTGCGCCAGTCGCTCGACGGCATGGTCGTCGTGCGCATGCTCCTGCTGCTGCTGGCCGGGCTGTTTCTCGGCGGCATCATCCACATCGCCATCGTGCTCGGCGTGCCCGGCCAGGTGCCGGAAAGCGCCTATGCGCGGGTGGCCGCCTTCGGGCCGGACGGGGTGTTCAACCGCCTGCCGGACGCGGAGGCCGGTGCCGAGCCGCTGCCGATGCTCGACCCGATGATGCTCCATGCCGCCTGCCGGTTCGACCTTGGCGAGGGCCCGCTGAAGATCGAGGCGGCGCTGCCGCCGCCCTTCTGGTCCTTCGCCCTGTTCGATGCGGGCGGGCGGGCGATCTACAGCCTCAACGACCGCACCTCCGGTGCCGGCGGCCGGCTGGAAGTGCTGGTGCTCACCACCGAGCAGCTCAGCGTCCTGCGCGAGAACCCGCCGGAAGGCCTGGAGGACCTCATCGTCATCGAGACCGACGCCACCCACGGCTACGCGCTTTTGCGCGCCTTCGACGGCGAGCCCCTGCTGCGCGAGCGGATCGAGGCGGCGATGGCGCAGGCGAGCTGCCGCCGGCTCTGACACACCAGCACTCCGGCGCAGCATTCCGGCGCCGATATCGAAGGTTTCCCATGTTTCGAAAACCCGCCCTCCGCCTCTGTGCGGCCTCGCTTCTTTGGATCGGCACCATGCTCCCCGTCGACGCGCAATCCCTGAACGAACAGCTGCAAGCGAGCTTTGCGGCCGGCGAGCTGCCCGGCCTGCACGGCGCCATCGTCGACTTTCGGGGCGAACGGCTGGCCGAGGTGTATTTCCCTGGCGACGACGAGCGCTGGGGCCTGCCGCAGGGCCGGCAGGACCACACGGCCGCCTCGCTGCACGACCTGCGCTCGGTGACGAAATCGGTGGTCGGCCTGCTCTACGGGATCGCTCTTGCCGAGGGCAAGGTCCCCGAGCCCGACGCGCCGCTTTACGCGCAGTTCCCGCAATATCCCGACCTTCTGGCCCAGCCGGGCCGCGAGCTCATCCTGGTCCGGCACGCCCTGTCGATGCAGATGGGGACCGAGTGGAACGAGGACCTGCCCTACAGCGATCCGCGCAACAGCGAGATCGCGATGGAAAACGCCCCGGACCGCTACCGCTTCATCCTCGAACAGCCGATCCGCGAGGCGCCGGGCGGGGCGTGGATCTACAGCGAGCGGCGGCGCGGTTGCGCTGCTGGGGAAGCTGATCGAAACCGGCACGGGCATGCCGCTCGACCGCTACGCCGCCGAAAAACTGTTCGCGCCGCTCGGCATCGAGACGTTCGAGTGGGTCGCGGGCGCCGACGGCGCGCCATCCGCCGCCTCCGGTTTGCGGCTGACGCTGCCGGACCTTGCACGGATCGGCCAGCTGGTGGCGGACTACGGGGTCCATGACGGACGCCAGATCGTGCCGCGCGAGTGGCTCGCCCGCTCGTTCGAGCCGCGGGCAACGGTCAACGACGTCACGCGCTACGGCTATCTCTGGTATCTGGCCGGCACGCCGGAGCGGACCATCGCCATCGCCGTCGGCAATGGCGGCCAGCGGCTGACCGTGCAGCCCGACCCCGGCCTCGTCGTCGCCTCCTTCGCCGGCCGCTACAACGATCCCGAGAGCTGGCAGACCTCCATCAAGGTCCTGCTCGACTTCGCCGTGCCGGAGGCAAAGCGGCTGCTCGGCAAATAGGCTGCAACGCCGCCGGCCTCGGCGGCGGCCCTCCTCTTCAGCAAACGGGCGCCCGGCCCGCTACCGGCCGTGGATAGCGCGCCGGCATCTGCGCGGCCGTCCGGCCCTGCGCGGCGCTTCCTTGCGCCCCTCTCTCCCCTCCCGCATCCCCGCCAGACCCGCGCGCCGCACGCAAAAAACAAAGGCGCAACCGCACTTATCCCCGCGCGGGTATTTTTCCCGTAATGATATAGGAATATAAACCTAAAATTGATAAGTGGAGGCAGGAATGACTGGATTGTCCGGAATTTCAGACCTCGGCGGCCTGGCCGTCGGCATGCCCGCGGCCCGTCGGCCCCGCCAGGCGCGAGGGGCGGGACTGCTCGTCACGGCCTGCGTCCTGTCGGTGTTCGAGGTGGAGGAGACCGACCTCGCCCAGCCGAGCCGCGGCCGGGCCCAGGTCGCGCTGGCCCGCCAGATCGCCATGTATCTGCATCATGTCATTCTCGGACGCACATTGACCGACATTGCCCGCGAGTTCGGGCGCGACCGCACCACCGTCGCCCATGCCTGCCGGCTGGTCGAGGACCGGCGCGACGAGCCCGAGTTCGACGCGATGGTCGGCGGGCTGGAGACCGCCCTGCAGGCCGGGCTCGCCGTCCTGCCCGCCCGCCCGACATCTACCCGTTCCCAGGCTACCCGTTCCCAGGCTACCCGTTCCCTGGCCACCCACACCTTTCCCGCCTGCGGGACGGAGGCCTGAGCCATGGCGCCCTCGCAACGCGCGCTGGACCGTCTTCTCGCCCGGCTCGGCACGGCGCCCGCCTGGCATCTTCAGGAAACCGCGGAGAAGGGCTTGCGGCTGTGCGCCGCGCCCGCCGGACGCAGACCCGCCAGCCCCGAAGGCGGCGACCGAGGAGACGCCCCGGCTTCGCCCGCCTCTCCCTCGCCCGGCCGCTCTCCCTCGCCGGTCCCCTCCCTTGCCCCCTCCCTTGCCCCCTCTCTCGCTGTCGATCCGGCCCAGCTGCGGGCGGCCTTTGCCGCCGGGCTGGTGGAGCGGGGCGGCAAGGGCCGTCTCGTCCTGTCGCCGGCCGGCCGTGCCCGGCTCCGCCGCATTGCGTCGGGCGAAGAGGATTTCGCCGCCCAGCACCGGGAGACCGGCACCCGCCGCATCGCCATTGCCGGGGCGGCCGACGAGATCGTCACCGTCAACCATGCCGAGAGCCCGCTGGCCTGGTTGCGACGGCGGCGCGGCCGCAATGGCGAGCCGATCCTCGACGACGGCCAATTCGCTGCCGGCGAGCGGCTGCGCGCCGATCACACCCATGGCGCCATCGTTCCGGGGATGCGCGGCATGGCCTGGTCGGCGCTCGGCAGCGGCGCAGGACATGGCGGCGGGCGCGACCCGCGCGGCGGCCTTGTCGAGCTCACCGACACCACTTTGGCCGCGCGCGCGCGGCTGGAGCGGGCGATGCGGGATGTCGGGCCGGAGCTTGCCGGCGTGCTGATCGACGTGTGCTGCGAGCTCAAGGGGCTGGAACAGGTGGAGCGGGAGCGGCGCTGGCCGCCGCGCTCCGCCAAGGTGGTCCTGCTGCTCGGGCTGACGCGGCTCGCCCGCCACTACGGCTACGGCTGAGCGCGCGCCGGCGGCTTACCCTACCGCTCCGCTTGGCTTGCAACGTCTCCCTGCACCAGCCCCTCCGGCATCATCCTCAACACCAGAATGAGAGACCACCTCAACGATATGAGTTGATGACGAGAGGAGCGACCCCCACACACCCGCAACAGCTCTGGAAACCAATAGGCCCGGCGCGCGCTGCGCTTGGCCGGGGTGACGGCAGAGGGGATGAGTGGCCGTGCCATTCTCTTCGGCTGTCATCCCGGCCGCGCGTCAGCGCAGAGCCGGGACCCATTGGCACCCTCAGCGGGCGTGAGGCGGGGCGGCGTCGCCTCCCCCACCACTGTCATACCTGCGAAGGCAGGTATCCAGTATCCGCCGGGGCGGGTGGGTTTGCGAAAGCGCCCGTTCGGCAAGGGAAGCTCGCGGCAGTGCCGAGGCCTCGCCCGAACCGCTCGGGGTTACTGGGTCCCGGTCTTCGGCTGCGCCGAAACCGGGACGACAGGCCGAGCGTGGGGGCACATCGGCGTGTCCTCGCCACTCACGACCGCCCCCTCCCCGCGTCTTCCCGGGCAAGCGCAAGCGCGACCCGGGACCGGGGAGGCACGGTGCCCGCCTTTTTGCCTGAGCGCTGCTGCAACCGCCCTCGGCTCTCCGATCCCGGATCTGCAGGCTTCGCCTGCGTCCGGGAGGACGCAAAAAGTGACCGCGTCCGGAGGACGCAAAAGGAGAGGCTTCCGTCCGGGAGGACGAGGGAGGAGCTTGCGTGCCGGAGGACGAAGGGGGCCTGCCTCAGGCCTCGGCCAGCGCTGCGCGGGCGTCCGCGCGGATGCGCTCGACCATCGACTTCAGGCCGTTCGCCCGCTGCGCCGACAGGTGCTCCTTGAGGCCGATGCGCGAAAAGATCTCGTCGATATCGGTCTTGGCGATCTCCGCGGCGCTGCGCCCGGAATAGGTGGCGAGCACGATGGCGACCAGCCCCTTGACGATATGGGCGTCGCTGTCGCCCTGGAACACCAGGCGCGGCGCGCCGCCCTCGTCCTGCTCCACCGACTTCACCAGCCAGACCTGCGAGGCGCAGCCGCGCACCTTGTTGGCGTCGGTGCGTTCCTCTTCCGGGAACTCCGGCAGCATCCGCCCCAGCTCGATCACGTAGCGGTAGCGGTCGTCCCAGTCTTCGAGGAAGTCGAAGTTCTCAAGGATGTCGTCGAGCGGCGGGATCATGGGCAGCCATTGGTCTTTGGGCGGTCTTTGAACGGAACGCGGAGCGGGTCGGACTTTCGTGACCCGCTATATAGTCCGCCGGGCCGAAGATGGAAACCGGGGGGAGGCCGTCGGCTTTTCCGGAAAGGACAGACAGCAAAGAAAAAGCCCGCGGGCGAACAGGGCAGCAGTTCACCCGCGGGCGGCGGTAGGGTCCGCCTTCAGTTTGCGCAAAAACGTCAAGAGGCTTGCGGCAATCCCGGGCAGCGGGCGCGCCCGCCGGGCCGGGGATTGGCTGCCGGCGAAACGGATCGCCGGGAAAAAGCTTCGGATCAGACCGGACGGTCGGCGCCCTTGGGACGGGGCAGCGGGACCGGGCCGTGGCCGGGCGCCGGGATCGGCGCGACCTGGGCCGAACGCTGCCCGGCGGTTGCCTCGGCGGCAGCCGGTGTCGCCGGAGCACTCGGCGCCTCGGCGGTGGTCGCGGGTTCGCCCTTCGGCAGCGCCCAGACCGGCTCCAGGTCGGTCGCGGTCAGCGTGCCGGTCGCGCCGGTGGTCAGCTCGCCGTTCTCGTCCAGGTACTCGTAGATCATCCGCGCGCTGACCTTGGCCTTGGCGCTGATCTGCGAGATCGCCTGGCCGCCGGTTTCGCAGGTCTGCGGATTGCGTTCGCAGAAGCCCGAGAGGTCGCTGATCGTCGACTGGGCCGCGAAGAACGCGGTCACAGGGTTGATGCCGGCGCTCTCCTTGCCGTCCTCGCCGGTGTCTATCGGCAGGATCAGCAGCACGAGCGCGATCCAGAATGCGCATCTGAGAAGAAAGAACATGGGTGCCGCCCTTGGTTGTCATTTCTGCTTCGGGGCCGGTCGCCGACATGCGGTCGCCGGATCCGTTATGCCCGCAATGTAGCACGCATCCGCCAACGCCGGGTTGAGTCGCCGCTCTCAATTTTTCGCAATTTCGAGACGAGTTTTCGCAAAATTCGTCTCAAATTTTATCGAAATTCCAAGGCCCTTCCGCAGGCCCTTTGGCGCGCTGTTCCGCCCCTTCGCTCCACCGGGAAAACTTGAGGTTTCATGGTTCCTTAAGCCGTTCCTGTGACCATCGCGGCACAACAGGTCGAGCAAACGGCCACGCGCCGGAAAGACGAGAATGATGCCAGCATTGCAGGATCGGCTGAGGCTTGCGGCAAGCCATGTCGATGCCCTGGTCCACCCGGATGCGGCCCATGAAACGGCCGCCCGCGCCAGCCACGGCGCCTTCATCCGCGGGCATCTCGCCTGCGGCGCGCTGGCGCTCGCCCTGCTGCCCCTGATGCTCGCCTTCAATGGAATCACCACCCTGGCGGTCGCGCTGATTCTCGGCTGGCTGACGGCGCACCTGCCGCTTGCCATGTATGTCTCGCGCACCGGCGAACTCGCCCGGGGACAGATCGCCTCGGCGCTGCTCTTTGCGGTGAGCTTCGGCGTTCTCGCCGCGCTGACCGGCGGGCTTTCCTCGCCGGTGCTGCCGCTGCTGGTGCTCGCTCCGGTAGAGGCGGCAATCGCCGGCCGGCGGCGCGGGATTGTCCTCGTCGTTGCCGTGACGCTGGCGATGGCCGTCGGCCCCGCGCTTGCCGGGCTGACGATGCCTGCGGCCGCCGACCCCATCGGCGGTTTCCTGCCCGTTCCGCTGCTGGCCGTGACGCTTGCCGTGCTCTACGCCGGCCTGCTGGCGCTGCGTGTGGGTGCCGCCACCCGCCGGCGCGAGACAGATCTTGTCCGCCGCGAGACGCGCACGAACCTGGCCGCGCGGCTTGCCGGCGAGGCCGTGCTGCGGCATGGGCCCAATGGGCGCGTGGAGGAGGCCGGCGAGGCCGCCGCGCGTATCCTGGGGCTCGGCCATCCGGCAGCAGCGGCACGGGAATTGGCCGGCGACGGGCTCTTCGCCCGCGTCCATGTCGGCGACCGTCCGGCCTATCTCAAGGCCCTCAGCGATGCCGCTGCGGACGGGGCGGTGCAGTGCCTGCGGCTGCGCCTGCGCCGCGGCGGCACCCAGCCCGGCGAGGCCGGCCGGCCAGGCTATGTCACGGCCGAACTGACCGTCCATCCGGCGCCGGACGGCGAGGACGGCGTCTTCAGCGTGCTGCGCGACGTCACGGCCGAGACGACCCTTGCCACGGAGCGCGACACGGCGCTCGCCGAGGCCGAGAAGGCCCGCGAGGCGCATTCCCGGTTCCTGGCCACCGTCAGCCACGAATTGCGCACGCCGCTCAACGCGATCCTGGGCTTTTCCGAGCTTTTGAGCGGGGATACGCCGTCCGGTGCCGCCACCGATCCGCAGCGGGTGCGCGACTATGCCGGCACCATCCACCAGTCGGGCAGCCACCTGCTGCAGCTGGTCAACGACATGCTCAACATGGCGCGGATCGAGACCGGCCATTTCGACATCGTCGCCGAACGCTTCGACCTGCGGACGTGCCTCGAGAGCTGCCGCCGGATGATGGAGCCGGAGGCTGCCCGGCTCGGCCTGCGGCTGACGGCCGACCTGCCGCTGTCGCTCGGCGAGGTGAGCGCGGATCCGCGCGCCTGCCGCCAGATCGCCTTGAATCTGCTGTCGAATGCGCTGAAATTCACGCCCGAGGGCGGCCGTGTCGTCCTCTTCGCCCGCAGCGAGCCGCAGGGCTTCGTCTTCGGCGTGCGCGACAGCGGCATCGGCATCGCACCGGCCGACCACCAGCGGGTGACCGAGCCTTTCGTGCAGGTGAGTGCCGGCCTGGCGCGGCTGCATGACGGCGCCGGCCTCGGCCTTGCCGTGGTCAAGGGACTGGCCGCCCTGAGCGGCGGCCGGATGACGCTGGACAGCCGCGAGGGGGAAGGCACCTGCGTCAGCGTCGCCCTGCCCTCGCTGGCCGCCGACGCGGGGATATCCGCCCCGCGGCCGACACTTTCGCAAAGGCTTGCGGCGCCCCGGGGGGAGGCCGGCCGCAGCACGGGACATGACATCAAGCGCAGCGCATGAGCGCCAGGAAGAAGACTGAGAGAATGAGCCGTTCGCCCCGAAACCAGCCCGCTCCCGCCGCCCGGCGCGGACGACGGCACGAACCGCTGCCGCCGGCGCGCCCTGCGTCCCAGGGCCTCGGTGCGGTGGCGCTCGACAATCCGGTCGCGACCGGCGGCTGGCTGGTCATGGCGCTGACCGGCGGGCTGATCATCGCCAACGCCCTCGTCTTCCAGTCCGGCCGTCATCCGGCGCCGTTCTTCGCCACCCGCGACGCGCCGGTCAGCGCGCCGGCAGCCCCTGTCGTCACCGAGGCGCAGCTGGAGCGCCAGCGGCTGGTGCGCGACGTGCAGATGGAGCTGCGGCGCCTCGGCATGTATGGCGGCCTGCTCGACGGGCTCAATGGCCCGGCGACGGAGCGCGGGGTGCGCGCCTACCAGCGCGCGCGCGGCCTGCCCGAGACCGGAGATATCGACACCGCGCTGCTGGCGCGCCTTGCCATGGACACCGGTGCGGGCGTGGATAACCTGCCGCCCCTGCCCCCGCTGCCGCCCCAGACAGCACCCGGTCAGTCGTCCTCCGGCAACTCGTCGCCGGCCACCGCGCAAGGTTCGAACCCGACGACCGGCTCGGTGCGCACCACCCGGGTGACGCCGCCGGTGCCGGCCCCGTCCGCCCCGCGTGCCCAAACCGTCTCCGCACCGGCGAGCACCGGTCCCGTGCCGCCCGCACCGGTCGGCGGCAACGCCCTCAGCGGCGACCGCGCCCGCATCGCCCGCTTGCAGGCGGCCCTGACGGAAATGGGCTATGGTCCGATCAGCGTCGACGGATTCGCCGGCGAACAGACCGCCAACGCCATCCGCCGTTTCGAACTCGACCGCGGCCTTGCCATCACCGGCGCGCTCGGCCCCCTGGTCGAGCAGGAGGTGGAAAAGGTGCTCGGCCGGCCGCTGTAAGGCCAGGACGGGCCGGGCCGAGCGCCCGGCTGCGCCCCGCGAAAGGACTGCCATGCGCCTGACGTCCGGTTTCTGGGTCTCGGCCCTGATCCGCCGCTGCTTCGGCGAGAATGCCTGGGCCGGTGTGATCTCCAGGGGCGCGGAGGAGGCCGGTGCCATTTATCTGGTTGTCGACCGGCGCGACGGCACCTGCGACCTCTACGGCCCTGCCCCGCAAAGCCTGTTCATGGACGCGCCCATCGGCGACCGGCTGTTCGAGCGCCTTGCCGAGCGCGCCGAACGGGAGGTGGTCGAGGCACGGCTTGCCTCCGAGCGGCGCATGGACCCCGACATCTGGGTGGTCGAGATCGAGGATCGCGACGGCCGCACCTTCTGGGACGTCGCGTCCGATTGAGCGCCGATCCCTTGCCGCCGAGCACCTATCCCCGCCCCCTCCCGCCGGCCGCATACTGGCTTTCGAAAGACGGGAGCGGGGCCGATGGCGAAGAAGTATACGGGCGGCAGCGGTGACGGGGATATCCCGCTTTCGGACATCCATGCGAGGGTGACGGCGCGGCTCGGCGTGCCGGCGGGGATATCGCGCGCCGAAAAGATCCGCTGGCTGGACCGCGCGGCGGCCATGGAGCGGCAGCTCGGCCTCGCCCGCTCCTGGGCGCACGATCCCAACCGGCTTGTGGCGCTCCGACAGGCCCGAGCGCTCGCCGCCGCACTAGCCGAAGCGTGCGACCGCAGCCCGCAGGTCCGGCAGTAGTCCGGGCGAGATCTTTCCGTCAGTCCTTCCAGGGAATGGCGCCGGCCGGCACATGGCGGGCGAGCCCGTTGACCGCCAGCATAACCAGCACCGTCGCCACCACGGTGATGCTCGACATGGCGGCGGCGAGCGTCGTGTAGCCGCCGTCCTCGTAGTTGAAGATCGTCGTGCCGATGGTCTCGTTGCCGCTCGACCACAGCAGCGCGGAGACCGTCACCTCGTTGTAGGAGGTGAGGAAGACGAGGATAGCGCCGGAGGCGGCGGCCGGCGCGACCAGTGGCGCGTGGATCCGCACCAGGCGGCGGAAGAAGCCGGCGCCCGATACGCGCGCCGCATCGTCGAGGCTGGCATCCACCTGCATGTAGGCGGCCATCACCGAGTTGAGCCCGATGGCGAGGAACACCGCCACATAGGCCAGCAGGATGATCGCCATGGTGCCGTAGAGACTGACGCCGAGCACCGGCAGCGGGCGCAGGAACATCAGGATGAAGGCAATGGACATGACGAGGCCCGGCACCGCATAGGCGACATCCGCCTGGGCCGCGACAAGTCCGGCCAGCCGGCGCGCTATGCCGCGGCGCATGGCCAGGAAATAGCCGAGCAGGATCGACAGGCCGGCGATCAGGAGCGCGGCAAGTGCGGCCGCCACCGTCGAGTTGGCGAAGGCGCGCAGCGTCACCGCCTGGCGGAACAGGATCTCGGCATAGTTCTCCAGCGTCAGGCTGCTGGCAGCCAGCGGCAGGCCGTAGGTGCGCATCAGGGACGTGGCGAAGAGCGACAGCGCCGGCAGCAGCAAGGCGGCGGCCAGCATCAGCCAGACGGAGGCCTCGACGGGAAGACGGGCGCGGCCGAGATCGACGGCCAACGGCTGTTGCGGCAGGCCGACGAGGGCGTTGCGCATGCGCCGCTGCAGCAGGACCTGGATGGCGACGAGGCCGAGGGTGACGATGCCGAGCAGCATGGAGATGAGCGCGACATCGCCGATCACCGACGGGCCGTAGCCGGCGAGCCGGCGCCAGATCAGCACCGGCAGCGTGGTGTAGCGGGCGGGAATGCCGATCAGCGCGTTGATACCGAAATTGCCGAGGGCGCTGACGAAGGCGAGCACGAAGCCGGCCAGCAGCGAAGGCGCGAGCAGCGGCAGCGTGATGCGCCACAACAGGCGCGGCGCGCGGGCGCCCGAGACGCGCGCAGCGTCGCTGAGTTCGCGCGGAAAGGCCCGCAGGCCCGCCCTCACCACCAGGAAGACGATGGGCATGTGCTGGAAGGAAAGCAGCGCGACGAGGCCGGCCAGCGAATAGACCGGATGCGGCGCACCGGCGGCAGGCGCCAGGCCGACCGCCTGCAGCACGGGCGATGCGGGTCCGAGCGCCTGGCTCCAGGCAATCGCCGTCACATGCGGCGGGATCATCATCGGCAGCAGGATGAGGAAGACCAGCGGCGCCTTCGCGCGCACATTGGTGAGGCCGAGAGCCAGCGCCAGCACGGTGCCGAGCACGGTGGCAAGGCAGGCGGAGAGGAAGCTGCTTTCCAGCGAGTTCCACAGGGCGCGCTGGACGGAGCGGGAGGCGAGCGTGTCGGCAAGGGGGCCGAGCGACAACCCGCCCTCACTGGTCAGGCCGATGGCGAAAAGCAACGCCAGCGGCACGCCGCACAGCAGCGTGACCAGAAAGGCGACGGCGGCGAGGGAGAGCCCCTCGCCGCCGGCGAACGTGAAGGCGGACGGACTGCGCAAGCCTCGATTACCCGCCGAAGATCTCTTCGAACTTCATCTTGTTGGCGGCATCGCCCTCAAGCGCGGCGGCCGGATCGAAGTTCAACAGCTTGATCTTGTCGCGGGCGGGGAAGCCCTTCGGCGCGGGAACGCCCGGATGCGCCGGCAGGTAGCCCTGCGAGGCGGCAAGGGCCTGGCCCTCTTCCGAGATCAGGAAATCGACGAAGGCCTTGGCGGCCTCGACATTCTTCGCGGTCTTGAGGATCGCGACCGGTTCGGTGACGGCGGAGACGCCCTCTTCCGGGAAGACGAACGCGACCGGCGCGCCTTCGGCTGCGCCGCGGATCGCCATGAAGTCGACCAGGAAGCCGTAGAGCTTCTCGCCGCCGGCAACCGCCTTGTAGACGCCGCCATTGCCGCCCTGGGCGAGCGCGCCCTGCTCAGCCAGCCCCTCGTAGAAGGCCCAGCCGAGATCCGGATTGCTGGTCACCGAGACCATGTGGATGGTCGCGGCGCCCGAGGTCAGCGGCGAAGGCATCGCGAAGCTGTCCTTGGCCTCCGGCTTCAACAGGTCCTTGTAGGACGCGGGAACCATCGAGGCGCCGGTGTTGTAGACGATCCCGGTGGTGATCAGCTTGGTAGAGAAGTAGGTGCGGTCCTTGTCCATGATCGCCGGATCATAGGCGGAGACGTCCGCACCCTCATGGGCGAGCAGGCGACCTTCCTTCTTCAGGCTTTCCATGGTCACCGTGTCGGCGATCAGCAGCAGGTCCGGCTGCGGGTCGCCGGCGGCAAACTCGGCCTGGAGCTTGGCCATCACCTTGGACGTGCCGTCGCGGACCCACTCGATCTCGAGCCCCGGATGCTTCGCCTTGAAGGCATCGACCGTCTGCTGCGCATCGGCATTGGGCTGGGAGGTGTACAGCACCAGCTTGCCGGACAGGTCGGCGAAGGCCGGCGTTGCGAGCGAAACCGTCATGAGGGCTGCGAGCAGCTTGGTCTTGATCATGCGAAACCCCGTGAATGGCGTGTTGTCCCGTTCGTCGCGAGCGGGTGAACAGGGGCCATAGCAGGCGCATGTAACAGTTTCTTGTGCCCCGGCCCAGACACCGGGGAAGACGCCGGGGATTTTTTACAAGGCTGTCCGGCGGTCAGCCGGCGTCGCGGCGCGAGGGAACGCTGGCGGGAGAGGAGGACGGCACGAGCGTGCGCCCGCCCTGCCCGTCGCGGCGCTCGGCATGGGACAGACCGCCATAGGGCGAGGCGAGACCGGACGCCCGGGCGCGGCCGGCGGCCGGGCGCTGCGCCTCCTCGCGGGCAGCGGCCAGCTGCGCGATGGTGGCCGCCGGGCCGGCATGCAGTCCCTCCATCACCATCATCGCCGCACGCGGGGTGACCCGGTCATGCAGGGCAAGGAGAGCGCGCAAATGCTCCAGCGCCGCGGTCTGGCCGAGCACCCGCACGAGAACCCGGCCGCTCTCGCTGTCGCCGGTCCCGAGTGCCCGCAGCGCCAGCACGAGCGCCTCGCCGCCGGGATCGTCGACGATGCGAGCCGCCGTCTCCGCCGGCAGGGCCAGTGCATGGGCAAGGCGGGCGGCAAAGACGGCGAGGCCGCCGGACAGCGCCGCCTCGACCAGCGCGGCCAGCACGGCGGGCTTGAAGGCAACGTTGAGAAGTTTCGGATCGCCCCGGCGGGCCAGTTCGGCAAGAGCACGCGCTTCCGCCGCCGCAATCGCCTCCATGCGTCCCGTGCGGTCGAGGTCGAGGAACAGGGCGAAGAGCAGCGGCGCGGGCAGGGCATGACGGCGGGCAAGGTCCGCGGCGAGCGCGCGCAGCATGTCCTCGCGCGCCGACAGAAGCTCCAGGACGCGCTCGTCGGGCGGGCAGTCGGGACGGGCCAGCAGCACCTTCAGCGTCGCCGCGTCGGCATGGCGCAGCAGCACGCCGGCAACGCTCTCCGGCATCTGAGAGCGCGCGGCGATGGCCCGGTGGACGGCGGCATCGCCGCTGGCTGCACGCGAGATCAGGTCGGTTTCCGGCAAGGCTCCCTCGCCGGCAAGGGCCGCGGCGGCAATCTCGCTATCGGGATCGGCGGCGAGCAGGCTGAGGCATTCCGACGGCGCCTCGGGAACGGCGGCGAGCAGCTGTGCGATGGTGAGCCGGTGCTCGGCCGGCGTCTCGGGCAGCAGCTGGCGGAACAGCTCGGCGAAGATGCGGCGTTCGGCGGTGTCGTGCCCCTGGCGGGCGACGTAGAGTTCGGTGGCGGCCAGCAACAGCCCGGCCTTGCGGGCCCCGCCCGGCTCCATCGGCAGGTCGAGCACGCCCTCCATCGCCCTGTGGTGCGGACGACGGCGGTCCTGCACGCTCTCCTCGGGGATAGCGCCAGGGGACAAGGTCTTGGCTGAAACGTCGAAAGAACTGGACACGGGCCGGGACTGCCTGCGCTACGCATTTACACGCGCCCCTCGCCATCGGCCCCTTACGCAGAGAACCTCTTGGAGACGGACTGCGTAAAACTGCCAGAAAAGCGTTAGCGAGTTGTTAACCCTGACTCGTTCCTACTAACCTTACGGCAGTTGGTTTCGCGTGACCTGCCAGGGGTCTGGGGCCGGAGCGCCACCGCGCACCGGGTTGGCTCATGGAGGGTGCTATGGGCACTGTGCTGAACTTCCACTGCGGCACTCGGTTTGGGCGCCTTTCCCGGCGAGCCCTGCCGCGCGGCCGCCATGGCTCGGCCGAGATCGTCATCTTTCCCGGCGTGAGGGTCGAGCGTCACGACGACGTGCAAGCGCTTGATCTCGGCGCGCGAATCGGGCGCAAACAGGATAGCCTTGCGCATCCGGGCCTGGACCGCGATCCCGGCAAGGCTCACTGAGCCGGACCGCCCGTCCCACCCGGGGCGCGGGGGTCGCGAGGGGAAAGAGCAAAGCGTGACGATCCGCCGTCCGACAGTGCGCGCGGCCATGGCCGAACGGCCGGGGCTCGCAAGGCGTCAGAGCGCACCGCGCCCTGCCCTTTCGCGTGCGCTGCTGCTTGCCTCCGCCTGCCTTGCCGCTGCGACGCTTGCCGCCTGCCAGCGGCCGACGGGCGATTTCGGCCGCCCTGCCCCTTCGGTCATCCACGACCGCCTGATGCCGCAGATGGGTTCGGAGCTAGCTGTGGCGCGCGGCGAACCGATGTCGCGCTTCAACCTTACGGACGACGAACGCGAACTGCGCGACCGCGGCTGGACGCTGATCCGCCCGCCGGCAAGCGAGGACTGGATCGAGGGCACGCGCACCGAGCTGATCCGCACGCGGATCCTGCCGGAAAGCGCCAACAAGCTGGATCCGGACCGCTACTATTCCTATCTGCGCTCGGACAAGTACCGCTCCAGCGAGGTGCGCTACGACAAGGTGGCGGCCGACGCGCGTGCGGATGCCGAGCTCGTTCCGCCCTTCTGCGAGGTGGCGACCCGGGTGATGGCCGCCGACGAGGAGCGGCTGCGCGCCCTCGGCCGACGCGAGATCTCCACCAAGGAGGAACTAGCGGGCGCCCAGGCGCGGGTGTGGGAGAACCGCCGCTATATCGACTGGGCCGGCCAGGCGCTGCGCTACCGCCTCGTCTCCTACCGCAACGCCATCGACGCGCTGGAGATCGAGACACCTTCCCACAACAAGGTGTGGGACGCCAATGTCGCCTGGAAGAAGCTCGCCGCCGAGGTGGTGCTGCTGGAAAAGGGCTGCGAGGCGATCAACCGCTACGGCCAGGAAGAGGACGCGCGGCGCTCGCGCATCTATTCCAACTGGGGCACGGAGCGGCCGGCACCCGTGAAGTGAGCCGGCAGGCAGCGCGCTGTCACGCAATCCTCACACAGCCATGCGATGGGGCGCGCTTGCGGGCGGTCGCCCGCACGGTTAAGCACATCGCCACGCCGCCCTCCCGACCTCAGCACAGTACCGGAGCCCCATGTCGGTTTCCCTTCGCGCGCTGACCAAGCGCTTCGGCCCGCAGACGGCCGTTTCCGACATCACGCTGGACGTGGAAGCGGGCAGCTTCTTCGCCATTCTCGGCCCCTCCGGCTGCGGCAAGTCCACCTTGCTGCGGCTGATCGCGGGCCTCGAGACGCCCGACGGGGGCGAGATCGCCATCGGCGGCGAAACGGTCGCCTCGCCGTCCCGGCATGTGCCGCCGGAGGCGCGCAATGTCGGCGTGGTGTTCCAGTCCTATGCGCTGTGGCCGCATATGAGCGTGCACGACAACGTCGCCTTTCCGGTGGAGAGCGCCGGGCTTGCCGCAAGCGAGCGCAAGGGGCGGGTCGAGGCCAGCCTCGACAAGGTGGGCCTCACGGCCTTCGCGGCGCGCAAGCCTGCCTCCCTGTCGGGAGGCCAGCGCCAGCGCGTCGCCCTCGCCCGCTGCCTCGCGCAGCAGGCCGGCACCATCCTGATGGACGAGCCGCTGGCCAATCTCGACCCGCATCTGCGCCAGTCGATGGAAGAGGAACTGGCGCTGTTCCACCGCCAGACCGGCGCAACGACGCTCTACATCACCCACGACCAGCGCGAGGCCATGGCGCTGGCCGACCGTATCGCGATCCTGTGGGAAGGTCGGCTGTTGCAGGCGGCCAGCCCCGAGACGGTGTATCAGCGCCCCGCCGCCGAGCGGGTCGCCCGCTTCATCGGCCGCTCGGCCCTGACAAGGGTGAACGTGGCCGCGGCGGAAAACGGCATGGCGCAGGTGAAGTCGGGTAGCCAGACGCTTCAGGTGCGCGCCCCCAACGATGCGCGCCCCGGAGCCGGTAGGGTGGTGCTGCGGCCGGAGGACATCCGGGCCGAGGCCGGCGACGGCGCGCTGAGTGCGACGGTCCTGCATGCGAGCTATCGCGGCGGCTTCTTCGAAGCGACGGCCGAACTGACCGGTATCGACGAGCCGCTGGTCCTGCACCTTTCCCGGAAGGTCACGCCCGGCGAAAGGATTCCGGTGCGCTTCACCGGCGGATGGCTGCTGCCGCAGGACGGCTGAGCCCCTTCCCTTGCCGGAAACGAGGGCCCGAAAACAAAGACCGCCGCGGATTGCTCCGCAGCGGTCTCGAACCTGTCGGCTTGCGCTTCGGCCCTGCAGCCGCGCCAAGCCGCCTGGAAGGGCTTACTTGCCGCGCTTGCGCTGCTGGCCGAGGCCCATCTTCTTCGCCAGTTCCGAACGGGCGGCCGCATAGTTCGGCGCCACCATCGGGTAGTCGGTCGGTAGGCCCCACTTCTCGCGGTACTCTTCCGGCGACATGTCGTAGTGCGTGCGCAGGTGCCGCTTCAACGACTTGAACTTCTTTCCGTCCTCGAGGCAGATGATGTAGTCGGGGGTGACCGACTTCTTCACCGGCACGGCCGGACGCAGCGGCTCCGGCTCCGGCTCGACGGTCGAACCGCTGGTGCGCTGAAGGGCGTTGTAGACCTCGTTGATCAGACCGCCGAGGTCGGACGAGGCAACGGTGTTGTTGGACACATAGGCCGAGACGATGTCGGCGGTCAGGTCGATAAGATTGTCGTCGGCGACCGTATCAGTCATTATTTCACCCATCAGTTTATTCGGGACTTTGCGAAATAGACCGACAAAAATTACGACCAGACAAGCTCAGCGTACTGTTGGGATACTGACGCGAGACAATATCTGATCTCGATTCTGTCGACCGAAACCCATATGTGTCGTATATATCGACAAAATGGCGATCACAAGAGAAATTTTTCAATGAAACCCATGTAGCTTGGCCTAAATGCCAATCGATTGCCAAGGCCGGTTTAGAATTCGCAAAAACAAGAAAAGCAGATCGCGAATATAAAGGCGAAATCTGGGCAGTTGCCCTCTCAAGAACAGGCCCGCACCGGGAGAGCGGCGCGGGCCGTAACGTCAGCTCCGATCGTCCGCCATCTCGTCGATATGCGTGTCCGCGCAGGGCTTGTACCCGGCCTGATACGCGGCCTTGGCCAGCAGATGCGCGGCAACGGGCGCCGTGAGCAGGAAGAACACGACACCGGCCAGGGCACGGGTCAGCACGTCGACCTGGCCGGCATGGACGGCAAGGGCGATCAGCATCAGGCCGGAGCCCAGCGTGCCGGCCTTCGAACCGGCATGCATGCGCATGTAGACGTCCTTCAGCCGCAACAGGCCGATGGTGGCGATCAGCGAGAAGATCGAACCGACCACCAGGACGACGCCTACGGCGATTTCGACAAACGGGGTCATCGTCCACCCTCCTCCTGCGCTGCGCGCGCCTGGACTTCGCGGATCTCGTCGACGATGGTCGGGTCCTTGGCGAGGCCCCGGTTGAGCACGAAGCGGGCGAAAGCCACGGTCGCCAGGAAACCCACAAGGCCGAGCGCGATGGCGATGTCGACATAGAGATAGTAGTCGGTCTGCACACCGATGGCGGCGATGAAGCCGATGCCGACGGCGACCAGCATGTCGAGCGCTACCACCCGGTCGGGCAGGGTCGGCCCCTTGACGATGCGCAGCACGATCAGCACGAAGGACACGGTCAGGATCGCCAGCGAGATGCTGACGCAAACGTCCAGGAAGTCGGAAGAGAAATTGGCAAGGCCGCTCATCGGAAGGCCTCCAGGATCTTGCGTTCGAAACCGTTCTTGATGTCGTCGATGGTCGCCTGCTTGTCCGGCACGTCGATGCAATGGACGTAAAGCGTGCGACGGTCGTCGGAGACGTCGACGGACAGGGTGCCGGGCGTCAGCGTGATCAGGTTGGCGAGCATGGTGATCTCGAAATCCCGGTCCACGGTGAGCGGATAGGCGATGATGCCCGGCTTCAGGTCGATCTTCGGCCGCAGCACGATGGCAGCGACACGCAGCGCAGACAGCACCAGCTCGTAGATGAACAGCAGGGCCAGCGTGCCGATCTGCCAGAACCGTCGCAGATAGCGGTCGGACCCCACCTGCTCGCGGATGATGTACAGCGCCATCATGCCGAGCACGAAGCCGAAGAAGAGGTTCACCTCGGCGAAGCTGCCGGTGACCGCGCCCCACGCAAGCGCCAGCAGGATGTTGATGAGGAAAAGGCCGGTCATTGGACGATGTCTCCGAAGACGGACCGCAGGTAGCCAAGCGGCTCGACCAGGGTCGAGGCACCGCGTTGCGCCACCTGCATCATGAACTCGGGCTGCAGGCCGATGATCACCACCAGGCCGAGCAGCAGGGCGATAGGCATCCACACGGCCGCACCGCCGACTTCGCGCGGGACAGCGAGCGAGGCAGTCAGTTGGCCGTCGGCCGTGCCTTCCGCACCGCCGCGCCAGAAGGCGTAGATCCACACCCGCCCGACGGCGATGGTCGTCAGCAAGCCGGTAAGCAGGATGGCCCCGGCGATCCAGCCATGGCCGTCGCGCAGGGCCGCATCGACCAGCAGCACCTTGGGCCAGAAGCCGGAGAACGGCGGCAGGCCGGACACGGCAAACGCCAGCATCAGGAACACCGCCGCAAGCAGCGGGCTCGCCCGGTACAGCCCCCCCAGCTCGCGCAGCGAATAGGAGCCGCCGAGCCCGCGCATGACACCGGCGGTCATGTAGAGCGCCGTCATCACCAGGATCGAATGGACGGCATAGAAGATCGCACCCGCCATGGCCGGACCGCTGCCGATGGCAAGGCCCGCCAGCATGGAGCCGATGCCCGAGATGACCAGATAGCCGAGCAGACGGCGCAGGTCGGTCTGGGCCAGCGCTCCGATCACGCCGGTCAACATGGTGGTGATGGCGACGACGGCGATCAGGTCGGACAGCGCCAGCCGGGCCTCCGGCATCAGCAGGCCGAAGATGCGCAGCAGCGCATAGACGCCGACCTTGGTCAGCAGGCCGGCGAAGACCGCGGCCACGACGATACGCGGCGTGTGGTAGGAGGCCGGCAGCCAGAAATTGACCGGGAAGGCGGCTGCCTTCATCGCGAAGGCCAGGAAGTAGAGCACAGCCACCGTCATCAGCGGACCGTCGACGCCGCTGGATGCCGCCTTGCGGGCGATATCGGCCATGTTGAGCGTGCCGAGGATGCCGTAGAGAAGGCCGGTGGCGATCAGGAACAGCGTCGTGGCGATGATGTTGAGCAGGGCATACTTGACCGCACCATCGAGCTGGGCGCGCTCGTTGCCGAGCACCAGCAGGCCGAAGGACGAAATCAGCAGCACCTCGAACCAGACATAGAGGTTGAAGATGTCGCCGGTCAGGAAGGCGCCGCAGACGCCGGTCATCATCAGCAGCAGGAACGGATAGAAGCCGTAGCGCCGGCCGGAACTGTCGATGTCGTTGATGCCGAAGACAGCGGCGGCCAGGGCCACGATGGACGAGGTCAGCGCCAGGGTCGCGCCCATCGCATCCACCGTGAAGGCGATGCCGAAGGGCGGCAGCCAGTTGCCGGCGACCATGGTCAGCACGCCCTTGTCGAGGACGCGGGCGAGCAAGCCTGCGCAGGCGAGAACCAGCAGCGTCAGGAAGATGATCGCGATCTTCGGCTGGGAGGCCGTGTTCTTTCGCGTCATCAGACAGAGCGCGCCACCGAGAATGGTGATGACCAGCGGAGCGATCATCAGCCAGTCACCCGGCGGGACCGCATCCATCCGCATGGCCTGCGAAAGATCAACGGAATAGTCGGAAGCGGCCATGCTCAGTATCCCTGCGGCGGGGCGGTTTCACCGGTCGGCTCGGCGACACGCATTTCGACCGTGTTATCGGTGCCGAGTTCCTGGTAGGCGCGGAAAGACAGCACCAGCAGGAAGGCGAAGAAGGAGAAGGAAATGACGATCGCCGTCAGGATCAGCGCCTGAGGCAGCGGATTGGCGATCGTCCCCTCCGGTACCTGGAGGGCCTCCGGGATGACCGGCGGCACTTCGCGCAGCAGGCGACCGGAGGTGAAGATCAGAAGGTTCACCGCATTGCCGAGGATGGCGATCCCAAGCAGCACGCGCACCAGCTGGCGCGACATCAGCAAATAAACGGCAACGGTGAAGAACATGCCGATGAGAATGGCAAAGGCGGCTTCCATCAGTCGCTCTCCCGCTCTTCGAGGGCCAGGGCAATCGAGGAGATCGAGCCGACGACCACGAGATAGACGCCGATGTCGAAGAACAGCGGCGTGGACAGCGGCACCTCGACGCCGAGCATGTGGACGTACCACCACTGGCTGGTCATGAAAGGCTGCCCCGTGAACAGCGAGGGCAGGCCCGACAGGCCGGCCAGGAAAAGGCCGGCGGCAGAGATGCTCATCGGGTGGAACGTGATGGCCCGGCGCACCGCGGCGACGCCGCAGGCGATGCCGTAAATGGCGAAGGCCGAGGCGGCGATCAGCCCGCCGATGAAACCACCGCCCGGCTCGTTATGGCCGCGCAGCAGCACGAAAATCGAGAAAAGCACCATCAGCGCCGCCAGATAGGGGGCGATGGTGCGGAAGATGACCGTCCTCACAGGCGTGCCTCCCCGCTCTTCTGCAACGCCTCGTCACCGGCGGCGCGGTCGAGCGCCTCCTCCCTGGCGTGTTTCGGCCGCACCCGGATGAGCGCCAGCACGCACAGGCCGGCGAGCATGACCACGGCGATCTCGCCGAAAGTATCGAAGCCGCGGAAGTCGACGAGGATGACGTTCACGATGTTGCGCCCGTGGGCGATTGTGCGGCTGTAGGCCTCGAAGAAGTCCGACAACGACCGGTCGAAGGACAGCTCGGTGATCCGCATCAGGAGGCCGGCAAGGCCGACGCCGACGCCCAAGGCGATGGTGCCCTGCACGATCCGCGGCAGCATCGGCCGGTGATCGCTCGGGCGCAGGTTCAGGCGCGTCATCACCAGCGCCAGGATCACCACCGACAGGGTCTCGACCATGAACTGGGTGAAGGACAGGTCCGGGGCGCCGAACAGCATGAAGATGACGGCGACCGCAAAGCCCTGGATGCCGAGCGACACGATGGCCGTCAGGCGCGTCTTGGCGACCAGCACCGCAAAGAGCCCGCTGGCGGCGATGGCCAGGATGCCCCATTCGTAGAAGCGGAAGTCCGGCATCGGCACGGCCGAGGGCCAGTTGCCGGTCAGCGTGAGCGGTACCAGGAGCGCCAGCGCGGTGACCAGGAAGGTGAGCGTCATGTAGACGTCCATGCGCCCGCCCTGGATCAGCCGGGTGAAGCTGCCCGAGAAGGACACGAGGCCGGCAATGACCTGGTCGAAGCCCTTGTCCGGGCCCCAGCCGATGGCGGCGAGCGTGCGGGCCATGGCGGCGCGCAACGCATCGAGCTTGAGATAGAGAACGATGCCCAGCGCGACGGTCACCATCGACAGGATGAGCGCCGCGCCGATATAGCCGGGGATGAGATGGACCTCCACCTCGGTCGGCGTGCCGAGTACGGAAGAGACCACCGGCGAGATGAAGTAGACGCCGGTCGCGTGGGCCATCACGGCGGCGGCAAGGCCGGCCAACGACAGCACCACAGGCCCCGCGAAGAGCAGTACCGGCCCTTCATGCGCGTGCTTGGGCGTCTCGACCTTCGGTCCGAGGAACGGCTTCAGCGCCACGGCCGCGGCGATCACCAGCATGAGCGCGTTGCCGATCACCGCAACGGCGGTCACCGCCTGATGCGCGCCGGTCGCACCCCAGGTGCCAGCATACAAGTATTCCTTGGCGATGAAGCCGACGAAGGGCGGCAGGCCCGACATGGACAGCGCGGCAAGGCAGGCGGCGGCAAAGGTGATCGGCATGGCGCCGCGCAGGCCGCCGAGCTTGGTCACGTCGCGGGTGCCGGCCTCGTGATCGATGGTGCCGGCGACCATGAACAGCGCACCCTTGAACAGCGAGTGGGCGAGCAGGTAGAGCACCGCGCCCTCGATCGCCTTGTCCCAGCTGGTACCGGTCAGCATCACCAGCAGGCCGAGCGAGGCGACCGTGGTGTAGGCGAGCATCAGCTTCAGATCGGTCTGGCGCACGGCGAGCAGCGTGCCGACCAGCAGCGTGATGCCGCCGAAGATCGGCAGGATCGTCGTCCACATCGCCGTATCGCCGAGCACCGGATGCATGCGCATCAACAGGTAGACGCCGGCCTTGACCATGGTTGCCGAGTGCAGGAAGGCGGAAACCGGGGTCGGCGCCTCCATGGCATTGGGCAGCCAGAAGTGGAACGGGAACTGCGCCGACTTGGTGAAGGCGCCGCCCAGCACCAGCAGCAGCACCAGCGGATAGAGCGCCTGCTCGCGCAGGACATCGCCGCCGGCGACCAGCGTGGCCATGTCGGTGATGCCGGTGAGCGCGATGATCATCAGGAAGCCGGCCAGCAACAGCAGGCCGCCGCCGCCGGTCACCACCAGCGCCTGCAGCGCAGCACGGCGCGAGGCGGCGCGCAGATGATCGAAGCCGATCAGCAGGAAGGAGGTGATCGAGGTCAGTTCCCAGAAAATGAACAGCGTGATCAGGTCGTTGCCGAGCACCAGGCCGAGCATCGCGCCCATGAACAGGAACAGGAAGGAGAGGAAGCGGCCCTGATGCGGATGGCCCTTCAGATAGCCGCCAGCATAGAGGATGATGAAGGTACCTATCCCTGAGATCAACAGGGCGAACAGTGTCGACAGACCATCGACATAGAAGGAGAAGCTGACGCCATAGGCCGGGACCCAGTCGACGGCGGGCGTGAAACTGGCGCCGCCTGCGACCTCCGGCACGAGACCGGCGAAGAACAGGAAGATCGCCGCCGGCACGACGGCGAGCGGCCAGGCCGCATTGGCTCCCAGCAATCGCGTCGCAAAAGGAGCAATCGCCGCCGCGGCGAAGGGAGCAAGGACGGCGGCGAAGGTCGCCTCAGGGCCTGTGATCGACATGTTCCTCCCCAAAGATATGAAACGGTCCGGACAGCCGGGTGATCCGACGAATCAGCCGATGCTACGGAGTGTTCATGAAGATTTGCCTCACATATAACCAGCACAACAGGCCGGGCAAGCGATTTAGGACCGTGGCCTTACAGTTTTCGAACCGTGCCACCAAGCCTATTGTCGCAGGGGCCATTGGTTCCTATTTCTGCCTGTCGAGGTAGTCACTTCAGCAACGGGGTCCGCACATGTCGAACGCGACAGAGCACAAGAAACTCGAGAAGAGCGATGAGGAGTGGCAGAGTGAATTGACGCCGGAACAGTTCCATGTGCTGCGACGAGCCGGCACGGAGCGTCCGTTCACCGGCCCGTATTGGAACGTTTTTCGTGGCGGACTCTATTCCTGCGCCGGTTGCGGCACGCCGCTGTTCCGCTCCGACACCAAGTTCGATGCCGGCTGCGGCTGGCCGAGCTTCTTCGAGCCGGTGACGCCGGACGCGGTGCGCGAATACGAGGACCGCTCGCATTTCATGGTGCGCACGGAAGTTCGCTGCGGCACCTGCGATGGCCATCTCGGCCACGTCTTTCCCGACGGCCCGCCGCCGACGGGCCTGCGCTATTGCATGAACGGCACGGCGCTGCATCTCGACGAAGACGAGGCCTGACGCGCGTCAGGCGGCCGGCAGCTGTCGCAGCATCGCCGCAACGATGGCTTCCGGACAGTCCTCCTGCACCAGATGGCCGGCCTCGGGTATCACGACCAGAGGCCGGTCGGAGATGCGCCCGGCAAGGTCGCGCCCCTTGTCCAGCGGGATCCAGCCGTCCTCTTCGCCCCACAGCACCGTGACGGGGCAGTCGAGCGGACGATAGAGGCTCTCCACCTCGTCGGTGTAGCGCTGGTCCATCTGGGCGATCTGCCGGTAGAAGGCCGGCTGGCCCTGGTCGCCCGTCCAGGGTTCTGCATAGATGCGCAGCGCCTCCTCATCGAGCCCCCGGTGGGCCGAGGTCTGCAGATAGGCGGTTACGAGCGCGTCGTGCATGTAGGCCGGCATGCCGGCAAAGGCAGCTTCATGCTGGCGCACATGGCGGACGAAGGGCGAGCCCCAGGGGGCCAGCGCCACCGCATCGAAGATGGTCAGCGAGGCGTAGGAAAGTCCGTCGAGGAAGTGACCGCGCAGGGCCGTCGCGCCGCCGAAGTCATGGGCCAGCACATGCGGCCGCTCCAGCCCCCATTCCTGCAGAAGCGCGGCGAGAACCCGGTTCTGCACGCCGAGCGAGACATCCTGTCCCTCGCGCATCTCCGAGCGGCCATAGCCGGCAAGGTCGAACCAGTACACCGTCCAGTGCGGCGCCAGATGCGGCACGATGCGCCGCCAGACCTGAGACGAGAACGGCGTGCCGTGGATGGCGACGAGCGGCGGCCCCTCGCCCGCACGTCCCCAGCGGATCGCGGAGCCATCGACGATCGTGGCGTTCGGCAGATCGAGACGCATCAACCGGCCCTCCCTGGCCAAGCCATCATATTTACATTTAGCGAAATGACTATATGATCAGGTGCATGAATGATGCAACCCCAGCCCCGGCCGATACCCTGCGAGAGGCACAGTTGCGGGCGATTTCCAGCGACGTGCGCATGACGATCCTGCGCCTGTTGCGGGATCCGGCGGCGCATTTTTCCGGGCAGGTTTCGGCGGATCCGGTCGCCTTCGGCGTCTGCATGACACTGATCGCGGAGGCTCTGGGGATCGCCCAGCCGACCGCAAGCCGGCATCTCGACCTGTTGCGGCAGGCGGGGTTTCTCACCGTCCGGCGGCAGGGAAAATGGTCCTATTGCCGCCGCGACGAGGCGGCGATCCGCGACTTCCTCGCCTGGCTCGGGCGAGACCTCGGCGCGTGAGGCGCGCGCCCGAACCGGGACATAGGCGGGCTCGCGCTCCAGCCCTACTGGGTTTGCGTTCCGCTGATCGAGGGACGGGAAGGGCGCGGGCGCGTTCTCCCCTTCGCGCAAGCGACCGCACTCACGACGCAGACATATTCACGGCCGTTGGACTTGCAGCCATTGGAGTTCTTGTTGATCGCGTAGCCGAAATCGTTGAACCGGATGCCATAGCGACGGCGGGCCTCCCGCTCCCAGGCGTTGATGGCGCCATTCTGCGCCCGTAGCTTGTCGCGGCGGGACGGCCCTCTGGCGGCGTGGCTCCGGGCCACGCATTCCAGACGGGCGGACGCCTCGGTCGAGACAGGGGCAAAGACGACAGGCGCGACAGTCAGCATGGCAAGCGAGAGAGCCGCGGTAAGCACGAGGTTCTTCATGGCGAAAGCTCCAGTGGAGGGACAACGCCTTTCCTTTCGCCGATGCCCTCCCTCGCCGCGTCACCCAAATGAGGTAGCGCGGCGCAGGTTGCCTGCCCCGCATCCTCGCCATCAACAGCGCCGCCTGTCCCGGATCGCCTTTCCCGAGCGCGGGAAGCGCCAGATGGCAAGGCATCCCGACTTGTCTCGCTGCAAGGCTTGCCCCGGCGCCGCTCGGCGCGATAATGGCGTCAGCCAGAGCCGCGGCCGCAGGGACCGCCGCACGAGCCGGCGGAGCCTATCCCGCCGCCCCTCCCCCGTCCCTGATTTCTGCCGGAAACCGATGACCGAAATGCAAAAGCCCGCCCTGACGATCACCTATTGCCGCCAGTGCAACTGGATGCTGCGCGCCGCATGGATGGCACAGGAGCTGCTCTCGACCTTTTCAGAGGAGATCGGCTCCGTGACGCTGGTGCCCGGCACCGGCGGGACCTTCACCATCACCTGCGACGGCACGACCATATGGGACCGCAAGGCGGACGGCGGCTTTCCCGAGGCGAAGGTCCTGAAGGCGCGGGTGCGCGACCTCGTCTGGCCGGACATGAGCCTCGGCCACAATGACGGACACAAGGGAGACGGGTGAGCGGGAGACGCTCACCCGAACGAGCCACACGTCAGGATGTCGCCGGGCGGTCTATCCGTCGCGGTCCGCCGCCTGAAAGACCTCCCGTGCTGAATTGAGGCCGTTGATGGCGGCGGGCAGTCCGCCGTAGACGGCCATCTGCCAGATCGCCTCGATGATCTCCGTACGGCTGGCGCCGGCGGCGAGCGTGTGCTCGATGTTGATCTTGAGTTGCGGGCCTGTCTGGCCGCCCAGAACCGTCAACGCAGCGACCGTGCAAAGCTGGCGCGTCTTCAGATCGAGCCCTCCGCGCGCATAGTGGCGGCCATAGGCCCATTCGATCAGGCTTTCTGCGAAACCCGGGAGCAGATCGTCGTAGCGCTCGGCGAGCACGGCTTCGAGGTCCGGGTTCAGCCGTGCGGCGAGGTCCCGCCCTCTCTCCAAAGCGGCGCTCATGATGCCCTCCCCCGATGGGATGCCTTGGACGACAGCGCCTCGCCGAGCGGAGCGACCGGGTCGTCGATCTCTCCGCTCTCGATCCGGCGATAGAGATCAACCTTGTCGTCGAGCAGCTTCAACGTTTCGCCCAGGCGCTCCAGATCGGCCGCGACCTTTTCGCGATGCTGCTCCAGCATCTCGCGGCGTTCGCGCACCGAGGCAACGCCGGGGTGGGTGCGCAGGTCCGCATAGCGCAGGCGGTCGCGCATGCCGAGCCCGGTCGCCTTCAGCCGGTCGAGGAAATCGAGCCAGCCGAGGATCGCCGTGTCATAGACCCGCCGCCCGCCGGAATCGCGCAGCGGCGCGGGAATGAGCCCGATCTTCTCGTAGTAGCGCAGGGTATCGACGCTCAGGCCGGTCCGCTGCGACAGGTCGCCTATCATCATCACGCAGCCTCCGCCGTCGACACCCCGAAGGCCGCTTCCAGCCGGGCCGTGTCCTCGAAAAACAGATAATGCTCGATCTTCCCGTCGCACAGCTTCGCTCGCAAGGCCCAAGTGGACACGAACAAGCGCCCGGTGTGGCGGACACGGTGCCGGAAGTGCCCCGATGCGAAGCCGAGCTTTGGGCTTTCCAGAAAATCCTCGACCTCGAAGGCCTCCGTTTCGAAGGCCGCTCGCAGTTCTCCAAGGAAGGCCCGCATCCCCTCCTGTCCGTGATAGGTGCCGTAGATCGGCAGGCGCGGATCGGATGTCGCGCGAACCCCGACGATGGTCGCGTCTGCTGCGATGAACGGCAGAACCTTCTCCACATCGCCGCTCGTCAGGGCCGAGAAAAACGCTTCAATAACGCTCATGGAGCTGTCTCCTGTTGGAACCAGCCTCGGACCCTGGGAGCTGGAGCGCGCTCCAGGTCAAGAGGAAAATCTCAATCCAGCCCCTCCTGACACCGTTATGTCAGCATGATGCGGGTTTTCGCCGGACAAAGCCGGAACACGGGGTTTCCGAAACGCGGCTTTGGGACCATATTGCCGCCATGGCCAAGCGACCCTCTTCCTCCTCCCCTTCTTCCGCGTCTTCCACCGGCAAACCGGACAAGGCGCGTGCCGACGACGGAACTGCCCGTGACGATGCCGCGCCGCAAGGTTTCGGCGAGGCGCCGCAGGCTGCCTTCGAGGGCGCGCCGCTGACCGGTCCGGTTTCCGATTGGGCGCGGCAGCTTACCGAGGACGAGCCGGCACCGGCGGAGAAGGGCAAGGAGCGCCCCGCCGCGAAGCAGGCCAAGCCGGCGCGCTCGGCGCGCGGCACCTCCATGGGCGCGACCAGCAATCCGCGCGAGCGCGCGGCCGGCGGGCTCAATCCCGTCGCCGGGCTGGACATGAGCCTGGAAGAGGCCGAGGCGCTGCTGGCCAAGCAGGTGGCGGAGACGAAGAAGGCGCGCAAAGGCAAGAAGCCGGCGCCGGAAATGTCGGACGGCACCACGGGGCACACCGCGACGGTGCAGGCGCTCACCGACCTGATCACCTCAGGCAATCCGTTGCACAAGAACGGCGTCGCCTGGGTGCCGCACCGCCCGGAGCGGCCGGCGAAGTCCGAAGGCGGCATCCCGATCAAGCTCGTTTCCGAATACGAGCCGCGCGGCGACCAGCCCACCGCCATCGCCGATCTGGTCGAGGGTCTGGAGAACCAGGACAAGACGCAGGTGCTGCTCGGCGTCACCGGCTCGGGCAAGACCTACACGATGGCGCAAGTCATCTCCCGCACCCAACGCCCGGCGCTGATCCTGGCGCCGAACAAGACGCTGGCCGCGCAGCTCTACGGCGAGTTCAAGTCGTTCTTCCCGGACAATGCGGTCGAATATTTCGTCTCCTATTACGACTATTACCAGCCGGAAGCCTACGTCCCGCGCACCGACACCTATATCGAGAAGGAAAGCTCGGTGAACGAGCAGATCGACCGGATGCGCCACTCGGCCACCCGGGCGCTGCTGGAGCGCGACGACGTGATCATCGTCGCCTCGGTGTCCTGCATCTACGGTATCGGCTCGGTCGAGACCTATACGGCGATGACCTTCGCCATCGAGGTGGGCGAGCGCATGGATCAGCGCCAGTTGCTCGCCGATCTGGTGGCGCTGCAATACAAGCGCAACGATGCGGCGTTCCAGCGCGGCACCTTCCGGGTGCGCGGCGATACGGTCGAGATCTTCCCTGCCCACTACGAGGACAGGGCCTGGCGCATCTCGATGTTCGGCGACGAGATCGAGGCGATCACCGAGTTCGACCCGCTGACCGGGCAGAAGTCGGCGGAGATGAAAAGCGTCAAGATCTACGCCAACTCGCACTACGTGACGCCGAAGCCGACGCTGGCCCAGGCGGTCAAGTCGATCAAGTCGGAGCTGGTGCAGCGACTGGAAGAGCTGAACGCCCACGGCCGGCTGCTGGAAGCGCAGCGGCTGGAGCAGCGCACGCTGTTCGACCTGGAGATGCTGGAGGCGACCGGCTCCTGCGCCGGCATCGAGAACTATTCGCGCTACCTGACGGGCCGCAATCCCGGCGAGCCGCCGCCGACCCTGTTCGAATACCTGCCGGACAATGCGCTGGTCTTCGCAGACGAGAGCCATGTCACCATTCCGCAGATCGGCGCCATGTATCGCGGCGACTTCCGCCGCAAGGCGACGCTGGCGGAATACGGCTTCCGCCTGCCCTCCTGCATGGACAACCGGCCGCTGCGCTTCGAGGAATGGGACGCGATGCGGCCGCAGACGGTGTGCGTGTCGGCGACGCCCAGTTCCTGGGAGATGGAGGAGGCCGGCGGCGTCTTCGCCGAACAGGTCATTCGCCCGACCGGTCTCGTCGATCCGCAGATCGACATCCGCCCCGCCTCCTCGCAGGTCGACGACCTGCTGGGCGAAGTGCGCGCGGTCGCGGCCAAGGGCTACCGCACGCTCGTCACCGTGCTGACCAAGCGCATGGCCGAGGACCTGACCGAATACCTGCACGAGAACGGCGTGCGCGTGCGCTACATGCATTCCGACATCGACACGCTGGAGCGCATCGAGATCATCCGCGACCTGCGGCTCGGCGCCTTCGACGTGCTGGTCGGCATCAACCTGCTGCGCGAAGGTCTCGACATTCCCGAATGCGGGCTGGTCGCCATTCTCGACGCCGACAAGGAGGGCTTCCTGCGCTCCGAGACCTCGCTGGTCCAGACCATCGGCCGCGCGGCGCGAAACGTCGACGGGCGGGTGGTGCTCTATGCCGACCGGATGACCGGCTCGATGGAGCGGGCGATCGCGGAGACCAACCGTCGCCGCGAGAAGCAGGAGGCGTACAACGCCGAGCACGGCATCACGCCGGAGACCGTGCGCCGGTCCATCGGCGACATCCTGCAGTCGGTCTACGAGCAGGACCACGTCACGGTCGATGCCGGTTTCGCCGAGAGCGGCAACCTGGTCGGCCACAATCTCAAGGCGCATATCGAGGACCTCGAGAAGAAGATGCGCGAGGCGGCCGCGGACCTGGAGTTCGAGACGGCCGCGCGGCTGCGCGACGAGATCAAGCGGCTGCAGGAGACGGAACTGGCGCTGGCCGACGATCCGCTGGCCCGCCAGTCGGCGGTGGAGGATCGCAGCGGCGGTTTCCGGGGCGAGAAGAAATACGGCGCCAGCGCCAACTTGCCCAACGCCTCGAAAGTGCGGAAGAATACGCTCGACGAGATGACCGTCGGACGCACCGAGGTGCCGCTGTCAAAGGGCGCGCTGCCGAAGAGGCCCGGCAGTTCTCCGGAAGAAGACGTCAAGCCGGTCGTGCGCGGCAAGATCGGCGCGGGGTCCTATGAGGATCCTGCGGAAGAGCGCCAGCGCCGCGGCCGCCCGAAGAAGAGCGGTCGCCCGGGGCGGTGAGGCAGCAGCGACGGCCTTCTGATCGTGTTGGAGATTGATGTGCGGGCGTTGCCGGCACTGATATCTGGATGCCGGATCTGGCCATGCGGCTACGCCGCAGGCCGTCCGGCATGACGGCCTCAGAAGTATGATACGAGATCGCGACATTCCTGCGCGGCTGCCTGTCAGAATATAGACATAGGCTGTCATTTGCCTCGCCCGACACAACAACCATAGCGAGTTGAAAGTTGTATCGACAGAGCACCCTGCGGTCCATATCCGCTCCGTCATGCCGGACCGCGTGGCGCGAAGGCGCCATCGCGTGATCCGGCATCCAGCAAATCAGTCGCGCCAAAGGCGTGACCCAAATCTACAGAGCCTCGCCACCGGCGTCTGGATCACGTTCGTCCTCACGCTACTACTCCCAGCGCTGCCCGCGGCGGCGCAGGACATGCCGGCCTGCGCGGTGACGGGCGCCTCGTCGGTGACGATCAACGGTCGTCCGGCACTGCGCCTGTCGGATGTGGCGGCGTGCCCGCCCGGCCTGTTCGAGCCGGTCCCGGGCGTCTTCGTGGAAGGCGAGCCGGCCGTGCGGTTCGTCGCGCCGGCGGAAGGGTGCGTTGCCGCGGGCTCGTCCGATGTGACGGTCGGCGGTGCGGGCGCGATGCGCGCCGGAGACGTCGTCTGCCCGCCGCAGTGATCCCGCAAACAGACGGGCCCTGTGCCCGCTGACCGGTCAGGTCTCCGGCTCGGTCTCGAAACGCAGCGGAAAGCCGTTGGCGCGCCCCGCCTCGGTTGCACGGGTCGCCTTGGTCTCGGCGACATCGCGCGGAAAGACGGCAACGACGCATACGCCCTGCTGATGGGCGGTGATCATCACCCGCACCGCTTCGTCCTCGCTCATGCGGAACTCGGAGGCGAGCACCGCCACGACGAATTCGCGCGGCGTGAAGTCGTCGTTGAGAAGCAGCACCTTGTACAGGCGCGGGCGCTCCGTCCGGGTCTTCGCGGACGGCTGCAGCGTTGTGGATCGGTCGCTCATGGCCGCGCTTTTATCACACGGCGCCGCGCTTGTGCACCGGTTGCAACGAATGACGCCCTGCCCTTCCGCGACACGCCGCCGCCCTTGCCAAGGCCCATGAAAGCGCCTACCTCCGCTCCATGTTGAAGACACCCAATAGCCCCCTTTCCGATGCTGCGGCTGCGCCGGCGCCGCGGGCGGACCAGCGCCCCCTCACCCTGACGGCCCACGGCATCGTCCGGGAGGATCCCTACCACTGGCTCCGTGCGGAGAACTGGCAGGAGGTGATGCGCGCGCCCGACACGCTCGACCCCGCCATCCGCGCCTATCTGGAGGCGGAGAACGCCCATCTGGAAGCCGGCATGGCCGACACGAAGGGCCTGCAGGAGACGCTGTTCGCCGAGATGAAGGGGCGGATCAAGGAAGACGACAGCAGCGTGCCGATGGCCGACGGGCCCTATGCCTACGGCTTCGCCTATGTGGCCGGCGGGCAGCATCCGCGCCTCGTGCGCATGGCGCGCGAGGTGGCCGAGCGCGGCGGCGAGGCCGAGGAGATCCTGATCGACGGCGACAAGGAGGCGGCGGGCAAGGCCTATTTCCGCCTCGGCGGCGCATCGCACTCGCCCGACCAT
Organism: Stappia indica; assembly: GCF_009789575.1. NCBI lineage: Bacteria > Pseudomonadati > Pseudomonadota > Alphaproteobacteria > Hyphomicrobiales > Stappiaceae > Stappia > Stappia indica. Next base: position 4,594,262 of record NZ_CP046908.1, on the reverse strand, counting down.
TCGCGTCTTGCCTGGGCCTTCGACGACAAGGGCTCGGAGTTCTACACCCTCCTGGTGCGGGACCTCGCCAGCGGGCGCGATCTCGACCAGCGGATCGAGGACACGGGCGGCGGTGGCGAGTGGTCCGCCTGCGGCCGCTATCTCTTCTATGTGCGGCTCGACGCCAACCACCGGCCGTCGAAGCTGTTCCGGCATGAGGTCGGCACAGATCCGGCCGGCGACGTGCTGGTCTATGAGGAGGCCGATCCGGGCTTCTTCATGGGCATCGGCAAGACCCAGTCCGGCCGCTTCCTGACGATCGACATCCACGACCACGAGACGTCCGAGGTCCGCCTGATCCCGGCCGACGCGCCGCTGGAAGCGCCGCTCACGGTGGCCCCGCGCGCGACCGGCACCGAGTATTCGGTGGAGGACGACGGCGGCGACACGCTGCTGCTGCTGACCAATCACGGCGGCGCCGAGGACTTCCGCGTCATGAGCCTCCCGCTCGCCGAGTTGCGTGCGGGCGCCGGTCCGGACGCCTGGCGGGACGTGGTGCCGCATCGCGAGGGCCGGCTGATCCTCTCCTTCACCTGCTATGCCAAGCACATGGTGCGGCTGGAGCGGGAAGACGGGCTGCCGCGCATCGTCGTTCGCCGCATCGCCGACGGGCTGGAGCATGCCATCGCCTTCGACGAGGAAGCCTATTCGCTCGGCCTTTCCGAGGGCTACGAGTTCAACACCAACCGGATCCGCTTCTCCTACTCGTCGATGACGACGCCAGCGCAGGTGTTCGACTACGACATGGAGACGCGCGAGCGCACCTTGCGCAAGACGCAGGAGGTTCCGTCCGGCCACGATCCGCAGGCCTATGTGACGCGGCGCCTGCAGGTGCCGGCCGGCGACGGCGAGACGGTGCCGGTGTCGCTGCTCTACCGCAAGGACACGCCGCTGGATGGCAGCGCGCCCTGCCTGCTCTACGGCTACGGCTCCTACGGCATCACCATTCCGGCGAGCTTCAACACCAACTGCCTGTCGCTCGTCGACCGCGGCTTCGTCTACGCCATCGCGCATATCCGCGGCGGCAAGGACAAGGGGTTCCGCTGGTACCGGGACGGCCGCCGGCAGGCGAAGATGAACACGTTCACCGACTTCATCGCCGCCGCCCGCCATCTGGCCGACGAAGGCTTCACCTCGTCCGACCGCATCATCGCGCAGGGCGGCTCGGCCGGCGGCATGCTGATGGGCGCGGTGGCCAACATGGCGCCGGAGGCCTTCGGCGGCATCATCGCCGAGGTGCCCTTCGTCGACGTGCTCAACACCATGCTGGACGACACGCTGCCGCTGACCCCGCCCGAGTGGCCGGAATGGGGCAATCCGGTCGCCTCGCAGGACGACTACCGGACGATTGCCGCCTACTCGCCCTACGACAACATCGCCGCACAGGCCTATCCGCCGATCCTGGCGGTCGGCGGGCTGACCGATCCGCGCGTCACCTATTGGGAGCCGGCCAAGTGGGTCGCGCGCCTGCGCGAGCGGCGCAGCAACGAGGCGGCGCTCTTCCTCAAGACCAACATGGAAGCCGGCCATGGCGGCGCGTCCGGGCGCTTCGACCGGCTGAAGGAAGTGGCGCTCGTCTATGCCTTCGCTCTGAAGGTGGCCGGTGCTACGGGCTGATCGGCAATCCGGCGCGGGCATGACGCCGTAAACGCTAGCAAGGGCGGCACTGCGCCGCCCACAGCTGGTTACGGAGGGTTCCATGCCCGCGCTGATCTTCTGCCGCGAGGCGGCTCGCGCCAACATTTCCGCCCTGGCGGCGGTCCTTGCCCTTGTCCTCCTGCTCCCGGTGTTCGCCGCCGGCTCTGCCCATGCGGACGGCAAACCGCTGGTCCTGGAGGACTATTTCCGCGGCCGCACCGTCGGCGAAGGCGTGTTCGAGAGCCGGATTGCCGGCATCCGCCGCCCCTTCACCGTCGTCACCCAGGGCAGCTGGAACCCGAAGACCTTCACGCTCAGGCTTCGGGAAGATTTCCGCTTTGCCGACGGCGAGCGCGACACCAAGGTCTGGTTCTTCCAGAAGGTGGCGGAGAACCGCTATATCGGCACGCGGTCCGACGTGCTCAATCCGGTGACCATCACCACCGGCGGGCCGAGCATCCGCTTCGACTATGCGGCGGAACTGGCCACGGGCGATGGCCCGGTGGCCGTGCGCTTCTTCGACACGCTCACACGGGTCGACGCACGCACCGTGCGCAACACCGCCGACGTGCGCAAATACGGCATCACCGTCGGCACCGTCGACCTCACCTTCCGCAGATAACGGGTTCCCCAGCAAGACGCGTCACATTGCAGTCACGAAAGGCGGCAAGGGTTCTCCTCCCGCATCCGACCCGCCTTTCGCCCAATGCCGCCTTTCCAGTCCTATGTGATTTGCACCTCCCCACGCAGCGGCAGCACGCTGCTGTGCCGGCTTCTGGCCGCGACCGGCGTCGCCGGCAGGCCGGCATCCCTGTTCCATGAGCCGTCGCTGGACGATTGGCGCGAGCGCTTCGGACTTGCGAGCGACGCGGAGCGTGATGAACGACAGGCCCTTGCCCAGATCTTCGCCTCTGCTCTCGAGCGTGGGCGCGGCGGAACCGGCATCTTCGGTCTGCGCCTGCAGCGGCACAGCTTCGGCTTTTTCCGCGAAAAGCTCGCGATCCTCCGCCCGGATCGACACGGCGATCTTGCGCGCCTCGAAGCCGCCTTCGGTTCCACGCTGTTCATCCACCTCACCCGCCTGGACAAGGCAGCCCAGGCTGTCTCCTACGTGAAGGCGCAGCAGAGCGGGCTGTGGCACAGGGCCTCGGACGGCACGGAGCTGGAGCGGCTGTCGCCGCCGCGCGAACCCGTCTACGACGCCGCGCTGCTGCGCAGCACCCATGACACGATGACGACCGCAGATCGAGAGTGGGAGGCCTGGTTCGCAGAACAGGGCATCGCGCCGATGCACCTCACCTACGAGACGCTGTCGGCCGACCCATCGGCAGCCCTGCGCCGGGTGCTGGAAGCGCTCGGCCTCGACCCGGCGCCGGCCGCGAATGCCGTACCGGACGTCGCCCGGCTGGCCGATGCGACAAGCCGGGACTGGACGGAGCGCCTACGTTCAGAACTCGGGCTCGCGTGAGGGCACGATGTCAGCCGTCGGTACAGCCTTGCTAAACCTGCGATAGCAGATCGAACGTTTCCCTCGGAAGTCGGATGCTTCAAAGATCAGGCAGGAGTCGTCATGTCGCTGAACATAGTCCGCCGCCTCATTCCCGAGTGGGGCACGACCTATGGCCCGCCGGGCGATGGGCCGTTTCCCGCCGTCATGATCCTGCATGGATCGGAAGGCGCCGGGTCGGGCTGGAGCCATCGTAATGCGGTCCTGCTCGCCGCCCATGGTTTCTTGGCCTTTCCCTTCCCCTATTCGAAAGGCGGCAACGCGTGGAACGCCGGCAGCATCGTCGACGTGCCGCTGGACCGAACCGCCGAGGCCTTGGCGGCGCTTCGGGGATTTGCCCCATCGGGCGGTAAGATCGGCATCTACGGCGTGTCACGCGGAGCAGAACATGCCTTGCTGCTTGCATCTCTGATGCTGCGGGACGGCGTTGCCGGCGTGCCGGACGCCATCGCCGTGCACAGCGCCCCGGATGTCATCTGCGGTGCCTTCGATGCCCGCCGCTGGCGGGATGCGGGTGATCCAGGCTGGCAGGTCTGGGACCCTGGCGAGCGCGCATGGTCCTGGCGCGGGTCGAGCGACGACCTTCTACCCACCACGCCTATCGAGGTCGAGCGCTACGACGGACCGCTGTTTCTCAGCCATGGCACGGCGGACAAGGTCTGGTCGGTCGAAACGACCAGACGGCTCGCTGAGCGGCTGCGGCGCCACGGCCGCACGCCCGAGGTTCATTATTATCAAGACGAAGACCACCTGCCGCGAAGCGAGGCAGAAAACCGGCACAATGAGAAGCTGATCGCGTTCCTGGACTGCAACCTGACCTCTTTCGACTGACCGCCCCCCCGGTATGTCCTTCCTACTTGCTGCAGGTGTTGACGCCGAGCAGCGTGTAGGCCGGGCACCATTTCAGGAAGGCGGTCAGCAGCGGCACGACGCCGATCCAGCCGACCCATTTCCAGGTGATGTCCGCCGGACCGGAAAGGGCGAAGGCGATCAGCGCCAGCCCTACGACGATACGGGCGATCCGGTCGGCACTGCCGACATTGGTGGTGATCATCGACATGGCTGTCACTCCTTGTAGGCGGCGCGGGTACGATGGTCGCCCCGCATGCCCGCCGCGTGTCCGCCAGAACCCTTGGCAGGTTTGCTGGCCGTTTAATTTCTAGTATTCGAATTTAATTGAAAGATGGTGGCAGCCGCAAGCGGCATCGGCTGCGACGACTTGGCACGAGCCGGCAAGAGCCGGTCCGGGACGCGTGGACACAGGTTCGGCCCTCGGCTATGTGCAAGGCTCCCGCCTCGGGCCCCTACTCACAACGATGCCTGCCATGCCTCACCAAGTTCCCGCCCACGACATGCGGATCGAGACCGGCCGCGGCGCGCTCTTCGCGCGGATGTGGTGGGAGGAGCCCCTTCTCCAGAATACTCCTTCGCCGATTGTGCTGTTCCACGACTCGCTCGGCGCCGTCGAGCTTTGGCGCAGCTTCCCGCAGGCGCTTGCCGGCGAGACCGGCCGGCCGGTGATCGCCTATGACCGGCTCGGCTTCGGGCGTTCGGACGCCTTTCCAGGCGCATTGCCTGCCGACTTCATCGAGGCGGAGGGGCGCGATACGCTCCCGCTCCTGCGCGAGGCTTTCGGCTTTACGCGGTTCATCGCCTGCGGCCATAGTGTCGGCGGCGGGATGGCCGTGGAAACCGCAAGCCGGCATCGCGAGAGCTGCCTTGCGGTGATCACGATGGGCGCGCAGGCGTTCATCGAGGAGCGGACGCTGGAGGGTATCCGCGTCGCCAGGGCAGCGTTCCAGCAGCCGGAGGAACTGGCCCGGCTCGCCCGCTATCACGGCGACAAGGCGCGCTGGGTGGTGGATGCCTGGACCGAAACCTGGCTGTCGTCCGAGTTTGCCGGTTGGACGCTGGACAGGGCGCTGGCAGAGGTCGCCTGCCCGCTGCTCGCGATCCATGGGGATGCGGACGAATTCGGCTCCGCAGCCCATCCCGGCTGCATCGCCGAGGGGCGCGGACGCGCCGTGCTGCTGCCCGCCGTCGGCCACAACCCGCACCGGGAGGCGGAAGCACAGACCGTCGCGCTGATCGCCGAGTTTCTGGCCGGGCTTGCCGACTGAACCTTATAGCCGACGATCCGATCCGGTCGCCGGCACGTAACCCGCCTTAAACGAAAGCTCGATAGAGAACGAAGCACGAGGCCGTTGCCACGGCCGCGCCACCATGATTCCGCCCCACTCCTTCCGCCAGATGGCGGGCAAACGGGGGCTCCGCAAGGCCACGCGCCGACTGCCGGAAAACCACCAGAACCAGTCGAGGAGACTCATGCCCGCTTCCAGCTTCTCCCTCCGCAAGTCCGGATCCATGGCCGGCCGCGCTGCCGCGCTGGCGCTGGCCGCGGCGCTCGCCCTGTCCCAGACCGTGCCCGCGCAGGCCAGCTTCATCGGCGACCTGCTTTTCGCCCCCACCTATGACGAGGACTACGTGCCGAGCACCTACGGCTCGCGCGCCGACTGCCGCAATCCGGCTGCCGGTCCGTGGCGCGGCATCGTCGGCGGCCGCAAGAGCGTCGACCTGCGCACGATCCAGTTCTCGCGCGAAGGCTGTTTCCAGACCGAGGCCGAGTGCCGGGCGTTCCTGAACCACATTTCCGGCTATCTCACGCTGGTCTTCACCGCCCAGTGCAGCAGGCGCTGAACCGGGCGTCAGCCGGGTTAGGCGACACAAAAAAGGCGGGTCCACAGGGACCCGCCTTTTTCATTTGAGCCGGAGCTTCAAGCCTTACGAGGCAGCCTGGAACAGCTCGTCGACATAGTCCCAGTTGACCAGGTTGTCGACGAAGGCCTCCAGGTACTTCGGGCGCGCGTTGCGGTAGTCGATGTAATAGGAATGCTCCCACACGTCGACGCCGAGCAGCGGCACCGCGCCGTGCACCAGCGGGTTCTCGCCGTTCGGGGTCTTCGTGACGGCCAGCTTGCCGTCCTTCAGCACCAGCCACGCCCAGCCGGAGCCGAACTGGGTGGTGCCGGCGGCGATGAAGTCCGCGCGGAACTTGTCGAAGCCACCGAGATCGGAATCGATGCGCGAGGCCAGGCCGCCCGGCAGCTTGTTGCCGCCGCCATTCGGCTTCATCCACTTCCAGAAATGGATGTGGTTGTAGTGCTGGCCGGCATTGTTGAAGAGACCGGCATTCTTGCCGAAGCTCTCCTTGACCACGTCCTCCAGCGACTTGCCCTCGAGGCCGGAATCCTTCAGCAGATTGTTGCCGTTGGTCACATAGGCCATGTGGTGCTTGTCGTGGTGATACTCGAGCGTCTCGGCCGACATGTACGGGCCAAGCGCGTCGTAGGCATAGGGCAGGTCCGGGAGTTCAAAAGCCATGGAAACCTCCTCAGGGCGGGGGCGAAAGAACGATGCCGACCAGACGGCCGACAGTCGCAGGCGGAAGCCGGGGCGCCGTTGCCGCGGCGGCCTGCGCGGGTTGTAAGACATTCGGTCCGACAGCCGGATGACGGCCGGACCGGGGTTGCCGGCAGCCTCCGCAAATCGCGATGGCTGCCTGTCACACAAGGCAAAATAGGCACCCCACCTTCAATCGGCAACGGGCATATGTGCCTTTTTCCCAAAGCCCTGACGCCGTCCGACTTCTCCATCGTCAGTTGCCGCAGGGCACTCCTGGTTACCGCGCACTCACCGCTTTCTCGCCCTGCAAACAGATTTCCCCTCCCGGCGAGACGCCCCTCGCGTTAGGCTCGGCTCCCGCCTTCCCGCCAAGCTCTGCAAGGCCCTTCCCCGCATGATCGCCCAGCCTCGCCCCGCCGCTCCCTCGCCCGTGCTGCTCGCCTTCGGCGGGTTCTGCGCACTGGCCGCCGCAATGGGCATCGGTCGCTTCGCCCTGACGCCGGTGCTGCCCTTCATGAGCGAAGCCATTCCGCTGTCGGCCTCCCAAGCCGGCCTGATCGCCTCCGCCAACTATCTCGGCTATCTGGTCGGCGCGCTGGCCGTAATGGCGGTCGGCAAGGACAGGATCGGCACGGGCTTCCTGCTCAGCCTGGCCGGCAGCGCGACGACCTCTGCGCTGATGGCGATCGACGGCGGCCTGGTCTGGCTGGCTCTGGTGCGGTTTCTCGGCGGCATCGCCAGTGCGGGCGTGCTGGTGTTCTGCTCGACACTGGTGCTGGACCGGCTGGCGGCAGCCGGGCGCGGCGAGCTCGCCCAGTTCTTCTTCTCCGGCGTCGGCATCGGCATCGCCCTGTCGGCGGCGACGGTCGGATGGCTGGCCAGTGAAGGTGCCGGCTGGCAGGGACTGTGGGCCGCCTGCGGCCTCGTTTCGGCGGTGCTGTGCGTGGGCGCCGCACTCTTCGTGGTCGCGCGGGCGCCGCGTACCGCCGCGCCGACCACCGAGAGCACGGTGCCTGCGCGCGCCCGCATATCGCCGGCGCTCGTGCGCCTTGCCATCGCCTATGCCCTGTTCGGCATCGGCTATGTGGTGACTGCCACCTTCCTCACCTCGATCCTGCGCCAGTCGGAAACGCTGGCTCCGTTCGAGGCCCCTGCCTGGGCGGCAGTTGGACTGGCGGCCGCCGGCTCAGTCTGGGTCTGGGGCCGGGTTTCAGCCTGGCTGGGCGGCGCCTGGGCCTTTTCGCTCGCCTGCCTCGCAGAGGCCGTCGGCGTTGCCGCCAGCGTGACGTTCTCCGGCCTTGCCGGCATGACGCTGGCCGCCGTCCTGCTGGGCGGCACCTTCATGGGGATCACATCGCTGGGGCTGATCGAAGGACGGCGCCTTGCCGGCGGCGATCCGCGCAAGGTGATGGCGCTGATGACCGCCTGCTTCGGCACCGGCCAGATGGTCGGCCCAACGCTTGCCGGCCTGATCGCCGATGCCACGGGCAGCTTCTATTGGCCGTCGATGGCGGCAGCCAGTCTGCTGGTGCTGGCCGCGCTGATGGTCGGTCCGCTGTCTGGTCCGCGTCCCGCCCGTGCCTCTGCGAAATGAAAGCGGCGACGCAGCCTTCGCTGCACCACCGCTCCAATCATTCCGTCCGGTTCACGCGAAGCGCTCAACCGTGCGCGAACTCCCAATAGAGATCGCGGGCGCGCTGCGCGACCGGACCCGGCTGCAGCTCGCGATCCTCGATCCGCTTGACCGGGACAACCTTGTTGTAGTTGCCGGTCGAGAAGATCTCGTCGGCATCCAGGAAGTCGCCATAGCCGAGCGTGCGTTCGTAGACGTCCGTTCCGGCGTCGCGCAGCAGCTTGATGATGCGCTGGCGGGTGATGCCGTTGAGGAACGTGCCGTTCCAAGCGGGCGTGTGGACCGCCCCGTCCTTGACCATGAAGACGTTCGCGGTGGTCAGCTCCGCCACGTTACCGAGCATGTCGAGCACGATGGCATTGTCGAAGCCGCGGGACTTCGCCTCGACGATGGCCCGCGCGTTGTTCGGGTAGAGGCAGCCGGCCTTGGCGTTGACCGGCATGGTCTCCAGCGTCGGGCGGCGGAACGGCGACAGGGTCAGCGTGATCGCCGCATCCTTTGGCGCAAGCGCCGCCTCGAACAGGCACAGCGCGAAGCGCGTGGAGGCCGCATCGCCGGCGATGGTGCCGATGCCGTCGCCTTCCGCCCAGTACATCGGCTTCACGTAGACCGGCGTGTCCGGCGCGAACCGGGAGAGCCCGTCCTTGGTCAGCTCCATCATCTCACCGGCCTTCATCACCGGGTTGAGACCGAGGGCCACCGCGGAATCATTGAGACGCTGGCAGTGAAGATCGAGATCCGGCGTCACGCCCTCGAAGGCGCGCGCGCCGTCGAACACCGACGAGCCGAGCCATGCCGCGTGCGTGCGCGTGCCCATGATCGGGGCATTGCCCTCGATCCAGTTCCCGTCGATCCAGTTCCAGGTTTGCGACCACTCGCTCATCATCTGCTCCCGATCCGTCTTGGCGCGATTGGTGGGGATCGAACGCCCTTCGCCGGCGAAGGTCAAGGCCCTCCCGCACGCGCACGGGAAAAGGACCGAATTGTTCCGCTCAGTCGGCAGGACCGTCCAAATCGATCCCGTTTTGCCTGCAATCCGGAATGATGTTGCGCGCTTTTCGACCACGCGGCAGACCATCCATGGGCCGGCCCAGGACTTCAAGTTCCCCTTAAGTTCTTATGCCGCAACGACAGGTTCCGGGGAGGAATGTCGGCGAAACCTGACCCCAAACCCGTGCGCGACCGCTCGCCGGGAAGCGCGCATGGCGCGTTCTGAGCCGGCTTCTTGTGCGGCGCACAAGAAGCCTTGACCTAGGGCCGGGTTGGCTGTTTGCTTGGCAGGTGAACAAAATTGCGGCAACGCCGCCAGAGGGCTCCCGATACCGGGCGCTCCACCCGCCAAGGCCCCAAGCCCATGTCCCACTCCGCGACCCGTCCCGTCTCCGCCTATGTCTTCGATGCCTATGGCACGCTGTTCGACGTGCACGCCGCAGTACGCCGCCATGCCGGCGATCTCGGCCCGGAGGCGGTCAGCCTGTCGACCCTGTGGCGTCAGAAGCAGCTGGAATATTCCTGGACGCGGGCCCTGATGGGCCGCTACCTCGATTTCTGGTCGCTGACCGAGCAGGCGCTCGACACGGCGATGGCGATGACGGGCAAGAGCGACTCGGACCTGCGCCAGCGGCTGCTCGACGCCTACTGGAAGCTCGACTGCTACCAGGAAGTGCCGACCGTGCTGAAGCGGCTCAAGGACGACGGCAACCGGCTGGCGATCCTGTCCAACGGCTCGCCGGCGATGCTGGAGGCCGCCGTGCGCGCCGCCGGGATCGAGGACCTGCTCGACGAGGTGTTCTCGACCGACCTGCTGAAGACCTACAAGACCCGGCAGGACGTCTACGAGCTGGTGACCAACCACTTCCGCATCTATCCCGAGGCGGTCTCGTTCCAGTCGTCCAACCGCTGGGACATCGCAGGCGCCACCGCCTTCGGTTTCCGCAGCGTGTGGATCAACCGCATCGGCGCCGCCGACGAGTATTCGGACCTGCCGCCGACGGCCGTCCTGGCCGATCTGCAGGGCCTGCTGGCGCTGAGCTGAGGCGAGCGCGAGCCGCTTTCCAGAAACGAAAACGCTCCGGCCCGCCAGGGACCGGAGCGTTTGAAATCCGGCGGACCGGGATCCGTCAGTAGGTCATGACCGCCGGCAGGTCCTTTGCCTGCGCGACCCACTTCTCCACCGCGGACTCGCTGGGAAGCTGACGAACGAGTTTCTTGGCCTCGTTCACGTCCTTCATCTTGGCATGAAGGTTGGCCGGCACCCGGTGCTTGAGCTCCTTCACCGTGTCGACGCCGGCGGCCTCGAGCAGTTCGGAATATTCCTCGCCGACGCCGCTGATGCGCATCAGGTCGGCCATGTTGGCCCACTTGAGGATGCGCTTGTCGTCGATCCCGGTCTCCTCGGCCAGCGCCTTGCGGCCCTTGGGATCCTTCGCCCGCTCCAGATAGGCCTCGGTGGTCCTGATGCCGACCGCCTGCAGCTTCTCGGCATAGGCAGGGCCGATACCCTCAATCTCGTCAATGGAATAGGACATCTCGCACCTCCAGACTTGCCCGGCACCGACCGCCGGGCTTCAAGATAAGCTTCTGCGCCTCACAGCACCTGTCCAAGGCCGGGGATCGACGCGACCAGCCGGTCGACGACATCGTCGCCGGCGCGTTCGCGGGCAGCCTGCACAAGCTCGCGCGTGACGGCCTGCACCTCGCCCATGTCGAGGCCCGTGTTGGTCAGCTCGTTGAGGGCAGCCATTGCTCCCATTCCCCCACCGATGCTGCCGCCGAGCTTTCCGGCAAGGCTGCCGAGCAGCCCGCCGCCGCCACCGCCGCCCTGCTCCGCCATGAGCTGGGAGGCGCCGGGCAAGGCAGCCAGAACCTGGGCGACCGCATCCGGCGGGCCGTCGCGGTCGAGGAACTTGAGGATGATGCCGATCGCCTGGCGTGCGAGATCCTCGCGGATGCCGGCAGCCGCAGCGACGCGGCCGATGAGTTCGTCCATGTGTCCCCCGAGGAATCATCTGGCGTTCGACTGATAATCTGGCACGAGAGCGCGCATCGCGACAACCGCTATACACAGCGCGATCCGCGGGTTACATGGTTTTTCGGCGCGCCGGAGGGGCCGGCGACGGCAGCGGAGGCGCACGAAGTGCAGGACGCAGACAAGATCTTCATCGGCGCTTCGGAAAAGCCGGAGTATCTGACGCTGAAGCTTGCCAACCGGCATGGCCTGATCACCGGCGCCACTGGCACCGGCAAGACCGTGTCGCTGCAGATCCTCGCGGAAGGCTTTTCCAACGCCGGCGTCCCGGTTTTCTGCGCCGATGTGAAGGGCGACCTGTCCGGCATCGCCGCCAGCGGCGAGAAGAAGGACTTCCTCGAAAAGCGCGCCGCGCAGATCGGCTTCACGGACGACTACATCTACGAGGACTTCCCGACCATCTTCTGGGACCTGTTCGGCGAGCAGGGACACCCGATCCGCGCCACGGTCTCCGAAATGGGGCCGCTGCTTCTTGCCCGGCTGATGGACCTCAATCCGACGCAGGAAGGCGTCCTCAACGTCGCCTTCGAACTGGCCGACGACGAGGGCCTGCTGCTGCTCGACCTGAAGGACCTGCAGGCCCTGCTTGCGCATGTGTCCGAGCGCGCATCGGAGCTGTCGCGCGTCTACGGCAATGTCTCGAAGGCCTCGGTCGGCGCAATCCAGCGCCAGCTCCTGGTTCTGGATCGCCAGGGGGGCGATGCCTTCTTCGGCGAGCCGGCGCTCGACATCCGCGACATGATGCGCACCACGCGCGACGGGCGCGGCGTGGTTTCGGTGCTGGCCGCCGACAAGCTGATGGGCGCGCCGCGCCTCTATGCGACCTTTCTGCTGTGGCTGCTGTCCGAGCTGTTCGAGGAACTGCCCGAAGTGGGCGACCCGGAAAAGCCGCGGTTGGTCTTCTTCTTCGACGAGGCGCATCTGCTGTTTTCCGAGGCGCCCAAGGCGCTGCTGGAAAAGGTCGAGCAGGTGGTCCGGCTGATCCGCTCCAAGGGTGTCGGCGTCTACTTCGTCACGCAGAACCCGCTCGACGTGCCCGAGACCGTCCTGGCGCAGCTCGGCAACCGGGTGCAGCATGCGCTGCGCGCCTATACCCCGCGCGAGCAGAAGGCCGTTCGCGCGGCGGCGGAAACCTTCCGTCCCAACCCGGACCTCGACACCGAGCGCACCATCATGGAGCTGGGCGTCGGCGAGGCGCTGGTCTCGGTGCTGGAGGGCAAGGGCATTCCCTCCATCGTCCAGCGAACCCTCGTCCGCCCGCCCTCCTCCCGCCTTGGCCCGATCACCGAGGCCGAGCGCCGCGAGATCATCGCCATGAGCCCGGTCGGTCATCTCTACGACGAGACCGTGGATCGCGATTCCGCCTTTGAGGTGCTCAAGCGCCGGGCCGACGAGGCGGCGCGGATGGAGGAACGCCAGCAGGCGCGCGAGGAACAGGAGACCGCACGGCGCGGTGCGCCCCGGCGCACCCGCTCCGGCTTCGAGCTCCCCGACTTCGGCACCTCGCCTGCCCCGGCACCCAGCCGCAGCCGGACCAGGTCCAGCCGCTCGCGCTCCGACAGCGTGGCGGATGCCGCCGTGAAATCGGTGGTGCGCTCGCTCGGCTCCGCGCTCGGCCGCGCGCTGGCACGCGGCGTCCTGGGGTCGATCAAACGCGGCTTCTAGGCCTTCTCCCGGCGGTTCGCGCTGAACTCTCCACAGATCGTTTTTCGGCTTTGCGGCGGCTCATTCCTCTTCGCCGCGACGGCAGTTGCCCGCTTGCCCCCGGCAAAAAGCCGGAGGCCCTGCGCATTAAAACATGACTAATTGACTCGTGTTTTTGCGGGGCCTATGCCTGCCCCATCGAGCCACCCGACAGGCTGGTTCCCGAGATCCGGTTCGCCCGAGCAAGCGCACGCAGCCAGGCAGGACTCGTCCCAACATATCCAACGACAGACCGCGCGGGCGACCGCGCCGCGACCGTGCCTGCGCGCCCGGCGCTGCGCCTCCGCCTGCCCGGAAAAGGTGAGGCATGACGTCAAGCAGATCGAAGCTCCTGCGCGCCACCGCGCTGTCCACTGCGCTGTGCGGTCTCCTTCTTGCCCCGGCAATTGCCAGCGCCCAGCAGGCTGATCCTGCCGGGGTCGGCGCGCCCCTGTGGGGTCCGCATCTGGAAGTCGGCGGCAAGGCGGGAACGACCGGCCGCTCCAGCACCGGCGAGACGACCCTGTTCGTACCGCTGTTCCAGACCTTCGACCGGCTGATCTACACCGACATTCGCGGCACGTTCGGCGCGTCCGGCTCGCAGGAAGTCAATGCCGGTCTCGGTATCCGCCAGATCATCGACAACCGCTGGATCGTTGGCGCCTACGGTTTCCTCGACTACCGCCGCTCGCAATACAACAATCACTTCCTGCAGGTGACGCTCGGCGCCGAGCTGATGACCGAGCACTTCAACCTGCGCGCCAACGCCTATCTGCCGGTCGGCGAGACGACGCACCAGCTCGCATCCCACGACACGGCACGTGTCGGCGCCGCCTCGATCACCGTGCGCGGCGGCGAGGAGCGCGCGATGCGCGGCCTCGACATCGAGGCCGGCGCACTGACCGGTCTCAGCCTGCTGGGCAACGGGCGCGACGAGTTCTGGGTGCATGGCGGCGGCTATGCCTTCTGGGAAGACAAGGCGGAGACGGTCTGGGGACCGCGCGTACGCGCCGAGTACCGGATGAACGATGTCCTGTTCGAGGGCAGCCGCGTCAGCCTGCTCGCCGAATACCAGTACGACAATCCGCGCGGCTCGCAGGGCTTCTTCGGCGCCCGGCTGCGCCTGCCCCTGCAGCGCGTGATCGGCGGGGAAGAGCGCGGCACGCGCCTGACCGCGCTTCAGCGGCGGATGACCGAGACGGTGGTTCGCGACGTGGACGTGGTAACCCAGGCCGGAGCCTTCGGAGCCGAGGTGACGGGTGTCGACGCCCGCACGGGCGCGACGCTCGACAACCTGGTGGTGATCGACCCGGCAACGGGCGATGTCGGGCAGGCCATCGGGACGGCCGCCCCCGGCCAGCAGGTCTTCGTCAACGGCAACGGTACGGTCATCGAGATCGACGACACCATCACCCTTGCCGCCAACCAGCGCGTTGCCGGCGCGTTCGACGTGCGCAACCCCTTGACCGGCCGCATCCTTCGCGTCGGCGACACCCGCCTGCACGGCAGCGACGCGACGCGCGACCTTTTCGCGATGGCGGACGATACGACGCTGTCCGGCTTTGCGCTGTCCGGCGGCCGCACGGCGGTTGCATCCGACGGCGCCAGCCGGGTGACGCTCACCGATCTCCGCATCTCGAACGTGGCCGGCACCGGCATCAATTTCCAGAACGGTTCGGGCCTCACGGTGGCCCGCGTCGACCTGTCGGAGATCGCCTTCGACACGGCGGATGGTTTCAGCAACTTCAGCCCGGAAGACACTGAGGTCGGCGTCGGCATCCGCCTCAACCGGGCCAGCCACGTCACGGTCGAGGATGTGACCGCCGACCGGGTTGGGATGGGCATCTTCGCCAATGTCTCGCAGGACCTCACCTTCGCGAATGTCGACATCTCGAACACGGCGAAGGAGGGACTGGTGTTCCACTATGTCCACCGCGCCGATCTCGACGCCGTCGACATCGCCCAAACCACTGCGGACGGTGCCGCCTTCGTCGCCTCCGGCGAGATAGGCTACCGCAACTCGGTGCTGACCGGCATCGGCGCGCTGCCGAGCCTCGGCGTGCGCAGCGGCATCAACATCAGCTCGTTCAGCGGCGACTGGTCGATCATCGTCGGTTCGGAGTCCAACCACGGCTACGACTTCAGCAACCTGACCATCGATGGTGCCACCAACAGCGGCATGATGATCATGGGCATCCGCGACTCCAGCTTCACCGATATCTCGATCTCCAACGTCGACATTATCGGCATCCAGCTGATGCAGATGCTGAACCCGTCCGACGCGCTGCGCTTCGACAATATCGGGATCGACCAGGCGGGTCGGGCCGGCTTCTGGCTGATGGGCGATTTCGAGAACCTCAACGGTTCCGTGAGCGTCACCGGAACGCCCGAAGCTTGCGGGCGCTCGCCCTTCATGCCGGCGAGCCTGACGCAGTCGGCGGGCAACGCCTTCGTCGTCAACGGCGCGGAAATTACCAATGCAAACGTGACGAGCGCCTGCGCGCCCGTCAACAACTACTAAGACGCCTATGAGGCGCCGCCGCGTTCGCGCGGCGGCCCATCCACAAGCGGCCGCCTCCCCGGCCCCAGGGCGCGGCGCGTTCCCCGATAAGGGGCCGTGCCGCGCCTTGCCTTGACCGCCGATCTGTGTCCATGCTGGGCTCCCTCACCAGCGCGCCGGCCGCAGTCCTTGCCATGGTCTGTCGGCCCGCGGGCATCCTTCACAGCGGAGCCCCACCATGTCCGATCTCGACCGGGTCCTGTCTCGAATCGACTCCGATTTCGACAACTCGCTCGCCCGTCTCTTCGACCTCGTTCGCATCAAGAGCATTTCCACCGACCCGGCCTTCAAGAGCGACTGCCGGCAGGCCGCCGACTGGCTGGCACGCGAGCTGACGGCCCTCGGCATTCCGGCGAGCGTACGCGACACGAACGGGCATCCGATGGTGGTCGGCCACCGCAAGGAAGACGGCAAGGCGGGACCGCACGTTCTGTTCTACGGCCACTACGACGTCCAGCCGGTCGACCCGCTCGACCTGTGGGAGCGCGATCCGTTCGACCCGGCCGTCGTGACCCGCCCCGACGGTTCCAAGATGATCGTTGCCCGCGGCTCCGCGGACGACAAGGGCCAGCTGATGACCTTCGTCGAGGCCGCCCGTGCGTGGATCGCAGAGACCGGCGGGCTTCCGGTTTCCGTCTCCGTGCTACTGGAGGGCGAGGAGGAGTCCGGTTCGCCCTCGCTTCATCCGTTCCTGACCGCCAACAAGGACGAACTCTCCTGCGATCTCGCGCTGGTGTGCGACACCGGCATGTGGGATCGCCAGACGCCCGGCATCACCACCATGCTGCGCGGCCTCGTGGGGGAGGAGATCACGATCACCGCCGCCGACAAGGACCTGCATTCGGGCATGTATGGCGGTGCCGCCCGCAACCCGCTGCATGTGCTCGCCGACATCCTCGCAGGACTGCACGACGAGACCGGAAAGGTCACGCTGCCTGGCTTCTATGACGGCGTCATCGAGATGCCCGAGGACGTGCGCGCGCTGTGGGACAAGCTCGGCTTCGACCACGAGGCCTTCCTCGGCGGCGTCGACCTGAAATATCCGGCCGGCGAGAAGGACCGCACCGCGCTGGAGCAGATCTGGACGCGTCCGACCTGCGAGATCAACGGCGTGTGGGGCGGCTACAACGGTGCCGGCTTCAAGACCGTCATCGCCTCGCAGGCCCACGCGAAGATCTCGTTCCGCCTCGTCGGCGACCAGGACCCGGAGAAGGTGCGCGCTGCCTTCCGCGCCTATGTGGAAGCCAAGCTCCCGGCCGACTGCACCGTCACGTTCCACAAGCACGGCGGCAGCCCGGCCCTGCGCCTGCCCTTCGACAGCCCCGCGCTGGCCAAGGGCCGCAAGGCTCTGTCCGACGAGTGGGGCCGCGAGGCTGCGCTGATCGGCTGCGGCGGGTCCATTCCCATCGTCGGCGACTTCAAGACCATGCTCGGCATGGACTCGCTGCTGATCGGCTTCGGCCTCGACGACGACCGGGTGCACTCGCCCAACGAGAAGTACGAAATGACCAGCTATCACAAGGGCATCCGCTCCTGGGCCCGCGTGCTCGACGAACTGGCGAAGGGCTGATTGCGACGATGAAGTCTATCTGCGTTTTCTGCGGCTCCAGCATGGGAGCCAAGCCGGCCTATCGCGAGGCCGCCATCGCCACCGGTGAAGCCATTGCCCGCTCCGGCCGCAGGCTCGTCTATGGCGGGGCGAAGGTCGGGCTGATGGGCGCGGTCGCCGACGGCGCCCTGGCGGCCGGCGGCGAGGTCGTCGGCGTGCTGCCGCTCTCCCTGCAGGAGAAGGAGCTCGCCCATGCCGGCCTCACCGAGCTGCACATCGTCGCCTCCATGCACGAGCGCAAGGCGATGATGGCCGACTTCTCCGACGGGTTCATCGCCCTGCCCGGCGGCGCCGGCACGCTGGAGGAGCTGTTCGAGATCTGGACCTGGGGACAGCTCGGCTATCACCGCAAGCCCTGCGGCCTCCTCAATGTCGACGGGTTCTACGACGGCTTGCTGACTTTCCTGGATCTGCAGCGCGACGAGGAATTCGTGAAGCCGGTGATGCGCGACATGGTTCTGGTGGCAAGCGAGCCGGCGGAGCTGATCGCCAGGTTCGAGGGCTACGAGCCGCCGGCGACGCCGAAGTGGATCAAGCGCGACGAGACCTGACGCCTCGCCTGCTGCGCTCCGCAGCAGCGCCAGGGACGTGAAACGAAAACGGCCACCCGGACAGATCGCCCGGGTGGCCGTTTTTTGTTTCCCCGGCCGGCTAAATGCCGGCGTGCCGTCCGTTTCCGGTCAGAGCCGGATCTGGCCGTAGCGCAGCGCCTCGACCACGGTATGCGTCTTGTTGGAGGCGTTGAGCTTGGCGCTGGCATTCTGCAGATGCGCGTGCACCGTCCGCTGCGAGATGTCGAGCAGGCCGGCGATGTCGCTCGCGGTCTTGCCGAGCGCGGTGAGCTCCAGCACCCGCCGCTCGCGAGCCGAGAGATCGCCCGGGCGCTGCGTCGACAGGACGCCGAGATCGATCAGCCGGCGGAAGGCGGTGTTGCAGATCAGCTCGAGATTGGACAGTTCCACCGAGCCCGCATCGAGATGCGCGCCGCCGCCCATCACCACCGCCTGGAAGGGGTGCGTCTCGGTCACCGGCACCACCACCACGCGGGTTTCGCCGCCGAGCGATGCGAAGAGCTCGGAATGCTCCATGTCGCCCACCGTCACGTCCCAGACGAATGCCCGGTTGCGCATCAGGCCCAGCATCAGCGCGCCGTCCTCGGTGTCGAGGTCGCTGCGCTCGATGCCGCCGGCCCGCTCGTCCGCCCAGCGGAAACGATGGACCAGGCCGTCGATCGGCCGGTTCGGCATCGGCAACCCGGTCACCAGGATATGCGTCGCGCCCAGCCTGCGCAGCTGAGCCTCGACGATGTCGAGAACATGCTTGCCCGTCTGTGCTTCGGCAATCGCCGCCGCCTTGGACTGCGTCTCCATCGGGTCGGCCATCTCTTCCCTGCCTTTCGTCCTGAGAGCCTCGCCTGCTCGCGGCTTGGCATCTTCACCCATGCATACACTCGCAAATTGCGCCAGTTTGAGGGCCGGCACCCGCCGCAAGGGCATTTCCCACTCGGCAAGCCCGTCAAACTTACAAGAGCACCACCGTCCCTCAGGCGTCTCTTCCCTGTCAGAATTTTCCCCGCCTCGGCGGGATCCCGGCATGAAATCGACTGAAAACCACCTGAAGCAGACACCCTCTCCCTCCCCGAAGGGACGTCCGCAGCGGTCTCCCGAATCCTGACGGGGCAACTGCCCCCGAGTACCCCAATCAGACCATGGAACGCCGGAGCTCTGCAACCCTCTGTTACCAATAGTTTTTACTGCAACGAAAGAAAAGAGCCGGAGGCCGTTCGCAATTCCCTGCCTTCTCCACCTTTTTCAGTCGCCGGACGACCCGCAGGCGTGAAACCGGGCGAGATTGCCGCAGGAAGTACTGTCAGTTTCGCGAGGGGCAATCTCGTCAGGGTGGCCACCCGCTCCGGAACGACCGAGACACCGCCCCCGCAGGGGTTCCTTGCCGGGCTCATGAGTGCTATCTGCCGGTCCGGGCACAGTCGAGGAGATCCGATTCACGATGAGACTTTCACGTTCCGCCCTCTTCCTTCTCCTGCCTCTGCTTGCCGCCTGCTCGCCGACGCTCGACGGCGACACCGTCGGCTCGATCCGCACGCCCGGCCCGCAGGTCCAGATCACCGAAGCCGGCGCCGGCGGCATCACCGCCGAAACGCCCTACTCTGAAAAGGCGATCGCCGCGGCCCTGCCCGGCTTCACCACCGAGGGTTTCCAGGCGGCCACCGAAGACAAGACCGAGTGGGCGATCGGCGCCTACAACGCCGAAGGCTTCCAGGTCCTGCATTTCTACAAGGGCAGCAACGGCAAGCTGCGAGAAATGCACGGCGTGACCCACCATCTGCAGGGTCCCAACGGCGAGCGTATCGGCATGACCTTCGCCGATATCGGCACCTCGCGCGGCGACTGCCGCGTCGGCCGCAACCTGTGGCGCGGCATGGCGATCTGCAAGGCACGCGGTGCCAGCAACGTCACGCTCGTCTACGCGATCCCGCAATATCCCGGCCCCTTCGACCAGTTGGCGCCGAGCGACCAGCTGCGCGAGGCCGTTCTGCAGCGGATCATCTGGACCCCCGGACGCGCCTGATCCCTTTTCCGCCGAAGCCATGAGCACCCGTCCCGTTTCGGGACGGGCCGTTCGGCATGCCGTTTGCGTTGCAGGCGGCGGGGAGAGTGGATGGGCATGAAACGGGACAGGCAACACATGGCATCGCCATTTGAGGCGCGGGATCGCCGCGCGCAATCCGGGCCGACACGGCGCGGACTTCTGCGCGGCGGGCTGGCGCTTGCCGGTCTCGTTTCACCCCTTCTCCTGCCGCAGGCCGCAAGACCGGCCGCCGCGGCGGTGCGTGTCGCCGATCTGCGCGGCACCATCGAGGCGAGCGAATTCGGCATCCGGCCGGGCGCTGCCGACGATCAGAGCGCCCTGATGCAGCAGGCCATCGATGCGGCAGCGGAGCGCGGGCGGGCGCTGTTCCTGCCCGGCGGGCGCTATACGGTCGCCAACCTTCGCCTTCCTTCCGGCACCCGCCTCGTCGGCCTGGCCGGCCAGACCCGTCTCGACTATCAGGGCGGCGGGCATCTCATGTTCGCGCAAGGGCCCGGCACCATCGGCATGGAGGGAATCCATTTCGACGGCGACAACCGGCTGCTCGGCGAGTACACGCCCGCCCTGCTGCACTTTGCCGATGTCGACGACCTCCTGATCGAAGGCTGCACCATCACCGGCAGCTCGCAGGCCGGCCTGGCGCTGGACCGCTGCGGCGGGCGCGTCGTCGGCAACACGATCTCGGGCGCGCGCACGGCCGGACTGCGCTCCATCGAGGCGCGCGGCCTGTCGATCACCGACAACCACGTCCACGACTGCGCCAATGCCGGCATCTTGGTGCATCGCTGGAGCGAGGGCGAGGATGGCAGCATCGTCTCCGGCAACCGGGTCGAGCGGATCTCCGCCCGCGACGGCGGCACCGGGCAGAACGGCAACGGCATCAACATCTTCCGCGCCCACGGTGTCGTCGTACGCGGCAACCGCATCGCCGATTGCGCCTTCTCGGCGATCCGCTCCAACAGCGGCTCCAATGTGCTGATCGAGGGCAATTCGTGCCTGCGCTCGGGCGAGACCGCGATCTATTCGGAGTTCGCCTTCCAGG
This sequence comes from Stappia indica, assembly GCF_009789575.1. NCBI lineage: Bacteria > Pseudomonadati > Pseudomonadota > Alphaproteobacteria > Hyphomicrobiales > Stappiaceae > Stappia > Stappia indica. Next base: position 4,573,511 of record NZ_CP046908.1, on the reverse strand, counting down.
GCGCAGTGATCGCCGACAATCTGGTCGACGGCGGTGCCATAGGCATTTCCATCGCTAATTTCCTGGACGGCGGCCGGCTTGCCACCTGCTCCGGCAATCTCATCCGCAACATCGCCGATACCGGCCCCTATCCGGCGGAAGTGCAGGGCTTCGGCATCGGCATCGCGGTCGAGGCCGACACGGCGGTCACCGGCAATGTGGTGGAAAAGGCCGCGCGCTTCGGCCTCCACATGGGTTGGGGGCCTTACCTGCGCGATGTCAGCATCGCGTCCAACGTCATCCGCGATTGTCCGGTGGGCGCGGCGGTGACCGTGGTGGAAGGCGCCGGCGCGGCACTGATTTCCGGCAACATCTTCTCCGGCACGCCGGGCGGCGCCGTCGTCGGCCATCGCTGGAAGGAAGCGGTCACCGGCGATCTGACGCGGCCGGGCGCGGCCGATGGGTTCGGCCACCTTGCCATTCAGGGCAACATGGTTCGGTAGAACTGGTTGAACCAGACAATCGCCGTCAGGCGATGCTTCTCAGCGGCGCAAAGGCCTCGGCAACCGCATGAATGCTGCCGACAGGCCTGCCGTTCCAGTTGGCGAGCGGCGGGGCGAGCCAGGGGCGCAGCGCCTTCGCCTCGTCGTCGTCGAGTTCCAGCAAGGCATCGATGACGGCAGCCATCATCGTCTCGGCCGCGCGCGTTGCACCGTCATCGCATTTCAGCGCAATGCCAAGGCCGAGCTCGGGGATGGCCGCAATAAAGACGCCCTCGGCGCCGGTCTTGACGAAGACCCGCCCACCGAGCGCGCCCATCACCTCGGTGCAGAAACGCCCCGTACCGGCGACCATGAAGGGATGGTCGACGCAGGCATTGTAAAGCCGCTCGGCAGCCTGTGCGCGCAAGGGCTGAAGCCCCTCACCCGTGCCGAAACAGGCAAAGGCGCGCGCGAGCGGCGCCAGCGGCATCGCATAGGTGGGGATCGAACACCCGTCGGTGCCGCGTGCCATCGAGGAAAGATCGATGCCGGCCATCTGCTCAATGGCCGCCCGCACCTCGAGCTGTACCGGATGGTCCGGCTCGACATAGCCGCGCGTCGGTGCCCCGAGCGTGCGGGCAAGGCCGAGGAAGCCGGCATGCTTGCCCGAGCAGTTGTTGTGAAGCGGACAGGGCGTGGCATCCGTCCGGTGAAGAACGGCGACATCCTCCATCCGCCGCGGCCACTGGCTGCCGCATTCCAGCGCGTCCTCGTCGAGGCCGGCCTTCATCAGCATCACCCGGGCAGCACTGACATGCACCTCCTCGCCATTGTGCGAGGAACAGGCGAGCGCAAGTTCGGCATTGTCGAGGTCGAGCGCTTCGGCCGCCCCGGATTCCACCAGCGGCAGGGCCTGCAGCGCCTTAACGGCCGAGCGCGGGAAGACCGGGCGCTGATGGTCGCCAAGCGCGGCAACGACGTGGCCGGCAGCGTCGACCACCGCAAGCGCGCCGCGATGGCGGCTTTCCACCGCATCGCCGCGCAGCACTTCCACCAGGACCGGGTTTTCCATCTCGCTCAAGCCTTCTCGGCAGCCACCTGAAGGGAACCGGGTGCAGACAGGACGGCGGAGGCGCCGCCGCGGGCCGACAGGAAGGCGTCCAGCCGTTCCAGGGCCCCGTCCAGCACCTCATCCTTCTTGCAGAAGCAGAAGCGCACGAAATTGGTCGGCGCGTCGGCAACGTAAAAGGCCGAGACCGGCACGGCGGCAACGCCCGCCTCTTCCACCAGCTGGCGGCAGATATCGACATCGGTGCCCTGCAGGCCGAGGGTCGAGACGTCGCAGGTCAGGAAGTAGGTACCCTCGCAGGGCAGCACGCCGAAGCCGAGAGCCGCAAGCCCGCTGGCGAAGCGGTCGCGCTTGGCCTGCATCTCGTCGCGCAGGGTGAGGAAGTAGCTGTCTTCCTTGCCAAGTCCGTAGGCCACCGCCTTCTGCAGGTTGGGCGGCGTCGTGAAGGTGACGAACTGGTGCGCCTTGGCGATCGGATCGAGCAGGTTCGGCGCGGCCGTGACATAGCCGACCTTCCAGCCGGTCAGCGAGAAGGTCTTGCCGGCCGAGCCGATGCGCACCGCACGCTCGCGCATGCCAGGGAACGCCATCAGCGGCAGGTGCTGGCGCCCGTCGAACAGCAGATGCTCGTAGACCTCGTCGCAGATCGCATAGACGCCGTGCTCGATGCACAGCCGGGCGATCGCGGCCAGTTCGTCTTCTCCGAACACCTTGCCGGCCGGATTCATCGGATTGTTGATGAGGATCGCCTTGGTGTTCTCGGTGAAGGCATCGGCCAGCTTGCCGAGGTCGAGCTTCCAGTGCGGCGGCGTGACGCGCAGACGCACCGGGATGCCGCCCGCACGCTTCACCAGCGGCAGGTAGCAGTCGTAGAGCGGCTCGATGAGGATGACCTCGTCGCCCGGCTCCAGCAGGGCCAGCAGCACGTCGGCCAGCGCCTCGGTCGCGCCCGAGGTGACCATGACCTCGCTCTGCCAGTCGACATCGAGATCGTAGAAACGCTTGGTCGAGGCGGCGACCGCCTGGCGCAGCTCCGGCAGGCCCAGCATCGGCGGATACTGGTTCGGGCCGGCCATCAGCGCATCGGCCGCGACCTGGCGCACGTCCTGCGGCCCGTCCACATCCGGAAAGCCCTGACCCAGATTGATCGCACCGTTGGCGATGGCGAGCCGCGACATGGTCTCGAAGATCGTCGTCGGCAGTCCGGTGAAGACAGGATTGGTCGGCTTCATGGCGTGCTTGCGTTCCCACATGGCGACTTTGTCCGGGGTTTGTAGCCATTCGCGGCGGCTGCGTCGAGTGAGGATGCGCGAACGGCCCGCGCCGGCCTCCCGCTGGGGAAGATCGGCACGGGCCGTCGGGACGTCCGGATCGCGGTGCGAGGTCAGCGCACCAGGATGTTGCGGAACTGCCAGGGATCGCTCTCGTCGAGGTCCTCGGGGAAGAAGCCCGGACGATCGGTGAGCGGCGTCCAGTCGGTGTAGTAGCCCTTGACCGGGCCGAGATAGGGACGCTGAACCTCGAGGCAGCGCCGATAGTCCATCTCGTCGGCCTCGACGATGCCCTCGTTCGGGTTCTCCAGCGCCCAGACCATGCCGGCAAGCACGGCCGAGGTCACCTGCAGGCCCGTCGCGTTCTGGTAGGGCGCGATTTCGCGGGTCTCCTCGATGGAGAGCTGCGAGCCGTACCAGTAGGCGTTCTTCTCGTGGCCGTAGAGCAGCACGCCGAGCTCGTCGATACCGTCGACGATCTCGTCCTCGGCCAGAACGTGCAGGGTCTCCTGCATCTTGCCGGCGGCGCCGAACAGCTCGTGCAGAGACAGCACCGCGTCGTTGGCCGGGTGGTAGGCGTAGTGGCAGGTCGGACGGTAGACGACCTTGCCGTCCTCCTTCAGCGTGAAGAAGTCGGCGATGGAGATCGACTCGTTATGGGTGACGAGGAAGCCGTACTGGGCACCCGGCGTCGGGCACCAGGTGCGCACGCGGGTGTTGGCGCCCGGCTGCTCCAGGTAGATCGCCGCCTTGCAGCCCTTCTTGTGCTTGCGGGCGTTCTTCGGCATCCACTTCTCGTGCGTGCCCCAGCCCAGCTCGGACGGCTGGAAGCCCTCGGAGAGGAAACCCTCGACCGACCAGGTGTTCCAGAACGCGCCCATCGGCTTCGGCTTCTTGGCCCGCTGGGTGTCGCGCTCGGCGATGTGCACGCCCTTGACGCCGACCTTCTTCATCAGCTTCGCCCAACCCTTGCGGTTGGTCGGCTCCTCGAACTTGGCACCGGTGTCGCGGGCGATGTCGACCAGCGCCTGCTTGACGAACCAGGAGACCATGCCGGGGTTGGCACCGCAGCAGGAGACGGCCGTCGTGCCGCCCGGGTTCTTCTTCTTCTCGCGGCGCACGGTCTCGCGCAGCGCGTAGTTGGTGCGCGAGGCGTTGTCGGCGTTCTCGTCGAAGTAGAAGCCGAGCCACGGCTCGACGACGGTGTCGATGTAGAGGACGCCGAGCTCGCGGCAGAGCTTCATCAGGTCCAGCGAGGAGGTGTCGACCGAAAGATTGACGCAGAAGCCCTGGCCCTCGCCCTCGGTGAGCAGCGGCGACAGGACGTCACGGTAATTGTCCTTGGTGATCGCTTCCTTGAGGAACTTGTAGCCGCGGTCGTCGACCAGCTTGCGGTCGGCATCGACCGGGTCGATCACCGTCACGCGCGAGGCATCGAAGCGGAAATGGCGCTCGATCAGCGGCAGGGTGCCCTTGCCGATGGAGCCGAAGCCGATCATCACGATCGGGCCGGAAATGGTGCCGTGAACCGGCCAGGACTTCTCCGCGGCTGCGGAGCTGGCGGGCGACGTGGTTGCCGGGGCGGACCTGGCGGCCTTCTTCTTCGCCGCCGGGGTCTTCGTTTCGGTCATGGCGAGTGTCCTTCTGCTTGCAACGTGTCGGCATGGCGCGCAACGGGCAGCGGCCGCCATGGCTGGACCATAACGCCGGCCGGCCGCTTTCGCGACCGGCCGGCTCGGAGTTTTTCGGGATCTCTATAGGGCGTGATTCTGGGTGACCGTCAGATGACGTAGGAGCGCAGGGGCTCGAAGCCGTTGAAGGCCACCGCCGAATAGGTGGTGGTGTAGGCGCCGCACGCCTCGATCAGCACCTTGTCGCCGATCGACAGGCTGACGGGCAGCTCGTACGGGGTCTTCTCGTAGAGCACGTCGACGCTGTCGCAGGTCGGGCCGGCGAGCACGCAAGGGGTCTTGCGGTCTTCATCCTTCTCCGTGCGAATCGGATAGCGGATCGCCTCGTCCATGGTCTCGGCCAGGCCGTTGAACTTGCCGATGTCGAGGTAGACCCAGCGGATCTCGTCCTCGGCCTCGGACTTCTTCGAGATCAGGACCACCTCGGCCTCGATCATGCCGGCATCGCCGACCATGCCGCGGCCCGGCTCGATGATCGTCTGCGGGATGCGGTTGCCGAAGTGGTTGGCCAGGCCGCGCAGGATCGCCTCGCCGTAGCGCGGCACGCCCGGGACGTCCTTCAGGTAGCGAGCGGGGAAACCGCCACCCAGGTTGACCATCGACAGCACGATGCCGCGCTCGGCCATCTCGCGGAAGATCGCGGCGGCAGAGCCCAGAGCCGTGTCCCATGCGTCGACATTCGCCTGCTGCGAGCCGACGTGGAACGACACGCCATGGGCGACGAGGCCCAGACGATGGGCATGCTCGAGCACCTGCGGCGCCATGGAGGGCGCGCAGCCGAACTTGCGCGACAGCGGCCAGTCGGCGCCGGCGCCATCGCACAGGATGCGGCAGAACACCTGCGCGCCGGGGGCGGCACGGGCGATCTTCTCGACCTCGGCCTCGCAGTCGACGGCGAACAGGCGCACACCCAGCTCGAAGGCACGCGCGACATCGCGCTCCTTCTTGATGGTGTTGCCGAAGGAAATACGCTCGGGGCCCGCGCCGGCGGCCAGGGCCATCTCGATCTCCGGCACCGAAGCGCAGTCGAAGGAGGAGCCAAGGCTGGCGAGCAGCGCCAGGATCTCGGGAGCCGGGTTGGCCTTCACCGCGTAGAAGACGCGGGTATCCGGAAGGGCCCGCTCGAACGCGAGATAGTTGTCCTGGACGATGTCGAGGTCGACGACAACGCAAGGCCCGTCGCCTCGTCGCTGCCGGAGAAAGTTCTTGATGCGCTCGGTCATGGCATTCACCCGCAAGTCCGAATTCCGGTACAGGTGCATATGCGATCGCGTCTCTCGCCCGCTTTGGAGACGGGGAGAAAACGGACGCCATATGCAACGGTCGGGTTCGACGCCTGCATAGCGCAAGCGTGTCGCCGTTCCGCGATTGCTGCCTTGGATTGGATCGGGTGTCCCGAACCGCACGGCCGGCAATGATGTAACAAGTGCCTCTTCAGTGACCCCGGGACTTGGAAACCCGGCAGAGACCAAAAAAGCCCTCTTACGTCGTTGCTTTAAGCCATCCGTTTTGTCGCTCTATTCCGGACAGGTCCGGGCCCTTTTGAGCGACTGCCACCTTTCGGTTGGACGACCACGGGCACGTGCGAATTTGGGCAAGGGGAGATATGAATCAGGAATATGTCTTAATCAAGGGAAAAATCCCTCCGCCAGGCGCATTTTTTGCGCCTCTCCCATGCATTTCCGCATTTCCTGTGACTTTTGCCGACAGGCGAAACAGGCCGGGCCGCACGAGACCGGCGACACGCTGCCGCCGCAGGGGAATCAGGCTCTCCCGGCCGATGCAGAAGCCCCCTTTCCAACGCGAACGGCGGGACACGAGGTCCCGCCGCTTGCACGGTTCAGTGACGAGGTCGCACGGGGAAGGCGCGTCCTCAGTTGTTGCCGCCACGCGGGCCTTCGCCGCGCGGTCCTTCACCACGCGGGCCTCCGCCACGCGGGCCATCGCCACGCCCCTCGCCATGCCAGCGCTTGCCGTCGCGATCCCGCATGCCGCCGCGCGGGCGGTCTTCGCGGGACAGGGCACCGTCGCCATTGCGATCCATGCGGGCAACGAGGCCGGCGAAGGGACGCGCCGCTTCCTCGCGGGTGATGGCAAGGTCGCCGTCACGGTCGAGCCGCTGGAAGGCACGCACCATGCGGCTGTCTGTTCGCTCGGCCCAGATCGTGCCGAACTCCTCGAGCGTCAGGGCCTTGTCGCCATCGGCATCGGCAGAGGCGAAGGCACCGGCCCGGGCAGCACGAATCTCGTCGCCGGTCACGTTGCCGTCGCCGTCAGCGTCGAAGCGCTCCATCATCCGGCCATGTCCGCGCGGACCGCCGCGGCCCTTTTTGTCGTCGTCGCCGTCGCGCTGCTCCATGCGGGAGATCATGCGCTCCATACGGCGATTGTACTCGTCCTCGGAGATCTTGCCGTCGCCGTCACGGTCGAGGCGCTGGAAGGCGCGAACGCGGCGCTCGCTGAACTCGGTCTGGTAGGCGACCTTGAACTCGTCCAGCGTCACCTTGCCGTCGCCATTGGCGTCGGCGGAGGCGAAGGTCGATTCCACCTTGGCGTCGATCTCGGCCTGGGTCACCTTGCCGTCGCCGTCGGTGTCGAAGCGCTCCATGAACATGCGGGCCATGTTGCCCCGCCGGCCATGATGCCAGCCGTGCTTGCCGCCACGATGGGACTGGTGCCAGCCCGGCTTGCCGCCGTCGCGACCCCAGCCCTGCATGCCGCCGTCACGGTCGGCAAAGGCGGGCATGGCGGTGGTTCCGACCAGCGCCGCGGCGAGGGCGGCCAGCGTGATCTTCTTGAAAGTGGTCATCGCGTCATCTCCTTGTCGGTCACTGCGATGACACCGGTCTAGCGGCCGCTTGTCGCTGAAATGTGCCCGCAACACCGCCTTTGTGTCGCAACCTGTGGCGGTCTGCCCACACGTTACATCTGGATACAATTGCGGTTTCCCTGCCGATGCGGGCAGCGATATCTAGAGTGCGAGGGAGACAATTCGAGGCGGAAGCGACCCATGAGCGAAAGCGGGCACCATATTCTCGTCGTCGACGACCACCGCGACATTCGCGAGTCGCTGGCGCGCTATCTGCGCAAGAACGGGCTGCGTGCCTCGGTCGCGGAAAATGCTGCCCAGGCGCGCAAGTTCCTGAAGGCGGCAGCGGTGGACCTTGTCGTGCTCGACATCATGATGCCCGGCGAGGACGGCCTTTCCCTTTGCCGCTCGCTGGTGGAAAGCGGCACCATGCCGGTGATCCTGCTCACCGCCATGGCCGAGGATACCGACCGCATCGTCGGACTGGAGATCGGCGCCGACGACTATGTCACCAAGCCGTTCAACCCGCGCGAACTGCTGGCCCGTATCCGCGCCGTGTTGCGCCGCTCCTCCCAGGTTCCCAAGCAGCGCGACCCGATAGAGGCGGAGACGCTCACCTTCGCCGGCTGGCGCCTCGACGTGCCCAAACGCCTGCTCACAGGGGAGGACGGCGTTGCCGTGCCGCTGTCGACCGGCGAGTTCCAGTTGCTGATCGCCTTCCTGAAGCGCCCTCGCATGGTGCTGTCGCGCGACCAGCTGCTCGACATCACCTCCGGCCGCAGCCCGGCCGCCTTCGACCGCTCGATCGACAACCAGGTCAGCCGCCTGCGCCGCAAGATCGAGCCCGACCCGAAGAACCCGGAGCTCATCAAGACCGTCTGGGGCGGCGGCTACACCTTCACCGCAGAAGTCGAGGACATCGTCGCATGACGACCCGCTTGCGTCCCTGGCCGCGCTCGCTGGCCGGCCAGCTTGTCGCCCTGCTGCTGATCGCGGTGGTGCTGGCCCAGATCATCACGCTTTGGCTCTTCGCCGGCGAGCGGCGGGTGGCGCTGGTGGAGCTTGCCCGCAACACCATCGTCTCGCGCACCGTCTCTCTGGTACGCCTCGTCGAGGCAGCGCCGGAGAGCCAGCATCCGGACATGCTCCGGGCCATCTCCAGCCGCTTCCTCTGGTACTGGATCGACGACACCCCGGCCCTTGCCGAAGCCGGAAGCGGCAAGACCGACAAGCGGATTGCCGCCATGCTCGGCGAGGAGCTGAATGCCGGCAAGACGATCCGGGTCGACGTGTCGCGGCGCGCGGTCTCCCACGCCCCGCCTTCGCGCCGGCGGATCGATGTCGGTGACAGCGAGGGGGAAGACGAGGCTGACGACCAGCCGGAAGACCGGCAGGCCCGCGACCGCCCTGCCCCGCACCATCACGGCAGCTGGCGCGCCGCCCCCGTGTCGCTGACGCTGTCCGTGCAACTGTCGGACGGACGCTGGCTCAACGGAGCCAGCCGCTTCCGCGTGCCGCGCAACACGCTCCTGCCGGTTTTCGTCACCGTGGCGCTGATGGCAACCGCCATTGTTCTCGTCATCGGCCTGACCGTGCGCCGCCTCACCCGCCCCTTACGGGATCTGGCGGCGGCCGCCGGACGGCTCGGCCGCGGCGAGGATGTCGAGCCGCTGCCCGAGAGCGGGCCGTCGGAGGTGCGCGGCACCATCCAGGCCTTCAACGTGATGCAGGACCGGCTGACCCGCTTCGTGCGCGACCGCACGCGCATGCTGGGCGCGATCAGCCATGACCTGCGCACGCCGATCACCTCGTTGCGCATCCGTGCGGAGTTCATCGATGATGACGAGAACCGCGAGAAGATGATCGAGACGCTCGACGAGATGCAGCGCATGGTCGAGGCAGCGCTGGCCTTTGCCCGGGACGAAGCCTCGCGCGAAGTCGGCGCACCGACGGATCTCGGCGGCTTCATCGACGCCATCGCCGAGGATTATCGCGACATCGGCAGGCCGGTGGCCTTCGACCCGCCCGAGGGCGGCCGCATCGTCGTGTCCTGTCGGCCGTTCAGCCTCAAGCGTGCCATGCGCAACCTCATCGACAACGCGGTGCGCTATGGCGGCGACGCCACGCTGCAGCTCTCGGCCGAGACCGGGCAGGCGGTCATCACCGTGCGCGACCATGGCCCCGGCATTCCGGAAGAACGGCTGAAGGACGTGTTCGAGCCCTTCGTGCGGCTGGAGGAATCCCGGTCGGAGGAGACCGGCGGCATCGGTCTCGGCCTGTCCATCGCCCGCTCGATCGTGCATGCGCATGGCGGCACCTTGACGCTCGCCAACCATCCCGATGGCGGCCTGGAGGCGCGAATCGCCCTGCCGATGGATGACCGCCCTGGTCGCCGCTGAGGCGGCCAGGAGCGCAACGACACCGCCTCTCCTTCAGGTTGCGCAACCCGCACCACTCCGCGCGACAGCAACAACCCCATGACCCTGCGTCATATTTTACGATCATCTGACAATCTGATCGATTTTTGACGTCGCGTATCCCTCATGTTTTTATCTATTATTAGTAAAAACCCCTGCTCATACGCGAATATCGGCAGTATCCTTGACCGTACAACTGCCGAGAGGAGGAGCAGACAGGCGGATGGACTCCGGACGGGAGAATATTCGTCTTCCTGAATATTTGCAGACCAGGGGAGGATGGGGACCCTGTCATCGCGAAATCGCTACATGCCATCGACGATGGCGCAGAAGGAACGTCGGCAATCGCCCAGGGCGGAGGGCGAAATCCCGGTTGTCATCATGACGATGCGTGGGCCGATGGCCGCGCGCATGACCGACCTCAGCCTGACCGGCTGTCGGATCCGCTGCACGGACCTGCCGAACTTTGCGCTCAGCGTGCGGATATCGATCGCCGGCCACGGGCTGGACCTGCGCGCCGAGCAGCGTTGGCGCCGGGGCGAGGACAGCGGCTGGCGCTTCATCTACAGCGACCGGGAGCAGGAGCGGCTGAAGGAAGCGCTCCATCGCATCGGCCGCATGCGGAACACAGCCGAGACCATTGTCCAGCCGTTCCGCTCTTCGGGGCGCTAGGTCGTGAACTCATAATTCTGGCGAGAAACGGTCTGCGCGAACCTGATCGGATACAAGGAGCAAGTCCGCAGGAAACCGTCCGGTTTTCAAGGTCTTGCGACGCTGTTGCCGGCAGGTTCGCCCAGACCCGAAGGGCGTCGGCCCGACTTCGATCTGCGGCGTCGGACCGCTCGGCCGGGGGACCTGCCCCGGCCATCACGCTCCTCCTGGCATATCATTGCCGGGCCAGACGCCGTTTCCGGCACAATTATGAGTCCACGACCTAGAGCCGTCGCCGGTTGCGGTGCCCCTTGAAAGAGAAAGCCTTCCGGCCCGACGGCCGGAAGGCTTCATCCGTTCTTGCGTGGTGCGACGTGTCAGCCGCGGGCGGCGGCCTTCGCCTCGAGGCGGCGGGCATGCAGCACCGGCTCGGTGTAGCCGGACGGCTGCTCGCGGCCCTTGAACACCAGGTCGCAAGCGGCCTGGAAGGCGACCGATCCGTCGAAGTCCGCGGCCATCGGCGTGTAGAGCGGGTCGCCCGCATTCTGGCCGTCGACCACCTTTGCCATGCGCTTCATCGTCTCCATCACCTGTGCCTCGGTGCAGACGCCGTGGCGCAGCCAGTTGGCGATGTGCTGGGACGAGATGCGCAGCGTCGCGCGGTCTTCCATCAGGCCGACATTGTTGATGTCCGGCACCTTGGAGCAGCCGACGCCCTGGTCGACCCAGCGCACCACGTAGCCGAGGATGCCCTGCGCATTGTTGTCGAGCTCGGCCTGGATTTCCTCCGCCGACCAGTTCGGCCGCTCGGCGACCGGGATCGACAGGATGTCGTCGAGGCTGGCTCGACCGCGGGCCTTCAGTTCCTTCTGGCGGGCAGCGACGTCGACCACATGGTAGTGCAGAGCGTGCAGGGTCGCGGCGGTCGGCGACGGCACCCAGGCGGTGTTGGCGCCGGACTTCGGGTGACCGATCTTCTGCTCCAGCATCGCCTTCATCAGGTCGGGCATGGCCCACATGCCCTTGCCGATCTGGGCGTGGCCCGGCAGGCCGCATTCCAGCCCGACGTCGAAATTCCAGTTCTCATAGGCCTGGATCCAGGCGGCCTGCTTCATGTCGCCCTTGCGGATCATCGGGCCGGCTTCCATCGAGGTGTGCATCTCGTCGCCGGTGCGATCGAGGAAGCCGGTGTTGATGAAGCAGACGCGCGAGGCGGCCGCACGGATGCACTCCTTGAGGTTGACGGTCGTGCGCCGCTCCTCGTCCATGATGCCCATCTTCAGCGTGTCGGCAGCAAGGCCCAGCGCCTGCTCGATCCGGCCGAACAGACGGTTGGCAAAGGCGACCTCGTCGGGACCGTGCATCTTCGGCTTGACGATATAGAGCGAGCCGGCGCGCGAGTTCATCCGCCGTCCGCCACCGGCCGGGCCGCCCGTACCGATGTCGTGCATGGCGATCAGCGCCGTCATCATGCCGTCGAGAATACCTTCCGGCACCTCCTTGCCGTCGCGATCCAGGATCGCCGGCGTCGTCATCAGGTGGCCGACATTGCGCACCAGCATCAGGGAGCGGCCGTGCAGCGCCATCTCGCCGCCCGCCGGCGTCGTGTAGGTCCGGTCGCCTTCCATCCGGCGCACCATCTCGCGCCCGCCCTTGGAGAAGGAGGCGGTGAGGTCGCCCTTGAGCAGGCCGAGCCAGTTTCGATAGGCGACGACCTTGTCTTCCGCATCGACGGCAGCGACCGAGTCCTCGCAGTCCATGATGGTAGAGACGGCCGACTCCAGCACCACGTCGGAGATGCCCGCCGGATCGGTCTTGCCGATCGGGTTGCTACGGTCGACCGCGACTTCGATATGCATGCCGTTCTTGACGAAGAGCACGGCGGCCGGAGCGGAGGCCTCGCCCCGATAGCCGGCGAACTGCGCCGGATCGGACAGGGTGAGAGCCGTGCCGCCCTCGCCTGCGACCTTCAGCTTGCCGCCTTCGACGGCAAGTCCGGCAACGCTCGACCAGGGCGCCGACAGCGGCACGCGCTCGTCGAGCAGCGCCTTGGCGTGGGCCACCACCTCGGCGCCGCGCGCCGGATCGTAGCCGCCGCCCTTCGGCAGGGAGCCCATGGCGTCGGTGCCGTAGAGCGCATCATAGAGCGAGCCCCAGCGGGCATTGGCGGCATTCAGCGCGTAGCGGGCGTTGGTGATCGGAACCACCAGCTGCGGACCGGCGATGGAGGCGATTTCCGGGTCGACATTCTGGGTCGTCACCGAGAAGGCAGCGCCCTCGTCCACCAGATAGCCGATCTCCTTGAGAAAGGCCTTGTAGGCGGCAAGGTCGACCGGGCCGGGATGGGCGCGGTGCCAGTCGTCGATCTTCGCCTGCAGCGCATCGCGGCGGGCCAGCAGATCGCGATTCTCCGGCGCCATGTCGTGCACGATGGCCGACAGGCCCTTCCAGAACGCGTCCGCCGTCACGCCGGTGCCCGGCAGGGCCTCCTGCTCGACGAAATCCCGCAGTTCCGGGGCAATCTTCAGGCCGGCAATCTCGATACGGTCCATGGCGGTCGGCACTCCCTGATCGACATCTGTGCGTCTTGCTGTTGCGGCGCTCCCTCGGATGCGTCCGTCCGGCCGCCTCCGGCTTGCGCGGGCGGCACGGTCTTCACAAAAGACGATGCCGGGAAGCCGGGCAAGGGCAGATGATGGCTGCGTGACGGACGAAAACCGCGAGGGAACGGTTCGAGCTTCATCAAACCGCAAGAGACCTTTCCCGGTCAATCTTGCACAAATCGAAAAGACTTGATCCTCACGGGAAACAATCAGCAAAAGTCCGACACCATGATCTCCGCCAGCACCTGCGCCACATATCGCAGGGCCGTGTCGCCATTGCGGCGAGTGTGCCAGGCGAGATGCAGCACGAAACCCGGCACCGGAACGGGAGGTGCGAAGGTCGCAAGGCCGCTCGCAGGCGGTAAGCAGCGCGAGGGCAACATGGCGATCAGGTCGGAGCCGGCGAGCAGCCCGGGCACCATCTGGAAGGTCGGCACGACGACCCCGACACGTCGACGCAGGCCCTTTGCGGCAAGCGCCGTGTCGAGTGGACCGCGCGTGTCGCCCCGGCCGGAAACCAGCACATGCGGATGGGCGAGCCAGGCTCCGAGGTCGAACTCCCGCGCCGCCGGGTGATCGGCTCGCATCGCCACCACGTAATATTCGCTCACCAGTTCCGTGCGCACCAGATCGTCTTCCGCCGGCGGAAAGACCGACAACGCCAGATCGCTGCTGCCGGCGACGAGCCCGGCTCGCGCTGCATCCGCCCCCTGCCAGGGCTGCAGCACGAGATCGATGCCCGGTGCGGTGCGGCCCAGATGTGCCATCAGCGGCTGCATCACCAGCACCGCCGGGTAGTCGGCCATGCTGATTTTAAGCGTCTGGTGGATCTTTGCGAGCGGCGTCGGCGTCGGGTCGACCATCTCGACGACACCGGCAAGAAGGGTCTTCAACGGCGCCCGCAAGGTCTCGGCCCGCTCGGTGCGGCGCATGGTGCCGCGTCCGCGCTCAAGGAGTTCGTCGCCGAACAGCCCCCGACATCGTTGCAGAGCCGCCGAGACGGCAGGCTGCGTCAGGCCCAACCGCTCTGCAGCGCGACTGACGTGGGCCTCGTCGAGCAGGGCGTCGAGGATCACCAGCAGATTGAGATCGACACTTCTTAAATTCATGAAATCTATAATAAACTATATTTCTTATCGATTGGATTAATTTCTTGAACACTCTCACCCTCCTTGCCATCGCAATGGAGACGAAGATGGCCAAGTCGCTGATCCTGCTCTTTCACCCCGACCCGTCGCGTTCTCGCGCCAACACCGCGCTCGCCCGGGCAGCGGAAGCCGTGCCCGGCACCGAAGTCATCGACATGCAGGCCCGCTTTCCCGCCGGGCTGGAGATGGCGCGTGACGGAGCGACCGAGGCCGCACGGCTGATTTCCGCCGAGCGGATCGTCCTGCAGTTCCCGCTCCACTGGTACGCACCTCCGCCACTCGTGCAGTCGTGGCAGGCCGCCGTTCTCACCCGCATGATGTATCTGTTGCCGGATACGGAAGGGGCCTACCTTGCCGGCAAGCCACTCAAGCTCGCCGTAACCACGGGCGGTGCGGCCAATGCCTATCGCAACGGTGGCCGCAACCTGTTCCCGATCCCCGAGATGCTGGCTCCGATGCGCGCCACCGCCAACCGCTGCGGCCTTGCCTGGTCGCGCCCCTTCGTGCTGCACGACGCCGACAGCCTCTCGGCGGAGCAGTTGGAGACAGCCGCGCGGAACTACGCGGCGGACCTCACCGCCTGGCGGGCAGAATCACCCCCGTTATTTGCAGAGGCCTGAGCCATGACCGACACCGCTCACGACACCCTGGTCGATCTTGGGCGGGGCACGCCCGCTTGGTTCACCCTGTCCGGCCGGCTTCTGCCCGCCGGCCTTCTCGCTCAGTTCCTCACCGCCGGCCTCGCTCTGTTCGGCGAAACCGGCGACTGGACCGTGCATACGGCACTTGGGTCCGCCATCGCCGTGCTGATCCTTTGCCTTGCCGGCGGCGCGCTTGCGATACCGTGGCTGCGCGGCTTCGGCTGGTGGGCATGGCTTGCGGCCCTGCTCTACCTGGTTCAGGTGGCGCTCGCCGCCGGCGATGCGTCCCGCTTCCTCGCCTTTCACCCGGCCAACGGCGCGCTGCTTTTGACCGTTAGCCTCGTGCTGCTCACCAAGATAGAGCGCCGGCAGGCGCATGTCCGCAAAGTGGCGACCTGACCCGTCGACCGACAGCACGTCCCGGGACAGGTTCGTCCCGGCGGGACCCGTTAGGGAGAGAGGTCGCGCTCATTGCACCTGATCCCGGACGATAGTCCTCACGGCCGTCAGCCCTGCGTCTGGTGCAATGCCCGGTCCCGCCCGCGTGGCTTGCATCGCCCGTCGCAATTCGTCATACGATAGAGGCAATTCTTCGATCCCGCGCCGGCGCGACACGCCTACGGTGCGGGCCACCCCAGCAAGTCCGGATGACGGAATGCCCCGGCAAGACGGCCGGCGAGCATCCCGCTCCGGCGCGGATCCATGGCCCCATGTCGCAATCCGGCTCGCCCCTTCTCACGCGCTTCTTCAACAAGCCGATCCTCCTGCTGGTGCTCACCACGATGTTCTGGGGCGGCAATACCATCGCCGGCCGCCTGGCCATCGGCGAGGTCTCGCCCATGGCCGTCGTCCTGTTGCGCTGGATCGCCGTTTCCGGGCTGCTCCTGGTGCTTTACGGACGGCAGGTCCGGGCCGAATGGCCGACCCTGCGGCGCCACCTGCCGATCCTCATCGCCATGGGCATGTTCGGCTTCACCGCCTTCAACGCGCTGTTCTACATCGCGGCCCACAGCACGACCGCCGTCAATCTCGGCATCATCCAGGGGTCGATGCCGATGTTCGTGCTGCTCGGCGCGCTGGTGATCCTGCGCACGCCGATCCGGCCGCTGCAGGCGCTCGGCGTGCTCGTCACCATGGCCGGCGTCGCCTTCATTGCCGCCCAGGGCGACCTGTCGCGCCTGGCGGGTCTTGAGGTCAATATCGGCGATGCGCTGATGATCATCGCCTGCCTGCTCTACTCGCTCTATGCGGTGCTGCTGCGCAAGCGCCCGCCGGTCTCCGGCATGGTGTTCTTCACCGTGCTGGCAGTGGTCGCGGCGGTCACCTCCGTGCCGCTCTTCGCCATCGAGGTGTCCCAGGGCGCGCTGCAATGGCCGACGCCCAAGGGCTGGCTGGTGATCGCCTATATCTCGATCTTCCCGTCCTGCCTGTCGCAGATCTTCTTCATGCGCGGGGTAGAACTGGTCGGACCGGGGCGCGCCGGCGTCTTCATCAACCTGGTGCCGATCTTCTCCTCCCTGCTGGCCGTGAGCCTGCTCGGCGAGCCGTTCCATCTCTACCATGCCGCGGCGCTGTGCCTGGTTCTGATCGGCATCGCGCTTTCGGAGCGCAAGGCGCGCCAACCTGCGCCGGCCACCTGACCGGCCGCACAATCAACACCGAAAATTTCGGGGGACGACGCGAAAGGGTCGCGTCATTGTCGAAATGTGGCAAGATAGAGGGAACATGCAAGCGCCCCTCTTCATCGCAGCCATCGCCGGCCTCCTCGTCGTCATCTCGCTCATCCAGCCGCTGGCACGGCGGCTGAAGGTGGCCCCGTCCGTGTTGCTGGCGCTTGTCGGCACCGCGATCGGCGTCCTGGCCGGCTGGCTGCTCTACACGCCCAGCACCGATGCGTTCAACCAGATCGCATCCGTCTTCGTGAACCTGCCGCTGAACTCGCAGGGCATTCTCCACCTGTTCCTTCCCATCCTGCTGTTCCAGACGACGCTGACGCTGGATGTACGCCGCATGGCGGACGATGCAGGCGTGATCTTCGTGATGGCCGTGGTCGCGGTGGTCGTTGCAACCGCCTTCATCGGCTTCGCGCTCACCCCCTTCACCACGGTGCCGCTGCTCGCCTGCCTGCTTCTGGGCGCCATCGTCGCCACCACCGACCCGGTCGCCGTCGTCGCGATCTTCCGCGACATCGGCGCACCCGCCCGCCTCGGCCGGCTGGTGGAGGGCGAGAGCCTGCTCAACGATGCCGCCGCGATCGCCCTCTTCGTCATCCTGCTCGGATCGCTGACCGGCGGCGCGGCCCCCACGCTCGCCGACGGCATCGAGCTGTTTCTGTGGAGCTTTTCCGGCGGCATGGCGCTCGGCTATGTCGGCGGCCAGATGTTGGTGCGCCTCCTGCCGCTGGTGCGCGATTTCCGCCTTGCCCAGGTGACGCTCAGCGTCGCCATGCCCTATCTGGTCTACATCATCGCGGAAAACCTCATCGGCGTATCCGGTGTCGTTGCCGTCGTCGTCGCCGGCATCGTGATCAATCTCGCCGGTCCCTCGCGCGTCACGCCGGACGGCTGGACCTATCTCAACGACGTGTGGGACCAGATCGCCTTCTGGGCCTCGTCTCTGATCTTCATGCTGGCGTCGATCCTGATCCCGAAGCTGCTTGTCGATGTCGGCTGGTACGACATCGCGCTGCTCGGCATCGTCGTGGTGGCCGCACTTGCCGCGCGCGCCGTCGTGCTGTTCGGATTGCTGCCGCTGATGAGCCTGCTGCAGCTGTCGCAGCCCGTCAGCACGCCATTCAAGACGGTGATGCTGTGGGGCGGAATGCGCGGCGCCATCACGCTGACGCTGGCGCTCGGCGTGACCGAGAACATTGCCATCGACCCGCAGGTGAAGCGCTTCGTCGCGGTGCTCGCGACCGGCTTCGTGCTGTTCACCCTGCTCGTCTACGGAACGACGCTGAAGCCCTTGATCAAGGTGTTCGGCCTCGACAAGCTGCCGCCGCTCGATGCGGCAATGCGCGCCCAGGTGCTGGCGCTTGCACTGGCCAACGTGCGCGAGGGCGTGTCCCGCGCGGTCTCCGAATACCACATCGCCCCGGCCGCGGCGGAGGAGACCGACCGCCGCTACCGCGAGCGCCTGGTCGAGGCGCAGGGCCTGGACGGGGGCATGGACGAGATCCTCGACCGCGACCGCATCACCGTCGGCCTCGTGTCCATCTCCAACCGCGAACGCGAGATCGTGCTGCGCCATCTCCGCGAGCGCACCGCTTCGATCCACACGGCCGAGGAACTGCTGGCGCGCATCGGCCGCATCGCCGACCGGGCCCGTGCCGGCGGCCGTATCGAATACAACCGCGCCGCCCGTCAGGCCCTCGCCTTTCCCCGCACCATGCGGATCGCCCAATGGCTTCAGCGGAACCTGAAATACGACCGCTGGCTCGCCCGCCTGCTCGGCGACCGCTACGAGATGCTGCTGCTGAACCGGATCGTCCTCGACGAGTTGATCGCCTTCACCAACGAGAAGATCGAGCCCCTGCTCGGACGCCGCGTGGTCGAGATCCTGACCGAGATCCTGCTCGGCCGCCGCGAGGCGACGACCACCGCGCTGGAGGCCCTGCGGCTGCAGTATCCCGACTATGCCGACAGCCTCGACCAGCGCTTCCTGCAAAAGGCGGCGCTGCGGCTGGAGGAAGATGCCTATCGCTCGCTCTACGCGCAGAACCTCATCGGCACCGAGCTCTATTCCAACCTCTCGCAAGGGGTGAGCCACAGCCGGGAGACTGCCGACACGCGGCCGAAGCTCGACATGGGCATGCGTACAGAGGAACTGACTGCGCAGCTGCCGCTCTTCCGGGACCTCAGCGAGGACCGCATCCGGGCGATTTCCCGGCTGATGCGGCCGCTTTTTGCGGTGCCCGGCGAGTTGCTGATCCGCAAGGGCGAGCGGGGCGACACTGCCTACTTCATCTCTTCCGGCGCCGTCGAGGTGATCACCGAACATGTGCGCGTACGCCTCGGCCGCGGCGATGTCTTCGGCGAGATCGCGCTGCTGACCGGCCAGCCGCGGACGGCCGACGTGCGGGCGCTCGGCTACTGCAACCTGCTGGTCCTGTCGCGAACCGACTTCCGCAGCCTGACCGACAAGGATCCCGCGTTGAAGCAGCACATGGCGACCATGGCCGCCCAGCGCCGACAGATGAATGCCACTGCGGTCGAAGACGACACCCTTGCAGACGAAGAATCCACGGAAAACTCGACGGAAGAAAGTTGATCAGCCAAACAAAGCTTCAGGTTGCAATTTCGATCATGAAAATCATGAGTAGATTTTTAATCGCTTAAGTTGTATCTACTGTTTTATTCCCCGAAACATCTTGACGACTCACCCCGCTCAACATCTAATTTCAAATGTCATGAAGTGATTTGCATGACTTTCGTGCGCCAGTGCGCCGCAAAGTAATTTCAAACGCCCGGTTTTTGCGTCGATGGGCGGCTTTTATCGCCCAAAGAAGACCGGGGGGCCAGCTGGCGCTTTCCTGAGCTGTCGTATTTTATGGGGCAATACATGACTGACGAACTCAAGAAGGTCGAGATCCACGATTATCAGGCCTTTGGCCAGTTGATCACCGAGTATGCCACGGGCGCAAAGCCCTGGCCGGAGACGCTGGAAGGCCTGAAGCAGGCCACCAAGGGCATCGCCACGATTCCCGATACCTACAAGGCCTTGCAGGTGATCCAGGCTTGCGAGGAAGTTCTGCTTCTGCGCCTGCCGCCGCGGCGCATGACCGAGGAGTCGCTGGCCAAGTACGGAGACGCATCGGCGAAAGACTACCCGCTGCCGGATTTCTACGCTCGCCAGGACGAGGTGAACGAGCACGACTTCTATCTCAGCCGCGTCGCCGACTACACGATCGCCGTGTGCACTTGAGTTTTCACCTTCAGGGGATGCCGAAGGGCCGCGATGTTTCGCGGCCCTTTTTTAAAGCTCGTCGCGATGTTTCGCGGCCCTTTTTTAAAGCTCGCCGCGATGTTTCGCGACCCCTGCCCCGCTGCCGGTCAGGGGCGGGAGGCGCCTTCGGGTGCCAGATCGGCAGGCAACACGATCCCCGCGGACGAAAGGCCTTCATGGATTTCGTCCCAGGTGCGCGGCGAGGAGATCGGGAAGCAGTTGCCGATCCAGCGGGCGATATCGGCATCGTCCGGCGGCTGCCGCAGCACCCAGCGATCGGTCACCCGCTGCTTGAGGTGGAGCGCCTGGGCGCGGGCCTCGTCCTTCTCCCCCGTCAGTGCGAGCGCGGCGACATACCATGCCTCGACGCCGAGATAGCCATCGCTGAGATAGCGGAAGGCGGCGATCGAGGCGGCATGGTCGCCGCACAGGCAGGTGATCCCGACGAAATAGCTCCAGTGCAGCGGCGAAGTCAGCAGGCCGTTCTCGCGGTGGCGGTAGGCAATGGCCAGCGCCTCCTTGCGATGGCCGTAATAGGCCAGCCCGTGCGCCGCCGATAGCGCCGTCCAGGGGTCGTTGTCGTTGAGCTCCAGTGCCTGGCGGTGCTGCGCCTCCGCCTGTTCGAACCGCCGCTGCAGCGCCAGGGTCCAGGCCGCGCACAGATAGCCGCGAGAATCGAAGGGATCGAGCGCCAGTGCCATGCGGGCGAGCCCGGCGGAGCGCTCCAGCGTTTCCGTCGTCTGGGCCTGACCGGGAAAGACGATGTGGCGAGAGTTGATGATCTGCGCCAAGCTCGAATAGGCAGGGCCGAAGCGCGGGTTGTCTTCGATCAGCCGGGCGAGAATCGCCTCGGCCTGGTGAGAATCCTCGATCTTCCACGTGTAGTGCAGTCGCTGGCCCATCAGAAGGCGGTCGTACTGGTCCAGCGAGGCATCGGGGATACGCGACATGTTGGCCAGCCGCTCGGCCGAGATGTTGACGTTCATCGCCATGGCGATCTCGGCGACCAGCATCGACTGCCGGGCAAACAGCTCGCCGATATCGACAGCCGAGTTGCGGCCCCAGACATAGGCGTTGGTGCGCGAGTTCTTCACCGTCACCGAATAGGAGACCGAGCGCTCCGCCCGCATGGCGCTGATCGAGACCCGGTAGATGGGAGCCGCCGAGCGCGACAGCTCTTCCGTCACCTCATCCGCGACGGACCACTCGCGGAAACGCACGAGCCGCGAAATCAGATCGTGGCGGAATACCTTGGCCAGACGAATATCCTGGTCCGCCTCGGTGATCTGGAGAATCTGGTCGACCACGATGACAGGATTGACGTGCTGGACTGCAGCCGCGGGCCGCTCGCCGGCCACCCTCACGCCCGCTGTCGCCGCAGGCGCGCGCTGCGCGGCGTCCTCGGCCAGACGCATGCGCTCCCGGCGCAGCCAGTCGGAGAACTTGCCGAGCTTGATGTCGACGATCAGCGACTGGGTCTCGTTGGAGGGCTGAGTGTCGAACTCGTCCTCCAGCACGTTCCACAGGTCCTCATAGGCCCGCAACGCGCCGGTATAGTCGCCCTGCACCGCGCGGGCAGTGATGAAGGCGCGGCAGGCCGGCTCGTGCGTCGGGTCGAGATTGAGCAGCGCCACCGCCGCCTGCTCCATGCGTTTCCAGTTGCCGCTGTCGAGCCGCACCATGGGCTCCAGCAGCCCCCGCAACTGATCGTGGAACTGCTGCCGACGCAGGCGCAGCCAGTTGTGGAACGGCTCTGCGAGCATCTCGCCGCCCTCGAAGAGCCGCTCCGACAGACGTTTTTCGATCAGCAGCCGCGCCGGAACCTCGCCGCCCTCGATGCCAAGCTCCTCCAGATCCATCGTCACGCGACCGAGATCCAGGCGAATGTTCATCTTGTCGCTGTCGAGACCGTCGAAACCGGCATCTTCGAGCGCCCGGCGCAGAATCAGCAGCGTCTGGCGCAACGAAGAGCGGGAGTGATGTTCGGAACTGTCCTGCCAGAACAGATTCGCCGCCATTTCCCGGGACAGACGGCCGTCGCCGGTCAGGCACAGGCGGACCAGCAGCCCTTCCGCCTTTCGCGAGCGGAACGACACCGGCTTGCCATCGACCAGGAAGCGCGGCACGCCCAATACGGCAACGAAAAGACGGGACCGCCCAGGGCCCGTGCCCCGCCCCTGTTCCGCGGCCTCGCGATTGCCCATGTCCTCCACGTCACCCTGCCCCTGCATGCTACGCCAGACCCCGCAGGATCCCGCCCCTGTTTCCAACGCCCTAAATCCTGGAAAAGGCCTGAAAGAAAACGCAGTCAGTAGAGCCGGACGCGGTCGCCGGGAAAACCGGCGGAGGGACGCAGCGCCCGCTGCCGCTGGAGCCGCGGCGTGGCCAGCGCACCGGGATCAGGTTGCAAACCCGGAACCAGCACGCGCACCACGCTTATACCCGGATCGGTACGGGTAAGGTCAATTGCCAGAACACGAAAATTTCGTTTGGCGAGTGCTGAAAGCGGCTCAATATCCCCGAGATCGTCGAGGGGCCCGTCACTGGCCCTGCCCTCTTCGCGGCTGGCGAGTGCTGGCGCCTCCGCCGGTTGCAGCACCTCCCAGTCGGGCTTCACCAGACTGCGCCGCGCAAGGTGCAACCTGTCCGTGTCATTCAGCTGTTTCTCGTCCGCTTCCGCGAGCTTGGCATCCACCACCCGGTCGGCCAGTTCCACCTGGGCCAGTTCGGTGAAGGCGGCGAGAACGGCCGCGGACAAGGTCGGGCGGGCCGCAAAGCCATAGGCAAAGCGCTTGCCCTGCCGGTCGACGGACAGGGCCGCGACCACCGGCACGCCGAGATCGCCGGTAAGATCGAGAAACCAGCTGACCCGAGCTTGGCATCCGCCCCGCCAGCGGGCGATCCGGCCGGCGACCTGCGGAGCGCAAAGCGTCTCCACCGGGATTGCCCGCCCGCGCCGGCCGCCGCGCCACCACAGGGCAACCGCATCGCGCTCGATCCATTCCAGCGCCGCATGCCGGCACGCCGCGTGAAAGCTGCGCCCGGCCGCCACGCCAAGACCGCGGGCGAACGGCACGGCATCGCCCTCGCGCCGGCGCCAGCACAGGCCGGCGGGAACCAGACCCTTGCGGCCGGTGGACAGATCGCGGGCGAGGACGCGCTCCAGCCGCCCCACGTCCTCCTGCTCCTGGTCGCCGCCCGCTGCGTCCGGCACCTGCGCTGGAGTCAGGCCGAGTGCAAGGCTCTCCGCTTCGCTCCAGAAGCTGGGATCGGCTGCGGGCAGGGCCGCACCTTCGCGGGGTTCGGAGCAAGGCGCCTGCATCATTTCGAACTGCGAGAGATATTCGACCGCTTCGCCGACACAGGCGCGAAACGCCTCAAGCCGTGTCTCACCGACGCCGGACACGGAGCCGCGAGCGCCCATGGCCGCCCCGAAAACGCTCGGCACCACCTCGGCTCCGAAGCAGAAGAGCCCCGGGGCATCCGGAAGGGACAATTCGAACAGGCGCTCCAGGCGTGCGGCAACGCCGATCAGGCGGGCAAGGTCACGGTCGCCGGACAAGCCTTCCGTTGCGCCTTCCGCCAGATAGGCGAGGAAATGACCAGCCGGTCCCGAGGGGTCGGGCAGGTCATCGCGCCTCTCCAGGTGTTCGGCCGCAAGGGTCAGTGCCCTACGGGTTTCGTCCCGCATGTGTCAGCCCCCGACTTTCGTTTGGTCGCTTCCGCTCCGTCGCTTCACGCCCTTTGCGGAAAAATCACGCAGAGATAACGCTAGCTGGTGTTGTATCGGAAAATCAATTGGATGGGGGTTCGCGCAGCCGGCTTTACCGGTATTCGGGCGGAATTCCATGCCACCCGGTTGATGGCCGTGCGGGCGCGTGATGCGGGACCGGACATAGAGGTTGCGGGCCCGTGGGAGGATCCGCGTAACCGCCGGCCGACTTCGGGTGGAATTGACGGACTCGAGTTTGACGAGTGCCCTTGTGACATCTCTCCGACGCGCCCACGGCGCGGCCCGGAACGGCAGTTCGCCCTGCCGGACAGATGTCGCAAGTCACAGCGGGCCGCCCGGAGCTTTTCAGGCTGCGGATCGCACGTGACCTAACTGGGCCGGATCGCAGGACGATCCGGCCCGTTTTTCCCGACCTGGTCCGGTTTTCGGCCCAGAGCGCGGGAGGGGGCAGCCAAGAACGGCTCCAGGAGCCACCGGAGCGCTGTTGGCGGCCGGGAACTGCAAGAACTCCTGCCGGGCCCCGGACCGGCGAGCTGAATTTCAACGACGCTTCGGCGTCCAAATCATTGGGCCTGGCGGCACAAATATACGAGAAGACCTAGTCCAGGGCTTTCAAACGTTCCCGCCCGTTCGCGCCTGCACGCGGACGGGCGGTTTCGTTTCCATCACGGCCGTTCATTCCCTTAGGCGCTCAGGCCCTCAGGCGCGCGGGCGGCTCCTTGCTGACTGGTGCCGTTCTCGCCCGCAAGGGGCGGGGCGTTTGCCGCCGCCCTCGTCCATCAAGGTCAGACCAAGAAAAGACCGGGCCCCGAAGTCGGCGGTGGTGCCTGGCCCTCTGGCCCTTCGCCGACCAGCCGCCTCTTCCGGCGCACCCCCGTCAGGCAGAACGGCGCGCGTCGGCGGTCCGGCCGGAGGGTGAACCGGATGCCGCCTTGCGATCGCCCTTGTCGGCACCGCGTTCCGTAGCCTGGCGAATTTCGCCGAAGAAGTCGCGGATCTGCCCGGAGATCTGGTCCGACTGGCCGCGCAGGTCGCCGGAGACGGACAGGAAGTCGCGCGCCGCGTCTTCCGTCTTCTCGATGGCCGCGTTCACGCCGGTCACGTTGCGGGTCAGCGTGACCGTGCCCTGGGCCGCGTGCTGGACGTTCATCGAGATCTCGCGGGTGGCGGCGCCCTGCTCTTCGATTGCAGCCGCGATCGTCGCCGTCAGCGTATCGATCTCGCCGACAGTCGAGGCAATGGAGCCGATCGTGTCGACCGCCCGCGTCGTCGCGGACTGGATCTCGGCGATCTGCTGGGCGATGTCTTCCGTCGCCTTGGAGGTCTGGCCGGCGAGACTCTTGACTTCCTGGGCGACGATGGCAAAGCCGCGCCCCGCATCGCCGGCCCGCGCAGCCTCGATGGTGGCGTTGAGCGCCAGCAGGTTGGTCTGCTCTGCGATCGCCTGGATCAGGCCGATGACATCGCCGATCTTCTGGGCCGTCACCGAGAGCAGGCCGACGTCGCGCGAGGCGCTGTCGGTGACCGCATTGGCACGGCGCGCGACATCGGAGGCGCCGGTGACCTGCCGGGCGATCTCTTCGATGGAACTCGCCAGCTCCTCGGCGGCCGAGGCGACGGTCTGAACGCTGGTGGAGGTCTGCTCGGACGCTGCGGAGGCGGACATGGCCTCGTCGGACGCGGCGCCGGCGACCGAAGACAGCGTATCGGCGCGCTTCTGCATCGTGTCGGCAGCCTTGTCGACGCTGGCCAGCGAGGTCTCGACCCTGCCCTTGAAACGGTCGATCGCCTCGGCAAGGCAGCTGGTGCGCGCCTCCTGCTCTTCCATCAGGATCTGCTGATAGGTGGAGATGGCGTAGTCGAGATCCAGAAGGACAGCCTTGTTGAGCGCCTGCAAGGCAGCCTGCGCCTTCGGCGGAGAGAAGCGGTGGCGCTTCAGCACCAGGGCGGTCAACTCATTGAGAACATACTGATATCCGGCGATGTACCACCGAGGCTCGAGGCCGATGCGGCTGTGCGCGCGGCCGATCCGGTTGATGCTGCTCTCATAGTCTTCGTCGAAGCGCGCATTGAACAGGCGCTGCCAGTGGGTCTTCTGGGCAGATTCCAGTGCCGCCTGACGGGTTCCAAGCAGGTCTTTAAGAGACGGCTCGGTCACGAGATGCTTGTAGAAACCAGCAAGAATACCTGGAAGTGACGGCTCGACCACCTTCCACAGGTCGCGCAACGTCTTCCTGGTCTCTTCGTCTATGCGCGCGAACTCCAGGCGCGTCCGCGAATTCCTGCTTCCCGCTCCCGACATGGGACTGTCCTTTCGATTTCACGCCGAAACTCCCCGGCGCGTTCAAAAGGATGGTGCGATTCTGTTTACAGAGGACTAATTCAGCCGAACAAAAGCGGTAATTACTTTGAAGTGCATGGAATTTTTTCCGAAATGCAGGCGAATCATCTAGCTGCATTTATAATACGACTGCCGTTTTCCGTACGAGATTCCACGTACCCCTACGTAAGAAAATGCGCGCGACTCAACCAGGACTTGAAACGTCCATCGGGCACTAAGTGCTGTGGTTGAGAGAAAATCGAGACGAATTTTGCAAAATTCCGTCTCAAAAATCCCGAAATTTGCGTCGCGTCTCGCAAACACCGCAAATTCCGCCAAAGGCCAGATCCGGCCGACGAACCGGACCGGTTATCCCCGCTCGCCCACATGAGAGTATGATCATGCCGGTCGATTCGAAACCAGGAACTTGGGAGGAGCCCGACAGGCAGATGAGGCGAGCGGAAGACTTGGCTGGGGCGGCAGGATTCGAACCTGCGCATGACGGTACCAAAAACCGCTGCCTTACCGCTTGGCTACGCCCCAAATCGCAGGCCGCCTGTATAGCGAGCGCGCCCGCGCCGCGCAAGCAGCCCCGTGCGCACGCGCACCGCAGCGCACCGCTTATCCGCGCCTCGGGCCGTCATCCACAGGCGGAAAGAAAAACCTTGCAAGGACAGGGTTGCGGAGGCCGATTGCCGGTGATATGAACCCGCCACACCACGGATGAGCCCCGGTCTCCCGGCCCGGAAAATCGCTCTCCACCCGACCGGCCACGCCGGCGGGACGAAGGTTCGGAGTGTAGCGCAGCCTGGTAGCGCACCTCGTTCGGGACGAGGGGGTCGCAGGTTCAAATCCTGCCACTCCGACCAACAATTTCAGATACTTAGCTGATCTGACTTTCCCCGCATGGGGTCACCCTGACAGTTATCCGGGCAGAAACCTGCTGAAAGCCTCTGCCGTGCTTCGGCACGCGCGAGTTCCTGGACAACTCCGGCCGATCGTTTGACCAGGATTGTCGATCATGCATATGATGCTGCCTCGGCAAGGGGCAGCTTGAGTGCGTGGCTGTGTCAACGGGAGAGCTCTTCGGGCCTGGGCACTTGCCGCGGAGCGAGGGATCTCTGCCGACGGCTCGGCCAGCGCAATCAGCGTGCGCCGAACATAGGAACTGTCATTGTTCCGAGTTGCAAAGGAGTGACTTTTACGCTCAACGCGGCTCGAATGCCTTCCAAAACAAGCATATTCATCCATTGGCAAATCTGATTATCGGCAGAACCGGGCGATTTGATCGCCCATGTGAAATCGCGAAGATTTTTGAGCGAAAAATCCGGTTCGAACTCCGTATCCCGCATCGCCGCGACAAAAATTACATTACTATCGACTGATTGGGACTGATTATTTTGGGGGGTTACATCTATGCCGTTTGACATGCTGCCCGATCATGCCGGGACCCCGGAAACGCCTCCCCCCCTCGGCGAACACCTGTTCATTGCGCCGCCACGGCGCCATCACGTCCGCGATCGGTGACGGACCAGCATTTCGAGACCCGTCTGTCGCGGGGACTGGAAGCCGTCAGCCGGCTGGGACATGCGATCCGGTCGCATGCAAACCACGTCGCAGACGTCTTCAAGCCGGCCGGACGACTGGGTCTGTGGGCCTTTCTCGTCCCTGTGCTGATCTGCATTGCCGCGTTTGTCAGCACCTGGATGCCGACCCTCCTGGGGGCGGCTTCGGCGCTCGCGCTCGCGGCTGGCGTGTTCGCGGGGCTGGCATCCGGCGTGTTGTTGCGACGCGCGCGCAAGCAATACGCCCTCGGCGCAAACGACCGCTGGGAACTGATCGGCACCGCCGCACGGGCACAATCCCTCCATTTTGGAGCGCATGGCCTGAGCTGGACCGCTATTGCCCTGGCCCTTGCCTGCGCCTCACGGCTGTCGCTCGGTAACACTCTCCCTGGCTCTCTCGCGCTGGGAGCGTGTCTGGGGGTCGCGACCGCCAGCTGCCTGGGCGGAGTGCGGCTGGAGCGCACCGCATACTGGTTCGTGGCCGCAAAGACGCCGCTCCTGCTGCTCCGCCCGGGGTGGCGAGCGGCACGCTATGGCCTGTGCGGTGCGGAGCGCTTGCGCGCCGCCCTTCGCGCGGATGGCGGCGACCTGGCGAGCCTGATCGCCATGTCCGGCCCCAGTTCCGCAACACGCACGGCCCTTCCGCTGCGTATCCGCGACTTCGGCAATTGCCCCGGCCGCACGCTCCTCGGCGAAACCTCCGTTCGTGGCCGAGCCTGTCCGCCCTTCGCCGGCCTTGGCGCCCTGGCAGGCCTTTTGGCCTTTCTTATGCTGCAGGTCGCACCGTTCGGCCTTGGCACCAACGAGCCCCTGCTCTTTTCTCCGTCTTCGAGCCCCGCGCCGGAGACGGAGAAAAAAACGCCGGAGCGCGACACGCTCGCCCCGGAACCCCAGAGCCCCCCATCCCCAACCGAACAGAACAACGACGCGGGCAACCAAGCCGGCGGCTCGCAGAGCCCGCAAGGACCGACGGAAACGCAGGGGCAGCCGAACCAGCAGAACGGAAGCGGTCAACAGGCGCAATCGGGACTGCAGAACAGCACCTCGCCCAACACCGGCTCCCAAGGTCAGGCGGCATCACAGTCAGTCCAGGACAATGCCTCTTCCGGAAAAGACGGTGGCCAGCAAGGCCAACAGGGCCAACAGGGTCAGCAGGGCCAACAGGGCCAGCAAGGCCAGCAGGGTCAACAGGGCCAGCAGGGCCAGCAGGGTCAGCAGGGTCAGCAGGGTCAGCAGGGCCAACAGGGCCAACAGGGTCAGCAGGGTCAGCAGGGCCAACAGGGTCAGCAGGGCCAGCAGGGCCAACAGGGCCAACAGGGCCAACAGGGTCAGCAGGGCCAGCAGGGCCAGCAGGGCCAACAGGGCCAACAGGGCCAACAGGGCCAACAGGGCCAACAGGGCCAACAGGGCCAGCAGGGCCAACAGGGTCAGCAAGGCCAGCAGGGCCAGCAGGGCCAACAGGGCCAGCAGGGTCAGCAGGGCCAACAGGGCCAGCAAGGCAGCGACGGGCCTTCCGACTCGAAAACAGACCAAGGCACCAGCGGATCCGGCCAGGGAGAAGGCCAGGGAGCCGACCAGGCGGGCGATCAGGGAGGCGATCAGGCGGCGCGCCAAGGGGCGGGCCAGGGAGCCGGCCAGGCAACGTCGCCCACGGCCGACGGCTCTCCCATGCCGCAACAGAGCGGGGACAGCCAGAGCAGCGGCGGCGACGACAACAGGACACCGGGTGCCGGAACCGGGCCTCTAGGCGCTCCGGCCAGAACCGATACGCCGATCATGCTTCAGCCCGGCGAGCAGACCCAGAGAGAGACCGACGATGGCTCCGCCCGGACACTGTCCGTCCGAGGTCCGCAACTTGCCGATCGCGGCGCACGGCCGACCGAAACGCTCGACATCAACACCCGCCAGCCGGAGACGGACCAGTCAACGGCTCGTGAACATCAGCCGCAGCAGGTCTTTCCAAGGTGGATGAACGACCTGCTGACCGGCAGAGGGAGGCAAGACACCCAATGAATCAACAAGATGCCGCGGACGCGATCCGATTCATGACCGCCATCGGGCAGAACGTGAAAGAAGTCGGCAAGATCATCGGCCAGGACGATGTCATCGACGGGCTGATTGTTGCACTGGTCACCAATGGACACGTCCTTCTGGAAAGCAATCCGGGTCTCGGCAAGACCTCGCTTGCGCGTGCCTTCGCCGAGGCCCTCAACCTGGGCGACCAGCACAAGCGCATCCAGTTCACGCCGGACCTATTGCCCTCCGACATCACCGGAACCGAGATCCCCAAGCCCAATGACAGCGGCGGCTTCAGGCTCGAATTCGTGCAAGGCCCGATCTTCTGCGACATCCTGCTTGCCGACGAGATCAACCGTGCGACGCCGAAAACCCAGGCAGCGATGCTGGAGGCAATGGCGGAAGGCCAGGTAACGGTGCTCGGAAAGCGGTGGCCGATCATCGACGACCACAAGATCGATCTCCGCGGCGTGACCGTCAGCGTGCGAAACCCCTTCATGGTGGTGGCTACACAGAATCCCATCGACCAGGAAGGCACCTATGAGTTGCCCGAAGCCCAGGCCGACCGGTTCCAGCTGAAGCTGCTGATGCAGCCGCCGGACACCGAGAACCTGGCGCATATCGTCCGCAAAGTCGCGATGGGAGGAAGGAAACGCCCGGAGACCGCCACTCCGGACGACAGGCGACAGCCGGGAGGCCCGGTGACCGGTTCTCGCGAGGAGAGCCTCTACAAGATAGACAAGGTCCGCCGGCTGATCATCGGCGCGCCGGTCGAAGACCATATTGTCGGCCACGCGACCAATATCGTTCAAGCGACCAATGGGCCGCGATACATTGCCGACACCATCGATCTCGGCGAAGGCAACCGGCGAGACCTGCAGACCTTCAGCGAGCGCTACATCGACATCCCGCTGGGCCCGCGTGCGGCAATCGCACTGGTCATGGTCGCCAAGGCACATGCGTTCCTGAGCACCGACCCGGTGCAGGCCGACCAGTGGCACGGACATCTGCCGAAATCGATCCGCCAGATGGCGCGCGGCGTTCTGCGCCATCGCCTCAAGCTCAAGCCAGAATGGCACGGCCATGCCCAAGCCGACTTCGGCTCCGCCGGACCCTTGACCACAGAAGATCTGCGCGACCGTGTGATTGATCGCCTCGTGAAGCTGACCGCCCCGCGGATCGGCCACTACGGCCGCTTCTTCGACGACCTGTGAGGCACTGGCCGGTGAGCGCGAACATCCCCCTGTCCCTGTCCGAACTGGAACGGATCCGCCTGAAAGCGCGCAAGCGCCTTCCGACATCCGGCACGGGATCGCTGGTCCGTCGCCGGCTGGGCCATTCGCTGGAGTTCCGGGAACATCGCGCCTACCAGCCGGGAGACGATATCCGCAATGTCGACTGGCGCGCTTCGGCCCGCTACGGATTGTCGACGGACTACCTCGTTCGCGCCTACGAGGCGGAGGAGCAATTCTGCCTGCTGGTCGGGGTCGATGTCAGGCCGACCATGCTTTTGCCGCGCGATGCCCCGAAGCTGCTCTTTGCCAGATGGACCCTGCTCTGCCTCGCCCATATTGCCGCACGCGAAGACATCAAGGCCGCCTTCGTGCCTCTCTACGGCCCGCCGGAAACGCGGGTGGAGTTTGCGGCCGGCACCGCAATCGTGGCTGCGGCCAATCGGTTTGCCGCGCGACTGGACCAGGTGGCCGCGTCCCCGGCTCCGCAGCCGGAGGCTCTCAACGCCTCGGCGATGGTGCGTAGCCTGCCTCAATCCTCGGCAACGATCCTGATATCCGATTTCTACATGGCGGAGCTTGGTCCTCTCATCACGCTCGTGCAGGAGGCGCGACGGGGTTTCCGCCAGGTGGTGCTGTGCGAGCTCGACACCTGGCCGGCCGAGCGCGCCCTGCTCGACGGCCAGATGGTGCGCCTGAGGGCTGTCGGCGGCGAGCCGGCCCGCGACGGCGACTTCGAACCCTCCGAGTCAGACCTCGACAAGGCCGCAAGAGCGATAGAAGAGCAGATGGAACGGCTTCGCGCCGCAACCAGGCTCGGCGGCGTCATTCACACCGGCTGGCGCGCCCCGGCGCAAACCCGGTCGACCGAGGCGCTCGCCGACGCTTTCCGGCAGTGGTTTGCGGATTTCGCCGAGGCCTGCGAACTGTTCGGGAGGCGCGGCTGATGCTGTGGACGTCCCTGGCGGGTGCAGCGCTGGCAGGGGCCATGGCGGTCCTGGTCATACGCTACATGCGCAAACCGAGGGTGCAGGACCTCGAGATTTCAGCCTTGCGGTTCTTGCCGCCTCTGTCGCCGGCACAACGCGACCGGGTGCAATGGCGGATCTCCGCCCCGCTTGCGAGTTGGCTGTTCTGGCTGCGTCTCGCCTGTCTCGGCCTGCTGCTGGCCATCGTCTTCGCCGACTGGCACCTGGTCCGCACAGGCCAAGACGCCCATCTGGGCCTGCGCATCGCCATAGACCGCAGCCCGAGCATGGCATTGGGCGAACCCAGCCGGCTCCAGCTCGCCCTCGTGCTTGCGCAGCAGCTGCAGCAGGATGCCCTAGCCAAAGGCGGCTGCGCGGAGGTCGCCTGGGTTCCGCCTATCTCCGCAAATGCCGGCGATGCTGGCGATGCCGGGCTGCGACTTTACGAGGACGGCATTCCGCTGGCGCAGATGATCGCGGCTTTCCGGCAGCCGGACCGTCAGGCCCTTCAGGGCCGCGCATCCTGCGCCTTCTCCCATGCCGTCATGATCAGCGATCTGCCGCGACCCGACCCCCAGCTCCTGACATCTGACGAGGAAAACGCGCCGCAATACCTGTGGCGCCAGGTGGGCGGGCCGGAAGCGAACACGGCGCTGCGCACGGCCGAATTCTCCATGCTGGCGGCACGCGAGGGATACGGCGTCCTGACGATCACGATCGATCAATACGGCTCGCCCGCAACTGTGCCGGAGCTCGAGGTCACGGGGCCGGACGGACGCTCGCTTTCGCCGCTGGAGCCGGTCGATCTGTCTCTGCGCGGGACGAAGCGCGTCGACTTCCCCGCCAGCAAGGCAGGCACCTACCTGGCCGAGCTGCGCGAAGCCGGCGGACTGTCGCTCGACAACCGGCTGCGCATCGATCTCAAGACGCTGGCATCGCTCAAGATCGGCTACGCGAACGCCCTGAACGACCCGCAATTGCGCGCCGTGCTGCCGCGTCTCGGCGCGCCCGCGGCGCCGGAAGAAAAGCCCGACATCGCCATCGCGCCCTATTCCCGGCAGGCAGATGACATGGCAACCAGCGGCATCTATCTCGCCGCCCAGGCAGCCGAGCCACAGGTTCTGGGCTATTTCGACCGCAACAGCCCATTGCTCGAGCTTGTCGACCTCGACCTGCTGGAAGAGATGCGGCCGGGCGGGGCGGTCGAGCTCCCGCAGGACTTCCGCCGGATCGCGGCGGCCGCCGGCAGCGGTCAGGCCGCGGCCTGGATCGCCGTGCGGGGCGGCACTGCCCCGGCCGTCCTGCTTCCCGCCCGCCCCGCGGCGACGGGCAACCGCGACCGCGACGAGCAACTCGCCAAGGCCTGGTGGGTGCTGTTCCTGAATGCCTATCGATATGTCACGGAAAGCCGGCTGGGCGATGTGACCGAGGCTTTCGTCGGCCCGGACGACACGCCGCTCGCGAATGTCGCATCCGAAAGCAACACATCGCAATTGCGCGGTGTGGATGATACGATCGACAGTATTCAACCCACAACCCGGGCCGCGCCCCGAAACTGGTTGTGGTGGCCATGGCTTGCCTGCGTCGCGACGCTGCTTTTTTTGTTCGAACGTATTGTGGGGCTTAGAAGAAATTGATTTCGCCGGAAGCCTGCGATCTTCTTTCACTCTGGAATCCGGGAAACGGATGGCAGGTGGAATGCCGTGCGGATTGGCTCCCGTCGGTGCTGGCCACGCTTGCCGCCATCGGGCTGTTTGCCACCTTCGCATTCTGGGTCCTTCGCAAGCTGGTCCTCGACATTCGTACCAAGGGCCGCCTGCAGGCCGGGGCCTGGATCGCGACCGCCCTGAGCCTGCCGGCCGCCGGGCTGATCGTGTCGATGGCGGCGGGCGCGCCTGTGCTGGTGCGCAACGACAGTCCGCCCGGCAGCCACGTCATCGTCGTGATCGACATCTCCGAGAGCACGCTTCGCCGGACCGAGGCCCGCCAAAGCGCCCTGGCGCGGGTGGAGGCCTATCTCGAGCGCCTGTCCAGGGACACCGAGCGGGAGGTTGCCGTCTCGCTGATCGCCTTCGCCGACGGCGCACGGACGATCGCCAACCGCATCCCCCCCGGCGAGGCGCTCGGCCCTCTGGGGAGCGCCATCGCACAGGCGTCGCTGCCCGCCGGCGCAAGCACGATAGGCGATGCCCTGCGCGAGGCCGCGGGCGTTGCCGCGCAAAGCCCCGACAGCGATATCATCGTCCTTCTGAGCGACGGCAACGACACCGCCACGGATCTGGCGACCCTGGCCGCAACGCCGGGCGCGGCCACGACCGCGATCTTTCCGATCGCGATCAATGCGGGAATGCCGGCGGAGGGCATCGTCTCCGCCTATCTGCCGGCCGAAATCCAGGCCGGAGCACAACCGCGCATGCGCGTGGTGTTCGACCCGGGCGAAGGCAACGAAGACACGGCGCGGCAGTGGGGCCTCACCCTGTCGCGCAACGGACAAGCAATCGAAACCGACCGGCCTCAGGTCACCCTGGACAGTGCCCTACACCAGATGCGCCTGCCGGTGCGCTTCGACGGCCGCGGCGTGCAATACGCCGAAGTCGGCTACACGTCCCAAAGCCAGGTCTACCGGCAGCGCCTTCTCACCCTGGTGAAGTCTCCGCTCCGGATCCTTGCCTATGGCGAGGCCGGCTTCCTCGACGTCCTGCCGAAGGACCGCTTCGACGTGACCCGAAGCTCCCCGGGCGCAGAAGTCGATTTCCATGACTTCGATGTCGTCGTCCTCGGCGAAATCGACGCGAAACAACTGCCCGCGACCACGCTGGAACGCATGGCGAGCGGCATTGGCTCAAGCGGGCTCGGTCTGCTGCTGGTGAACGGGCCGATGCGCGGCAGCGCAGAAGAGCCCACCGTCGTGCAGAGCTACAAGGACACATCCCTCGACGATCTGTTGCCGGTTTCGGCAGACCCGCGCTTCCTGATCGACGAGCCCCCGCCGCGCGACGTGATCGTGATGGTCGACACGTCCGGCTCCATGGGCAGCTCAGGTGTCGAAGCCGCCCGGCAGGCGATCACCAACATCATAGGCTACATGCGGCCGGTCGACAGGATTCAGGTCATCACCTTCGACCTGAATTCCCCCGGCTGGATACACACGGATGCCACCGGCAAGGCGCGCGTCTCCCAATTCCTCGGCAGCTTGGGCGTCGGCGGGCGTTCGGACGCATCATCCGCCTTCGAGCAGGCCGCACGCCAGGCGCGCAACTACACGGCAGTGTTCCTCATCACCGACGGAGATATCGTCGACTACGACTATGCCAAGGATGGCATGTCTTTCATTTATCTCGAATACGGCTCGGCCTCCTCCCCCGCCAACGCGCAGATCGCAAGCGCAGCCTTGCAGTCGGAAATGCTGAACCCCCATCGCGGCATTCAGTACAAGCTGGAGTTTTTCGAGCCCGAGGAGCGAACCGAGTATTTTCTGCCCGATCCGATACAGCCCCTGCTGGTGAAACCACTGGACGGCATCGCCGAAGGTATCGAGACGCCGGGTGTCGCGCTCAGCTACGCCCGCATCGACGCGGACCGCGTTCTCATCCGCAACAAGGGGGCCGGCGAACCCGTGCTGGCCTTCCGCGACGCAGGCTCGACCGGTGGCGGACGCACGGGAGCCTTCCTGTCGCGGTTCGGCCCAGCCTGGACGGGAACCGAGGCGGGCCGCTCGGCCCTGGAGGCGACGGTCGCCCATCTTGCGCGCTGGTCGAAGCGGGATCGCTACGACATTCGCCTCGAAGACCTGGGCACATCGCTCGCCGTCTCGATCACGATTCTCGACGGCGACAACGGCGCCTCGCTGCCTGAAACGCTGAGCGGAACAGTGAGCGTCCACAATGCTGTACAGAACCTCGCCCTCACGCGTGCGCCCGGCCGGACGGGCGTCTTCCGGGGGCGCATCGACCTTCCCTCAAGCGAGGGGCCTGCCCCCCATCCGGGTCTCCTGACCCTGCAGGAGGGCGGCAGCGGCGCCTTGCCGGACAAGCAGATGATCCCGGTGCTGCTGCCTGGGGCCTCCCGCTCCGCCACCGGCCTGCATGAGGCCGCCTCGAGCGGCATCAACACCGCGGGCCTGATGGCGCTCGCCGCCAATTCCGGCGGCGCCTATGACGCATTGCCCGACACCGAGGCGCGACGTCTTGCTGCGGAAGTTCCGCCAAGACCGCTGCATCTGCCCCTGCTGGCCCTTGCCGGTGTCTTTTTCGCCGTCGCGATGCTGGGCAAGGAGCTCAAGCTGTGAGGCTTCTCCCGACGACCCGGCAGCCCTCATCCGTGCCGCCGCTGCGAGAGAGCGAATGGGCCCCGCAGGTCGACCGCCAGCGTCTGCAGGAACAGGACGCACTCGCCCTGCTGCGCGGCCTTGCAGAAAGATCGATACGCTATCTCTACGACGGCGCAGAGCAGCCGGCCCTGGACAAGAAACAGACACACCTGCTGCGCCCCCTGACAGGTCGCACCGCATGGACACAGAAGGACCGTAGATACGCGGCGTCGGCGATCCGCGAGCCGATCCAGCTGTCCGATCCGCCGGACGACCTCGGGACCAGCGAGGTCACGGTTCTCACGATCGCCTCCACACGCCCCCGGAGCTGGCTCTCGCGCAGGCTTGCCAGACTGCGGGCCTCCCGCGCAGCGCTGCTGCACGGCGATCAGTTCTTGCCGGTTTTCCTGGAAGCGGCCTGGTCGGATCCTGCGCTCAGCTACGAACTGATGAAGCAGGTCAGGATCCGCTGGCGTGCCGCCACGCTGTTCCATCCCGACGAGCCCGACTGGCCGGCCTCGCTGTCGCCGGCAACCTTTCATTTTCTCGTGGCGATCGCCGTCCGCCGGCCCGCCCCCTCGCTCCTTGCCTTTCCCCTGGAGCGCGCTCAACGCCGTTTCGCGGAGGTGCTGGACAAAGGCCTCCCTGCGGCGGCCGGCCGCCTGGCGGAACGGTCGGAAACCGAACAGCTCATCGTACTCGACGCGGCACATCGCGTTGCCGGCAACAGCAAATCAAATGCGCAAAAGCTGGCAGAACAACTTCCCGCTGCCAAACACAGCCCATACACCTTACCTGAAGTCACAGGGTCGGAAGACGCAGGGCAGGACACACAAGCGCCAGCGGGCGAAGCAGATCATGAGGCCGCCGCGCAGACCGAGGTGCGGAATACAAACCCTGCATCCTTTATCCAGCGGCTCAAGAGACAGCAATTATAGGGCGCTCCAGGCGCGATTTTCGAGGATACCCATTCTATGTTTTCCAAGAAGGCATTGGCAGAACTCCTTGATAAGCACAGCGAATTCTTCAAGGACCTGGTCGCGGCGAAGACCCACCTGAACGGGCGGTTTTTCGGGCTCTCGGAAGAGATCCACTGCCTCGTGCTTGCAGTGGCATCCGGTGAATCCATGCTGCTGATCGGCCCGCCCGGCACCGCGAAATCGCGTCTGATCCGCGCCTTCACCCATTTCGCGGGCCTGATCGGAAAAGACGACATCGTCTCTCCCGGGAAGGCCGAAAAGTCCCAGGGGCTCACGAAACTGAAACGGGAAGACCGGTATTTCGAATACCTTCTGACCCCTTTCACCGAACCGAACGAACTGTTCGGCTATTTCGACATCGGCAAGCTGATGTCGGAACAAAAGGCGGGCGGCAAACTGGAGCGCCTGCACCAGGGAATGATGCAGCACGCTGAGGTGGTGTTCCTCGACGAAGTCTTCAACGCCTCGAGCGCAATCCTCAATTCGCTGCTGACATTCGTCAATGAACGCAAGTTCCACGACCGCGGCGATTCCTACGCGGTGAAGCTGTCGTGCCTGTTCGGCGCCACCAACTACCCGCCTCGCAAACCGGAACTGATGGCCATCTACGACCGCTTCCTGCTGCGCAGCTGGGTCGACAATGCCCGCGCCCGGACAACCGAGTTCGGCGAGTTGTTGCAGGCCGGCTGGAAGGAGACCAACGCGGCCGAGGCAGAGGTCACCAGACCGCAGCTGCTCAACCGTGCGGAAGCCTTCCAAAGGGACGTGCGCGCGATGAGTGCCGATGGACGCCTGGCCTTCGACCTTCAGGACGACGCGGTCAACCTGATGATGGCGCGCCTGGCCGATATCGCAGCCCAGGCGCGGCGGGAGCACTTCTCTCTGGTTTCCAACCGGCGCCTCGTGCGGTTCTCGAAAATCTTCCTCATCAACGCGCTGCTGCGTGCCGCGGAAGCCGACAAGAGCGCACCCGAGATCACGGTTCACGAAGACCTGGCGGTGTTCATTCGCTTCGGGCTCGACCGGGAAATCGATCCGCAACAGAGGAATAGCCTCGAGTCCCTTCTGGTCGGCAAGAAATGAAAGTCGAAGTCCAGTTCGTGGGTGCAGCGCAAGCACGACGGCTCAACGAAGCAGCGCTGCACGACAGAGAGGAGGCCCGCATACGCGATGCCCTCAATCTGTTGCGCGTGTTTCACGACCGCCATATCGGCCTGCCGCCCGAGCTCGCCAACGAGCTCTCGGCCGCGTTTCCCCCGCATGGGTCGCCCGATGCCGAAGCCGGGTTGAGGGGCGCCATCTATGCGCGGCTCCTGCAGGCAATCGGTGTCGATCCCAAGCTTGTCCGCGACCCGCGCCACTTCGACATCCTGCCACGGCAGATCATCGTGCATGACTGCCTGCTTCCCCTTGCCGCGCTTGCGGTAGAGGCGATCGGCCGGACCCTGCTTTTCTGCGAGGACGACGATCTGCCGGAGATAGAACCTCATGCCTATGAGAACTATCTGCAGGCCTTCCGCGCCGCGCTCGAAACGCTCTGTGCGACCAGCGCTCCGGACGCGGAAACGACATCGATCGATATCTTCTGGGAACGCGCGGCCGTGAAGCTGTGGGCGGCCGTCCGCAGGCAAAGGCGCGCCGGCGCCCCCCTTGAAGGAGGCAGCCTGCAGATGGCCGAGCCGGACGGAATGGTCCTGCGCTTCGTCTACGGCCTCAAGCCCGAGCCCAGGATCGGCGCCGATCCGCGGCGGATACGGCCGATAATGGCCGACGAGCAGAATCCGCAATTCACGTATCCTCGCCAGGGGGGCGTGGTCGACATCCACTCCACGCGCCGGCCGGAGGATATCGACGACTTCCTGATCAGCGAGTTCATGTGGCCGCCAGCCATCCTCGCGGACCGGCTGCTCAACGGCTCCAACCTGGCAAAGCATCGGCCGCCGCCCTTCGACGAGCGACGCCAGATACTCGTCGTCGGAGCCAGCGTCGACGAACCGGTCACGCCGCCACTCGCCATCGCCCGGGTGGCCTGGCTCGACGCATTGTTCCGGTTCTCGATCATGCTGCACAAGAGCAATCTGCGCCGGTCCCAATTGCGCTTCGGGCAATGGCTCCCCGGCTCCGGCATCGCCCACAGCGCGCTCTCGGTCGCCGACTATCCGCAGCTCGGCAAGTTCGATTTCAAGAGCGTCGGCCGCTTGCAGATGTGCGGTTTCTTCCGCGACGCCGGCTGGCTCCCCGGCTTCGTCGCCACCCGGCCGCAACACACCCTCGCCGCCGACAGCCCGGCAGTTGCCAGCGGCGACGACGAAAGAACCCGCCGGTTCAACCTCCTGATGGAGAAGGTCGCCCCCGAGCTCAGCATGTTCGGCGCGGAAAGCGCCGGCGGCGACGGCGTCGACCTCAACCTGGCGCTGGTGACCGTCTTTACCGCCGGTGACGACCGCCACGACGACTTCGCCTGGCATTCCCGCCTCGGCAACCCGGCCCTGCCGGTCCACAGCCTGCGTGTCCACTGCCCTGAAGCCCTCCAGCCGGGGAGCAGCTTCACGCTCGAATGCCACCCGGCCAATTCGCGCCTCAGCACGACCGTTTCCCTGCCGTCCACCGCACTGGACAAGGCCGCGCTCGAACAACTCTCCGCCACCTTGTGCGAACGGATCTTCGAATTTCTGTGGGAGGACATGATTGGCTAAGCATCTCCTTTCCCGCTTTCCGGCGATGACGCCGGCCATGGCCTTGCGGGTCCTCGACCAGGCCCTGTCGCACGACAGCAAGGATCTGATCCGACGCACCGCGCTGACCGTGGACACGGCCGGCAATGCAATGATCTCGGTCCTGACCGAGCATACCCGGCCCAACAGTCCACCCGACGAGGCGTTCGAAGGGCGGCTGTATGCCGCGTACAATGCGCAAATGGAAAACCGGACCGCCGGCCGCAGCCTGCCGGCGGATCTCCTGGGCCTCCCCCTGGTGGACGACGTCGAGGAGCAGGACCTGCTCGTCGGCGTGGCAGGGGTGCTCGCGCAGGCAATCGTCGACGCCAACAAGCCGAGTTTTTCCTCTGCAGCGGAGACCGCGCAGGAGACGAACGCCGAGCCGATCCGCGATACCCACTACGTCATCAGCAAGCGGGACAGCCTGCCGGAAATCGCAAGCGACCTTGCCCGTATCGAATGGCGATCGACGGGCATTCGACTGGGCGGGTCGGACGGCCAGCGAACGATTGCCTGTGTCGGCGTCGATCCCCAGAGCGGCGCCACGCAAGACCTGGCCGCTCTCCATCCCGAATTCTATGAAGACGGCGTGGAGATCTACCTGCCCTATCGCTGCGATTTCGGCCGGCTCCTGTTGCGCCCGGGGCCGGCGCTGCCGGTCGACTTGCGAATTCCCGCCGCCCGGCTGATCGGCCTGCTGCTGTCTTTGCGGGACGAAGGGGCGGGCGAGCACCTGCTCGCCCTGGACTGGGACGCAGACGAGGGCACGATCTCGTCCGTCGACGTCCTCCTCGCCAGGGAGCCCGACCGCGACGTCATCCCGGTGACCACCACGCAGCAGAATGGCGGGCCGCCCAAGCTGATCGACATTCGCCGGATCGAGCTGACGGCCGACGAGGAGACGACCGGCCGGCTGATCCGCCTGATGGAACAGCATGCGGAAGACATCGGCTACCGCCTGGAACTGCAGCCGCTGCCGGGCTATGCGGAGAGCGGCGACGAACTCGCCGATGTACAGCGGCAGATCGAGGAGCTGGAAGTCCGGCGGGCCTACCTGCTGGGAGAGGAGGAGGCAGACTGGCGGCTGCTCCGTTTTCCCGCACAGGGGATCGGGGCGATGGTCGATTTCCTGCGCCGCTTCCCGCTGCATATCGCCGACGAACATCGCATCAAGTATGCCTTTCACGCCACCGGCCAGGATGTCGCCGGCGTGCATTACCTCCTGTACCAGCTGCGCGATATCGGCGTGGAGCCGCCCTATCCCGAGGCCTATTGGCAGCTCCAGGCCAAAACCGGCACGATCGCCCATCGGCTCGACCCGCTGTTCGCTCAGTTCGCGGCCTCGAGACAGGCCAGCAGCCTGGTCTTCACGCCGCGCGACATGACCGTGGTCCCCGGCTTCCGCTCGACGATCAGCAACGTGGACAGTTACCTGCGCAACGGTTTCGGCGGCCTGCTCGGACTGAAGGACGCCTTTGCCGACCCCGACGCACCCGATGGCGCAAACGCAGACGCCGCCGACAAAATCAGGCGGCCCATCTATGTCCTGGGCGAGACGCTGACCGGCGACGTGCGGCTTGAAATCCTGGACGGCGACGCCTTTCAGCCGATCGGGCGCGTCGTGCCCTTCATCAACGACAATCTCGAGCTGTCGCACCGCATCGACATGGAAGAGTTCATCAGCTCCGGTGCCGCCAAGTACTGGCGCAAGGAACGGCTCGATGCGCTGGACCAGATCAGCGCCACGGCCTTCGACCAGTTCGAAGAGCGCATGCGCGCCATCGAAACGGATCTCGGGCGGCAGACCACGCAGATCTATGAAACCCTCTCCGACGAGGTCGATGCAGTCCGCAATCGCATGGGGAGCCTGCTGGCCTTCGTGGAGGAACTGTCGGAACGCGCCGCCCTGATCGAGAAGATTGCCGCCGACGCGATCGTCGATGCCGGCAAGGTGGAAGCCGAAGTGGATGAGCTGCCGGCACGGTTCGCGGAACTGAACATAACCCGGCGACAGGTCGGCGAGGCCGTCGTCGATCAATCCGCAAGGTCCCGCGCCTTCACAGACCTAACGACCAACCGCATCGCGCAGCTGCGGAGCGACATTGCAGCCCTCAGGAAGGCTCTGGCCGATGACTGACGATGCAACCGCCGCCGCCACCGATACCGGTTTCGCCAGGACCGCCCGGCTGCGGCGCCACATGGACGAGACGATGGCACCAGGCTTCGGCGAGACCGATACCGCCGCCGCGCAAATGGAGGCTTTTGCCGCGTCGCTTTCAGGAAAAGCCACACGCATTCATGCACATGCCTCGGCATTCCTCGACGAGCAGCGCACACCGGTCGAGCGCGTCGCGGCACGTCTTGCAGAACTGGAGCGGGAGCAACGCAGCAGGCAGCTTCAGTCGCAAACATACATCCTTGCCTTGCGGCTCACCCGGGCCCGGCTGTGGATCCGGCTGATGCGGCGGCGCTACTGGAAGCTGCTGGCCGCGGTGCTGGCGGCGGCCGGCATTGTCTGGCTCGCGGCGCGCTACGGTCCGCCGGCCTATGCCTACCTCGCCGAGACGATCGCGGAGATCGGCACATTTTCCGGCAACCAGCAGGAGGACGCCCCTGCGGACGGCCCGGCAAATCCCCCGAAGTCGGGCGCCGGCGGCGTCGCGCCCGGTAGCGGCGACGGCCTGAATTCCGCGCCGCAGCCCGCATCCCCCGCATCGCCGACAGACGAGGCCGGGCAATGACAGAGTTCACGGGAAAGCAGGCCCTGCGGAACCGGGAGGACGTGTCCGGAATATCCTCCGCTCTGCTGCGCAAGATCCCCACCCCGCAGGACGATCGGCCGTTGGGCCGGCGCCTGCTGTATCTGCTGGCGGCCGCCAGCTGCAGCATCGGCTTCGTCATGATGACGCTGACCCGCAGCTGGCCCGATGTCTGGGTATCCCGGCTCATCTACCAAGCACATGACGCGATCTACCTCCCTCTCAAGGGAACCTTGTGGACCGCCTGGTTCCCCTGGAGCCTTGCCGTCTGGATTCCGTTGGCGGCCATCGCCGCGTATGCGGCGGCGAGCTGGGTCACCGGCGCCGATCCCCTGCGCCGCGTTCAACGGCACATCATTCTGCGGATCGCCACCGCGGGAGCATCCTCCACAAAACCCGAGACGACCAGAGGTGCCGACTGGCTGGCGCGTATCGCTGCGGCAGGGCGACCGTTCGGGCTCGGAACCGCCTATCTGCACTCGGTGGTCGATCACGCACGGGCGGAGGAACTGGACCATATCGAGGCGGCTGCGCTGGCCGGAGAAAGCCCGGCGCCGGACCGACTGTCGCGGGCACTCGCCCTCATCGACGCCGACCTGCTGGTCGGCCTTGCGACGCGCCGCAAGCGGCTGGAAACCCAGTTGCTGCATACGGTCTTCGATCTCGCCCTCCTCTCCCATGTCGAGAGGTCCAGGGACGGGCCGGTCCATCACCGGATCGCCCGCGTCCTCGCCATGCTCGACCGGTCCGGCGGCTTCACGCGATTGCGGGATGCCGGGAAGGCCGCGGCGCCAGGGCACGAGGATGGCGCAGACCCGCTCCGTGCCCTGTACGAGGCACAGCCCCCCGCGCGCCATCTGGGCGAGATCGACCACCGGCTCGCCGCCCTCCACGACCTGGTGGCGGCCAGCGGCCCGAGAAAACCCGCGGCCGAACTTCCCGAGTCTCCCGAGCTCTTCGCCGACATGGTTCTGGGATCCATGGCCTTCGGGCTGTTCAGTCCTCCAAGGCCCCAATGGGCCGTGCTCGCCACGGAAGCGCTCGATGCGATCGAAACCACATGGACAGGC
Organism: Stappia indica; assembly: GCF_009789575.1. Lineage (NCBI taxonomy): Bacteria > Pseudomonadati > Pseudomonadota > Alphaproteobacteria > Hyphomicrobiales > Stappiaceae > Stappia > Stappia indica. The sequence continues at coordinate 4,530,137 of NZ_CP046908.1, read as the reverse complement.
CTGGTCCTGTCCGACCGGTCGACGCCTCACGCCCATGCCCTCGCCCGGGCGATCGAGCGCTCGAGGCTGCGAACCTGCAGATACCTGATCCAGTGCCGCTGGGCCTCCGAAGTTCCGGCGATGGCCGTTCCGCTCTGGCCGGACCGGAGCCGTCTGTTTTGGTCGTTGGAAGGCGACATGCTCGCCGCGGGGGCCGGTTGACATGAATTTCAAACTGAGGCGCGACAGGCTGGCGGAACGTACCAACAGCCACAACCGGCAGCAGGAAAGGCGCTGGCGCCTGCCCCAACGCCTCGACCTGTTCCTGCTCACGGTCGTCGCGGGCTGCCTGCTGGCCGCCGGCCTGGCAGGTTGGCTGCTCGCCTACGGGCAAAAGGCCTGGGGTCTATTCGACCCGCCCCCCTTCGAGAACGTGGCCGACGCCAGATTGCTCGACAACATCCGCTCGGACGCGGCAAAGGCCCATGGCGGGCTGGTCGGGGCGAGCTACCTGCCCAGGGAGAATGCCCTCTACGCCTTGCGGTCGGGCGGGCTGCTTCATCGACTTGACCTGTCGACCCGGCTGTGGAGCGATTCCGATGCGATGACGCGCCTGCCCGGCATCACTTCGCCCTTCGTCGACCTCTCCGTTGCGTGTCCCGGGCCTCAGGAAGCCGTCGGCGAGACCTGCGCGGACGCAAGGGCCCTGTTCGCCTATTCAAAGGACGGCGGACTGGCGCTGCGCCAGAATGGCCGCTGGCAGGTCATCCTTGCCGATTCCCGCTTTGTCGGCCTGTCCGGATCGCCTGTCTCGGACGAGGAACTCGCCCTTGCCGCAGTGTCCGGCGACAGCCGCTGGCTGCTCGTGGCAACGCACAAGGAAGGCTTCGGCCTGTTCGACCTGACGACCCGTCAGTGGAAGGCGCTGCCGCTCGCGCTCCAGGCCACCCTGTCGGGCAAGGTCGGCATCGACAGGCCGACCGCGCTGGCAGCCCACGGCAACACGTTCCTGATCGGCACGGAAACCGGACTTGCACGCCTTGAGGTCAACCCGCGAAACGGCGATGTCCAGGCCACAAGGGACACGTCCCTGACCGGAAACGTGCTGGATATCGCCGTCGGCTACGGCGAGGCTCTCGTGCTCCTGGAAGCGGGATGTCCCGGCGGCTCCTGCATTTCCCTCCACAGGATCGCCTCCGGCGGGGGGGCGAGCCCGCTGATCGGCGAAACGGCGATTTTCCCGCAGCTGTCGGCGACCGACGTCTCCCGCGCCCTCGTCTCTTCCGACGGACGCCTCGTCCATGTCCTGGGGCGTGCCGGCGTCTACAGCTATGACCGCCGGATGCGGAACTGGACCCAGCTGGACGCGGCGCCTGCCACGGTCTTTCTCGAAGCACCGGACATCGACGGCATCTATTACGCCTCGCCGGGGCAGGTGACCTATCTGCCGCTTGCGGGCAAACCACGCAGGATCGACATCGAAGGCGAAAGGATCGTGTCCCTGGCGCAATCCAGCACGGACGGCACGATCCTCGCCCAGACCGCCGACAATGCCACCTATGCGATCGGACAGACCAGCCGGCTGCTCACGCCCGGAACGATGGCCCTCGAGCCGCTCGACAAGCTGACGCGTTCCGTCGCCGCCTTCGGGAAGGTGATCGGCATCGGCAGGGAGTACGTGCTGGTGCACGACCCCGAGACGCGCTCCTACCATTCCATTGCCAAGGCCTTGCTGGCGGACACCTCGCTGTTCAGTTCCGATGCCCGCCTGGTCGGCACGGAAGCTTTCCTATGGGCAGTTACGGGCCGAAACGCGAACGTCTATCAACTCGCCGAGCAGCAAAACGGCTACAGCCTTCAGGTGGCAGCCCAGGTTGCGCTGCCGGCCGCCGTGGCGACACTGCATCCAGACGGAGACGACCTGCTGGGCGTGGATGTCGCGGGCGTGCCGTTCCGCCTTGCAAGCGACGGGACGACGGCCGTCTACAGCCCCCTGATCGGCAGCGAACTGACGGGCGGCGACCCGGTGGTGGATGCCGTTCAGAAAGACGAGGAGGTGTTCCTGGCCCGCAGCGACCGGGTCAACATCTACAGCCAGACGGTTCGCGGCGTCACCGGCACGCTCAATCTTCGGATCGCCGAGACGCTGAAGGAAATCACCCTGCTGGGCGATACGCTCTACATGCTCGGCTCGCGCGGCAGCATTGTCCTGCCGGGCGACGAAACCCCGATCACAGGCAGCCGGACCCCGGTACCGACGGGATCAAGCGCCATTACCGACGCCCGCTTGCAGGACGGCACACTTTATCTTGCCGGACCGAAAGAAATAACCGCCTACGACATCGCCAGCCGGCGAGTTTCCGCCATCTATTCGGTACCCGCGACATTGCCCTTGAAGCTTGCCGGCATCCACAACGGAGTGCCGGTAAGCTACGATGGACGAAATGCCTGGTTCGGGGGAACCAGCCTGTCGGTGGGCGGAGCGCAGGTCGTCACCGCGAACACGTCCGGCTCGACTGTCGTCACCACGCAACGCAATGGCCGCACCGTGTTCACCACACGCCAGGCGATGCTGGCCGCCTCCATCTCGCGACCCGAGTGCTTCTTCAGTTCTCCCGGCCCTGCAGATGTCCGCATCCTGGATGCAAAGCCCCTCCCCGACGGCCGCAGCGCCGTCCTGACCGAACGCACGCTGTGGATTCGCGACGAAGCCCATCGGCGATACTTCGGCTACACCTTTGCCGCATCGGATCTGTCTCCGGGTACCCGCCTGGTGTTGCTCGGTTCCTATCTGGTCGCCGCCACCGAAACCCGCGCATTCGCAATCCCGCTTCCGGCGCTGGAGTTCGGCGACAGCTGTGCCAGGGCGGAGCTCAATATCGCCAACTCCACTGTAGAACTGAACGCAGCACAGCTTGCCGTCTCCCCTGCCACCGATGCCATCTGGCTGCTTGGCGCCGACGGATCCCTGACCAAATGGCAGAACGGAAAGCAGTCGCCGGTCCTTTCGCCCCGCACGCCGAAGGGGCCGGACGCTTCAAAACTCCAAAGCGCCGACAAAGCGGGCGAAACGATCCATTTCGGGCAAGGCGACCAGATATGGTCCTACAGCGGGATCAGCCGGACCTGGCAATCAACCCCGGTCGCCACCGGCGACGCGTCTCCAGCGCAGCTGGACATCTGGAACACCGGCAACGCGCTGGTTCTGACCGCTAGCAAGGCCAACGGTACGACCTGGGGCGGCACATTCACCGAAGGGGCGAGCGCGCAGCTGACACAGCTGAGACAGCGCGGGTTCCCTGCCCTGCCGTTTCCCGTTTCGGACCTGCTGGACGTTGCGGCCCTTTCCGACGACAGCTGGGCTTTTCTGGGCCAGGGGGAAGTCGCCTTCGTCAACCAGGCGAACAGACCCGACGCCGCTTCGATACACGCAATCGACCTGGCGGGGCGGCGGCAAGACCGGAGGCTGGAGCGGGCAAGCGGCAGGCTGCTCGTCATCGACGGCAATCCGGATGCACCGGAGACCGTCCATGTCGCCCTGTTCGATCCGGGAGCCCTTTCAAAACCCGCCGGATCATCGCCCCCACCGCGCTTCTCGACCTTCTCACCGGAGGCTGGGGAACGTTTTGCCGTTACCGAGACCGGAAAGGTCGTCAGAATCCTGGCCGACGGGCGGGCGCTGGAATGTCCCGCGACACCGGGCCCGATCTCCAAAGACAACTGTCAAACAGTGACGCCGCCGGCGGTTCTCCTGAACGGCAGCGACATCGCGCAGGCCTATCAATCCGGCCAACGCCACTTGATGCGGATGGCCAATGGCGAGCTGTATCTGCTTGAACGGCAGACGCGCCAGCTGCAAAGGGTGGCGCAGAATTTCGGCGTCATCGAAGCCGCCCTTGAAAACGACCGCTCGCTGGTTCTTCTCGATGCGGCGCGGCAACTGACACGGCTGGTGCCGGACACCGGCAGCATCGCCCCGATTGCAAAGGATGTCCGCATCCTCCGACGGCTCGGAGCGCTCGAAACGGTCCAGACCGGCGGCTCTGCATTCGGGTTGCGAAACGGGGAGCCGCTGAGCCGCGAAGAGACGTTCGAGGCGCTCACCGGCAAAAAGCCCCAGGGTACGCTGAAGACTTTCGATCTTGCCGGAGCCGAAATCGCCGCGGCCGTCGAAACAGGGGACGGGTACGAACTGGCCCGGCTCAGCGCCGGGCGCCTGACCTTCGATCCTCTCCTGCGCTTCACGGGCGGGCCCGCCCTCACCCGCGATCTCAGACAGGTTCTCCCGCTGGACGGCGACGAGTGGCTGATCCGCGAAGCAGACCGCATTCTACGCATCGCACGCCACAGCTGCTGGTCCGAAAACCCCTTGCAAGGGGAAGCACCCCAGGCTGGCGACCCGGACACGGTGCTCGAGCTACCTGTCGCCCCGGCCGAAACGGAGCAAGACCCGCAGACGCCGACGCAGGCTGCGGCAGAGGCCCGGCCCATACCGCAGGTGTCCATCGTTCCGCCGGCCAAACCGTCCAGGGTCGACTGTGTTGCGGTCAGGCAGGTCTACAGGCTTCCAGCCTCGCTGGGGGCGTCTCCCATCCTCGAGGCCGGGCCGTCGCCGGACAGGCTGGTTATCGACGGCCGGGAGTTGACGGCCGAGGCCTGCAAGGACACCCCGTTCACCTATGACGACGGCGACCGGCTTGTCTCCGGCCGCCCTGCGGTGCCCCTTTGCGAGCTGGCCGATCCGGGCGAGCCTGCCACGCCCATGCTCGACACCCGGCTGCTTGAGGATGTGCGCGAGGCCCTGGTCGAGCGGATCGATGCCGCGACCCGCCAGCTCGACCCGACAAGCTTCTTCAAGAACAGGCGGCCCATTTCGCTTCTCATCGGCGACATTTCGCTCAAGTCCTGGCGCGGCTCCACCCTACGCGAGCCGCTGCCGGCGATGAGTGCCGGGTGGATCGCCTGGCAGCGCGAGACCAGGACCTTTGCGTTTGCCGACGCGGCAGGCAGGACGTTTCCAGTGCCGCCCGGCGAAGCCATGCCCAATGGCCGGTTTGCCTTCGCGCAACCCGGCATTGCCGTGATGAGCGGCCCGAAGGACTACATCGTCGTCAATGGCCATGGTGTCTGGGGATACTCGCTGGACGCTCCCGATCGGCTGAGCTGGACCCGCGCCAGCCTGCCCACTGACGCGACAGCCGTCGGACGCGGGCGTGTTTTCTTCGCCAATGGCGATTCCATCGGCGCGGGAGAAAGCAGCACAAGCCGGACACCGGACAGCCATTCGTTCGAGCTGGGCAAGCTGCGCGTGACGGCGAACCTGCAAGCGCCCACCGGCGTGACGGCGACCTGGTCAAATGGGGTCGACACCTATGACGGCTTCGTGGACCAGGGCTTCATCTTCGACATTCGGCTGGACGTCGCGCTGGACGGGAGCGATGTCTGGCTGATGACGCCCGCCGGCCTGATCCACGGCAGGGACCTCTCCCGCGTGGCGCCGCTGGCACATGCGGCCTCCCGCCAACAGCTGATCGGGCGCGGAGACACGTTCTTCTACGGGCTCTCCGCCGACGGAGCCTGGGCCCGCTTCGCGGCCACCTCGTGGAGCCCCGTTGCCAATCCCGACCTCAACCGACTTGCCGCGACGGACCGGCATCTGGAATGGCGTTTCGTCGACGGCGCCCTGCAGGTCACCCGACCCGATGCCGGACAGGCGGCCGCGATGCGGGACGGGCTCCGGTTCGACGCCGACGTTCTGGAGCACGCCGCCCTGGCACCTGGAAAGCTCGTCTATGTGCAGTCCGATGGCACCCGCGAGGTTTCCAGTTTCAACCAGCTGGGCGATATTCCCCGCCCGGTAGCCGCGGCCCCGTCGCAAATCGCCCACCTGGACGCAAGGCCGATGGCGGACGGGACGACGGAGATCGTCACCATCGGCCCCGACGGGCGCATCGGCTCCGTCTGGACGGGCAATGGATACAGGCCGGTCGCAGCCCCCGAAAACCCGGACATTCAAAGGCTGGCGGCGTCCGGCGACTGGCTGCGCGTGCGGTTCGAGCGCAATCGTCCGGTGGCCGAGCTGCACCTGTTGGCAAGGACGGGCGAGCGCATCTGGTCGGCCATCGACTGGCCCGCGGGCGCGGCCATGCCGTTCGACAGTTTCACCGCCCTGCACGCGGCCAACGGACGGCTCTATGCAGGTACGCCTGTGGGGTTGCAGATCCTCGACCTCCAGGGTTCCACCATCCGCACGCAGCAGTTCATCGATACGCGCAGCGGATCGGGTGCCTCATACGACCCGGTCCAGCGTATCGGAGAGAGCATCAACGGCGGCGGTCGCGTCTTCGTCTCCGGCGCACGCTCCTGCCTGGAGATCCTGCAAGACACCCCGTCGGATTGCTCCGAAGCGGATCCGCTGCAGTGGGAAGCACTGGGCGGCAACACCTTCTGGCACTGGGTCCGCTTCAACGGACAGGTGAGCTATTTCTACCTGGACTCGGCAAAAAATCCGATCGGGCGCCTGCTTCAAGCGCCGCGGGCTGGCCGGTTTCCGCATGACAACCTGGACGACCTTGCAAGCTGCAGGGGCGCGATCTCCCAATCGTGGAACGGGGTCGTCACAGCCCTGTCCGCACGCGGAGGCCTGCGCTCGGCCGTCAGCGAAGCGGTCGATCCGGACACCAGGCTGGCGTTGTACTGTCACCGGCACACCACACCGGCCAGCGATACGGAGCCTCAGGGTTTGCCGGCGGGCTTCTATGTCCTTGGAAAGACGACCTGGACCTGGGCAGGCGGCACTGCAACGCCCCAGGCGGGGCTGGATGAGGCCGCAAGAAGCCGGGCGAGCGGCATGATTGCCCATGAGAACGACCGGCTTCGGGTCGTGAACGTCACGGGCCGTCGGGGCGTCTCCTTCCAGTATCGCCGGGGCAGCACCTGGGAACCGCTTCAGACCGCAGAAGGACGGCTCGCAATCGACCGCCGCGACGGACTGGTTTTCGCGGAAGGGACCGTGTGGGCCTACACTCCGGCAGGCTTCGTGTCGATCCGGGACCAGACGGGACATTTCGATCCCGACGCCCTGCAGATTTCCCGGGCGGTCGGTGCCAAAGCGCCGAAATGCCAACTGGACGCGGCCGAGACCGCGGATGGCAGGTCATCGTTCATTCCCCGGCCTGCCGAAGGACCGCGGACGTTCCTGCGTTGTATGGACGGTCGAATCCTTGCCGGAAGGCTGGATGCGAACAGCACCTCCCGCATGTTCGACCCGATCGACGCCGCCAGCGACCCGTTCATCGGCAGGGAGATCTTCGATGACGGGGTGATCGCGATCACCCGCAGCGGACGCAAGGCCGGGCAACCAGGCAACCTGGGTTTCACCTGGCGCAAGGAAGACAATCCACTGGCCGGTGGCCGCTTCGCACTCGACCGGATGCGCAACATGGCCCGGATCGATCCGAGAACGCTCGATATCGTGACCGACCTGGGCTGGGTTCGTCAGAACCACGACGATTGGCGCGCCTCGGGCGCCAGACGTCCCGACAATCATGCCGGCCTGGCGCGCGAGGCCGTGTCCATTGCCCTCGACTCCGATATCGACAGCCGACCGGCCTCCGATCCGTCGACAACGGAGAGCTTGTGCGTGCTGCGCAAAGACGGCACGTCGGGGCGGTGGTATCCGGACGGGCGCTTTGAAGCAGGCGCCAGCTGCGGCAAACTTCTCGGCCACGACGGCAGCTACGCCTATCGCCTCGTCGGCAATGCCACACGGATGACCGGGCACAGCCGGAACGCCGCGACCTTGACGCGCAAACTCGTGGACGGCCGTTTCAGCGACCACGCGTTGGCAGGCCATGCGGTGCTCAGCCACGCCGACGGCGCTCCTGCGGTGGCAATCGCGACGGACGGCCAGATCGCCTATTTCGACGCCTCGAACGGCCGTCAGCTTCCAGGCTGGGCGTGGAACGGAGCCGCCTCGGCCCTGACCCTTGCGCCGGATGGCGATGTTGCGGTGCTGTCGGATACCGGGATGCGAAGCCTGGAGGGAACGGCCCGGACCTCCTGCGAGAGCCTGGCCGCGGACCTCTCGGCCTTGCCGGAAGGACGGTACTCGCTTCGCGGCATCACCTTCGACAGACAGACCGCCTATATCCAGATGACCATCGACAACAAGCCGCTGGAGGCACGGACTGACTGCAGGCAAGCCCGCGGTCTTTCCCTGTCCGACAGCGCGGCTCTTGCCGACCGCACCCGCTACCAGGCGAACGCGGAGCGCTGGGGCCGCCCGGATCCCTCGCTTGTCCTGGGCTATAACGTCTCGGAAGGCGGGGTCTCGCTGCTCGCGGCGATGGACCCCAAACGCGTGCAACTCTCCGAAAACCTCGGCTTCCCTCTCCTGTTGCGGCGCATCGACGATCGATTTGTGCTCGTCACGCAGGACGATGTCTTCGAGGCAGACCTCGACACCTTGACGCAACACGTCCAGGAGGAGGCACGACAGTGAGCGTCAGCATCCCGCCTGCCAATCCCGTCACGTTCCGCGGCCTGGAATACAGGCTCGAAGACGACCTCACCGTCTCTTCCCCCCGCCCTTCGGGCAACAAGAACGGCTGGTTTGCCCGGATGGACCGGGTTTCGGTCCATGGCGAGGTCATGACCTGGCTGGCCGATCACGCCGTCTGGCTCGACCGGCCGGAAGAGATCGCCAGCGCTGCCATCGCCAGATATCGCACGGAACCGCTGCTGCGCAGCAAGCTGAACCTGGAGAGCCCCGCTCTCGACTGGGAACCTCCGTGGCTGCATATCGGCGACATGCCGCGTGTGCCGGAACGCGCTGCGAAGGTTCTGGGCAGGCGCGGCATGCCCGCCACCACGCGGCGGACCGCGCGCAAGCAAATGTCGGACTACCAGCGATCTCATGCCCGCTGGATGATCGCCGAAGCCGACCGCTGCGCCGAGCTTCGCGAACGCCTGCTGGAAGGCTGGCTCATCGACAAGAAGTTCGACGAAGCAAGACGCAGCCTGCAGGCGATATTCGACCGAGGCGCGCCCGAAGATACGCTCAGGGTTCAGGCAATCCTCACCGAGGCGATCCGCAACCTGTCGGGGCTACTTGCCATCGAACGCCTGGACTTCTCCGGGGCGGACGGGCTGACGGTGGATATAGCCTGCAAGACCCCGGAGGCGATCAGTCCGAAACGCCATGTCCCGCAAGACACCCCCTTCCGCCTGGTCGTTCTGGAAAGCGAGAGCGTGAGGACCGACAGGCTTGTCCTTCTCGGTCATGTGATCGCCCTGACGATCGCCGACCTGGCCGGCCTGCTGCGCACCGCCCGCCGGACGATCACCCTTCGTCTTTGGCAAGGCCGAACCGGCGCAGACGATCCGGTGGTGTTTTCCACCCGGTTCGACGCCGGCCACGTCCTTGCGGCGACCGACAGGATTACCGAGGCCGTTGCCCAGCGAAAGCGGCCGGAAGTTTCCGGCTGGGACGTGGAAATCTCCAATGACGATGCAACGGAGAGCCAGACATGACATTGGCTTCGGACATTCGCCGCAAAGCTCTCAAGGGGTCTGCGCTGTGGTGCACGGTCGCCTTTTTCGCGGTGCTTGCCGCCAGCACTCTCCTGGCGATCGTCAGCACGCTCTACGCCATCAGCTGGCTGGCCACCCTGTCCGTCTTCGGATGGGAAAGTCACAATGTCGCGTCAACCCGGCCCGACGACTATGCCCGCTGGATCGCCGAGGCCGCCCGGCGCTGGTCGGCCGTGCGCGGAGATGCCCTGCCCCCGCTGTCGCAATGGATCAGCCTTGCGGCAGTCGCCGTGCTGTTGTTCGCCATCGGGTATTCAGGCTTTTCCAGGCGCAGCGGATATTCGTTGACCGCCAATGACGAACTGCAAAATACCCCTGAAAGAGTGCGGCGCATTCTCGAAGAGTTCGGCTATTTCAAAGACATTCTTGCCGACGACGATGGGAAAGACATCATGGCGGCACGCCGCAAGATCGTCTTTCCTTCGGGCATGGTCAAAAATCTGACCAACGACAAACCGCCTTCGGTGGCAGAAGAGGCCACCCTGCGGTTTTTCATGGCGCATGAATATGCCCATACCCTGACCCTCGACAATGCCGCTCATTCCCTCTTCAGGCTTGTGTTCTGGGTAACGACGGCGCTGACATCCGCGCTTTTGCTCATCTTCATCGTACCGAGCGTCATGATTTCCGCCCCATATTTCGGGAACGCTCTCGTCTTTTTATTCTTATGCGCAACAGTTATCGTGGCAATTCTCTATTGCCTGGCTGCATCGATGCGGAATGTCATCTTCAGCTATCTGAAAACCCGAGAATACTTTGCAGACGCGGCGGGATTTGATCGACTTCCGGCCGAGATCGATCCCTATCGTTTCAAGAGAGACGGGCCGACAAGCGCCTGGGACAGGAGCACATCGAAGCTCGAACGCGACCTTCACCGCCAAGGCATAAGCTTGAATGCCCGCAACATGTTGCCGGCACTGCTTGTGCTCTTCGTGTCTCTGCGCTCCCTGTACATTCTGATTTCCCCCGCGCATGGGGAATGGCCGGTCCTGGCTTTCGACGGAGTGTTTCTTGCCGCGTTCATCCTGCTGGCGTGGAACCTGCCGCCGACCCTGCCGAACCCCGCAGGTCGCCCCCTTATGCCTTGGCTTGCTGCGCTTCTTGCCATCCTGGCGCTGTTTCTTTCCGTGCCAGGCTTGTTGGGACTGCTCGTCTATTTCTACGAGGCCCCGGTTGTCGCGGAAACTACCGGCATCCTGCTGGCCTGGCCCACCCTCTTCGCCGCTGCGGTCTGTGGAGGCGTTTGCCTGCGGCTTGGCTGGGTGCGGCTTTTCAGGGACGGCGAAAAGGGACGTCGAAAGAACCGCATCTTCAGCCGCGCACGGTTTCGCCCCGTGCTGCTGGCCCTGATGGCCGTACCAGGACGCTTTTTCAGCGCATTGTCGTTGATCCTCCTTCTGGGGCTCGGCACCATGCAACTCAACAGCGCCCTCAACGGCGTCATTCAGCTCGGCCTGTCCACAGACGCGCGGCTCCTGGGAGGCAATCTGATCGTCGCGGCGCTTCTCCTTGCCCTCGCCTGCCTTGTCTATCGGAACCTGCTGTTTTTCCGCCCTTGGCTTCTCCTGGCAGAGGTCGTTCTCACCACCTTTCCCATGGGCGCCATGGTGATTGCGATGGTGATGGTGGTCGGGGCGCCGAGCCGGTCTGCGGTCCGGGCGGAAGATGGCATCCCCGACATCGCGCCGCTTTTGACCAACCCGCCTCCGGAACTGTTGGCAACCGCCTTCGGCGCGGCTATGGTATTCGTGCTTGTCTACATCATCGCAAAAACTCTGGAATATTTCTCTCGCAAGTTCGATAGAGCCAGACGAGTTCAAGGTGATTTTTATGGATGATAAAGAAACCATCGTTTCCATCGCCAAGTCCCTTGCCAAGCATGACGGGCCGGGAACCGCCCGGATGATGGATGCCTTTCTTCAAAAGAACCAAGACCTTGACCCTGCAGAGAGCGGGTATGCGCCCGCGGATGGCGTATCGCCCGACACGGTGCTCGCGCTGATGGAAATTGCCCGCGAATGCTGGAATTTCGTCTGTGTGTACGCGGGGCCGACCATCGAGTACACAGTCGGCAGCCTGACCATTTACAAGACTGTCTGGCCCATGATTTCAGGCAAGAGCACTTTGACTGAAGACGAAGCCAAAGAACTTGTCCTGGAAGGGCTGAAGAAAGCCGAAGAACTGAAGCGATCAAAAAAAGATCTGGAAACCCAGTCTCCAACCTGACGCCGCGCCGACAGCCGGACTGCGACGTTCTCGCAATGCCGGATGGCCGATTGCAACGAATGAAGTGTTTCGCCGGCCATCGCCTTCTCTTGGAGAGAATTGATACTGCAGAATTATTTGGCACAGCGCCTTTAGAATAGAAGAAGTTGCGCAGGCTGAAGACGTTGCTTGCGATCACAATCCCGGCTGTGTTGATCTGGCGGCCGGGCATCATCGCGCGGCCTTTCGACACTTGAAGCGCATCTCATGACGCAGCCGCGGCGCGCGCCTCCGTCTCCGGCTGGGCGGCCAGCACCCTCAGCCCGCCGACCGGCAGGGGAAGCCCGCTTTCGCGCAGGGCAGTGTCGATCTGCGTGAACACCGCATCCCGGCAATCCACGTCGTCGGCGAAGCTCGGCACCCAGAAGCGCACATGGTAGCGGATGCCGTCCACGTCATAGGAGGCGACCCGCACGTCGGGCGCCGGCATCGCGACGATGATCCCGGCACGCGCCGCCGCCTCGGCCAGCAGAACCTTGGCATCGAGAACCGGAATGCCGTGGTCGAGAACGACCTGAACGCGGGTCCGATAGGTCCGGTTGGGCGCGCTGTAATTGACCAGCTTCTGGCGCGCGATCTGGCTGTTGGGCAGGATCACATAGGTGTCGTCCCGCGTCGACAGCCGCGTGGTGCGCCAGCCGATCTCGATCACGCGGCCGTTGGTCTGGTCGTCGATGGCCACCCAGTCGCCGATCCGGTACGGCGCCTCGATCCCGACCGCGATGCCGGAAAAGACGTCCGCCAGCGTGTTGCGCAAGGCAAAGCCGAGGACCGCGATGACGAGGCCGGAGCCGGCCAGCGCGCCGCTCAGGCTCTGGCCGACCACCAGCATCACCGTGGCGATGCCGGCGGTCAGAAACAGTGCCGCCGAGACGAGCTCCGGCAGCAGCTTCGGCACCCGGCGACGGCGGGACCCGGTGCGCTCCAGCGCCAACCCGACAAGGCGCCCGCCGAGCCAGGCCGCCGAGAAATAGGCCGCGCCTCCGCTCAGCACAAAGACGGGCCTTCCCGGAACGCCCAGCCCCAGCATCTCGAAAAGCGGCTGGTGCAGAAGATGAGCTGCGACGAAGACAGCCGTGCCCAGGGCCGGCCATACGACCCGGAGCACGGCACGCAAGGCCCGGCTCATTTGCGGTGGGCCACCGTCTCAGGCCCGCCGGCGCGCAGCCGTTCGGAGCGCAGCATCAGGCGCGACTGCAGGGCCCTGTCGGAAGGGAGGAGCGGCAGCTGGCAATGCAGGCAGCGGGCTGCGGCACGCGGCGATTCCTGCCGGCAGTGGAAACAGATGATGGGCTGAATTCTTCTGGACATCTTGCTCTCCGGGCGCGGCTTGACGCCGCGCGGACGTGGGAAACCTTGGAGGAAACCCGGGGCAAGATCGTCTTGAAGCCTCGTTCAATACGGTTCTGCCCCGGGAAACACATGTGCTCCCCGGACGAACCCGAACAAAGATTTCAGAACTGCTTCAGACATGAGCCTGATCTAGGCGGTAAAACCTAAAAAATCAAGGACATCGCACCTGCGACAAAAGTGTTCGAGGGCGCGGAAGACCTTTTCTCGGAAAGTAAAACCAGACATGCGGGCGGCGGCTCACGCCAGCCCGCGCGGGCCGGCGAGGATGACGACGGCACCGGCAAGGCAGAGGGCAGCGCCGATCAGGTCCCACCGGTCCGGGCGCAGGCCCTCGAACAGCCAGAGCCAACCGAGCGAGGCGACGATGTAGACGCCGCCATAGGCGGCAAAGGTGCGCCCGGCCGCCGCGCTGTCGACCAGGGCGAGCAGCACCGCGAAGAGGACGAGGGACAGGATGCCCGGCACCAGCCACAGGGGCGAGCGATCCAGCCGCAGCCAGGCCCAGAAGGCATAGCAACCGGCGATCTCTGCCAGCGCCGCCGCAATGTAGAGGACGGTCGTGTGCATGAGGCTTTTCCTTGTCGCTTCGCTCCCGTTTAGTGCATCCCATCGCCGTTCGATCAAGCATGGCAGCAGCCTGCCCCCACTTCTGTCTCCCGGCAGAGCTGGAAACATGGACGGACAACGTGCCGATGTGCTGAGATCCGAACTCAGGTGGAACAAGGACACACGATGCAAAGATCGGGAATGGCACTCGCCGCGCTGGCGCTCACGATAGGTGCGGCCGGCGCGCAGACAGGCAGCACCACAAGCGCGGAATGGAAGATCGATGGCGGGCCGAACCAGACCGAGACCGTGATCACGTCAGGAGTGCTATGGAGCAAGCCCGAAAGCGGCGAGGGCACAGCGTTCCTCATGGCCTGTATCATGGACAGGCTAAGCTTGTGGTTCGCCCACCGCGACAGGAAATTCAACGCAGATGCCGCCGAGGTAACGTACAGAATCGACGGGGGGCCGCCTCACTCCGTGTCCATGTCCGCTCATGAAAACAAGCGTGGCTTCAGCCTCCCGGACGCCGACACGGCCAAGCCCTTCCTGGATCAGATTGTCGGGGGCCGGACGCTTGACGTGGTCCTGCGCGACAAGGACACCGTCCTCATCGAGGCATCGTTCAACATCTCGCGCATGAGAGAGGCTTACGACATCGTCGTCCAACCCTGCGGCAAGCAGGGCGTTCAGCCCTGACACGATCGTAAGCGTAGGGCTCGGCCGACGCACTATTGCCGCCGCTCTTGGGAAGCGCCGACTGACTCCCGCAACAGATATCTGGATGCCGGATCACGCGATGACGCTGCCGCGTCCCGCGGTCGGGCATGACGGGTGTGAGGATAACTCCTGCGCTCCAGCCCTCACCTCGCGTCTTCCCGGACGAGGGGCGGAGATCCGGGACCGGGGAAGCACGGTGGCTGTGGGTTTGGTCCGGAGCACGCCTCATAGGCCCTCGGCTCTCCGGTCCCGGGTCGCGCTACGCTTGCCCGGGATTGACCTCGGTGGGGAAGCAAGTCTGTGCGCCCCTCCCCTCGCCCGCTCAGGCCGCGCGCGAGGAGAAGAGAAGCCTGGAGACAAAACCGGCGCAGGGGCGGTGGCCGCTGCGCCGGTGGGTCGTGGTGGGGTGCTGAAGCTTGAGAGAGGGGTCGAGCCCCTTCAGACACGGAAGCGTGTCGGCACCTCCAGCTTCAGGACGGCCGCGCGGTTACTTCAGCTTGAGGAACAGGCCGGCGATGAGCCGGGCGCGTTCCACGAGGCTGTCGACCTCGATATGCTCGTTGAGCGTATGCAGACCGGCGCCGCGCACGCCGATGGAATCGAGCGTCGGGATGCCGAGCGCCCCGGTGAAGTTGCCGTCCGAGCCGCCGCCGGCGCTGCAATGGGTGAGGTCGAAGCCGAGCTCGCCGGCAATGCCGCGCGCGGTCTCATAGACGGCGAGCGTGCCCTCGTCCGGCTCCCAGACCGGCCGGGTGACGCCGCGCGTCACCTCGATCACCACGTCGTTCTCCTCGCCGTTCAGCGCCAGCATGCGCTTCACGCCCTCGTCGAGGTCGTGCTGGCGCTTGGCCATGGACAGGACCTGCGCCTCGCAGGAGGAGGAGACGCAGTTGACCCACTGGCCGGCATGGATGACGCCGACGGAGAAGGTGCAGTCTTCCGTCGTCATGGCCTCGATCTCGAGGATCTTGCGGGCCATGGCGGCAATCGCCGAGCGGCCGTCCTTCAGCGCCCAGCCGGCATGGCTCGGCCGGCCATAGGTCCTGACGTTGAAGCGGGCGATGGCGAAACGCCCGGTGACGGCGGAGCCGTCGTGATGGGCGGGCTCGGGCACCAGAACGTACTTGTTCTTGCGCGCTTCCATCTCGATCAGCTCGCGGGTCGAGGGGGTGCCGACCTCCTCGTCCGGCGTGAACAGGACGGTGATCGGCAGCGGCGTGTCGATGCCGGCCAGCGCCAGCTGGCGCAGCACCTCGACGGTGACGAAGTTGCCGCCCTTCATGTCCTGGATGCCGGGGCCGTAGCAGCGCCCGTCCTCGACGCGCCAGGGGTTCTTTTCCAGCGTGCCGACGGGATGGACGGTGTCGAGATGGCCGGAGACCAGGATGCCGGGCTTGCCGAAGTCCTTGTGCGGCATGCGCGCGCGCACCGAGCCGCCGAAGCCCATGCGGCCGGGAATGCGCTCGATCTCGGCGCCGGCGGCGGCAAGATCGTAGGCGGCAAGGTCCATCATCCGGTCGACGGCCGCGGCATCATAGGTCGGGCTTTCGCACTCGATCCAGGGCTTGAGGCCGGCAAGCATCGTGTCCGTGTCGAACGGAAGGTCGAGATAGCTCATGGGAAGGTTCCTGAAACGGTTGCGGGACGTCAGAGCGGCATGCGCTTTTCGACGATGCGGGCCATGATGCTGGCGCCGACGGGCAGCATGTCGTCGTCGAGCAGGAAGCCGGGATTGTGGACCGGCACGTCGCCCTTGTGGCCGAGGGTGCAATAGGCGCCCGGGACCACCTTGAGCATGTCGGCGAAGTCCTCGCTGCCGGTCATCAGGTCCTCCGTCACCGTCGCCTTGGCCGCGCCGACGATCTCGCCGGCCGCCTCGCGATAGGCCTCGGCCAGGTCGGCATCGTTCATCAGGACGTCGAAGGTCGGGCGCAGGTCGGCGACGATCTCGACCTCGTAGGCCTCGGCGAAGCCCGCGCAGATCTTTTCCGCACGGTGATGGATGACGTCGCGCACATGGTCGGAGAAGTAGCGGATGGTGCCCGAGATCACCGCCTTGTCCGGCACCACGTTGTAGGCCGAGCCGGAATGGATCTGGGTAACCGAGAACACCGCCGGCTCGGTCGCCTCGACATTGCGGCTGACGATGGACTGCAGGTTCTGCACCAGGGCGCTGGCGATGACGATGGGATCGCGCGAATGGTGCGGCATGGCGCCGTGGCTGCCGACGCCGTTGATGGTGATGTCGAAGAAGGTGGCCCCCGCCATCGCCGGTCCCGGCTTGATGCCGAACTCTTCCGGCGGAGCGAGCGGGTTGTTGTGCATCCCGTAGATCTCGTCGCAGGGGAAGCGCTCGAACAACCCGTCGGCGATCATGGCGCGGGCGCCGCCCAGCCCCTCCTCCGCCGGCTGGAAGATCAGCACGGCCGTGCCGGAGAAGTTGCGGGTGGAGGCGAGATAGCGCGCCGCGCCCAGCAGCATGGCGGTGTGGCTGTCATGGCCGCAGCCATGGAAGGCGCCGGGGTTCTTGGACGAATACGGCAGGTTGGTCAGCTCGTCCATCGGCAGGGCGTCCATGTCGGCGCGCAGGCCGACCCGGCGTCCGCCCTCGCCGTTGCCCTTGATGATGCCGACGACACCGGTCTTGCCGATGCCGGTATGGACCTCGTCGACGCCCCACTTGCGCAGGAGCTCGGCGACGATGCCGGAGGTGCGGACCTCCTGGAACCCGATTTCCGGGTGCTCGTGGAAATCGCGGCGGATGGTGGTGAGTTCGTCGGCGTAACCGGCGATCTGCGGCAATACGGGCATTTCGAAATCCTCCAGGTGTCGTTGTTGGCGCGTGGGATCAGGCCGTCCGCAGCTCGCGGAAGTTGGCGAAGTCCCAGGCGCGGCCGGGGGCGGCCTCGATGAGGGCGCGGGTATAGGGATGCTTGGGGTCGGCAAGGACCCGTTCGGCGGCGTCATGCTCGACCACGCGGCCGTGCTGCATGACCACCACCTCGTCGCAGATCTGCGCGGCGACGCGCAGGTCGTGGGTGATGAAGAGGATGGCGATGCCGAGCTTCGCCTGGAGCTCGTCGAGAAGCTCCAGCACCTGCGCCTGCACCGACACATCGAGGGCGGAGACCGCCTCGTCGGCGACCAGCACGTCCGGCTCCATGGCGATGGCGCGGGCAATGGCGATGCGCTGGCGCTGGCCGCCCGAGAACTGGTGCGGATAGCGGTCGACGGCATCGTCCGGCAGGCCGACCAGTTTCATCAGCTCGCGGGCTCTCGCCATCGCCGCGGCCCGGTCGGTGCCAAGGTTCAGCGGCCCCTCGATGAGGCTGCGGCCGACGGTCCAGCGCGGGTTGAGCGAGCGGAACGGATCCTGGAAGACGATCTGGATGTGCCGCCGGAGCGGACGCAGCTCGCGCCGCGACAGCTTGGCGATCTCCTTCTCGGCAACACGGATGGAGCCGTCGGTCGGGTCGATCAGCCGCATGACGCAGCGCGCCACGGTCGACTTGCCCGAGCCGCTCTCGCCGACGATGCCGAGCGTGCGGCCCTTCGGGATCGCGAAGGAGACGTCGCTCGCGGCAAGGGTTTCCTTCGTCTTGCGGAAGACGCCGTGCGAGCCGTAGATCTTCTGCAGCCCGTCGACGGAGATCACCGGAGCGCCTTGCAGAACGGGCCGGGCGGCGCGCGGCGTCAGGCTGGGCACCGACTTCAGCAGGCGGCGGGTGTAGTCTTCCTTCGGCCGGCGCAGCAGCTCCTCCACCGGCGCGTGCTCGACCAGCTTGCCGAGCTGCATGACGTGGACCGTGTCGGCGATCTCCGCCACCACGCCCATGTCGTGGGTGATGAACAGCACCGCCGTGCCGTGCTTTTCCTGCAGCTCGGCGATGAGGCTGAGGATCTGCTGCTGGGTGGTGACGTCGAGCGCGGTGGTCGGCTCGTCGGCGATCAGGAGCTTCGGCTCCAGAATCAGCGCCATGGCGATCATGATGCGCTGGCGCTGGCCGCCCGACAGCTGGTGCGGATAGGAGCGGTAGATGCGCTCCACGTCCGGCAGGTGCACCTGGTTCATGATGTCGAGGACGCGGGCCTTCTTCTCCCGCGCCGGCAGCCTTGCGTGGGTGTCCAGCACCTCCTCGATCTGGGCGCCGACGCGCATGACCGGGTTGAGCGCGGTCATCGGCTCCTGGAAGATCATCGAGATCTTGCTGGCGCGCATCTCGCGCATCGCCTGGGGCGAGAATTCCAGCAGGTTGCGGCCCTCCAGCTCGATGCGGCCGCCGGCCACCTCGAGCGCGCCCTTGGGCAACAGCCCCATGACGGCGAGCGAGGTCACCGACTTGCCGGAGCCGCTCTCGCCGACGAGGCAGACGGTCTCGCCCTCGCGGATCTGCAGCGAGATGCCGTCGAGGATGGGCTGGGCGGACGCATTGCCGGCGAGGCGCACCGTCAGGTCGGTAACGGTGAGGACGTTCGGGGCCTCGTCGAATGTGCGGGTCTTGAACAGCATGGTCAGGCCTCCCGCTTCTTCAGGCGCGGATCGAGCACGTCGCGGGCCGTGTCGCCGAGCAGGTTGATGGACAGGATGCACAGCGACAGCATCAGGCCCGGCCAGAAGATCAGCGAGGGCTTGAGCTGGAAGTAGACGCGGCCCTCGGCCATGATGTTGCCCCAGGTCGGGATCTCGGTGGAAACACCGGCGCCGAGGAACGAGAGGATCGCCTCGGTGAGAATGGCGGAGGCGCAGATATAGGTGCCCTGCACAGTCAGCGGCGCCAGGGTGTTGGGCATCAGGTGCTGCCACAGGATCTTGGGCATGGAGGAGCCGAGGGCGATGGCCGCCTCGACATAGGGCTCCTCGCGCGCCGACAGCACGACGGAGCGCACCAGCCGCACCACGCGCGGGATCTCGGGGATGGTGATCGCCGCCATCACCGACCAGATGCTCGGCCCGTTGAGCGCGACCAGCGCGATGGCCAGCAGGATCGAGGGGATCGCCATCAGGCTGTCCATCACGCGCATGATGATGGCATCGGCGGTGCGGAAGAAGCCGGAGACGAGGCCGATCATCAGGCCGATCAGCACGCTGACGACTGCCGCGCCGATGCCGATCAGCAGCGAGATGCGCCCGCCGGTGACGACGCGCGAGAGCACGTCGCGGCCATAGGCATCGGTGCCCAGCGGATACATCTCGCTCGGCCCCTTGAGGCGCTGGACGGCGTCCATGGTCATGGGGTCGTGCGGCACGACGAGGGGCGCCAGCAGCGCCGAGGCGACGATCACCACCAGCACGAGCGCGGCGATGACGGGTCCGGCGCCGAGGCGCCAGCCGGCCGGCAGGGCGATGGCCCCGAACAGCCACTGCATGCGGGAGGCGGGTTGCGGGTCAGCCTGCATCGCGCGTCCTCCTATCGGTCTTGGGATGGGACGCAAGGTCCGGGAACGGGCGGGCCATCAGTAGCGGATCCTCGGGTCGAACAGGGTGTAGGACAGGTCGATCAGCAGGTTGATGAAGACATAGAGACCGCTGGTCAGCAGGATCATCGCCTGGATGACGGGATAATCGCGGGCCAGGATCGCATCGACCGTGAGCCGGCCGATGCCGGGGATGTTGAAGACGCTCTCGGTCACCACGACGCCGCCGATCAGCAGTGCGAAGCCGGTGCCGATGATGGTCATGATCGGCACCGCCGCATTGCGCAGCGCATGGCGGAACAGGACGATGCGCTCGGTGACGCCCTTGGCGCGGGCGGTGCGGATATAGTCCTCGCCGAGCACTTCCAGCATGGAGGCGCGGGTCATGCGGGCGATCAGCGCCACATAGATCGTCGCCAGCGTCAGGCACGGCAGGATCGCCCTTGCGAGGAAGCGGCCGAAGTCGTCGGAGGGGGCCGCGTAGCCCTGCACCGGCAGCCAGCGCAGCTCGATGGAGAAGACCTGGATGAAGATGTAGCCGATGACGAAGACGGGGATCGAGAAGCCGAGCACCGAAAAGCTCATCACCGCGTAGTCGGCCCAGGTGCGGTGCCGCCAGGCGGCGAGCACGCCCATCGGCACGGCAATCGCCACCGACAGCAGGATGGTCATGATGGCGATGTTGATCGTCGGCCAGATGCGCTGGCCGATCATCGTCGTAACCGGGGTGTTGGAGATCAGCGAGGTGCCGAGGTCGCCCTGCAGCAGCAGTCCGACCCAGGTGACGAACTGCACGTGAAGGGGCTCGGACAGGCCGAGCGAGGTGCGGATGCGCTCCAGCTGGGCGGGCGTTGCCATGTCGCCGGCGATGATCGCCGCCGGATCGCCCGGCGTCAGCCGCAACAGCAGGAAGACGAAGACGGCGACGATGATCATCACCGGGATGACGGCGAGGATGCGCCGCAGGATATAGCCTAGCATCGCGGGTTGCTGCTCCTGGACCTGGTTTGCGCGGAACGGTTCGTTCCGCCGGACGTCGAGGTGCGAGGGCCTGCCGCTTCACGCCGGCCCGCCTTACGCCAAAATGGGCGCGCCCACGGGACCGGGGCGCGGGCCGGCAGTGCCGGTCCGCATCGGCGATCGCAGCCTGCGTCTGTTTCAAAAGACGCGCTTCACGAGACCTTGCGAGCCGTCCGCCCGGCCCCAAGGGCCGGGCGGGCGATCTCAGGACCCGATCAGTCCGCCTTCTTGACGTTCCAGAAGACCGGAACCGGCGAGGGCAGCATGTCGGTCAGCTTGTTGCTGCGCGCCTGGGGCGAGGCATACTGGCCGAGCGGGATGTAGAGGACGTTGTCCAGAGTGTGCTTCTGGATCTTGACCGCCACTTCCTTCTGCTTCTCCGGCGTGTCGGCGGCGATGAACTCGGCCTTGAGGGCCTCCATCGTCTCGTCGGTCGGCCAGCCGAACCAGGCGTTGTCGCCGCGGCCGTTCAGCATCGGGCTGATCAGCGGCGAGTTGATCTCCGGCACCAGCCAGTTGGTGAAGAAGATGTTCCAGCCGCCCTCGGAAGGCTTCGACTGGCTGGCGCGGCGCGTCACCAGCGTCTGCCAGTCCATCGGCTGCATGTCGACGTTGAAGCCGGCATTGCGCATCGCCTGGGCCGCGACCACCGGCTGGGCGGTGAGGCTGACGACATCCGTCGGCTGCATCAGAACGATCGGGGTGCCGTCGTAGCCGGCTTCCTCGAGCAGCTTCTTGGCGCCCTCGACATCGCCGCCGGAGATCAGCGTCTCGGCGCCGGACTCGTCGGCCAGCGGAGTGCCGCAACCGAAGATCGCGCCGCAGACCGTGTAATAGTCCGAATTGCCGATCAGCGTGCCGAGCACATCGGCCTGGCTGAGCGCCATCTGGGCGGCCTGGCGGATCTTCTTGTTGTCGAAGGGCGGGTGCTTGAAGTTCATCCGGCCGATGGTCTGGTAGCCGAGATCGTCGCGGGTCTCGACCGTCACGTCCTCGCTGGAGGCAAGGATCGGCAGAAGGTCGATCTGCACCTGCTCGATATAGTCGATCTCGCCCGACATGATCGCGTTGATGGCGGTCTGGGCATCCGGCATGGTCACCCACTTGACCTCATCGACATTGACCACCTTGCCGCCGGCCATCCAGCTCGCCGGTTCGTCGCGCGGGACATAGTCCTCGAACTTGCGATAGGTGACGGAGACGCCCGGCTGGTACTCCTCCTCGACGAAGACGAAGGGACCGGAGCCGACATATTCGGTGATCGCCGCATCGGCCGGGCCGCTTGCGACGCGCTCGGGCATGATGAAGGGCGGCAGCGCCGACTGCTTGCCGACCGTGTCGAGCAGCGCCGGGAACGGGCTCTTCAGCGTCCAGACGAAGGTCTTGTCGTCCTTGGCTTCCAGGCTCGCGGTGATGTCGAAGATCAGCTGGCCGCCGGAATCGCGCTTGCCCCAGCGGGTCAGCGAGGCGATGGCATCCGCCGAGGTGACCGGGGCGCCGTCATGGAACTTCAGCCCGTCGCGCAGGGTGAAGGTGTAGACGAGGCCGTCGTCGGAGACCGTCCAGTCGGCCATCTGCGGACGCGGGGTGAAGTTCTCGTCCACCGCGACCAGGACGTCGTAGATCATGTAGGCGTGGTTGCGGCTGATATGCGCCGTGGTGATGATCGGATCGAGCACGCGCAGGCCCGAATGCATCACCGCGGTGATGGTCTTGCCGGCGGCATCTGCCGGGGTGACGAGACCGGTTCCGGCCAGCAGCGCACCGGCGAGCAGGCCGGCGACGGTGTGGCGCGCCTTCATCGCCCAGCCCTTGCGGGGCCCGGACAGGCGGGTGGTGACAGTGTCATGCAACATGATGCTTCCCTTTTTCTGGTCAGGTGATTTTCTTTTTATTGTTGGAGCGGAAACTCCCCCCGCTCCGCAACGCAAACCCCTTAAAGACCTCTTCGCCGGTAGCGGATCAGCCCTCCGTGACTTGCGGCATCTTCGCCGCGGGACGGGCCGGGTCGTGAACCGGTCCACCGGGCGACAGGCGCATGCCGGGACGCAGTTTCGTCCACGCAAGATCCGCCGGATCGAGGGGCATCGGCCCCGGGGCGGTGCAGACGAGAACCGTCTCGGCAATCGGGTCGAAATCGGCGCGGAAATGCACCGAGCTCTTGTTGACGAGGATATCCATGCGCGTCGGCTCGACACCAACATAGCGGTACATCGCCAGATCGGCCATCTGCGCCTTGTGGCTGGCGACCACCACCTGCACCCCGTCGATGGCAAGGCAGGCGGACGGACCGACATTCATGCGCGTGCCGCCGTAATAGGGGCCGGTCGCGTGCAGCGAGCCGTCCGACAGCGCCTTGACGCGGAACGTCGCCTCCAGCGGGCTGTCGCCGGGAACGTTCGACTGGCCGCCGAGCGCGATGGCGATCTCCGCCCCCTCCCCGGCCGCGTGCGCGGCGCGGGCGGCAGCGGGATCGACGATCAGGCCGATGGCCGCGTTCTCAGCGCCGTTGCGCAGCAAGGCCTTCAGCATGCCCATGGTGTTGGAGTCGCCGCCGGCGCCGGGATTATCCTGCGTGTCCGCGATGACGACCGGGCGGGTGGCGTCCTTGGCGATGCGCATGGCCTCGCGCACGCCCTCGTCCGGACCGAAGGCCCGGCCGGCAAAGGCGGCCTCGCTCTCCATGATGCGCGCGACCAGGCGGTCGGCGGCCCGGTCGGCCGCCTCCTGCGTCTCGCCATAGGCCAGCACGGTCTGGCCGCAATCGGCGATGTCGGCGGCGGGAAAGCCCATCCAGTAGGAGAGGCTAGCGACGTCGCCGCCCTCCATCTCCTCCAGCTCGCGGTAGAGGCTGCGGGCCGGCTCGATGAAGGTGCACTGCCAGGGGATCGGAATGAGGAAGGGCAGCCGGCGGAAGGCGTGGGCGAAGGGCTTGCCGCGCTGCATCAGGCGGTCGAGGCCTTCCGCCGCGCGGCGGCCGGTCTCGGCCATGTCGACATGCGGATAGGTGCGGAAGGCGACCAGCAGGTCGGCCGCATCGACCATCTGCTGCGTCGTGTTGCCGTGCAGGTCGAGGCTGACGGCGATGGGGACATTCGGGCCGACGACGCGGCGCACGCGGGCGATCAGCTCGCCCTCGCCGTCGTCGAGATGCTCGGCGACCATCGCGCCGTGCAGGTCGAGGCAGACGCCGTCGAGCGGGCCGGCGGCCGCGATGCCCTCTACGATCTCGCCGGCGATGCGCTCATAGGCCTCGCGCGTCACATGGGCGGAGGGGATAGCCCCCGTCCACAGCACCGGCACTATGTCCCAGCCCGCAGTGCGGCCATGATCGATACTGCCGGAAATGCCGAGATTGACGCCGACGGAGCGCTCCAGCACCTCCACGCCGCGCGACAGCGGCAGGTAGCCGCCGCCCTGCTCGAACTCGGCCATGGTGGCGAGCGAAGGCGCGAAGGTGTTGGTCTCGTGCAGGAAGCCGGCAAGGGCGACGCGGCGGGTCATCGGGCGGCTCATCGGGCCGCTCCGGGGCAGACGAGGCTGGAGGGTGTCGCGGCGTGGGCGACGGGCACGAGATGCCCGGGCGACGCGCGAAGGAGTTTCAGACCTCGATCGAGCCTGCGAACCATCGGAACTCCAGTTCGTATTGAAATATAATACGATCGTATTATTTTGTTACGATACGAATGGTGAAGTTGACGAGTCAATGCTGTTTTCTAAGCAGACCGTTTCTGGAGGGAGCCCGACATGACCAGCTGGTCGCCGCGTGCCAGACCCAAGGCCGGAACGCCCGAGGAACAGGGCCGCGATCCGCTGTTCGTGCGCTCCATCGCCCGCGCCGCCGATGTGATGGCTGCCTTTCACAAGAGCGATGCGCCGCTGACGCTGGCCGAGATCGCCGCGGCGGCCGGCATGGGCAAGAGCACGGCGCAGCGCTTCGTCCACACCTTGCGGCAGCTGGGTTACATCGAGCGGGACCCGACCGACCGGGGCTTCGTGCCGGGGCTGCGGCTGCTCGACCATTCGCTCGACTACCTGCGGCTCAACCCCTTGGTGGAGCGGGCGACGCCGATCCTGCTGGAGCTGCGGCGCAACGTGCGCGAGCGCGTCGACCTCAGCCTGTTCGACGACCTGCGTGTGGTCTATGCCGCGCGCAACCAGAGCAAGCGGGAGACGTTCTTCGCCACTTTGGTGGGCCACTCGGTGCCCACATACTGTGCAAGCGGCGGACGGGCGATCATGGCCCTGCTGAGCGATGCGGAGGTCGACGACATCCTCGCCCGGTCGCAGTTCATCCAGATCACCGTCAAGACGATCACCGATCCGGCGCAGATCCGCGAGAAGGTGCGCGAGGCGCGCGAGGCGGGCTATGCGCTGGCGCTGGAGGAAGTGGTGCCGGGCGAGATCGCCATCGGCGCCGCCATCACCGGGCCGGACGGGCGACCCGTGGCCGCGATCCATGTGGCCGGCTCCCTGTCGGAATGGCAGCCTGAGGACTTTGCCCAACGCTTTGCGCCGCTGGCGCAATCGGCCGCGCGGGCGATCAGCCGGGCCTGAGGCGGGGGGGCTTCTCCCCATGGAAGCTTCAAGGCCGCCTCGCCCGCGAAAGACGGAGGGCGCGCGCAGGTGCCGCCTCCCTTTTTCCCTGAAGCTGGGTTAGGCGTAGCCTTGGGCGCACGATACGCAGGGCCCGACCACACCAGACGGAGCGACGGGGCCAGACCCTGAGACAGCCAAGCGACAAGCAGGAGCCGGGTTTCACGTCCTTGCCCCCCGCCAACGAGCGGGCCGGCGAGCGGGCGGGCGAAGCCGTGGCCGCGCCGCAGGACCTGCCGCAGGTCGCGCCCGATCTCGTTGCCGAAAGCGCTGCCGGCGAGACGGCGGACGTAGCGGCGCGGGGGACCGGCTTGCGGCGGCGAATCGGTGCGGGCCTTGTCCTGTCGGTGCTGCTGCACGGGGCGGCGGCCTGGCTGGTGTTCTTCGGACCCGGCGCGGTGCGTGCCCTGCCGCCAACCGTCGACGAGCCGATCAAGGTGGTGCTGATCGAGCCGCCGGCAGCCGAGGAACAGGCGGAAGAGCAGGCCGAGCCGCCTCCCCCGCCGCCGGAAGAGGAGGAAACGCCGGAAGAGCAGGCGCAGGCCGTGCCGCCACCGCCCCCGCCGCCGCCTGCCCCCGAGCCGGAGCCGGAACCGAAGCAGGAAGAGACCCCGGAAACGCCGGAGGCGCCCACTGAGACGGCGGCGGTGCCGCGCGTGCTGATGCCGGTGACCGAGTTCGCCGAGGAGGACAGCGGCAGCGAGGACCGGGCCGGCGAGATTGCCCTGCGCGAGAGCCTGGACGAGCCGACCGAGGCCGCCCCGCAAGAGACGGCGGAAACCTCGCCCGAGGCGGAAGCGCAGGACCAGCCGGCTGGCGAAGGCGAAAGCGGACCGCAAGGCCCCGGCGAAGCTGAGAGCGAGGCTGAGAGCGAGGGAACCGCGGAGAGCGGCGAGACGGGCGCTGCCGAGGAGCTTGCGGCCGAGACGCCGGGCGCCCTGGAAGAGGGCACGCCGCAGGAGGGGGAAGCTGCGCCCGAAAGCGAGCCGGAGGCCGAGACGGAGATGGCGGCGCTGACCGACCCGAGCGAGGCGGAGAGCGAAGGGGTCGGCGACCTCGACGTGCTGGCCGCGCCGACGCAAGGGGCCGGCCTGCCGGCGGGCGGGACGGCCGTGCCGCGGGCCAAGCCGGCGGAGATCCCGCTGTTCGCCGGGTCCCGCGCCGACCCGCAATCGGAGGCCGAGGCGGTGGCGCGGGCGATTGCCGCAACGACGCCGGGCTCCGGCGGGCTGAGCTTTGCCCGGCCGAGCGGTGGAGGCGGCGAAGGCGAGCTTGCCGGCGGCACCACGGCGACCCGCCTGTTCTCGCGCGACATTTCCGACGATCCGCGCATGCGCACGGCGATGAACGGCATGCCGCAGGCCGCGCGCGTCGACCTCCTGTGCATGACCGAGCTGCGGGCGCAGCTGCGCACGGCAACGCCGCCCTACCAGCCGGACCTATTGCCCTCGTTCCGACTGGAAAGCGGCACGGTGCTGCAGCCGCGCCGGGCGGCCTTCCGCGCCGGCGGACAGTGGTACGACCTTGCCTTCCGCTGCGAGCTGAACACGCAGGTGACGCGGGTGGAAAGCTTCACCTTCCGCGTCGGCGCGCCGGTCCCGCGCTCGGAATGGTCGGCCCGCGGCTTCCCCGGCAACTGAGCCTCAAGCCCCTGAAAAGAGGTTGTTGTTTCTCGAGGCTCCCGCCAGACTGGCGATAAGGGGAGCGCTGCGGCGCGGCACTGCGGGGGCAGGCTTGGCGGACGACGTAAAACGGCCGGAAATCGACAGTCCGGAAGCACTGGAAGCGTGGCTGAAAGACAAGCCGGCCGAATGGGCGCAACTGATTGCCGTGCGCGCAGCGCTGCGGGTGTTTCCGCTGGTTCTGGGGATCTATTACTTCCCAGAAGTTCGTATGCTTGATCGACGCTTGAATGAAATTGCTTTAAAATCATTCAGAGTTGCTTTTTCTTCTTACGCGGCCGAATTAAATTATGATTCTAGAATTCTATTTTATTTGAATGAAGCGAATCGTCAGTATCTCGAGGCTGTTCACACTTCGTTTTTCTCGAGATATATTTCCGTTGCGTTCCAGTGTTCCGCGGAATCTATCCTCGTTGAGGATGGCCCTCACTCTAGTAGGGCGGCAGCGAAAACTCTGGTCGCTGTCAAAGATGTGGTTAATGGATACTCAATCGCTTCAAATTATAAGATGCGCCTTGGCGGAGGAATGAGTGATATTTGGCTTGCAGTGTCGGAGGATTGCCTCTGGCTGCTGACGCATGGGGCTGCACCAGCGCTAGTTACACAGCCGCTCTGGCCTAGTGTCTACTCGGGAGGATCTTCATCCGACACGAGATTTTTGTCTTCGGTTCGTAACTTGATGGATCGCTTCTCTGCGGAAGACGAAGTGAAGAACAGTCCTTGGGGGCTGATCGTCGACTGGTATCGCACCATCTTGCCCGAGCCGGGCATCACGATACCTCGCCGTCTCTTCGACGAGACGGCGGATATCATCGCCACTCAACCGGAAGCGTTCTGGACCATCACCGAGGAGCGGTCTGCCGAGGATGTACTTCGGGATATCGAGCGCATACGCGACGGGAAGCCACCGATCTTCCAGGCAACGGCGGCATCTGACGGGAACGATACCGTCAGTGGGCCGGCTGGCGACGAGGCTCTCGCCGATGGCGAGGTGTTGCGGACCGACGCCGTGCCGACGCATTCGGATGAGCCGACCACCAATGATCAATTGGGACGAAGATCATTTGCGCGGGCTTTGGTCGAGCGGATTGTAGAGGTGCGGAAAACCAGCGGTCGCGACGGTTTTGCAGTTCACCTCTACGCCCCGTGGGGGGCGGGGAAGACATCTGTTCTCCTGATGATGCAGGAAATGCTGCGGAAGCCGGAAGAGGATGGAACGCCTTGGGCTGTTGTCCAATTCAATGCCTGGGAGCACGAGCATCGCAAGCCGCCCTGGTGGCCGTTGATCAAGGCGCTGAAAGACGGGTGTCATACCTGTCTCGACACAGACCGCATGTGGCTGGCTGCTGAAGACGTCAACTATACTTGGCGAAGGTGGATTCTCCATGCAGAGCTGGTGCCTTATTTTCTGCTGTTGCTCTCTGTTGTGGTTCTCTCCGGATCCTTATTTTCTTTCGGCCTTGATCTTAAGGATATTTTTGCGGCGCTGGCCGCGCTAACTGTAGTATTCAGTGCGGGTATAGTCACGGTAAGGTGGCTTTTCTTCGGGTCGATTGAGAATTTCAAGTTCTACTCGGACATCTCTCGGGACCCGATGGCAAGGGTGAATGAGCTGTTTCGTGACCTCGCGGGTTCGGTGGAGCTTCCGATCTGCATCTTCATCGACGATCTGGACCGATGTAACGCTGACTACGTGGTCGATCTGATGGAGGGCATCCAAAGCTCGATGCGCCATCCGAATGTCACCTATGTGGTGGCGGCCGACCGGGCGTGGCTTCGCTCCAGTTTCGAGCAGCGTTATTCGAATTTTTCCGGTCATGTCGGCAGTGCCGGCCAGCCGCTCGGCTATCTGTTTCTCGAGAAGATCTTTCAGGTCTCGACGCCGGTTCCCGGAATGGGCGGCGTGAAGCAAAATTATTGGAAACACTTGCTGGCTGGAGAGGCAGAGACAATGAAGGCCGACACAGTGGAGGCTTCCGAAAGCTGGGTGTCGAGAGCGGGTGAGAGGTACCGGAGAAAGAGCGTCCTCCCGACTGCGATCTTCGACGAAAAGGTGCGTGTCAAGCGTGAAGAAATTCGGGACGAGTTCGGCGACGAGCTCTCAGAGGCGGATGTTCGTATTCTGCTTTCCAGAGCGTCTACGGAGACGGATCGTGTGGCGACCATCCTGAACTACAGCGAATCCGAGGGGACGACGCGGGAAGCAGAGCACTTGCTGCTCAAGTTTTCAGAATTTCTGCCAGACAATCCGCGTGTCATGAAGCGGATGGTGAATTCCTACAAGTTTCGCAGGGTCATCGGCTATTTGGAGAGCAACTCCGTCGGTCACGAGGTTCTGGCGCGCTGGACGATCCTGGAGCAGCGGCTCCCGGCCCTGGCGGATCTACTGATCGAGCATCCCGAGTGGGCGGACATGCTGGCAGAAGGCATGGACGAGGGCACCGACATGCCGGATGCCCTGCAGCCGTTCGCGGGCGACAAGGACGTGGAGAAGGTCTTGGGCAAGCCGGGAAGCGAGCACCCGTTGCGAGAAGCAGACATCGCTACGATCACGCGCGGTTCCGCCACCTGACCCGGTTGTGTTCCGTTCGTCTCACGGGGCTCCCGCTTTCGCCGTGTTCCGGTTCAGGCGGGCGCCTGCCTCTCCTGGGCGTCCTCCCGGACGAGCATCGCGAGATCCGGAACCGGGGAGGCACGGTGGTTGCGGTGGCGTTAAGGAGCGCGGCCGAGAGGCCCACGGCTCTCCGGTCCCGGCTCGGCGCTGCCCGCCGTCCGGGAGGACGAACCGCGAGGGCGGAGCGCCGTTTCGGCCGCTCTGGCAACGAATAGCCCCCGGCTCTGCGCTTGCGCGCGGCCGGGGTGACGGCCGAGGGGATGCGATGTCGTGCCCCCTCTCGGAGGTCATCCCGGCCGCAGGCGCAGCCGGAGAGCCGGGAGCCATTGGCACCCTCGGCGGAGGTTTGTCGCACAGAGCTTCCCCGCGTCCTCCCGGACGAGCATCGCGAGATCCGGGGCCGGGGAGGCACGGTGGGTCTGGCGTCGTTCGGGAGTGCCTTCGTGAGGCCCTCGGCTCTCCGGTCCCGGCCCGGCGCTGCCCGCCGTCCGGGAGGACGAACCGCGAGGGCGGAGCGCCGTTTCGGCCGCTCTGGCAACGAATAGGCCCCGGCTCTGCGCTTGCGCGCGGCCGGGGTGACGGCCGAGGGGATGTGAGGCCGTGCCTCCCTCTCGAACGTCATCCCGGTCGCAGGCGCAGCCGGAGAACCGGGAACCATTGGCACCCTCAGCGGAAGGTTTGTCGCACAGAGCTTTCCCTGCGTCCTCCCGGCCGAGGGGATGCGATGTCGTGCGTCAATCTCAGGGCGTGACCACCGGTTATCCCCTCACATTCGTGTCAGGGGGCTCCCGCTTGCCGAGAAAATCGGCTTAGGCTGAGGTTTGCCGCGCCGGGACGTTGCCTGCATCCTGTTTGCAGGGCGGGCGCCCATTATCGGGAGCGCGGCACGAAGGAGGCTTGAATGACGTTCCTCAAGAGCTATTCCGGACCGCTTCTCAGCGTCTTCCGCATCGCGGCGGGCCTGCTGTTCCTGCAGCACGGCACGACCAAGTATCTCAGCCTGCCGCCGACGCAGATGTCCGGCGCCTCGCCGATGACCATGGGCGGCGCGGCCGGCCTGATCGAGCTCGTGTGCGGCGCGCTGATCGTGCTCGGCCTGTTCACCCGGCCGGCCGCGTTCCTCGCCTCCGGCACGATGGCGGTCGCCTATTTCATGGCGCATGCGCCGCAGAACTTCTATCCGATCCTCAACGGCGGGGAGCTGGCCGCGCTCTACTGCTTCGCCTTCCTGTACCTTTCGGCGGCAGGCCCCGGCCCGATCAGCATCGACCGGATGCGCGGCGCGGCCTGAGGGCTTTTCCCGCGCGAGGCGATGAGCTTTGCGATCCGGCGGGCGCGGCAGCAATGCCGCGCCCGTTTGCGTTTTTCCATCGTCTCGCTTGGCGGAAGCAGTGCACCGCCCTTCCCTGCCCCGCCTTGCGTCCCGGCCTATTCCGCCGGATGGGCGGCGGGGGTGGCGGCGGTGCGCGAGCGGGAGCGGTCGCGGGCAAACAGCGTGTAGGCGGTCGGCACGACGAAGAGCGTCAGCACCGTGCCGAAGGACATGCCGCCGACAATGACCCAGCCGATGGCCTGGCGGCTTTCGCCGCCCGCCCCGCTGGCGAGCGCCAGCGGCACCGCGCCGAAGACCATGGCGCCGGTGGTCATGAGGATCGGGCGCAGGCGCAGGGCCGCCGCCTCCACCACCGCGTCGAAGCGGCTCTTGCCCTCTTCCTGCAGCTGGTTGGCGAACTGCACGATGAGAATGCCGTGCTTGGTGATCAGGCCTATCAGCGTGATCAGGCCGATCTGGCTGTAGATGTTGAGCGTGCCGCCGGTCTGGTGCATCACCGCCAGCGCTCCCAGCATCGACAGCGGCACCGTCAGCATGATGATGAAGGGATCAATGAAGCTCTCGAACTGGGCCGACAGCACCAGGTAGATGAAGCCGAGCGCCAGCACGAAGATGAAGACGAGGCTGGAGCCGGTCTGGCGGAACTCGCGCGAGACGCCGCCGTAATCGGTGCGGGCGCTGGAGGGCAGCACCTGCTGCGCCGTCGCCTCCAGATAGTCCAGCGCCTCGCCGAGCGAGTAGCCGGGCGCCAGATTGCCGG
The DNA here is from genome assembly GCF_009789575.1 of Stappia indica. NCBI lineage: Bacteria > Pseudomonadati > Pseudomonadota > Alphaproteobacteria > Hyphomicrobiales > Stappiaceae > Stappia > Stappia indica. The sequence continues at coordinate 4,498,260 of NZ_CP046908.1, read as the reverse complement.
CGATCTTGGCCGCGCGCAGCTGGTTGAAGCGGTTGAGCTCCTTGGGCGAGACCGTCTCGCGCACGCTGATCAGGTTGGACAGCTGGACCATCGAGCCGTTCTGGGCACGGACGTAGATGTCCTCCAGATCGCCCGGCGTCTGGCGGCCGGACGGATCGACCTGGACGATGACGTCGTACTGCTCGCCGTTCATGTTGAAGCGGGTGACCTTGCGCCCGCCGAGCAGGGTTTCCATGGTGCGGCCGACGGTGAGCACGCCCGCCCCCATGTCGGCGACGCGGTCGCGGTCCAGCTCCACCTCGATCTGCGGCTTGTTCAGCGCCAGATCGCTGGTGACGTTGACGAGGTTCGGGTTCTCCTCGATGGCCGCGAGGAAGGTGTCGACCATCTCGTCGAGCCGCTCATAGGGCTCGGAGGTGAGGATCATGAACTCGATGGGCCGCGAGCGGGCGCTGACGCCGAAGGAGCCGGGATTGTTGACCGAGGCGCGCAGGCCCGCGACGCGCCGGATCTGCGGCTGCAGCTCGGCGCCGATCTCCATCTGGCTGCGCTCGCGATCCTCCCACGGCACCAGCTGCGAGAAGGAGGTGATGTCGGTGACCTCCGGCGAGCCGGCGATGACGAAATAGGAGCGGACCTCGGGAACGTCGGCCAGCAGCTGCTCGACCTGCGTCGCATAACGGCTGGTGAAGTCGATGGTCGAGCCCTCGGGCGCCGAGCCGGAGATGAACAGGACACCGCGGTCCTCCAGCGGGGCGAGCTCCGACTTCAGGCTCGTCAGCAGCACCCAGGAGCCGCCGGCGACCGCGAAGACCATCAGCACGATGAGCCAGCGGACCTTCAGCGACAGAAGCAGGAGGGACTTGTAGCCGTCGTTCAGCGCATCCAGCCCGCGCTCCAGGGCGGCGGAGACGCGGCCGCGCTCCTCGTGCTCCTTGAGCAGCTTCGAACACATCATCGGCGAGAGCGTCAGCGCCACCATGCCGGACATCAGCACGGCGGCGGCGAGCGTCAGCGCGAACTCGGTGAAGAGCTTGCCGGTGCGCCCGTCGGCGAAGGCCACCGGCGTGTAGACGGCGGCAAGCGTCAGCGTCATGGCGACGACGGCGCCGGAAATCTCCTTGATACCGACGATGGCCGCGCGGACCGGCTTCATGCCGTTCTCGATGTGGCGGTGGATGTTCTCCAGCACGACGATGGCATCGTCGACGACGAGGCCGATGGCCAGCACCATGGCCAGCAGCGTCAGCGTGTTGATGGAAAAGCCGAGCGCATAGATGAAGATGCAGGAGCCGATCAGCGAGACCGGGATCGTCACCATGGGGATGAGCGTCGCCCGCAGCGAGCGCAGGAAGAAGAAGATCACCAGGACGACGAGCACCACCGCCTCGGCGATGGTGGCGAACACAGCCTCGATGGAGCGGTCGATGAAGATCGAGCGGTCGTAAGAGATGTCGGCATTCATGCCGGCCGGCAGGTCGCGGCGGATGTCAGGCATCGCCTCGTTCATCGCCCGAGAGACGTCGAGCGGATTGGCCGTCGCCTGCTTGACGATGCCGAGGATCACCGCGTTCTCGCCCTTGTAGCGGGTGGTGCGGCGTTCGTCCTCCGGCCCGATCTCGACACGCGCGACATCGCCGAGCCGCACGGCGAACCCGCCGGCATCCTTGACGACGATGCGGCGGAACTGCTCGCTGGTGGTCAGGCCGGTGCGCGAGAGCACGGTGAACTCGCGGTCGAGGCTCTCGATGCGGCCCGAGGGCACCTCGACATTCTGCTGGCGCAGGGCGACCTCGACATCCTGGACGGTCAGCTCGTAGGCGGCAAGGCGCGTTCGGTCGACCCATATGCGCATGGCGTAGCGCCGCTCGCCGAAGATGCGCACTTCCGCCACGCCCGGCAGGTTCTGCAGCCGGTCGCGGATGTAGCGGTCGGCATAGTCGGAGACCTCGATGGAGGAATCGCGGTCGCTGGTCAGCGCGATGAAGATGATCGCCTGGGCGTCCGCCTCGACCTTGGAGACGACCGGTTCCGAGACCTCGTCCGGCAGGCGGCCGCGCACGCGGCTGACGCGGTCGCGCACCTCGTTGGCGGCCTCGTCGGGATCGACGGTCAGCAGGAAGCGGACGGTGATGCGGCTGGATTCGGGGCGCGAGCGGCTTTCCAGCACCTCGACGCCGCCGATGCCGGCGATGGAGCCTTCCAGAACCTGGGTGACCTGGGACTCGATGATCTCGGCGCTGGCACCGGGATAGTCGGTGCGCACGGAGACGACCGGCGGGTCGATGTTGGGATATTCGCGCACGGCCAGGCGGAAGAAGGCGACGAGGCCGAGCAGCAGCACCATCAGGCTGACGACGGTGGCGAAGACCGGCTTGCGGACGAAGAATTCGAGCATGGCTCAGCCCCCGGCCGGACCGTCGACCACCTCGACCGCGGCGCCGTCGCGCAGCAGCAGCTGGCCGGCGGTGATGACCACCGCGCCGGAGGCAAGGCCGGAGCGGATCTCGACGTCGCCGGGGCTGCGCAGGCCGATCTCGATGGGGGTCTTCACCGCCTTGCCGTCCTCCAGCCGGTAGACGAAGAGCTTGCCGTCGTCGCGGAAGACGGCCGCTTCCGGCACGACCATCGCCTCGCTCCGCTCCTCGATGACGATGCGGATGCGGGCGAAGAGGCCGGGCGACAGGCGTCCGTCCGGATTGGGCAGCTCGGCGCGCAGGCGGATGGCGCGGCCAGACACGTCGACGATGGGGTCGATGGCGGTGATCTTGCCGGTGATCGTCTCGCCGGGCAGCGCATCGACGGTGACGGTCACCGGCAGGCCGACCCGCAGGTTGGACAGGTAGGTCTCGGAGACGCGGAACTCGACCTTCAGCGGATCGACGCTGGCGAGCTCGACGATGCGGTCGCCGGGGCTGACATAGGCGCCGACGCTGATATTGCGGAAGCCGACGATGCCGGAAAAGGGCGCGGCGATCGAGGTCTTGGCAAGACGCGCCTCGGCCAGCGACAGGTTGGCCCGGGCGGCGACGTAGCCCTGCGAGGTCTCGTCGCGGGCGCGCAAGGTGCCGCTGCCCTGCTCCGCGAGCTTGCGGGCGCGCTCGAAATTGGCCTCGGCGAGGGAGACTTCCGACTTGGCCTTGTCGAGCTCGGCGCGCAGGATCTGGGAATCCAGTTCGATCAGGAGATCGCCCGCCTTCACCGCCTGCCCTTCGGCAAAGCCGATGCGGGCGACACGGCCGGCGATTTCCGGCGAGATGACGACGGACTCGTTGGCGACCAGCGTACCGAAGGCGCGGATGTCCTCAACCACGTCGCGCACGCCGACCCGCGCCGTTTCCACGGCGACGCCGCGGCGCTGGCCGGTGGCTGCCGCACCGGGAGAGGCGGTGGCAGGTGACGCGGTGACGGTGGATGTTGCCGAGGCCAGCAGGGCCGGTGCGTCCGACCAGCTGAGATAGGCGACGCCGCCAGCGAGCGCCAACGCGACGATGGCGGTTCCGATGGCGGGCAGGCTCCGGTAGCTCATCTGGCAACAACCCCAAGGCTGACCGGCCGGCACCCGTTGCCGGTCCGGCGAGGTTCATGCGGCTCGAGCCCCCGGTTGACGACCGAAACCGCGCATTGCATGAGAAATCGCTGAAAAGATTAGACCGGCCTGTAAGGACTGACAAGGCGAGCAATCGGGCAAACTGCCCAAATATCGGCGGTCAAATTCCCGTGACCGCGGGCGGACGACGGTTCAGCCGACCGCACGCGAGGATTGCGGCGCGGTGCGGCAATCGAGGTCGGTCAGCGTGACGAGGCGGTTGCCGCGCAGGTCGTTGGCGCAGACCAGAACGCCCTGCTCCTCCATATGGGTCAGCAGCCAGCGGGCGCGGCCCGGCGAGCGGGTGCCGTAGGCGCGGGCGATCTCGCTGTCGGGCGGACAGGGCCGCCCCTCCAGCGCCGCCTTGGCGAGCAGCAGGTAAACGCCGCGCATCTCTTCGGGAAGGCTGGCGGCGACCGTTTCGGCGGCCGACCAGACCGCCGGATCGATGTCGCTGGCCTCGACGCCGGCACGGGCGAGCGCAACGCGCTGGCGGAACTCGGGGAGCTCCGGCGGGCGTCCCGGCAGGCGGGCGATGCGGCAGCGCACGAGGAAATCCTGGTAGAGGGCGGCCATCGGCTGGAACGCGGCATCGCCGTCACCGAGCAGCTCCGCGATCACCGCGTCCACCGCCTTGTCCTGCGCCTCGCGGTCGAGCGGCTCGGTCTCCGCCTCCTCGCGCTTGGCGGCCTGACGGGTCAGGCGCTCCAGCACCTCGGAGGCGGGGATCGCGTGCTGCACCGGCGGGCGCTCGGCGGCGACCCGCTCGTCCTGGCTCGCCGGCTGGAACAGAAGATCCTGCAGGTCCTCCGGCCGGCCCTGCGGCAGCGGAGTGAGGCGCGGGCCGCCGCCGCGGCCGGCGGTCTCCACCGCGCCGATGCGCACGGTCATCGGACGGCGCGAGACGGCGGGCCCCAGCGCCACGAAATGGCCGCGCTCGAGATTGCGGAAGGCTTCGGCCTGGCGCTTTTCCATGCCGAGCAGGTCGGCGGCGCGGGCCATGTCGATGTCGAGAAAGGTACGGCCCATCAGGAAGTTGGAGGCTTCCGCCGCGACGTTCTTGGCGAGCTTGGCGAGACGCTGGGTGGCGATGACGCCGGCAAGGCCGCGCTTTCGGCCACGGCACATCAGGTTGGTCATGGCGCCAAGGGCAACGCGGCGCGCCTCCTCGCCCGTATCGCCGGAGGCGGCCGGCGCGAAGAGCTGCGCCTCGTCGACGACGACGAGGACAGGATACCAGTGGTCGCGCTCGGCCTCGAAGAGGGTGTTGAGGAAGACGGCGGCGGCCTTCATCTGCCGGTCGGGCTCGAGGCCCTCAAGGTTCAGCACGACGGAGACGCGGTGGGCGCGCACGCGCGTTGCGATGACCGCAAGGTCGCGCTCGCTGCCGGCGGCATCGACGACGACATGGCCGAAGCGCTCGGACAGGGTGACGAAATCGCCCTCCGGATCGATGACGACCTGTTGCACCCAGGGCGCGCTCTGCTCCAGCAGGCGGCGCAACAGGTGCGACTTGCCCGAGCCGGAATTGCCCTGGACGAGCAGGCGCGTGGCCAGCAGCTCCTCGAGATCGAATTGGCAGGAGGCGGCCGATCCCGCTCCCCTCACCTCGCCCATGTCGATGCTGACAGTCATTCTTGCCGATGGTCTCGTGTGATGGAGGAAGTCGAACGGTCCCGCCGGCATGGCAGCCCGGCCTGCGCATTGCAAGGGCCATTCGCGGGAACCGGGCCAGTATCGGCGATTCGCCGCGCGCTCCAAAGCCGGCCGTGGAGCACACCGGCAAAACCCCGAAAACATTCAATATTTCAGAACTGTTAGGGCGGTGTTTACCCGGCGCACCGAAACGTTCGACAAAATGTCTTGTCGGGCGAAGGACCAAGAATGACCACTGCAGCACGCAAATCCGGATCGCACGCGCGGTCCCAGAGCCTGGGCGAGGAAATCGCCACGTTCGTCGGCGCCGACAGCTTCGGCACCGCCCAGGCCAAGGCCGTGTGGCAGAAGCTCAAGCCGGCCATGCCGGAAATTCTCGACGGCTTCTACGCAAGCATCGCCAAGCACCCGACGCTGGCTCCCAAGCTCGGCGCCAAGGGAGAAAAGGTCGAGCGGCTGAAGAACGCCCAGACCGATCACTGGGACTATATCTTCAACCACGAGCCGGACCTGGAGTTCGAGGCGCGCGCGGTGAAGATCGGCGAGGCGCATGTGCGCATCAACCTGGAGCCGAAGTGGTATCTGGCCTCCTACGGCCGGCTGTTGGTCGAGGCGATCCCGGCGCTGGCCAGCCGTCACCGCCTGCAGCCGACGAAGCTCGCCGAGGCGCTGCAGGTGCTGGTCAGCCGCACCTTCCTCGACATGATCGTCTCCTACGACGCCTACGAGAACGGCGTGCTGCGCCAGCAGGCGCAGGAAAACAAGATGGACAACGAGCTGGCCTCGCTGCGCAGCCTGGCCGGAACGGTGTCCGACATCAACGACGTGGCCATCGGCATGGCCACCTTCTCGCGCAACACCCGCAAGGCGCGCGAGAGCGGCCAGGCGATCTCCGCCGCCGCGACGGAGCTGGTCACCTCGGTGGAGCAGATCGCCAGCAACAGCGACAGCGCCGCACGCCAGGCCGACGCGACCAACGAGGCGGTGGCGCACGGGTTGCGGGCGATGGACGACGTGTCGCGCTGCATGGCCGAGATCGCCGCGACCGCGCAGGAAAGCTCGTCCAACCTTGCCGACCTGCAGAGGGCGTCCGAGCAGATCGGCGAGTTCCTGTCGGTGATCGAGAGCATCGCCAGCCAGACCAACCTGCTGGCGCTCAACGCCACCATCGAGGCAGCCCGCGCCGGCGAGGCGGGACGCGGCTTTGCCGTCGTCGCCAACGAGGTGAAGAGCCTTGCCACCCAGGCGGCGAAGGCGACGGAAGACATCACCCAGCGCATCGCGGCGCTGCGCTCGGGCATGACCACGACGCAGATGGCGATCTCCAGCTCCTGCGAGGCGGTGACGCGCGGACAGGAGACGATCTCGGGCGCCAACGAGCAGATGCACTCGATCAGCTCGCAGATCAGCGAAGTCTCGGCCCGGATGCAGGAGATCTCGCAGATCCTCGGCCAGCAGAAGGAATCGAGCCAGGAGATCGCGGTCAGCATCACCGGCGTTGCCGACCTGGCCGCCGAAAACGACCGCCAGTTGGTCACGATGAGCGCGACGTTGCAGGCCAGCAACGACCGCTTCTCCAACAATGCGCAGACCTGGTTCAACGCGACCTCGCATCGCTCGCTGTGCGAGATGGCGAAGATCGACCACGTCCTGTTCAAGAAGAAGGTGGTGGACACCATCATCGGCCGCGACGAGTGGAGCGCCGATGCCGTGCCCGACCACCACGGCTGCCGCCTGGGGCGCTGGTACGACGCGATCGACAATGAAAATCTCCGCGCACATCCGGCCTATACGGCGTTGCAGGCCCCGCACCAGCGCGTGCATGCCGCAGCCAAGGCAGCGCTAACCGCCCACGCGGCCGGCGATGGCGATGCCACCACCGCGCGCCTCGCCGATCTCGACAAGGCGAGCCACGAGGTGCTGGCAGCACTCGACGCCCTGTCGGAAGCACTCGACACGGAACTCAGCACCATCGAGCGGCCCCGGCAGGAGCGCGCCCGCGCGGAAGACGCCGCCTGCTGCACCGCGCACAAGCGCCCTGGCAAGTAAAAGGGGGCAGAGTCCAATCTCGCCCAACTCCTCGGCAAGACCAGGCGGTCCGACTGCGAGCATGCCGGCATCCGCGTGATGCGCGGCAAGACGACGTAACGCCAGAGAGGGCGCCCGATACCCGTCGGGCGCCTTCTTTTTCGGCCTTTTTTCGAAATCTTTCCGCAAAACGCCAGGCCCCGACATTTCCGGCTTGCGCAAAGGTCACGCATTCGAAATCATGAATGTGTAACAGGGCTGCACGACAGAGCCCAACCGGGAGGAAATCCGATGCGTCTTCTGACCGCCCTCGTGGCGACGGGCCTTGCCGTCTCGACGCTTCCGCTGCATGCGGAAGAGGCCCTCAATCTCGGTCCGGACAGCACGTCCGTCACCATCCAGACCGAAGACGGGCCGGTCGAGATCACCCGAACGATGAACGAGACCCAGCTGATCGGCGGCGTGCTGCAGCCGATGATCCCGGTGCCCGGCGTGCAGCCGGCCGGCGAGCTGGAAGTGCTGGCCGCGCTGCAGGACGAGAAGGCCCGCGTCGTCGACATGCGCACGATGGAATGGCGCGTGAAGTCGACGATCCCCGGCTCGATCCACATTCCCTACACCGAAGTGTCGATGCGGCTCGACGAGCTGGGCTGCACCGGCGAGCAGGGCAAGTGGGACTGCAGCGGCGCGCTCGAGGTCTTCGCCTTCTGCAACGGCCCGGCCTGCGGCCAGAGCCCGCAGGCGATCCGCGCCATGGTGCGCGAGGGCTTCCCGGCGGAGAAGATCCACTACTATCGCGGCGGCATGCAGGACTGGCTTGTGCTGGGCCTGACCACCGTCGAGAACCTGTTCTGACGAGACGCAAAAGGCCGGCGGCGCGAGACGCACCGCCGGCCTTTTCTTGTCAAAGTTCGACCAGGCTCGTCAGGCGAACGTGTCCTTGTACATGTCGCGCAAAACGTTCTTCTGGATCTTGCCCATGGTGTTGCGCGGCAACTCGGGCAGCACGTAGACCTTCTTCGGCTGCTTGAAGCGGGCCAGACGCTCGGCGAGCGGGGCGACCACCGCGTCCGGATCGAGCGAGACGCCCTTGTGCGCGGCAACGACGGCGACGACGCCCTCGCCGAAATCTGCATGCGGCACGCCGATCACCGCGCTCTCCGCCACGCCCTCGATCTCGTCGATCGCCGCCTCGACCTCGGCCGGATAGACGTTGAAGCCGCCGGAGATGATCAGGTCCTTGGCGCGGCCGACGATGGAGACGTACCCGCGCTCGTCGACAAGGCCCATGTCGCCGGTGATGAAGAAGCCGCCCTCGCGGAACTCCGACGCGGTCTTTTCCGGCATCTGCCAGTAGCCCTTGAAGACGTTCGGGCCCTTGACCTCGATGACGCCGACCTCGCCCTGGGCCAGTACCTTGCCGCTGTCCGGATCGGCGATGCGCAGCTCCACGCCCGGCAGCGGGAAGCCGACCGTGCCCGGACGGCGGTCGCCGTCATAGGGGTTTGAGGTGTTCATGTTAGTCTCGGTCATGCCGTAGCGCTCGAGAATGGCGTGGCCGGTGCGGGCGCTGAAGGCCTTGTGCACCTCGGCCGAGAGCGGCGCCGAACCGGAGACGAACAGACGCATGTGGGCGGCGAGCTCGCGGGTGAAGCGGTCGGTGCCGAGCAGGCGCGCGTAGAAGGTCGGCACGCCCATCATGGTGGTGGCGCGCGGCATCAGGCGCAGGATCTCGTCGAGATCGAATTTCGGCAGGAACAGCATGGACCCGCCGGCCAGCAGCGTCACATTGGTGGCGACGAACAGCCCGTGGGTGTGGAAGATCGGCAGGGCGTGCAGCAGCACGTCGTTCGACGTGTAGTGCCAGTAGTCGACGAGGACCGAGGCGTTGGAGGTCAGGTTCTCGTGGCTGAGCATCGCGCCCTTGGAGCGCCCGGTGGTGCCGGAGGTGTAGAGGATCGCCGCCAGATCGTCGGCGCCGCGGGCGACGTCGTCGAAGTCGGTGGCCGCCGCATCCGCCGCATCGCGGAGGCTGCCGCGCCCTTCGGGGTCCAGCGTTTCGACCCGCGCACCGACCTTCTCAGCGATGGGGGCGAGCGCGTCCTTGCGGGCGGGATCGCAGACCAGCAGCGCCGGGGCGGCGTCGCCGACGAAATAGTCGATCTCCGCCGGGGTGTAGGCGGTGTTGAGCGGCAGGAACACGGCGCCGGCGCGCACGGTGCCGAGATAGAGCATCAGGGCATCGGCCGACTTTTCCACCTGCACGGCGACGCGGTCGCCCGGCTTGACGCCGAGGGAGACGAGCGCGTTGGCATAGGCGGCGGAGCGGGCGAGCAGCCCGCCATAGGTGATGACCTCTCCCGAGGGCTTTTCGATGAAGGGCGCCTGCTCGTTGCGAATGGCGGCGCGGATACGGGAGAAGAGATGGTTTTCTTGCGTCATGCGACGGGGTCCGGTGTCTGTGTCCTGAGTTCGGGGACGGATTTCAGCAGGCGGGTGACGGAGCTGGCGGCAGCGACCGTGCCCTGGGCCTCGAAGGCCTCGTGGTTTTTCTCGATATCGCCGAGATCGTAAAGATAGTTGACCATCAGGCCGAAGGACTGGCGCATGCCGTTGCGCGAGGGATCGGCATTCCAGTTGATGCGCTCCAGCCGGGCGCCGTTGCCCAAATGGAAGCGGGCGACGGGGTCGAGCGGCTTGCGGCCGCCGCGCTTCTCGCGCGCCAGATAATGCGCGCAAAGAGCCCGCAAGGGCTCGCGCGCCTCCTCCGGCAGCTGCGCCTCGCCGCCGCCATTCGCCAAGAGCTCGCGCAGCTCCGGCGTCAGCACGGAGAGCGCCGGGTGACCCTCCTCCGCCAGCGCCTTGCCGAGCCAGGTGCGCAGGCCCGGCACCGGCGACAGGGTGACGAAGGTCTTGAGATTCGGCAGGTCGCGGCGCAGTTCCTCCACCACCTGCTTGATCAGGAAGTTGCCGAAGGAGATGCCGCGCAGGCCCTCCTGGCAGTTGGAGATGGAGTAGAAGACCGCCGTGTTGGCCTCGATCCCGTCGATGCCCGTGCGCTGCTCGGCGAGGATCGGCGGGATCGCGTCCGGGATCGCCTTGGTCAGCGCCACCTCGACGAAGATCAGCGGATCGTCGACCAGCGCGGGATGGAAGAAGGCATAGAGCCGCCGGTCGGGCACGTCGATGCGCCGGCGCAGGTCGTCCCAGTCGCGGATCTCGTGCACCGCCTCGTAGCGGATGATGCGCTCCAGGATCACCGCCGGGGTCGACCAGTCGATCCGGCGCATGACCAGGAAGCCGCGGTTGAACCAGGACGAGAACAGATGCTCGAAATCCCGGTCGACATCGGTCCAGCGGGGATGCTCGCGCAGGCCCGCCAGCAGCTCCCGCCGCATGCCGACCAGCGCCGAGGTGCCCCCCGGCGCCAGGTTGAGCCGGCGGATCAGCTCCTGGCGGCGCGGCTCGGAGACCGCGTGGAGCCGGCGCAGGCGCGCCTCGTCCAATGGATCCTCGAGCACAGAGCGGGCAGCTTCCTCGACCTTGTCGCGGTCCGGGCCGAAGCGGGCGGCGAGCTCGTCGAAGAACTCGGCCCGCCCCTCCGGCGGCAGGGCGACATAGCTCGCCAGCACGTCGCGCGCGAGGGCGACGCCGGAGGCCTCGCCCCGCCCCGACAGCAGCGCCTCGCAAAGATCGCCCAGCGCCCGGCCGCTCGGCGGACGGTCCCGCCTAAGGTCGAGGAAGTGGCGGCCCTGCTCGGCGATGGAGGCGAGAAGGTCGTTGAAGAAGCTGCTGCTGCTCATAGGGCGGGTCCCATCAGGAGGTTAGGCAGCCAGAGCGCGATCTCCGGCATCAGGCACAGCAACACGATACCCACAACCATGCACCCGACATAGGGGAGCGATCCGCGCAGGATCTCGCCGAGGGTGATATTGGGCGCGATGCCGTTGATGACATAGAGGTTCAGGCCGACCGGCGGGGTGATCAGACCGATTTCCATGTTGATGGTGAGGATGACCGCGAACCAGTAGGGATCGAAGCCCGCCTGGATGATGATCGGCAGCAGGATCGGCGCCGTCATCAGGATCACCGCCACCGGCGGCAGGAAGAAGCCGGCGAACAACAGGAAGGCGTTGATGATCGCCATCAGCACCCACTTGTTGACGTCGAGCAGGGAGATCCACTCTGCGATGGTCTGGGTGATGAAGAGCGAGGAGAGGGCGAAGGAGAACAGCTCCGAGGCGCCGATGATCATCATGATCATGACGCTTTCCTTCAGCGTGTCGCGGAACAGCGAGCTGTAGAGCGACAGCTTCCACAGCCGGTAGATCACGGCCACGAAGATGAGGCAGAACAGCGCGCCGACGCCGGCGGCCTCCGACGGGGTGGCGACGCCGCCATAGAGCACGTAGAGGATCGCCGCGATGATGCCGAGGAACGGCAGGACGCGCGGCAGCACCTCGATGCGTTCGCGGAACGAGAAGCGGCGGCCCAGCATGTCGAGGCCGATGCCGCGACGGCGGCAGTCGTAGATGGTCCAGGCCATGAACAGGACCGTGAGCATGAAGCCCGGCACGAGACCGGCGAGGAACAGCCGGCCGATCGAGGTCTCGGTGGCGATGCCGTAGACGATCATGGTGACCGACGGCGGAATGAGGATGCCGAGCGTGCCGCCGGCGGCGATCGAGCCGGCCGCGATCTCGTTCGGATAGCCGCGCTTGGTCATCTCCGGGATGCCCATCTTGCCGATGGCGGCGCAGGTGGCCGGGGACGAGCCCGACAGGGCGGCGAAGATCGAGCAGGCGCCGAGATTGGACAGGACGAGGCCGCCGGGCACCCGGTTGAGCCAGCGGTCGAGCGCCTCGTAGAGGTCCTTGCCGGCGGGCGAGGAGGCAACGGCCGCGCCCATCAGGATGAACATGGGGATCGACACCAGGCCGAAGGAGGCGAGGCCGCCGAAGAAGGTCTCGCCGAGGATCGACACGCTGCCCCAGCCGTCGGCAAGGATCAGCGCCAGGATCGACACGAGACCGAGGGCGAAGGCGATCGGCGTTCCGACCGCGAGAAGCGCGAGCAGCCCGACGAGCACGCCGGCGCCCCAGAGCATGGGCGTCATTGCGCGCCTCCCTGAATCTTGATGATTTCGGCGATGTATTGCAGGACCATCAGGCCGACGCCGAGCGGCAGCGGCAGCAAGGGGATCCACAGCGGGATGGCCCACACGGTGCTGGTGCGCCAGCCGAAGGACCAGGCCTCGTGGAAATAGACCCAGCCCGACCAGGCCAGCAGGGCGCAGAAGGTGATGCCGGCCAGCGCCGACAGGGTCTGCAGGATCCGGCGGCCGGCAGGAGCGGCGCGCAGCTGCAGCAGGTCGACATTCACGTGGCCCTTGTTGAGCAGCACGTAAGGCGAGCCGAGGAAGGTGGCGGCGACGAGCGCATAGACGACGTATTCGGTCTGCCAGACGGTCGAGCCGCCGAGGAAATAGCGCACGATCACCATATGCGTGACGACCAGCGCGGCGCTTCCCGTCAGCACCATCGCGATCAGTCCGAAGAAGCGCGAGACGGCCGAGACCGCGGTTATGTAGAAGGACATCGCCTTAGGGTTCCGGTTGCATCGGCGCTTGCAGGGACAAAGCCCCTCCCCGGCCGGCAGGACGGCCGGCGGCATCGGCAAGCGCAGGTGTTGGAAGGTGCGGGACCGGCCGGGCCGGCCCCGCGCAGGGCGACTGCCGGCGGCGCGCCGCCGCCGGCGTCAGGCGGTCAGTCGACCGCCAGGGCCTTGGCGATCAGCTCCTCGCCGCCCGGAACGTTCTCGGAGAAGTTCTTGTAGGAGGTCTCCTTGGCGATGGCGAGCCAGGCGTCGTAGTCCTCCGGCGACATCTCCACGACCTCGACGCCGGCATCCTTGAACGCCTTGATCATCTTGTCGTCGAGACCCTTGGCCTCCGCCGCGAAGTAATCCTGCGCGACCTTGCCGGCGGCCATCAGCGCGTCCTGCTGCTCCTTGGACATCTTGTCCCAGCTGCGCTTGGACATGAGGATCGGCTCGTACATGAACCACAGCGCATTTGCGCCCGGCGCGGTCAGGCAGGTGGTCTGCTCGTAGAGGCGGTAGGACACGAACGAACCGGACGAGGTGTTGGCCGCGTCGAGCACGCCGGTCTGCAGGCCGGTATAGATTTCCGAGGACGGCATCGAGGAAATCGAGGCGCCCGCTCCCACCAGCATCTGCTCGAAGGCCGGGCCGGCCGCGCGGGTCACCTGACCCTGCATCGTCTCCGGCGATGTGATGCACTGCTTCTTGGAGGCGAAGCCGCCGGCGAGCCACGCATCGGCGATGACGACGACGCCGGCATCGTTCACGATCTTCTTGATGTCGTCCATGAAGGGCGAGGTGTTGAGGCGGGTGGCGCGGTCATGGTTGCGCACCAGGCCCGGCATCAGGGTCGCCGAGAACTGCGGATGACGGCCCGAGGCGTAGTCCAGCGGGAAGGCGGAGATGTCGAGCTGGCCCTTGGTCATGGCACCCCACTGCTCGTTCGCCTTGAACAGCGACTGGCCGGGATAGACCTTGATCTCGACGCCGACATTGGCCTTGGCGACCTCGCGGGCCAGGATCTGGACCATCTCGTCGCGCACGTCGCCCTTGCCGCCCGGCCACTGGTGCGAGGCCTTGAGCACCACGTCGGCGGCATGGGCGGCCGGAACGGCCAGGGCAAGGGCGGTGGTCAGGCCGAGAGCGGCCCTGGTGAATGACTTGAACATTGGTTTCCTCCCAGTGCCGGCCGGCCGTCTTCGCGGCCTCCGGCTTGCATGTGTGGACGGTAGCCGCCCCCCTCTTCCCAGGAGCAGCCCGCCTCGCCCGAAGGGGACCACGGGTCATGCATTCAAGTCAACGGTTTTTGTATACAAGAATTCGGCGCTCGCATAAAATGGCAGGATGGATGCATCGTCGAACACCCAAAGACCCACCCTGCGCACCGCACAGATCCTGCGCGAAGCGCTGGAATACGACATTGCGACCGGCGTTTTCGCCCCCGGAACGCGGCTCGACGAGGTGTCGCTGGCCAAGCGCTTCAACGTTTCGCGCACGCCGATCCGCGAAGCATTGATCGAGCTGTCGGCTTCCGGACTGGTGGAGATCCGCCCCCGGCGCGGCGCCTTCGTGCAGGAGATCGGCGTCTCGCGGCTGATCGAGATGTTCGAGGTGATGGCGGAGCTGGAGGCGATGTGCGCAAGGCTCGCCTGCCGGCGGATGACGACGGGCGAGCACGCGGACCTGCTGGCGGCGCACGACGCCTGCACGGCGGCGGCCGATGCGGGCGAGCCGGACGCCTATTTCTACGCCAACGAGACGTTCCACGACACGATCTATCGCGGCAGCGGCAACGGCTTCCTCGCCGATCAGGCACGGGCGCTGCAGAACCGCCTGAAGCCGTATCGCCGGCTTCAGCTGAGAGTGCGCAATCGTGTGGGAAATTCGCTGAGCGAGCACCAGGCGATCGTCGATGCGATCATCGCGGGAGACGACCGCAAGGCCGAAGGCGCGCTACGCTCGCATATCCTGATCCAGGGCGAGCGGTTCAACGACTTCGTCGCCTCGCTCGCCCGGGCGGATACGGCACAGGCACGACGGCTCAAGGGGTGACGCGCCGGCGGACATGCCGCCGGCTCACCCTCGAAGCGCCGATCAGGAGCTTGCGGACGGCTTGCCGAGCACCACCACCTTGGTGTGGGTCGGCACCCGCTCGAACAGGTCCATGATGTCCTGGTTCCACATGCGGATGCAGCCCGACGACACGCTGCGGCCGATGCTTCCCGGCTCCTTGGTGCCGTGGATGCGGTAAAGCGTGTCGACGCTGCCCTGCCACAGGTCGAGGGCGCGCGCGCCGAGCGGGTTCTGCGGACCGCGCGGATAGCCGTCCTTCCAGTACTTTTCGAGATGCGGGTTGCGGGCGATCATCTCCCGCGGAGGGCGCCAGAGCGGCCACACCCGCTTGACGCGGACCTTGGCGTCGCCCGACCAGGCAAAGCCCGCCTTGCCGACGCCGATGCCGTAGCGCAGCGCCTTGCCGCCCGGCAGCGTCCAGTAGAGGAACTTGCCATAGGGGTCGACGACGATGGTGCCGGCCGGATGGCGGCTGTCGTAGTCGACGACCTGGCGCCAGTACTTGCGGTCGAACTTCTTGTAGGCGAGCGCGGGCACCTTGAAATCGTAGTCGGTCACCGCCGCATAGGCCTTGGCGTAGTCGAAATCCTCGCCCGGCAGCGGCGGGCCCTTGGCGACCGCCGGCGCGACGGCGGCACCTGTCGTGGCGATGCCCGAACTCTGGCAGGCGGCCAGCACCAGCGGGGCGCCGATGATGAGCGCGCGCCGGCTGAGCCGCAGCGGCTCCCCGCTCCGGTCCGCGATCCGGTCCGCAATCTGGCGAATGTCTTTGGTATCAGCGTCCATGCCGTTCGATCCAAGCTCCCGATAGTGCCTCGCCCTGCCCCCGCGAAGCTCCTTCCTGAATATCCGATCATGAGACCTTTCGCGAGTGCAGGCGCGCAACGCATCGCGAAGATTCGATAAATGTCGCGTGATCGCACCTCGCGACGGCAGGCCGCGCAAGAATTCGGCGCTTTTGCTTGATTTGCGCGGTGCAATAGCGGAAGGCATAGGCGGCGAAGCTCCAGCCTGACCGGGACAATGCAGAAAGACCAGACCAGCCTGCCGGCCGCATCCCAGCCGATGCGCGGCAATCTCAAGTCGGCAGTGGCGGAGACGCTTGCCCTGCGCATTCTCGACGGCACCTACCAGCCGGGTACGACGCTGCCGACGGAGGCCGAACTGCTGGGCAGCCTCGGCGTCAGCCGAACCTGCCTGCGCGAAGCGTTGCAGATCCTCGTCGGCAAGGGACTGATCACCTCGCGGCCCAAGCACGGCACCAGCGTGCGGCCGGAGGTGAACTGGAACTTCCTCGACGACCAGATGCTGACCTGGCGGCAGAAGGTGGTGCCGCAGGGCCAGTTGCTGGCCGAGCTGGTCGCCATCCGCGAAATGGTGGAGCCGGAGGCCGCCGCCCTTGCCGCCCAGAACGCGGATGCGCAGACCATCGCCGCGCTGCGCGAGGCGCTGGATGCCATGGGCATCGCCGACGGCAACCGCACGCCGGCGACCCAGGACGCGGACGTGCGCTTCCACCGGCTGCTGCTGGCGGCCGGCGGCAATGCGCTGCTGTCGGGCCTCGGCGCCTGCATCGAGAACGCGCTGAGGGCCTCGATCCGCATCAGCTCCGATCCGGGCGTCAGCGACCCGATCGCGCTCGGCCAGCACGCCAAGGTGCTGGATGCGGTCGAGGCGCGCGAGCCGGAGCGGGCGCGCGAGGAGATGCGCAAGCTGATGGCGATGACCCGCGCGCTGCTGACCCGGGTGAAGGCTCTGGACTGAGACGGGCTTCCGTCCTAGGACGGTGCCGAGCCGCGCAGGCAAACAGGCAGCGCGGCCGCAGGCTGCCGGCGCGCGCCCGCACCGACATTCCCGATACAACCCCGATCCGGACACACATGGCCCCTCCCCTTCTCCACCTTCGCGACATCGCCCTGACCTTCGGCGGCACGCCGCTCCTGACCTCGGCCGAATTGCAGGTCGGCGAAGGCGAGCGCATCGGCCTGGTCGGGCGCAACGGCTCGGGCAAGTCGACGCTGCTGAAGATCGCCGCAGGGCTTGTGGAGGCCGACAGCGGCGAGCGCTTCGTGCAGCCGGGACGGACCATCCGCTACCTGCCGCAGGAGCCGGACCTTTCCGCTTATGCAACCGTGCTCGACTATGCGAGCGGCGGGCTGGCGCCGGGCGACGACCCGTACCGGGCGCAGTACCTGCTGGATGTGCTGGGCCTGACGGGCCGCGAGGAGCCGGGACGGCTGTCGGGCGGCGAAAAGCGCCGGGCGGCGCTCGCCCGCACGCTGGCGCCGGAGCCTGACATCCTGCTCCTCGACGAGCCGACCAACCATCTGGACCTTCCGGCCATCGAATGGCTGGAGAGCGAACTCGCCTCGATGCGCTCGGCCATCGTCCTGATCAGCCACGACCGACGGTTCCTCGCCGATCTCACCCGCGCCACCGTGTGGATCGACCGGGGCGTTGCCCGGCGGCTCGACAAGGGCTTCGCCCATTTCGAGGCCTGGCGCGACGAGGTGTTCGAGCAGGAGGAACGGGACCAGCAGAAACTCGCGCAGAAGATCAAGCGCGAGGAGCACTGGATGACCTACGGCGTCACGGCCCGGCGCAAGCGCAACATGCGCCGGGTGCGCGAACTCGCCGACCTGCGTGCGCAGAAGAAATCCCATCGCGGGCCGCAGGGCAGCGTCAGGATGACGGTGGGCGAGACGGAGGTTTCCGGCAAGCGGGTGATCGAGGCGCGCAGCATCTCCAAGGACTACGGCAACGGGCCGGTGGTGAAGGACTTCTCCATCCGCATCCTGCGCGGTGACCGGGTCGGCCTCGTCGGCGCCAACGGCGCGGGCAAGACGACGCTCTTGAAGCTGCTGACCGGCGAGCTGCAGCCCGACAGCGGCGAGGTGATCCTCGGCTCGTCGCTGACCATGGTGACCATGGACCAGTCGCGCGAGACGCTGAAGGACGACGAGACCGTGGCGGAGGTGCTGACGGGCAGCGGCGGCGACACGGTGATGCTGCCCGACGGGCCGCGCCACGTGATCTCCTACATGAAGGACTTCCTGTTCTCGCCCGAGCAGGCGCGCACGCCCGTCGTCGCGCTGTCGGGCGGCGAGCGCGGCCGGTTGATGCTGGCGCGGGCGCTGGCCCGCTCATCGAACCTCCTGGTGCTCGACGAGCCGACCAACGATCTCGACCTGGAGACGCTGGACCTGCTGCAGGAGATGCTGTCCGACTATCCCGGCACGGTGCTGCTGGTCAGCCACGACCGCGACTTTCTCGACCGGGTGGCGACGTCGACGGTCTTCGCGGAAGGCGACGGGCTGTGGCGCGAATATGCCGGCGGCTATTCCGACATGGTGATGCAGCGCGGCGAAGGCGTCGCGGCTCGCAAGGGCGCGGGCGATGCGGGCGGCGCCAAGCCCTCAGTGGCGAAGGACAAGCCCGCCGAGGAGCGACCGAAGAAGAAGTCGCGCCTCAGCTTCACCCAGCAGCACCAGCTGAAGACCCTGCCGAAGGAGATCGAGAAGCTGGGCAAGGAGATCGGCAAGCTGCAGGGCGAGCTGGAGGACCAGGGCCTCTATGCCCGCGATCCCAAGCGCTTCGACGCCTTGATGGCGAAGCTCACCGAGCTGCAGACCAAGCTCGCGGAGGCCGAGGATACCTGGCTGGAGCTGGAGATGCTGGCCGAGGAAGAAGGGGCGGACTGAGCCCGTCCCTTGCAGCGACAGACAGCGACGCTACAGAAGCAGCGCGACGACGAGCCAGATATAGAGCGGCATGGGGGCGGCGACCCACAGCAGCAGCCAGGGCCAGAGGACCGGCCGGGCGGTGTCTTGCGTGCTCATGGGCGTGCTCATGCGATGCTCTCCGCGATGTTCCACAGGGTGAGAAGGACCACCGCCGCGATGCCGGCGGTGAAGCCGTATCTGGCGGCACGGAACAGCGCGCGCCCGGTCGCGTCCAGCGCCGGCACGCGCGCGACGGCGCGGTCCTCGATGATGCCGATGGTCAGCGCCGCGAGATAGATCGCGAAGAACAGGAACGTGGCGACTTCCGCGCCGATGACGACAAGACCGACGGTGCTCATGTGCGTTCTCCCTTAGCGAGGATCGGGGGCAGCCCGGAGATGGCGAATTCCAGGCTCTGCGCGATGCGGCGCGCCCGCTCCATGAAATAGGGGACGGCCTCCGGATGCGGGGCCGTGTCCTTCAGGACCTGTTCGAAATGGCCGAGCCAGATGGCGAAGTGCCGGGGCTCGAGGGCCGTCAGCTTCACATGCGCCGGCACCGGACGACCGCTGTAGCGGCCGGCATTCATCGCGACCGAGGCCCAGAAGTCCTTCATCTTGGCCAGATGCGGCTCCCAGTCGTCGGCGATCTCGGCCTCGAAGATCGGGCCGATCTCGGGATCGCGGCGCACGCGGGCATAGAACGTGTCGACCAGCACCGAGATATAGGCATCGTCGATGCCGAGACGGGCCGCGGCGGCCTGGATCTCGGCCCGGCGCTCGTCGGCGCTGCGGATGCGGATGTCGCTCATGCCGCCTCTCCCGTGAGGATGTCCTTGAGGCCGGCATTGCCGGCAACGAGGTCGTGGATCGTATACTCGTCGAGCACGGCAAAGAAGGCCTCGCGCGCCCGGAACAGTGCCGGTTTCAGCTGGCAGGCCGGCGTGATGCGGCAGGTGCCGTTGCCGCCGGGAAAGCAGTCGACCAGCGCCGTCTGCAGCTCCAGCCGGCGAACGATCGCCCCGACCCGGATCCGGTCCGCCGGCTGCGCGAGCCTGAGCCCGCCGCTGCGCCCGCGCACGGTCTCCACGAGGCCCGCATGGGCCAGCGCCTGGGCGACCTTCATCAGGTGATTGCGGGAAACGCGGAAGGTGTCGGCGACATCGGCGATGGTGACGAGCACGCCGTCCATGACGGCCAGGTGCATCATCATCCGCAAGGCGTAGTCGGTCTGAAGGGTCAGGCGCATGCCGGTTTCCTTAAAAGCAGCATTTGATATACCTCTTTTAAGGCGAGCCATCAACGCAAACCGCCCCGGCGATGGCCGGGGCGGCTGCGACAAAGCGACCGGGGCACGGGCCCCGTCTGAAAGGAGACTGCGCTAGAAGGCGCTGTCCTTCAGCAGCACCTCGCCGTCGGCGACAAGGCGCAGCGGCGCCGAGCGGCCGTCCGCGGAGACGGCAACGACGAGACGCACGCGGTCGCGCGGCAGGCGCTCGATCTCCAGCCCCTGCCCCTCCGGCACGAAGAAGGCATCGAGCCCGTAGTCGATGCGCAGGACCGTATCGGACGCGCTCGGCGTGCTGCTCACGCGGCCCTTGAGGGCGATGCGGCCATCAGTGGGTGGTGCCGACAGCACGGCGACGGCACGGGAAATGCCCTCGCCGTCCGGCGCCACCACCACCCAGACGTCGTCGCCGCCGAACACCTCGGCCGGGACGCCGATGCCGGTGTCGACCAGCTGGATCTCCGGATTGAGGATGACGTAGTCGCCGCGCAGCAAATCGCGCGGATCGACCGGGCGTAGCGCCAGGGTCACTTCCTCGCCGAACCAGTGGACCTGCAGCCGGTCCGCCAGCGGCAGGCCGACCAAGGTGAGCTGAAGCAGGCCGGCAAGGCCCCAGCGGACCCAGGGAGAGGCAAGAAGCGCCTTCATTGCCCGCCCTCCGCAGCTGCGACGGAGCGTTTTCTCAGGCGCCGCGCAGAGACGATCGCAACCGCCACCAGCAGCAGGCCGGCAACGAAGAAGAAGACCGACTGCCCGAGCAGCGAGCCCACCGTCTCGTAGAGCAGGTAGAGCAGCGCGGCGGCAAGGCCGAGATTGCCCCAGGCGCTCCAGGCGGACAGCGAGGCGGCCGATCCGGCCGCGCTGATGGCGACGAGGGCCGCAAGGGTGACGGCGGCCAGCACCACCGTGTTGCCCGGCAGGAAGACCAGAACGAGCGGGCAGGCAATCGCCAGCACGGCGGCAGCGGCAAGCATGTGGACGGGCCGCGAGGCCGGGCTGCGCAGCCCCTGCCAGACAAGGCCGGCGAGCACGAGGGCAGATGTCAGGTGCAGCGGCCAGACATGCGGCATCTCGCTCGCAACCTCTTCCGACACCGTCTCGACGAACCCGATCACCAGGCTCAGCAGCACCGTGCCGACCATGATCATCACGCCGAAGCTCGCCGCCGAGTGAGCAAGGGCGCCGACGTCTTCCGACCGGCCCGCCGTCGGCGTCTGCGAACCGGACAGGAGATAGCCCCAGACTGCCAGCAGCGCGCCGAAGGTCGCGCCGACGGGCAGGATGGAGAACTCCATGTCGCTCGACGAGAGCAGATAGCTGACGTCGAGCCAGGCTGCGAACAGCCAGCCATAGACGCCGGCCAGCAGCAGCAGCACCAGCCAGCGGCCGGCAAAGGAGGTCATGCGCAGGACATGGGCAAGGCAGGCCGTCAGCAGAGCCAGGGCGATGACCACCTCGGCCTGCGTCGGGCGCGGCGGATCGCCGATCCACGACAGCCAGGCGAGCGAGGCGACGGCGGCGACCACCAGCGAGGAGCGCGAGGCGCACAACCAGGCGGCGGCCAGGGCGCCAATGGCAACGAGCAGCGCCCCGCCCGCCCAATCGGACGGCAAGTGGTAGATCTGCCCGACAAGGGCAAGACCGGAGACGAAGACGAGCGTCGCGAACATGGTGGCAAGGTCGGCGACGGTGCGCTGGCCCCGCGCTGCCATGGCGGCGGCAAAGCCGTGCGCCGCCAGCAGCAGCACCGCAATGCCCGTCAGCTTGACGGGGCGCGGGATCGCCTCCCAGTTGGCCGCGACGAAGGCGGCGACCGCGAGCGCCAGGCAGATGGTGCCGATGCCGGCGAAAAGCGCAGGAAGGCGCGACCAGCCGGAGGGCGTCTCGCCGATCTCGGCCCGGATCTGCGCCAGCCCGTCGGCGCCGATCCACCCCTTGGCGGACCAGCGGGCAAGATCCGCCTCCAGCTGTTTCAGGTAGCTTGTGCGGTTCATCAATTCACTGCCCTTCCCGTGCGGGACTCACAACGGTTCTCGTTCCGCCCAGTGAGGACGGATCAAGCCTCCCGTCAAGTCGTCACGAATCGCGAAGGATTGCGCCGAAATTCGGTCCGGCACCGGGCTGGCGCTCACAGGGCCGCGGACAGCAGCAGCCAGATGATGGCGGCGAGCGAGCCGCTGGCCGGGACGGTGACCATCCAGGCGCTGACAATGGTCAACACATGGGCGCGGCGCACCAGCATGCGCCGGCGGATATCGGCGGGCTCGCTGCCGTCGGGCTGGGCAAGCAGGTCGACGGGATTTTCCGCAAGACGCCGCCGGCGCTCCCGGTTCATCGTCCATTCGCGGTAGAAGCCGACGCCGAAGATCGCGCCCACCGCGGTGTGGGTCGAGGAGATCGGCAGGCCGGCGGCGCTGGCGAGCAGCACCGTTGCGGCGGTGGCAAGCAGGACGCAGAACGCGCGGATCGGGTTGAGCCGGGTGATGCGCTCGCCGACCATGCGCACGAGGCGCGGGCCGAACAGCAGCAGGCCGAGCGAGATGCCGAGCGC
This sequence comes from Stappia indica, assembly GCF_009789575.1. NCBI lineage: Bacteria > Pseudomonadati > Pseudomonadota > Alphaproteobacteria > Hyphomicrobiales > Stappiaceae > Stappia > Stappia indica. Next base: position 4,475,753 of record NZ_CP046908.1, on the reverse strand, counting down.
GCCGACCACGAGCACGGGAAGCAGCAGCCCGCCGCCGGGCGCGGCGATGCCGCCCTGGCCGAGGGAGGAAAAGATGGCGGCGACCGGACCTATCGCATTGGCGACGTCGTTGGCGCCATGGGCGAAGGAGAGGATGGCGGCGGCGACCACCAGCGGCGGGCGGAACAGCTTGCGCAGCGACTGGTTACGGTCGTCCATGCCCTGCGAGGCGCGGATCACCGCCGGCCGCGAGACGGCATAGGCGATGGCGGCAGCGGCAAGGGCAAATGCTGCGACCGGAAGCGGACCGGCACCGCGCAACGTCGGCAGACCGACAAGGATCAGGTAGAGGGTGAAGGTGCCGGCCATGATCGCGAAAATGACCGGTAACCAGCACCGCGCGGCGGCAAGACGGTCATCGCCGGTGAGGATGCAGCGCCGGATCAGCCACAGCAGCAATGCAGCCGACAGGCCGCCGAGCACCGGCGAGACCAGCCAGCCGGAGGCGATGGCGACCAGCATGAACCCGTCCAGCGCCACCGCGCCGGCGGAAATCATCCCCGCCCCGACCACCGCACCGACCACGGCGTGCGTCGTCGATACCGGCGCGCCGATCACGGTCGCCAGGTTGATCCACAGGGCGGCGGCGACCAGGGCGGCAAGCATCGCCACCGGGAAGTCATCCGGCCGGGCGAACTGGTCGGCCGAAACGATGCCGGATGCAATGGTCGAGACGACGCCGGAGCCGGCCAACAGCGCGCCGGCGCTTTCGCACAGGGCGGCGAGCACAAGGGCGCTGCCCATGGTGAGCACGCGCGCGCCGACCGCCGGGCCCATGTTGTTGGCGACATCGTTGGCGCCGATGTTCAGCGCCATGTAGCCGCCGAGCACCAGCGCCGCCGTCAGCAGGAACCAGTGGGAGTTCTCGGCCAGCAGCAGGCCGGCAAGACTGCCGACGACCACGAGAAACAGGAAGCCGAAACCGAGCGCAACATAGGAGCGCGACAGATAGGTCGTCGCTTCCTCGACATAGGTGAACTTGTCGAGGTCCTTGTCGATGGTCGTGCGGTTGCGGGAGGTCTTGCTGTCGCTCATGGCGCCATGCTGCGCGCAAAACGTAACGATCCGGCGACGGCCGCCCCAGGCGAAGGCTGCAAGTCCATCACCTGCCGATGAACAGGGAGACGGAAATCACCGCAACGCCTCCAGAAGCCGGGCATTGCCGAGAATACGGGCGAGCTCCGGCTCGTGGACGTTGCGGGCCGCGTCCTGGGGCGCGAACCAGCGCAGCTCGCGCTGGCCCTTTTCCGGCCAGTCCTGCGCCTCGTCGGCAACGGCAAGCGGAAAGACCTGCACGCGCACGCGGCGGCGCAGCCCGTTGTCGAGAAGCTTGCGATAGAAATAGCTGCCGAGCGGATCGCGGCCGATACGGCCGGAAAGACCCGCCTCTTCCCAGGCCTCGACTGCAGCCGTCTCGCTGAGCGAACGGCCCTTTTGCGGCCAGCCCTTGGGCAGGACCCAGCGCCCGGTATCGCGGCTGGTGGCGAGAAGCACCAGAAGGCGCCCCTCAGCATCCCGCCGCCAGGGAAGGGCTGCGACCTGCACCGCCTCCGGCTTTCCGCCGAGCCAAAGGCGCAGGGTCTCGAGCACGCGTGAGACGCGGGTCGATGCCTTCGGTACGGTCGGGAATGCCAGGGCCATGGCAACAAGCCCCCTTCGGTCACTTAGCCTTTGACGAAACGCATGGAATCATGAAGCCGTCGAACAAACGGCGTATCGGTATTAAATAGGATGCATTGCTGTGCAATGCAAGGAAAAGGCGCACTCATTACGCCTTCCGTGTCCTCACCCTGCACTTCCATGCGCCGTGAAGCGGCCTGCAGCGCGCGCCCCGGCGCACCCCAGACTCACCCTTCCGGCGTATGCACGATCTCGCGGGTCTCGCGGAAGCGGATGTCCGGGTTCTTCTCTCCAACGTAGTTTACCTCCCAAGAGTTCTTGAAAAGGTAAACGGGCCGGTCGTCGCGGTCCTGGGCGACGCTGGAGGGGTTGGACTCCAGGAACTTGCGCAGCTTGAGCTCGTCGTCGCACTCGATCCAGCGCGCGGTGCTGAAGGGCGCCGCCTCGAAGCCGATCTCGGTCGCATATTCGTTGCGCAGGCGGTCGACCACCACGTCGAGCTGCAGCACGCCAACGACGCCGACGATCCAGTTGGAGCCGATCTGCGGCTTGAAGATCTGCACGAGGCCTTCCTCGGCGAGATCCATCAGGCCCTGGCGCATCTGTTTGACGCGCATCGTGTCGGACAGGCGCACGCGGCGCAGCACTTCCGGCGCGAAGGCCGGCAGGCCGGTGACGTGGATCTCCTCGCCCTCGCTCAAGGTGTCGCCGACGCGCAGCTGGCCGTGGTTGGGCACGCCGATGACGTCGCCCGGATAGGCGGTCTCGGCAAGCTCGCGCTCCTCGGCGAAGAAGAAGATCGGCGCGGAGACGGCAATGGTCTTGTTGGCGCGCACATGCTTCAGCTTCATGCCGCGCCGGAAGGTGCCCGAGCACAGGCGCACGAAGGCGATGCGGTCGCGGTGCTTGGGGTCCATGTTGGCCTGCACCTTGAAGACGAAGCCGGTCACCTTCGGCTCTTCCGGGCGGATGATGCGGGTCGTTGCCGGCTGCGCATGCGGCGCGGGGCCGAAACGGGCGATGAACTGGATGATCTCCTCGACGCCGTAATCGCGCAGCGCCGAGCCGAAGAAGACCGGCGTCATGTGCCCTTCGAGGAACGCCTCGCGGTCGAAGGCCGGATAGGCCTCGGCCCCGAGCTCGACATTCTCCTCCAGCTCGGCGAGCACGTTCGGGAAGACACGCTCGGTGAGCGCCGGATCGTCGAGGCCGGAGACGTCAACGATGCTGTCGAAGCGGGTGCCGCGCCCTTCGGACGAAGTGAGGAAGCGCTTCGCCTGCCAGTCGTAGACGCCGAAGAAGTCGGAGCCCATGCCGACCGGCCAGGTCATCGGCACCACGTCGAGGGCCAGCGCCTCCTGGATCTCGTCCAGCGCTTCCAGCGGGTGGCGGCCTTCGCGGTCGATCTTGTTGACGAAGGTGATGATCGGGATGTCGCGCAGGCGGCAGACCTCGAAGAGCTTGCGCGTCTGCGTCTCGATGCCCTTGGCCGCGTCGATGACCATGATCGCCGCATCGACGGCGGTCAGCGTGCGATAGGTATCTTCCGAGAAGTCCTCGTGGCCCGGCGTGTCGAGCAGGTTGAAGGTGATACCGTCGCGCTCGAAGGTCATGACCGAGGACGAGACCGAGATGCCGCGTTCCTGCTCGATCTTCATCCAGTCCGAGCGGGCGCGGCGGCGCTCGCCGCGCGCACGGACCTGGCCGGCAGCGCGAATGGCGCCGCCCGACAGCAGCAGCTTTTCCGTCAGCGTCGTCTTGCCGGCGTCCGGATGCGAGATGATGGCGAAGGTCCGGCGCGACAGGTGGCTTGCCGCGTCCGGCCCCGTCTCCCGGCCGCCTTCGGCCTGGACTTCGGTGAGGCTCATGCGCTCTCCATGGAATTTCGTGGCGCGGTGCCGATTGCGGCCCGGTTTCGTGGCCAGAGGTCTAATCGTTTGCGCCGGCAAATTCCAGTGCCGCTTGCGCATGGCCGCGTTACCGCCCATAGCTGGCGGCTCAAGCGAAGTCCTCCCCCGAAACGGCCCAATGCAGGATACCCCTCGATGACGCTTTCGCGAAAAGGCGCCCTCCCCCTTCTCGTCGCGCTCGCCTTGATCGCGCTGACCGCCGTCATCCTGCTGGCCATGGGGCGGGTGCCGATCTGCACCTGCGGGGAAATCAAGCTGTGGACGTCGGACGTCACATCCTCCGACAATTCGCAGCATATCGCCGACTGGTACATGCCTTCGCATGTCATCCACGGGATGCTGTTCTACGGCCTGTTCCACCTCCTGACGCCCAGGCTCTCCATGGGCTGGCGGGCGGTCGGCTCGATCTTCATCGAGGCGGCGTGGGAAATCGTCGAGAACAGCCCCTGGATCATCGACCGCTACCGCGAGGCGACCATCGCAGCCGGCTATACCGGCGACAGCGTGCTGAACTCGGTCTTCGACGTGCTGTGGATGCTGGTCGGCTTCTGGCTGGCGCTGCAACTGCCGGTCTGGGTGACCGTGCTGCTGGCCATCGCCATGGAGCTGGTCGCACTCGCCGTCATCCGCGACAACCTTACCCTCAACGTGCTGATGCTGGTCTGGCCGGTCGACGCGATCCGCGAGTGGCAGCAGGCGCTCTGAGCAGCCGCAGCAAACAAAGGCCAAGGAAAGGGACCCATGTCGTTCGTCACAGGCCTGGTGCTGGCCGCAATCGGCGGCGGTGCGGCCACGGCCATCGCCGTCCACGATTTCTTCGAAGGCGAGACGCTGATCGCCGACCTTTTTCGTGCGCGCAGGCTGGCGCGGCGCGACATCGCCGAGCTGGACCGAAAGGCGCAGGCCGCCGAGGCGCGCGGCCCGGTGGTGACGCTGACGACGATCCCGAGCCGCATCGAGCATATCGGCATGACGCTGAAGAGCCTGCTCGACCAGTCGCTGCCGCCGGCGGAAATCCGCCTCAACGTGCCGCATCACTCGCGCCGGGAAAACTGCGGCTACGAGATCCCCGAATGGCTGTCGAGGCTTGCCACCGTCACCATCGTGCGCTGCGAGGATTTCGGCCCGGCGACGAAGCTGTTTCCCAGCCTCACCGCCCTCGATGCGGATGCCGCCATCGTGGTGGTGGACGACGACCGGATCTATCCGCCGGATTTCCTGAAGGTGCTGGCGAGCGAGGCGGAGGTCGATCGGGATGCGGCCATCGGCCTCTCCGGCTGGGTGGTGCCGGCCGACCTGACCGACCGCCCGACGACGATCCGCAGCAATCTCTACATGCAGCCGCCGACGCCGATCCGCGCCCGCCGGCTGCGCAAGCGCTACGAGATCGACATCCTGCAAGGGTTTTCCGGCTATCTGGTGCGGCCGCGCTTCTTTCCCGACATGGAGGGGATGCTGACCCATCGCGGTGCGCCGCCGGCGGCGTTCTATGTCGACGACGTGTGGATCTCAGGGCATTGCGCGGCGCGCAAATACGTGGTGCCGGCGGCACGTGCGGGCTTCCAGCTCATCACCCGCCAGTCGTTCTACCGGGCCAACAGCCTGGGTAAGGTCAACAGCGGCGAAGGCACGCCCGAAAGCCGCAACAACACCATCGTCATCCGTCACATGGCGGATCGCTGGACGGTGGGCGGCCATCGACTGGCCGCAGGCGGCGACACGCCGCGCTGACCGCCGCAGCGATCTCGCCGGCAAGACCGGGCGCACCCGACAGGAAGCGCTTGGCCGCCGGGTCGAGCGCGCTCAGCGCGCGGCCGATCCACGGCAGGCCGGAGACGAAGCCGACCCGGGCGCGCACATCGAAGGCGATGACATCGTCATGCAGGACGATGTGGTGCGGCGAGGCCAGCTCCGCGAGGCGCGCCAGCGGATGGTCGCGCTCGGCCGGCTCCTCGCGATAGCCTTGCGCATCGAGACGCGTAATGCGGCGGAGCTCGGCGCCCTGTCCGTAATAGGTCAGGTTCTTCTGCATGACGCGCAGGAGGCCGGTCTCGTCGCGCAGGATGCTGCCCGCGCCGCGGCCGAAGCCGTAGTCCCCATCGGCGAAGATGCCCTCGGCGTTGACCGGGTGCGGCTCGAACGCGCCGGTGAGCAGATCCTCGCTGCGATACAAGGCGAGCGTGCGCGCGCCGTCCTGCCCCAGCGGCTTGCCGCAGGTGAGGATCCACCAGGCGCCGTCATGGCGGAAAAGCGCGCTGTCGACGGCATCCGCCTGCTCGAAGATCCGCCTCACCCGGCGCCAGCGGTCGGGGAAACGGTCGCAGACATAGAGATCGAGCGCCTGCAGCGCGCAGGTCTCGGGCAGCATGTAGAGCGCGCCGCCCGCCTCGAAGAGGAAGGGATAGGACGCGTGCTCGCGCAGCGGCAGGACGGGCATCAGCGGACCGGGCTGCAGGTCCTCGCCGAGTTCCATCGCAACGAGGCGGCCGAGCTGCTCGGGATAGCGGAACTCCTCCACGAAGAGCCAGAGCCGCCCGTCCCGCCGCCACAGGAAAGGATCGGCGTAATAGCTGAGCGCGGGGCACGGCACCGGCGTCGGCGCCCCATCGCCCGCCCGCATCACATAGGTGCGGAAATTCTCCTTCGGCCAGCGGTGCATGCCGAGGATGCGGCGGCGGTAGAAGTCCTGCCAGCGCAGGTTCGCCCGGTCGCCGGCCTTGTAGAGCCGATACCAGAGACGGGCGAGCGGATCGCTCCAGCGCGGGCGGGCGGGGTCGAGCTTGTTGCGCGAGCTCATCCAGCGCACCGGATGGGGCGAGCTGATGTCGATGTCGCCCTCGTTCAAGACCAGGCGACCGGCGGCTTCGGCCCGGAACAACAGGATCGACAGGATCGCCTGATCGGCATTGTGGCTGTTGTCGCGGGCCGCCGGAATGAAGACCTCTGGGTCGAGCGCCAGGTCCGCCCAGTCGATGAGAATGTCGCGAGCGATCGGCTGCTCCAGGTCGAAGCCGACGACGCCGCCGACCCGGATGCGGCGATCGAGGAAGGCGGGATCGACGCCGAGCCGCTCGCGGATCGACACCGCGCAGCGCTGCGCCAGGTTCGATTGGCCTGAGAGGGTATAGACGCCATGGCGGGCAAGCTCGGCGAGCGGCTCTGCAAGCGTGCCGTGGAAGAGCGTCGCGCTGTCGAACCAGAAGATCCGCCCGCCGAAACGCTCGGCCGCATCGGCGATCACCAGCGGCTTCCAGGCGTAGGTCCCGGCGGACGGCGCGACATGGGCGGGATAGGGCACCAGGCTGAAGGGCAGGAATTCCGCAAACGGAAACCGGGCGGCCAATCGCGCCCGTTCGCCCGGATCGAGGCCGAGATCGTAGACGGCGATGCGGGCGTCCCTGTCGAGCCCCTTCGCCTTCACGCTCGCCAGATATTGCGCCAGCGTCGGGGCGAAGGCGGCATCGGCGGCGGTGACGAGGGTGAGCGACATGAGAGGGTCCCGGAACGGTGCGGCAACGGGGATCGCGCCCCGGCATGTGCGTTCATGTCGGAGACCGGCGGCAAGCGCAAGCGCAGCCGGCGAACCGCCCGGCATCCCTTGGCCGAAACGCCCATGGGATGGGCATCCCGTCCTTGCGAAACGCGCTATAGTTAACGCAGTGCAAACGGGGAATCAGCTTAGGGGAGCAGACCGGCCATGAGCGCGCAGGTCATCACCGTCGCGTCGCTGAAGGGCGGCAGTGGCAAGTCGACGCTTGCCAGCTGCCTTGCCGTCTACTGGCGGATGCGCGGCTGGCGGGTCCTGCTGGTCGATGCCGACCCGCAGCATTCGGTGCTCCGGCTGGCGGCGCGCGAGCAGGCGCTCGGCGGGCTGCCGGTGATCGCCCGCGCCGACCGGGACATGTGGAAGGCGGTGAAGGAGCAGGCCGGCGATCACGACCTGATCGTCGTCGACACGCCGGGCTTCGACAGCGAGATCACCGCGGCGGGCCTTGCGGTCGCCGACCTGGTGCTGATCCCGGTCAAGCCGTCGCCGCTCGACGTCGACCGGATGACCGACACGGTCGGCCTGCTGATGGCCGGCGTTCAGGGCTGGGCGCCGACCTTCCGCTGCGTGCTGACCCAGACGACGCGCGGCAGCGTGATCGCCCGCCACATCCGCGCCGAGCTGGAAGAGGCCGGTTTCCCGCTGCTGCGGCAGGAGCTGCAGAACCGGGTCTCCTACGCCGAGGCCGCGCTCTACGGCGCGACGCCGACGCTGACCCAGCCGGACGGCGCGGCGGCGCAGGACGTGCAGGACCTGGCCGGCGAGGTCGAGGCCCTGCTGGCGACACGAAAGGTGCGCAGCGCGTGAGCCGGAAACTCCCCAGGACCTTGCAGCGCACGATCCACGACATCCGCCGCGAGATGCATGCGGCGGAACAGGCGCAGGACACGCCGCAGGCGCAGCCCGCCGCTGCCGCTACGGCAAGCGAGCCGGCCAGGAGGGCGGAGGCCAAGGCGGCTTCGCCGCAGGCAGGCCCCGCCCCGGAGGCGGACGTGCCGGCGGAGGCCCCTGCCAACGCATCTGCCACGGCCTCCAGCGGGCAGCCGGAAGCCGCGGCCAAGACCACGGCAGAACGGGACGATGCAGGGCGCACGCAGGTGCCCCCTTCCCAAGGCCGCGCCCTGACGACGCGGCCGCCGACGGGCACTGCGCTGCGCCGGGCGCGGGCGCGGCTGATCATCGAGCGGCATTCGACGCTGGCGGGACTTGCCGGCTTCGTGCCGCTGCCATGGGTCGATCTTGCCGCCGTCGCCGCCCTGGTCGCGCGGATGCTGCGGGAACTGTCGCGCTGTTACAGGATCCCGCTCGACCGGGACCGCAGCGGCCGGATCGCCCTGTCGCTGCTGGCCGGCGTCGGCGCGCCGGGCATCGCCAGCTTCACCACCACCAGCCTGCTCAGGATGGCGCCGGGTCCGAACCTGGTCGGCATGACCGTGACCGCCGCCGCCGCCGTCGCCCTGACGCGGGTGATCGGCGATGTGTTCGTGGAGCGGCTGGAACGCGGGGAGCCGGTCGAGGGGGCGGGCACCAAGGGTTGAAACGGACCGAGGGGCGAAAATCGCGCCGAAAGCAGGGCCGCAACAGCTTGCAAGTCTTTCCTTTTTCGATTCGAAAGAGTACCGTTTCCTCGGAATTTCCCGGAAATCATTCAGTCCGCTTCCGGCGGCAGCATTTCGGATCCTCGCGCAACAGGCGCCTTCGGACAGCATCAGGAGAGTTTGGATGGCAACCAAGAGCACTGCCGAGAAGACCGCTGCGGCCAGCGACGCCGATATCGAGGCGGACGTGGAAGACGTGATCGAGGGCGGGGCTCCGGAAGCGGCCACGCTGTCCGACGACGACATCGCCCGCCAGCTCACGGCCGAGAGCCTTACCAAGGACTATGTGCTCGCCTCCGTGGCGGCCAGCATCGTGCCGGTGGCGATCTTCGACATCGCCGCAGTGGTGGCGATCCAGCTGCGCATGATCCAGAAGCTGTCGCAGCTCTACGGCAAGCCCTTCTCCGACAAGATGGGCCGCAAGGTGATCTATGCGCTGGCCGGCGGCGTGCTCGGCTACGGGGCCGGCTATGCGGTCGCGGCGAGCGCCACCAAGCTCATCCCCGGCATCGGCTGGATGGTCGGCATGGTGTCGCTGCCGGTCGTGGCCGGCGCATCGACCTATGCGGTCGGCCGTTCCATCGCCCGCCACTACGAGGATGGCGGCTCGCTGATGGACTTCGACGCCAGCAAGATGCGCGCCTTCTATAAGGAGCAGTTCGAGAAGGGCAAGGAACTGGCCAAGCGCGCGCGCGACCGCACCAAGGGCGGCGCCGAGGCCGTGGCCGAGACCGTCGAGGAGACGGCCGCCAAGGCGTCCTGACGGCTTCTGCTGACAGGGATCGGGGCGGCTCCACCGGGACGCCGCCTTCGACGCTCTCAAAAAACATGATCGCCGCGAATGCTGGAGCCAGCGTTCGCGGCGTTTTCGTTTTCAAAGGTCGGTGCGTCGAGGCCGCGTCCGCAGAGGCCAGGCGGCACAGACTCCAGGCTTGCGGGTGGCAGGCTTGCGGCCGGCGGCGCCGGCCGGAACGGCCGCGAGCAGGTCAGCCTGGTCAGGTCAGCCGGGCAAAGCGCTCAGGCGCCGCCGGACCGACGACGCGGATCGCGCCGGCGGCCGCCAAGCCCCGCCCAGCGATCGGACGCCAGCAGCACGATGACACCGACGACCGGGCTGAACAGGAAGGCGACAAGAAAATTGCCGACGAAGCCGAAGCGGGTGTCGCGGCCGAGCATGCCGATGATCCAGCTGGCGATGACCCAGATGAAAAGTACCCACGGGTTGACGAAGATCGTCATGGCACGGTGTGCTCCTTGTTGGCAGCGGGATCAGGCATCAAGGCGCTGTCGTCCCCACTCCTTTCGATAATGTCGGACGACCACTCCAGAGGCTTGCGGTAGCTTGCCACCGTCTGGAACCGCGTTCCATCGTGGCGCACGACAAAAACGTCGGTGTCCGTGATCAGTCCCTTCGTATTGAACACGATCTTACCCGTAACGCCCTCGAACGGCACGCCATAACGGGCGACCTTGAGCGCATCGGCAATTCTGCCGGGATCCAGGGTGCCGGTTCGCTCGGTGACTTCCTTCAGCAGCATCACCGCATCGTAACCGAGTGCAGCGCTCAAGTCCGGCATCCCGTTATACTGCTGCAGATAGGAACTGACGAAGTCGGTGGAGAGGGCATTGACGCTTTCGCTGTCGAAGAGCGAGACGCCGATCACGTCCTTCATCTTCTGCCGCCCGACATGGTTCTCGATGGTGTTGGAGAACATGTATTCGAGCCCCAGCACCGGCTTGTCGAGACCGAGCTCCCGCGCCCGGCGGATGAACTCGGCCGTGTCGAGGGTCAAGGCCGAGGCAACGAAAAAGGCGTCGTAATCGCCCTTGCCGAACAGGTTGTTGTCGAGAACGAACATGAGCAGTTGGTCGACGGACCGGCCATGACCGGGCAGGTAACCACGGAACACCACGTTCCCGCCCTGCTGGGTGGCGACCGCGCTGAAGAAGTCCCCGGCCTCCTTGCCGTAGTCGCTCTTGTCGGTGAGCACGAGGAAACGCTTGAGCCCGGTTGCCAGCGCGTACCGCGCGATCATCTCGGTGTTGTCGCTGTTGTCCGGCTGCAGCGCGAAAAGCAGGGAAAACCCGTGATTGGTCAGCGCCGAGGCGGTCGCATGCGTGGCGAGATACAGGATGTCGTTCTGATTGTAGATCGCGCTCGCGGTGATCGCCGTGTCCGACCATTCGTGGCCGATCACGCCGAACAACCCGTTCTGGCGAGCCACCTCGCCGGCAAGGCGCATGGTCCGGGCAATCGTCCTTTCGAACCCGCCCTCGCCGAAGGACACTTCCTCGCGGTAGAGCAGCAGCTCCAGGTCCTGACCGAGGATGCCGCCTTCGGCGTTCACCCGCGCTGCGGCGAGCCGCGCGCCGTTGGTGAAGCTGTTGACCTCCTCGTTATCGGCATAGACCAGGCCGATCTTGACGGCGCTCGACGTGTTGCCGCGCATGATGTCCACATAGGCCATCACACGCTCGCCCACCGAAATGCCGCTCGATGCGACGATCACCGCGAAAAGCGCCAGCCAGATCAGGGCGATACCGGCAACCACCCGCAGCCAGGCAGCCTTGCCTGCAGGCCGGATGGTCTTGGCGAAAGGCTTCCTGGCCATCCGCCTACCTGTCGCCGCCGAGAATGAGCGGCAAGCCGTCCTTGCCCGAGCCGATCACGACCGTCTTGGCATTGGGCGAGGATGCCAGCTCCTTGGTCGCCTGCACGCCCTGCCAGCGCAGCAGGTCCTCCGTCAGGCTCTGCTTGATGACGTCCTGGTAGCGGCGGATACCCTCCGCCTCGATGGCCTTGCGCTCCGCTTCCTGCTTCTCGATGCCGATGCGGTATTGGTAAGCCTTCTCTTCCTCCAGAAGAGTGAGCTTGCGTTCGACCGCCAGGCGCACGGCCGGCGGTAGCTCGACATTGCGCACCAGCACATCGTCGATGATGACGTAGCGATCCTCGACATTGGTCAGGCTGTTGACGACGATCGATTCAAGGAAGCCGCGGCGGCTGGTATAGACCTCCTCCGGGGCATACTGGCCGACGGCCCGGCGCAGCACCGCCTCGGTCTCGGGAAACACGATCTTGTCCAGGTATTCGGGTCCGACCGTGACATGCAGCAGCGGCAGCAGACGCAGGTCCGGCTTGTAGCGCACGGCGATTTCCAGATCGACGGGAAGACCGCCCTGGGTCAGCAGGCTGTATTGGCGCTGCTCGGTCTGCAAGCGGACGTTGTAGACATACATCCGGTTCCAGGGCCACATGATGTGGAGCCCCTCGCCATAGATGTTGCTCATGTCCGTGCCGGACACCCAGCGGTAGAGCACGCCGGCCTCGCCCGAATGAATGGTGACGACCACCCGGTTCCAGAGCGTTACCAGTCCGACGCCGAACAAAAGCAAAACCAGCAAAGTATAGATCTGGACTCGACGCTGGCGTTCGCTGCGAAGAAATTCTTCATAATCTTCGAACTCATCGTCCAGTGCCATTCGGCCGACTCGCCAATTTTTACAGTGAACAGGGCGGCAGTATAGGGCGAGCCCCGCTGCGGTTCCAGCCTGCTATAAGCCCGTCTCTTGCCTTCAATTGCAAGGCCGGCCACGCCTTCGCCCACACACAAGTTGCCCCTGCGCTCATGCCCGCTCCTTCAGGTCCATGAGGGCCTGCGACAGGTGTCCGGCCCAGCCTTGAAGGTGCGGCGGTTGCAGGAAGCTGTGATGGTCGCCTGCGGCCTCGTGCAGGACAAAGCCGCCGTGGGCAAGTGCCTGCCAGTCCGCCGCGCCGCCGAACCGCTCCAGCCCCTGCCATGTCCTGACCAGGGTCAGCGGCACGGCGCAGGGGCCGGGCTGATAGTCGGCAAGTGCCGCCTGGTTGGCGGCAAAGACGGCGAAGAGGCGGCGCAGGTCCGCAGCGCCCATGCCGGGATGGCGGCGGGCGAAGGCGGGCATTGCCAGCAGCTGATCGGCAAGGTCGGCGCCTGCGGCAAGTTCCACCGTTTCCCCGCCGAGAAGGTCGCGAACGAAGGCCGCCCGGCAAGCCTGCTCCGCGATTTCGCCGGGCCCGGTGGCATCTCCGGCAAGCGAGGGCTCCACGCGCGCAAGTTCCTGCGGCGTGTAGCTGTCGAGCAGTGCCAGGAAATCAACGCGCTCGCCGGCGGCCTGGAGCTGGCGCGCCATCTCGAAGGCAAGGACCCCGCCCATCGACCAGCCGGCAAGACGGTACGGTCCGGCCGGATGCATGGCGCGCAGCTGTTCGATGTAGCGCGACGCCAACGCCGGCAGGCTGGTGACCTCCGGGCTGTCCCCGGCAACGAGGCCGGAGGCGCGAATGCCATGGACGGACCAGTGCTCAGGCAGCGCGGCGGCAAGACCGGCGTAGCACGCAACCGTGCCGCCGACCGGATGCACCAGGAAGAGCGCAGGGGCATCGGCGTGCAGCGCGATGCGCAGAGGCACGACGAGCGAGGACTTGGCGGCGGTGTCTTCCTTGCGGAGCACGGTACCGGCAGGCAGGCGCTGGCGCAGCAGCCTTGCCTGTTCGCCAAGCGTTGCGGCCGCGCCGAGATCGGCGACCGACAGGGTGAGGCCGAAGGCCCGCTCGATCCCGCCGAGGAGGCGTACGGCGGCAAGACTGTCGCCGCCGCTGTCGGAAAACCTGTCGCCGCGCCGCAGCTGACCCGCCTCACGGCCCAGCGCCCTAGCCCATACGTCCCGCAGAAGAGCTTCCACGTCGTCCAGCTGCCCGATCTCGTCGGCGGCATCCTGGGCGACAGTCGGCCGCGCAGCCAGCCTGCGCAGCGCCCGCCGGTCGACCTTTCCGCCGGGCGCGACCGGAAGCGCATCGATGCGGTGGATCATGGAGGGGAGCATGTGCAACGGCAGACGCGCGGACAGCCGGTCCCGCAGGGCGGCGGCGTCAAAGCCGGCTTCAGGCGCGGCCACGAAGGCGGCGAGGAAGGCCCTGCCCTCGCCATCCGCCTCCGCCAGCACCACGACCTCGCCCAGTCCCTCGGCGGCAAGGGCCGCCTCGACCTCGCCCGGTTCGACGCGGAAGCCGCGGATCTTCACCTGATCGTCGATGCGGCCATGAAAGGCGACGGTGCCGCCGCTGTTCGGCAGGAAGGCCGCAAGGTCGCCGGTGCGGTAGAGACGCACGGGCGGCTCGCCGGGGTCGATGGTTCGCAGGACGAAGCGCTCGCGCGTGAGGTCGTCGCGGCCATGGTAGCCGATGGCAAGGCGGGCGCCGCCGATATGCAGCTCGCCGACGACGCCGTCGGGGACCGGATTGCCGTGAGGATCGAGAATATAGATCCGGGTGCCGGCCAGCGGGCGACCGATGGGCACCGGGCCGAAGCGGTCGTCCGGCGTCACATCATGCACGAGGGCGGTGATCGTCGCCTCGGTCGGGCCATAGGCGTTGAGCAGGCGCGCCCGCTTGAGGTCGCTGTCGGCCCACAGGGCGACGACATCCGGCCCCAGCGCCTCGCCGCCGCAGATCAGCAGGCGCAGGGAGAGCCCGGAAAGCTCGGCACCGCCGGTCTTCCAGGCCTGCAACAGCTCGCGCAGATAGACCGGCGGCAGGTCGGCGACGGTGATGCGCTCACGCTCGAGCAGCTTCAGGAAGTCGGAAGGCGCACGGACGGCCGTGCCGCCGATGACGAGACGGGCACCGCTCGCCAGCGCCGGCAGGATCTGTTCCAGCGCGGTATCTACGCCGGGCGAGGCGAACTGCAGCACAGCGTCCCGCTCGCCCAGGCCATAGTGATCGACGACCGCCCGGCAGTGGCCGGCCAGTGCGCCGTGGGATACGACGACGCCCTTGGGCGTGCCCGTCGAGCCCGAGGTGTAGATGATGTAAGCGGGATCCTCCGGCCTCAGGACGACGGGACGGCGGCGGGCGAGCTGCGGGCGCAGGTCCCAGCCGTCGCGGTCGAGGCGGACGACGCGGACGCCGCTCGCAGCCAGTTTGCGCGCGCGGGCGGCCAGCCCCTTCGGCGCCAGAACGAGCGTTGCCCCTGCATCGCGCAGGATCAGCGACAGGCGCTCGTCCGGATGCTCGGGATCGAGCGGCACCCAGACCGCGCCGGAAGCGAGCACGGACAGCAGGCCGGCGATGCCGCCAGCCTCGCGCCCGGCAAGCACCGCGACGCGGTCTCCCTGCCGGATGCCGCAGGACGACAGGATAAGGCACAGGCGCTCGACCTGCCGCAGCAGCTGGCGGGCGGTGAGCGTTTCGCCCTGGCCGCCGAGCACCTCGGCGGAAGGACCCTGGCGCAGACGCGCCTCGATCCACTCGTGAACCAGCCCCGCCGCGGGCGCCGCCTCCGTTGTCGCGCTCCAGCTGTAGAGCGACCGCTCGCGCTCCGCGCGGGTCAGCATGGCGAGCTCGCCGAGCGGCGTTTCGAGGTCGTCGAGCATCGCGCCCGCCAGCGTCTGGTAGTGGCCCAGCATGCGCTCGATCCGGGCGGCGGAGAACCGCTCCCCGTCGAAGCTTGCGACCAGCAGCAGGCCGCTCCCCTCCTCGTAGACCTCGAGGCCGAAGGGCGTGTCGCCCGGCTGGCGGATCTGCGGCAGATGCTCCACCCGGCCGAGCTCCGGCGGCAGGTCGATGCCGGTGCCTTGCGGGAAGTTCTGGTAGGCATAGCCGACCTGCCAGGGTGCCTGCCCGTCGGCCGAGCCGCCGAGACCCTGCGCGACAGCCGCGAAAGGTACATCGGCGCGGGCGAGCCCCTCGCCCAGCGCGCGCTGCGCGGTTTCGAGCAGGACGGCGGCAGGAAGCTCGCCGTCGACGGCGATGCGCAGCGCCATCATGTTGGCGCAGTAACCGATGGTTTCCTCGAACCGTCGCTGCGGCCGGCGCAGGGTCGGCACGCCGACGATCAGGTCTTCCTGGCCGGTATGGCGATAGAGAAGCACCGAGAAAACCGCCAGGTGAAAGGCGGCCGGGCTGGTGCCGCGCTCAAGCAAGACCTCCCGCATGCGGGCGACCAGCGCCCTGGGCAGGCGGTGCTCGACCGCGCCGTCGCGGCGGCCGGTTTCGGCGGCCAGAGCGTCCCGGTCGGCCGGCAGGTCGAGACCCGGCAACTCGCCGGACAGCACCTCGCGCCAGTAGCGCAGCTGCTCCTCGCCGCGTGGCGAGGCGAGCATCTCCCGTTCCCAGGCGATGAAATCGGCATAGTCGGCACGGTTCGCGGCGGCAGGCGATGCGGGCGCGCCACCGGAGACGAAGGCAGAATAGGCCTGCCAGAGCAGGCGGGCCGCGACGGCAGCGGACGCACCGTCGATGGCGATGTGATGGAAGGTCACGAGGAGAAGGCTTTCGCCGGGGCCGAGCGTTCCGCCCTGCAGCAGCTCGAAGCGCACCGGCGCGTCCTTGGCGAGGTCGAAAGGCCGCGCCAGTCGGCGGCGGGCGAACTCGGCCGGCTCGATCTCCTTGGGGATGGAGAGGGTCTCAAGGCGCGGCGCGGTGCTGGCCTCCAGCATCTCGCCCTGAACCGCAACGCGCGCGGTCAGCACCGGAAAGCTCTCGCACAGCCAGTCGCAGGCGCGGGAGAGGCTCGGCTCGTCGATACCGCTCACGCGGAAGGCCAGCGGCACGTTGTAGTCCGTCCGGCCGGGGTAGAGCGTCTGGAGGACCCAGAGCCCTTTCTGCCCCTCGCCGAGCGGAGCCCGCCAGGGTCCGTCCATCACCGAGGGCGTGGCCACCGGCAGCGCATCCGGCGTGTTTGACGCAATGCGGGCGGCGAGCGCTGCAAGCGTCGGATGCCGGTCGAGATCGGCATGGGTGAGCGCGCATCCGTGCGCCTCCTCGACCGCATAGACCAGCCGCATCCAGCCCATGGACTCGACGCCGAGATCGCGGAGCGGCCGATCCGTTGGAACCTGCGAAGGCGACACGCCGCGAATGGCGGCAACCGTCTGCCGGAGCGTTTCCAGAGGCGCGGCGTCGCTCGCGGTGCTGCGCGCTTCGGGCTCCGGGGATGGCGTTGCCGGCAGCGTGCCGATCCAGTGACGCTCGCGGGCGAAGGGATAGCCGGGCAGGACGAGAAGGCCGCTCCGGTCACCCTCCTCCGTCGCCTGCGGCAGGGGCGCTGCCGGCGGGTCGGTCGCCGCGGCTTCCAGCCCCGCAACGAGTTCCTCTGCCGAGAAGGCCGTCAGCTCAATGCCGCAGGCCATCGTCTCGCGGCCGAAACGCAACGTGCGCGACAGGCGGGCCAGCGAAAGGTCTGGCGCGCTCCGCACGAAGTCGGCGAGCTGCCGAAGCACCGCCGCAAGCTGGTCCGGCGTGCGCGCGGAAACGGGGAAACGGAAGCGACCGGCGGGCTCGTCGGTGCTGGCGGCGACCGCTGGCGGTGCCTCCTCCAGCACCAGATGCACGTTGGAGCCGCCCGCGCCGAAGGAACTGACGCTCGCCCGCAAGGGCTGCGCCTCACCGTCGACGACGCGCGGGTGCCAGGGCTCGGCCCGCAGCTGCGGCACGAAGGGCGTTCCGGCAAAAGGAGAACCGGCGGCCTCAACACCCGGCAGGCCGGGCGACGGGACAAGACGGCGATACTGGAACTGCAGCAGGACCCGGGTGAGCTGGGCCATGCCGGAGGCGGCCTCCGCGTGGCCGAGATTGGCCTTCACCGAACCGAGCGGGATGTTTTGCGCACCGGCGAAGACCCGGCCCAATGCCCTGAGCTCGATGGCATCGCCGATGGAGGAGCCGTTGGCGGCGGCCTCGACATAGCCGATGGACCGGGGATCGATGCCCGCCGCCTCGAGATTTTCCGCAAGCAGGCGGGTCTGCGCATCGACATTGGGCACCGCATAGCCGGCGGAATGGCCGGCATGGTTGGCCATGCTGGCGCGGATCACGGCAAGCACGGTGTCGCCATCGGCCAGAGCGTCGTCGAGCGGCTTCAGCAGCACTGCGCCCACGCCCTCCGAAGGGAGATAGCCGTCGCCGCCGGCAAAGCTGCGGCTGGCGGCATGGCTGCCGACGAGGCCGGCCTGGCTGAGCCCGACATATTTTTCCGGCAGCAGCGACAGGTTGACGCCGCCGGCTATCGCCAGCCGGCACTCGCCGGTCGCAAGGCTCTGGCAGGCCTGATGCACGGCCTGAAGGCCGGAGGAGCACATGCTGTCGACGGCAACGCTCGGGCCCTGCAGGTCGAAGACAAACGAGGTGCGGTTGGCAATCGCCGAGTAGGACGAGAGCAGCAGCAGCGCCCGGCTTTCCGCATCCATCTCCAGCGCCTTGTAGTGCTGGTACATGGCGCCGACGAAGACGCCGACGCGGTTGCCGTAGCGCTTGCCCAGCCAGGCGCGCGTATGGCCGGCGCGTTCCAGCAGGTGCCAGGTCGTCTCGAGGAACAGCCGCTCCTGCGGATCGGCGAGCGCCGCCTCGCGCGGGCTATAGCCGAAGAAGCCCGCATCGAAGCGGTCCACGTCATCAATGAAGCCGCCCCAGCGGCAATGGCTGGCAAGCGGCCGGCCCTTGCGCGGCGACCAGGTCGCCTCGACATCCCAGCGCTCGGCCGGCACCTCGCGGACGCAGTCGCGCCCCTCCTCCAGCGCCTGCCAGAACTCCTCCACCGTCCGCGCGCCGGGGAAGCGTCCGGCAACGGCGATCACGGCGATACCGCCAACCTTCGCGGCTGGCACCGCCGGGATCGGCGCGGGCGCAGGCGCGTCCTCGCGGGTCGCGGTCCGTTCGCCCTGCCCCGTCTCCTCAAGGGCTGCGGCCAGCCGGGCGATGGTCGGATGCTCGAAGAGGAGCGTCTGCGGCAGGGAGCCGAAGCGCGTTTCGAGCGCTGCCACGATGTCCAGCGCCGAGACGGAATCGACGCCGAAGCGATCGATCGTCTCGTCCGCCCCAAGCCGCCCGGCAGGGATCTTCAGGACCTCCGCGAAACAAGCCCGCACCGCGTCGACAACGGCTTCGCTCACGGAAGGGACCGCATCACGGGCGACGGTTTCCGCCGCGGCCGCCTGCACGGGAACCGCCGCCGAGCGGAAGGGAGGCGGCGGGGCGACCATCCCCTCATTCGAGGGCTGCACCAGCGCGCGCAGACGGCTCTTGTCGCCCGACAGCACGAGAAGCTGGTCGTCGTCCTTGCGCTGGAGCGCGAAGGCAAGCGTCGCCAACGCGGCATCGGTTGCAAGCGGTGCGGCGCCCGCCTGCCGCTCCATCGCGGAGACGACGGCGCCAGGAAGGCGCATGCCACCATCCTGCCAGTAGGGCCAGTCGATGGAGAGCGTATGGCCCCAGCATTCGCCTTTCCCGACACGCTGGTTTCGCTCCTGCGCGAAGGCATCGAGAAACGCGTTGGCCGCGGCATAGTCCGCCTGCCCCGCGTTGCCGAGGGCTCCGGAGGCGGAGGCGAAGAGCAGCAGAAAATCGAGCGACTCGCTGCCGAGCGCTGCATCGAGTGCCAGAGTGCCGGCGACCTTGGGCGCGAGCACCGCGCGCAGATCGGCCTCGGACTTGTTGGCGATCAGGCTGTCGCGGGTGAGGCCGGCCGCATGGACGACGCCATCGAGGCGGCCGTGCACCGCGCGGATCTCCGGGACCAGCGCCTGCATCGCCGCGCGGTCGGTGACATCGGCCTGACGATAGACGGCGCGCGGACCCAGGCGGGCAAGGGTCTCCTCAAGCGCTGCATGGCGCGCAGACCTGCCGATGAGCCAGACCGTGGCACCTAGCGCCCTCGCCACGATTTCGGCGGCGACATGCAGGCCGACACCGCCGGCCCCGCCGGTGACGAGATAGACGCCGTCCGGTTTCCAAGGCACGGGCAGTGCCTTGGCGCCGGTCTCGATCTCCTGCCAGGTCCGGACCAGGCGCTGGTCCCGGCTGTAGCGGATATCGTGATCGGACTGCTCGACAGAGGCCTCGCGCGCCAGCAGACCGGCAAGGTCCGGCCGGACGGGATCGAGCGAGATCGCCTGACACGCAAGATCGCGGTGCTCCAGCCGCGCGCAGCGCAGCAGGCCGGCAAGCCCTTCGGCCAGCGTATCCTCCACGGGAAGCACGAGCTGCAGGACGGCGGGTCCCGAGCGGCTGGTCGCCCCCTCCTTCAGCAGGGCAAGCAGCTGAGCGGCATGATCGGCAAAGCGCTCGCCTTGATCCCCGCTTTGGCTCTCCAATTGCACGATCCGGGCCTGCGGCATATGAGAGCGCAGGCGGGAGGCGGCCTCGTCCGGCGCCCCGCAGAGCACGACCACATGCCGGCCCGGCGATGGCGGGGCGGCCGCGGCAAGGTCCTTCTCCTGCCAGTGCGGGCGGAACAGCAGCGGCAGGGCCGGCGCCGAGATCTCGCGATGCTCCACGGCGGCCCCCTCGGGCAACCAGTAGCGCTCGCGGGCAAAGGGATAGGTCGGCAGGCCGATGCGGACGGGACGGGCGCCGCCGCGCAGCTGCCGCCAGTCCACCCGCGCGCCGGTAACCCAGGCAGCAGCCGCAGCCTCCAGCGAGGCCGGCAGCGTATCGTCGAAGCGGCCGCGCGCGGCACGGCCACGCCAGATGCCCGGAATATCCCCCGTATCCGCCAGCGCCGCGTCCAGCAGACGGACCAGCTCCGCCCTGTCGCCCGCAACGATGGCAAGCCGCTCCTCGAAGGCCTCGCGCCCGTCCTGCAGGGTCGCAACGGCGGCAGGAAGGTCCGCTTCGGACAAGGTGTCGAGGCGCGCGCGGAACCGCTCCAGCACCTGCCGCAGCTGCCCTGCCTCGCGGGCGGAGAACGGATAGACCGTGCGGGAGGGAGCGGCCTCCCGAGGAGCGGGCGCCGGATAGTCCTCGATGATCAGATGGGCGTTCGAGCCGCCGGCCCCGAACGAAGAGAGCGCGGCAAGATGCGGCAGCTCGTTGCCCTGCCGGTCCCGCCGCCGCGGCCAGTCTTCCAGTCGCTGCTGGACGCGGAAGGGCGAGGCGGCGAAATCGATCTCCCGGTTGGGCGTTGCCGAATGCAGCGAAGGCGCCAGCCGGCCATGGCGGAACTGCAGCAGCACCTTGGTGAGGCCGGCGATGCCGGCAGCGCTCTCGCCATGGCCGATGTTGGACTTGACCGAGCCGATGGCACAGAAGCCGCAAGCATCGGTCTCCCGGCGATAGGCGCGGGACAGGGCGGCGATCTCGATGGGATCGCCGAGGCTGGTGCCGGTGCCGTGCGCCTCGACATAGCCGACGTCCCCGGCGCGCACGCCCGCGCGCTGGATGGCGCGGCCGATGACCGCCGCCTGCGCCAGCGGGTTCGGCACGGTATAGCCGTTGGTCTTGCCGCCATGGTTCAGCGCCGAGGCGCGAATGACGCCGTGGATGCGGTCGCCATCGGCGATGGCACGCGACAGCGGCTTCAGCAGCACCGCGCCGACGCCCTCGCCCGGCACGTAGCCGTCGCCGCCCTCGCCGAAGCTCTCGCAGCGCCCGGTGCTCGACAGGAAGCGCCCCTGCGCAAGCGCGAGATACTTGTTGGGGTGCAGGGTCAGGTTGACACCGCCAGCAAGGGCAACGCTGCAATCGCCGGCGCGCAGGGCCTCACAGGCCAGATGGATCGCCGTCAGGGACGACGAGCACATGCTGTCCACGGCCATGCTGGGGCCGTGGAAATCGCAGAAATAGGAGACCCGGTTGGCGATGGAGGCCGCACTGCCGGAGAGGGCAAGCGGCCGGCCGGCGGCAGTGCTTTCCGCACCGTAGAGCTGATACTCCTCGTACATGACGCCGACGAAGACGCCGACATCGCCGCCCGCCATGCCGTCTGCGGCCGGCGCCACGCTCTCGCGGGTGTAGCCGGCATCCTCCAGCGTCTCCCAGGCGCATTGCAGGAACAGCCGCTCCTGCGGATCGATATAGGGCGCCTCGCGCGGCGCGATGTTGAAGAACAGCGGGTCGAAGCGGTCGAAATCCTCGACGAAGCCGCCCCACTTGCCGCGCGGGAGCCCGCCCCGGCCTTCCGGGTCGTGAAACCTTGCATGGTCCCAGCGCTCGGCCGGTATCTCGGTGATGCTGTCGCGCCCCGCCGCAAGGTTCTGCCAGAACGCCTCGACATCGCGCGCGCCGGGATAGCGTCCGGCAAGCCCGATGATGGCGATGGGCTCGTCCCTTGCCTCGCCCATGCGCTCACGGGCGGGCGGAGCAGCGAGAGCGGCAATCGCCGGGCGCGCGTCGGCGGGCGCTGCTCCCACGATCTCCGACAGCGTCTGCGGATGGGCGGAGGCGAAATGGCCGGCCAGCGAGGCGATCGTCTGGTGCTCGAAGAACAGGGTGCTGGAGAGCGGGCCGAACACCTTGCCGAGTTCGTCGGTCAGGCGGGTGATCAGCAGGGAGTCGATGCCGTAGGCCTCGAGCGCGGCCTCAGGGTCGATCTCCGCAACCGGGATCCCGGTCTCGCGCGCGACGACTTCCGCAAGATAGCGCTCGGCGGCTGTGACCAGCGCGGCGGAGGTTTCCGGTTTCGCCGGCGAGCGGATCTCGTCCGGCGACGGCGCTCCCCTCACCAGGCGCAGGGTGAAGCCGCGGATCGCGACGCGGACGGTGCCCGTCCTATCGGCAAGATCGATGTCGATGCGGCGCAGACCGTCTGCTGCCGGCTGCTCGCGCAGATGCGCCCACATCTCCTCGTCCGTCGGGCCGAAGACGTCCATCCGGTCCAGCGCGAAGGGCAGCGCCGCCGTGCCGCCGGGCTCGCCGTGGAACAGGCAGAGCGCGGCATGGAAGGCGGCATCGAGCATCGAGGGGTGCAGATGGAACGTCTCGCCGCCACGGGCGGCCTCCGGCAGCCGCAGCCGGGCAAGCGCCTCGCCCTCGCCGGCCTGCATCTCGACGACACAGCGGAAGGCCGGGCCGTAGGAGAGGCCGAGCGCGGCATAGCTCGCATAGAGCCAGTCACGGTCGAGCCCGCGCGGGCAGTGGCCGCGCCGTGCCGCAATGTCGAAACGCGGCGGGACGGAGCCGACCGGCAAGGACGAAACACTGCCGCGCATATGCTCGGTGTCGATGCCCGAAAGCAGACGGAAGCTTTTGGCGCCAGCCTCGCCCTCTTCCAGCGGCAGACGCACCTCTACAGAGCCGGAGGCGAGTTCCAGCGGCCGGCGCCACGTCACGCCCTCAAGACGCACGGGATCGCGCCCGCCGGCGGCCACGAAGGCGTTTCGGGCAAGCTCCAGTCCCATCGCGGCCGGCAGTATTGGCATGTCGCGGAACCGGTGATCGCGCAGGTAGAAGGCCGATGCCTCAAGGCGCCGGGCGAAGGGGCCGCCGATCTCTTCGCTGACCGTCGCCCCTTGCGCCGCGACTGCCGGGCGGGCGGGAGCGGGGCTGCCGCCGACACGATAGACATCGCGGGCAAAGGGATAGGTCGGCAGGCGGACGCGGCGATGCGCGCCTGCGGTCTCAACAAAGCCGGTAAGGTCTCCGCCTTGCGCGAAGTGCCGCGCCCAGTCCTCAAGGCCCGCCGGCTCTGGCACAGGGCCGCGGGTGGGTGCGGCATCGTTTCCGACCAGAAGGCCGGGGGCTGATGCGCCGCCGAGATATGCCTTCAGCATGCGCACCGCGTCCGCCAGGGAGCGCGCGACAAACGCAAGGCGCTGTTTCATCGGCGCGCGGCCGGCACGCAGCGTGAAGGCGATGTCGGCAAGGTCGGCGTCCGTGAAGCGCCCGCTCTCAAGTGCCTCCGCAAGATCCCGTGCCCGGTCTTCCAGACGCGCCGCATCGCGGGCGGACAGGACGATAAGCTGCGGTGCCGGTGCGGCGGCGACGGACGGCGGCGCGGACGGGTAGTCCTCCAGCACCACATGGGCGTTGACCCCGCCGAAGCCGAAGCTGCTGACGCCTGCCCGCAGCGGCAGTTCGCGGCCCGCAGCATCGCGCGGAGCCGTCCAGGGCCGCCCCTGCCGGACGACGTCGAACGGCGTGCCGGCAAGCTCGATATACGGATTGAGCGTCTCGCAATGCAGGCTCGGCACCAACTGGCGATGCCGCATCTGCAACAGCACCTTGGCAACGCCCGCGATGCCGGCGGCAAGCTCCAGATGGCCGATATTGGTCTTCACCGAGCCGATGCCGCAGACGTCGCCGGCGGCGCGCGCGGAAAAGGCCGACTTCAGCGCGTTGATCTCAACCGGATCACCGAGCGCGGTTCCGGTGCCATGAGCTTCGATATAGCCGATGGTCGACGGGTCGATCCCGGCATCCCGATAGGCCGCCCGCAACAGATCGGCCTGCGCCTCGGTATTGGGCGCGGTCAGCGAATTCGCCCGCCCGCCGTGATTGATCGCCGTGCCACGCACGACGGCCAGGATCGGATCGCCGTCGCGCAGCGCATCGGACAGGCGCCGCACGAAGAGCATGCCCGCTCCTTCGCCGCGCACATAGCCGTTGGCGTGTGCCGAGAAGGTCTTGCAGCGGCCGTCGGGCGACAGCATACCGGCCTTGGCGAAGTTGATATGCGCTTCCGGCGTGACGATGGTGTTGACGCCGCCGACCAGCGCCATCTCGCAGTCGCCGTCGCGGATCGAGCGGACCGCGCGATGCAGGGCGACGAGGGAGCTTGAACAGGCCGTCTCCACCGGCTCGCTCGGCCCGTGCAGGTCGAGGAAGTAGCTGATGCGGTTGGGCCCGACGGACGCCACAGCGCCGGTCGCCACATAGCCGTCGCCGCCGGTGTCGCCCGCAACGAGATCGCGGTAGCCGCTGGTGGAGGTGCCGACGAAGATGCCGACCTTGCGCCCGGCGAGATCGCGCGGCGAATGGCCGGCGTCCTCGATGGCGTTCCAGGCATGCATCATCATCAGCCGCTGCTGCGGGTCCATCAGCCTCGCTTCACGCGGCGAGATGCTGAAGAACAGCGGGTCGAACTCGAACACGCCGTCGATGAAGCCACCCCAATGGATGTTGGTCTTGCCGGGATCCGCCTTCGGGTCGCCATCGACCTGCTGCCAGTCCCAGCGATCGGGCGGAATGCGGGTGATGCAGTCGCGCGCTGAAACGAGGTTCTGCCAGAAGGCGTCGGCGTTGCGCGCCATCGGGAAGGCGCAGCTCAGGCCGACGATGACGACCGGATCGTCCTCGGCAAAGGTCTCGCCAGCGGCAGGACGCGGCGCCTCGACCGCGGGCGGCAAGCCCGCGACGGCGGGCAGCGGCTCCACAAGATCGGATCCGGCAAGGGCCGCGACATGGCGTGCGAGGCGGGCAAGCGTTGCGAACTCGAAGAAATCCGCCGGCGTCAGCGAGAGGTCGAGCTCGTCGTTTATGGCGGCGGCAAAGCCCGTCATCGTGATGGAATCGAAGCCGAACTCGCCAAGCTCCGTCTCCGTGTCGAGAACGGAAGGGTCGACTTCCAGGACGCGCGCGGCGATGGCGGTCACCCGGCCGAGGGCAACGGCAGACATCTCGGCCGGCCTCGCGGACGGCGCCTCCTCCACCGGCGGACGGATGGACGGCGGCGCACTGACGGCGCGGGCGGCGAAGCCTTCGAAAAGCACCAGAACGCGGCCCGTTTCGTCGCAAAGCCGCACGGTATGCGTAGCCCCGTCCCGTTCGCCGACCGCCCACATGACCGGTTCCGTCGGACCCAGGACGAGAAGCCGGCGCAGCGCATAGGGAACGGCAAGCGCCGCATCGTCACCCGCAG
Organism: Stappia indica; assembly: GCF_009789575.1. Classification (NCBI taxonomy): domain Bacteria; kingdom Pseudomonadati; phylum Pseudomonadota; class Alphaproteobacteria; order Hyphomicrobiales; family Stappiaceae; genus Stappia; species Stappia indica. The sequence continues at coordinate 4,450,429 of NZ_CP046908.1, read as the reverse complement.
CGAGCGCCAGCAGCGACTGCAGCGCGCCGTCCAGCATCGACGGATGCAAGACCATGCCGTCCGTCGCTGCGGCCGGGAACTCAAGCCGCGCAAGCACGCGCCCCTCGCCGGTCGCAAGGCGGGTAATCGCCCGATGGGCCGGGCCGTAGCCGAGCCCCAGCGCCTCGAACCGGGCATAGAGCCCGGCCGGATCGACCGTTCCCGGCATGCCCCTGCGCAAGGTGTCGAGATCGACCAGCGGCAACACGATGTCCGGCGCGGCGCGGACGCGGCCCTCGCCATGCACCTGCCGTCCATCGTGGCCGGAGGTCAGGACGCGGTAGCGCTCGCCCGCGGCATCCAGCTCGACCTCGACACGCACGGGCGCCCCGTCGACGACGACCGGCCGCAGCCAGGTGTGCCCCGTGAACTCCAACGGCAGGCCGACACGGCCGCGCCGCTCCAGCTCGGCCCGCACGAGTTCGAACTGAACGACACCCGGAAGGACCTTGCGGCCGCCGACGAGATGGTCGCGCAGGAAGCTCTCGCTCCCCTCAAGCCGCAGGCTCGCGGTCGCCGCCGGCGCAGGATCGCTGCCGCGCACCCAGTGGCGCGTCCGCGCGAAAGGATAGCCCGGAAGCCGCACGCGCCTGCGCCCGGCGCTGCCGGGAAGCTGCGTCCAGTCCACGTCGAGCCCGCGCACCCAAAGCGCCAGCAGCTCGTCGTGGCGACCGCGCGAGACGAGGCCGGCCGCCGCCTGCCGGAGGTCGGCATCGCCTTCCAACACCGAAATGACGGCACGGTTCGCCCGCACCCGGCCGAGATGCAGTCCGCCCATTTCCTCGCCGGCAAGGAAAGCGCCGAGCCGCCGGATCGCGTCGGTGCGTCCGCTGGCGACGAAGGCCAGCCGATGCTCCATGGCATCGCGCGCCACCTGCAGCGTGTGCGCGACATCGGCCAGCGACACCGCCTCTCCCGCCTCGTCGAGATAGCGGCGCAGATCGCTGGCCATCGTCCGGAGCTGATCCTCGCTGCGGGCGGAAAGGACCAGAACGGCCGGCGTCCCAGTGTCGGCCGGCTGCGCAACCGGCGCGGCAATGTGCTCTTCCAGCACGACATGGGCGTTGCTGCCGCCAAAGCCGAAGGAACTGACCCCCGCCCGGCGCGGCAACTCGCGCCCCGACGCGTCGCGGGCGCGGGGCCACTCCTGCGCCTCGCGCACGACGAAGAAGGGACTGCCCTCCAGCTTCAGGTAAGGATTCAGCCGGTCGCAATGGAGCGTCGCGGCCATCCTGCCATGGCGGATCTGCAGCAGAACCTTGATCAGCCCGGCGATGCCGGCGGCGAGCTCCAGATGGCCGATGTTGGACTTGACCGAACCGATGCCGCAGGACGGCGCGACGCCTGCGCCGAAGCGCCCTTCCGCGTCTCGCGCGAGATCGGCGAAGGCGGCGGACAGCGCCTCGACCTCGATCGGATCGCCGAGCGGCGTGCCGGTGCCGTGCGCCTCGATATAACCGACGGTGCGCGGATCGAAGCCGGCGGCACTATAGGCGCTGCGCAGCAGCTCTCCTTGCGCCTTCGGATTGGGCGCCGTCAGCGAGGCGGCGTGGCCGCCGTGGTTTTCCGCCGAGGCGCGGATGACGGCGATGATGTCGTCGCCATCGCGCTCGGCCGCCTCCAGCGGCTTCAGGAACACGAGGCCGACACCTTCGCCGCGCGCGTAGCCGTTGGCCGCATCCGAGAACGGCTTGGAGCGCCCGTCGGGCGACAGCATGCCGGCGCGCGAGAAGCCGACAAAGGCTTCCGGCAGGAGCAAGGCATTGATGCCGCCGGCAATCGCCGCGTCGCAATGGCCCGAGTGGATCGCCTCGACGGCGCGGTGCACGGCGACCAGCGCGCTGGAACAGGCGGTCTCCACGGCAATGCTGGGGCCGTGGAAATCGTAAAAGTAGCTGATCCGGTTGGGCCCGAGCGATGGCGCAAGGCCCGTCATCGAGTAGCCTTCGACGCCGCTGCCGGAGGCAGCGACCAGCCGGCTGTAGCCGGTATCCGCCGTGCCGAGGAAGACGCCGGTGCGGGAGCCGGCAAGGCGCGAGGGCGCGTAGCCAGCATCCTCCATCACCCGCCAGGCCTCGGTCAGCAACAAGCGCTGCTGCGGGTCGATCATGCGGGCTTCGGGTGCGGAAATGCCGAAGAAGGCGGCGTCGAACTCGGCCAGCCGCTCGCCGATGAAACCGCCCCATTTGACATTGGTGCGGCCGGGCTCGCGCTGCGGATCGCCCCACCAGTCGCGCCAATCCCAGCGCTCGGACGGCACCTCGGAAATGCAGTCGCGCCCCTCGACGAGGTTCTGCCAGAAGGAGGCGACATCGGCAGCGCCGGGGAAGATGCCGCTCATGCCGATGATGGCAACGGCACCGGAGGCAGTCTCGGCGACAGCAGCGGGACGAAAGACGGTCGCGGTCGCTGGTGTCGGCGCGGCAGCAGGCGCGGGAACCGCTGGAACAACCGGCTGCGCGACCTGCGGTGCCGGCGCGCCGCCAAGGACGGCAATCATCGCCTCGGCATGATGCTCCGCCAGATGCGCGGCGAGCGTCTCCAGCACGGGATGCTCGAAGAACAGGGTCGGCGTCAGGTCGAGGCCGAAGCGGTCGTTCAGCCGGTTGGCGAACTGGGTGAAGCTGATGGAATCGAAGCCGTATTCGGTCAGCTCCACATCCGGATCGAGATCGTCGAGCGCGACCTTGAGGATCGCGCCGGCCTCCTCGGTGACCGCGCGCAGGACCCGGAGCCGGAGATCGCCGGTGTCGACCTTCGAGGCGGCGGCGGCGGGCTTCGGCGCGCTCTCCGCTTTCGCCGGCGGCTGGGCACTCTTGCGGCAGACGAGATCGCGGATGCGCTCGCGCTCGCCCACTGTTACCAGCACGCGAGCGGCACCCGGCGCGATCTCGCCGGCAAGCAGTCCGGCCAGCACGCCAAGCCCGGCGCCGGTTTCCAGCGGAACGAGGCCGGTGGTCCGGCGCATCAAGGCCTCGGTGGCCGCATCCATGCCCATGCCGCCATCGCGCCACAGCGGCCATGCGACGGAGAGCGTGCGGCCATGGCAGTCGCCGCGCCGGCGCCGGGCCTCGCGATCCTCGGCGAACCCGTCGAGGAAAGCATTGGCCGCGCCATAGTCCGCCTGACCGGGATTGCCCAGCACGCCCGAGATCGACGAGAAGAGAACCAGGAAGTCGAGAGGCGCGGCGCCCAAGGCCCGGTCGAGATTGACGAGGCCGCGCACCTTCGGCGCGAAGACCTCCCGCAGCTGCGTCGCCGTCTTCTTCTGCAGCGCCTCGTCGCACAACACGCCCGCGGCATGGAAAATGCCGTCGAGACGGCCATGCCGCGCGCGGACGCCGTCCACCAGCGCCTGAGTCGACTTCGGGTCAGAGAGATCGGCCGCTGAATAGGAGAAACCATTTTCGGCGTGCAGCGCGGCGGCGCTCCGGCCGGCAAGCACCACCTTCGCATTCGGAGCGGCGGCAAGGATCGCCCCCGCCAGATGCCGGCCGAGCCCGCCGGTTCCGCCGGTTATCAGATAGACGCCGTCGTCGCGCAGCGGCAAAGCGTTCTCGCGAACCGTGCCGCCCGCCTCTTCCCACATCTCGGCCGCAAGGCTGTCCGGCCGGGCGCGGAAGCGGTCGAGCGGAAGATGGCTTGCAGCCTGCAGGAGGCGCGCGACGACCGACGCGGGGTCGAGCCCCGGCTCCAGCGCAATCAACTGGCCGGTCAGCCCGGCATGCTCTCGCGCGGCGCTGCGCAACAGGCCGACGAGACCAGAGAGCGCCTCGTGCCCCTCTTCGCCCGGCAGCAGCACCTGCACCAGCGCGCGGCCGGACTGCGCCTTCAGCACGTCGAGAAGCTGCAGCGCCGCGGCCTCGAACCGCATGGCCGGACCGTCCTCGGAGCCGCCCGCAAGATCGACGACCTCGACCCCGGGGAGATGCGGCGCAAGGTCATCCCATTTGACGGCATCCGGCGCGACGAGCACGAGGTGCCTGGCGGGCTGATCCGTCGTGCCCTTCCCCTCGACGGGACGCCACACCGGCACGAAGCACGGCGTGTCCTGAGGCGGCGCCTCGACATAGCTGCGGGTCGCGAAACCGCGCAGGGCAATGCGTGCGTTTCCGGCATCATCCAGCAGCAGGAGATCCATGCGCCGCGTGCGGGGATCGCCGCCGGATGCCGGGCGCGACTGGATATGCACCCAGAGGTCCGTTTCCAGCGGCCCGAAGATCTCGACCGCCTCGATGGCGAAGGGGAGCGCTGCCCCTTTCGGCGCCGTGCCATCTTCCTCCATGACGAGGCCGATGGCGGCCTGGAAGGCCCCGTCCATCAGGCTCGGATGCAAGGCGAAGGCGGAGGCGGTGTGCGCCACCACCTCCGGCAGGCGGAGATGGCCCAGCACGGAGCGCGCGCCGTCCGCGTCCGGCCCGATGGCAAGCGACAGGATCGCCCTGTGCCCCGGCCCATAGGCAAGGCCCATGGCATCGAAGGCGGCATAGACCCGCTCCGCCGGGATCGTGCGCGGATGCGCGAGGCTCAGGGCCGCAAGATCGGCAGCGGCCGGGGCCTGAGGCACACCGTCAGCCACCAGCATCTGCGCATGCAGCCGCGGCTCTTCTCCGGACGCAACGCTCAGAACCTCGGCGCGGCGGGCGCCATCGGCGGCCGGCGTGAAGACGATCCGCACCCGCACGGGCTTCTCGACGGCAAGCGGACTCATCCACACGACCTGACGCAGGAGCGGCTGCTCAAGGCCGGCTTTCACCGCGGCGGCACGCACCAGATCCAGATAGGCGACGCCGGGCAGGACCGGGCGGCCGCCGATGCGATGGTCGGCGAGGAAGAACTCGTGCCCCGTCAGCTCGATCTCGAATGTGCCGGCGCCGGACGGCTGCGGCGACAGGCCGGACGCGGGAGCAACTGGTGCGGCTTCGAGCGGCAGCCAGTAGCGCTTGCGCTGGAACGGATAGGAGGGAAGCGCAAGGCGCCGACGCGCGGTGCCCGCATGCAGCCGCTGCCAGTCGACGCTGGCGCCGCCGACCCAGGCGCGCGCGACCTCGAGCGGATCGCGGCCGATGGGGTCGAGTATCATTTCCTCGGCGCGCCGGCCGCGCGGAACAGAGCCGCGAAGCGCATCGCCATCCGCCCCCGCCAGCACGGCATCCATCTGGCGAAGCAGATCCCCGGTATCGCGGGCGACAAAGGCGATCCGCTCGCGCATCGCATCGCGCCCGACCTGGAGCGTCCAGGCAAGATCACCGAGATCCGAGCCCGCCACATGCGGCCGCAGGCGGCGGACGGCCTCAGCCAACGCGTCCGGCGTGCGGGCGGAAAGCGGCACGATCATTGGAAACGAGAGGGGCGTCGGCACAGGCTGCGGCCCGCGATATTCCTCGATCACCATGTGGACATTGGCGCCGCCCGCACCGAAGGAGCTGAGCCCAGCGCGGCGCGGTTGCTCGATCCCGTCGACGACCGGACGGTCCCAGTGTCGCGCGGCCTGCAGCAGGTAGAAGGGACTTCCCTCCAGCTCCAGCAGCGGGTTCGGCTCCTCGCAATGAAGGCTCCGGAACAGGGTGCCGGCGCGCATGGCGAGCAGCACCTTGATCAGCCCGGCAACACCGGCCGCGGTTTCCGCATGGCCGATGTTCGACTTGACCGAGCCGAGCCCGATATGCGGCACGGCCGGCGCGGGCATGCCATGCTCGCGGTAAAGCTCGGCGAAGGCGGTCTTCAGCCCCTCCACCTCGACCGGATCGCCGAGCGGAGTGCCGGTGCCGTGGCATTCGATCAGGCTGACGCTGCGCGGATCGATGCCGGCGAGGCGATGCGCCTCCGCCACCAGCCGCGCCTGGGCCTTCGGGTTCGGCGCGGTCAGCGAGGTCGCCCCGCCGCCATGATGTTCGACGGACGCGCGGATGACGCCGAGGATCGGGTCGCCGTCGCGCTCGGCAAGGTCGAGCCGCTTCAGCAGCACCGCGCCGACACCATCGGCGCGGGCATAGCCGTTCGCGGCGGCCGAGAAGGTCTTGCAGCGCCCGTCGGGGGTGATCATCCCGACTTGCGAGAACATGATGTGCTGCATCGGCGACAGCATCAGGTTCGAGCCGCCGGCAATCGCCATCTCGCAGCCTTCATGGCGGATGCTCATGATCGCGCGGTGGATCGCCACGAGCGAACTGGAGCACGCCGTGTCGATGACCGAGCTCGGCCCGTGAATGTCGAGCAGGAAGGACAGCCGGTTGGGGCAGAAGGCGTGGCCGAGGCCAGTGAGCTGCTGGGCATCCATGATGCCGGCCCGGTTCACCATGTCGGTATAGTCGAGCAGGTTGATGCCCAGGAACAGCCCGACCTTGCGCCCGGAAAGCGAGCTGGGTGCATGGCCGGCCTTCTCGACCAGGCTCCAGACGCATTCCATGAACAGCCGGTGCTGGGGGTCCATCAGCTCGGCTTCGCGCGGTGAGATGTTGAAGAAACCCGCGTCGAACAGGTCGTGCCCCGGCGTGAAGCCGCCGTATTTCACGTCGGTGAAAGGCCCCTTCTTCGGATCGCCATGCACAGTGCGCCAGTCCCAGCGATCCGCCGGCACTTCCTCGATGCAGTCGTCGCCGGCGGCCAGATGCGCGGCGAAGGTCTCAAGATCCGGGCTCTGCGGAAAGCGGCCCTCCATCGAGATCACCGCAATGGGGACCTGCTCCTCGGTCGCGGTCGCGGTCGCCAGAGGCTGCCGGGCGGGCCGCGCCGCTTCGCCGGAGGGTGCGATCCCCTCCCCCTTCGCAAAGGCGCGGTGGCGGGCGAGCCATGCCTCCGGCACATCGGCCGCAGCATCGGTGCCAGTCGGCGGAAGCGGCTTTGCCGGGGCAGTCACCGGAGCTGCCTTGGCCGGCGCCGGCTCTGGCGCACGGGCAGCATAGGAGGCCTCTACCGCCTTGCCGTAGCGGGCCAGCAGGATCGCGGCAAGATCGTCGAGATGCTTCGCCTCGAAGAAGGTCGTCGGCGCGACGGTGATCGCGAAGTGGCGCGAGATGCGCGCCATCACCTCGGTGATCGCGATGGAATCGATGCCGAGATTGGCAAGGTTTTCCGTCGGATCGAGCTTGTCCTGAGGGATGCGCAGCGCCTGCGATGCCAGCCGGTGGACGTCCTCGGCAAGCCGGGCGGCGAGCGTTGTCGGCGCGGACGGCCCGCTTGCATCCTCAGGCTCCGGCCGGCGCGAGGCGGCGCGCGCGCGGGCGCGCTCGACCAACTCCTGTTCGAGCTGCCGCGCCATGCGCGCCTTCAGATCCTCGGGCCGCCGGTCGTCGGTCATCGGGCCAGCGTCTCCGTCAGGTCGCGGCCCGGTGCCGGATCCCCTTCCGCCAGCATGTCGCGATAGCGGCGCATGTGGGACAGCAGCTTCCACAGGTCCGCCTCCCACTGGTGACGGTAGCTGTCGATAAAATAGCCTTCTCCCAGATCCGGCCGGTCGGTCTTCTTCGCTGCCAGGAAGCGCTCGAGCCCGGCGCTGCGGGCGAAGAGGGCCCGGGCATAGTTGCGCACGAAGAGCCCCTGCGTCTTGAGCCCGTCGCCGAGCCCGCCGGCCGCATTGATGAAGCCCATAAACAGCAGGGTGTCGTGATTGCGCGGGGTGGAATGCAGGAAGAGGTCCGGGATCTCGCCCTTCCACTCCAGCAGGTCGTGGTCGAGGAAGGGAAAATTGCGGCTGTAGCCAGTGGCGTAGAGGATCGTGTCGTACTCGCCCGCGCTGCCGTCGGTGAAGGCGACCGTCTTGCCGTCGAGCGAGGCGATGTCGCCCTTCGGTACGATGTCGCCATGGCCGATGTGATAGAGGATCAGCGAGTTCATCACCGGATGGGCCGCATCCAGCGGATAGTCCGGGCGCGGCAACCCGTAGTCGGCGCCGTCATAGCCGGCGAAGCGGAACACCTCCTCGATATAGGCCAGCGTTTCCTCGCGGGTGGCGAACTTGTTGCCGAGCTCCATCATCCATTGCGGGGTCGGTTTCCCGTTGATGAATTTCGGCTGGTAGTAGTAGCCGCGGCGGGTGCTGTGATGCACGCAAGCGGCCGTCCGGACCGCATCGACGGCGATGTCGCACCCCGAATTGCCCCCGCCCACGACCAGGACGCGCTGATCCTTGAGCTGCTCGGCGCTCTTGTAGTCGCAGGCATGAAGGATGGTGCCGGTGAAGGTCCCGAGCCCGCTCGTATCGGGCAGGCGCGGCACCCGCTGCAGCCCGTTGCAGACCACGACCAGGCGATAGGTTTCAAAGTGCCCGGCAGCCGAGCGAAGGGTCCAGCCGCCCGCCGCCGGTTCCAACCGCTCGACCGCCGCGTTGAAGCGGGCGCGCTCGTAGATGCCATGCGCGCGGGCATAGTCGCGGATATAGGCCAGCATCTGGCGATGGTTGGGATAGGGCGGATAGTCCTCAGGCATCGGGAAATCCGGCACCTGGGTGTTGAATTTCGGCGAGATCAGGTGAAGCGAGGCATAGGCGCGCCCGCAAGGGGCCTCCGCATTCCACACGCCGCCGAGATCGGCCTCGGCCTCGTAGAGATCGACCGCAAACCCGTCCTCGATGAGCTCGCGCGCGACGCCGATGCCGGTCGGGCCGCCGCCGATGATCGCGATCTTGCCGCTCATCGCACGCCCTCCCCGGCCAGAGCGATCCGGCTGCCGCCGGTTTCCAGCGACCCGAGCCGCACGTCCCGCATCACCATGCACGCATCACCCTGTTCGTCGTAAAGCGAAAGAACCAGCGGAAGGCCGTTGCCGCCCTCCATATGAAGCACGGCCCGCTCGCCGGCGCTCGCCCATGCGGCCATGCTCTCGATGGCAACAGGCGGGCGGAGGGCAGCGGCCGTCGCCACATGGCCGCCGAGACGGAAGGCCAGCAGCCGCCACGCCGCATCCAGCCATGCCGGATCGAACAGCATGGCGCCTGATGTGCCGGCCTCGCCGCGCGGGCGCTTGAGTTCGGCAACGAGGCGATCCCCGACAAGGCTCACCCTGCCGACACTCGCGGCCTCTGGTGCTGCCGGCCCCGAATGGATGGCGCAGCGCTCCGCGAAGGCGCGGTAAGCCTCGCCAAGATCGGTGCCGGCACCGGGCGCGAGCCCTTCCGTCCGGTCTGGCCGTGGCGGAAGCTGATCTTCTGCGGCCGCGGCGCCGAAATGCCAGGGCTCGGCCTCCTCATCGTCCGCCACGACACGATACAAAAGCCCCTGCCCGTCGTCCCCGACCACGACCGTCAGATGCCGCGCATGGCCGTTGACCGCAAGCGGGCTCCCCCACAACAGGTGCCGCAACCCGTGAACCGGGCGGCCACCCGCACGCTCCAGCACCCCGCGCGCCAGTTCGGGCAGGAAGAGGCCAAGGACCAGCCGCCGGTCGGCGGACAGATGGCTGGTGAGATAGGGCTCGTCCCCGGTGAGAGAAACAGAAAAGCGCGCGATCTCGCCGCGGGCAGCGGCGCCGTCCAGCAGCGGATGGGCTTGCAGCGCGGGAGGCACGACGGTTGCCGGCGCGGCCTCTGCGTTCTCGCCCGGCTCGACCCAATAGCGCTCGCGGGCAAAGGGATAGCCCAGCAGACGGAGGCGGGCTTGCGGCGGCAGCACCGACCAGTCGATGGCAAGCCCCTTGGCCCAGAGCTCGCCGACCCGCGACAGACGGTCCATCTCGCCCGAGGCGAGCCAGCGCGCGACAAGCGCCCTCGCATCGTCGTCCGTCTCGAACGGCGCAGTCGCGGACCGGTCGCCATCGGAGACATGCACCCCGACGAGCGGATGGCCCGCCGCGACCGAGGCGAGCGCACGCAACAGATCCTCGCGGCCTGCAAAGGCGAAGGCGAGCCTGCTGGCGAACGCCGTGCGCCCGACCTGAAGCGTCTGCGCCAGCGCGCCGAGATCGAGGTCGGGATGTGCTGCGACGAAGCGCTCCAGGCCGGCGGCGTACTCCTGCAAGCGCTCGCGGTCGCGCGCCGACAGGACCAGCAGCCAGGGGCCGGACGATGCCGGTGGCCTCGCCGGGGTCGGCGCCTCCTCCAGCACCAGATGCGCATTCGTGCCACTGAAGCCAAAGGCGCTGACGGCGACCCGGCGCGGCGCGGCGCCTCTTGCCGGCCAGGTCTCGGCCTGATGGGTCAGCGCGAAGTGCGTACCTTCAAGCGAAATATGCGGGTTCAGACTGTCGAAGTTCACCACCGGCGGCCGTTCGGCCTGCTCCAGGGCGAGCATCGCCTTCAGCGCACCGGCGACACCGGCAGAGGCGAGACAATGGCCGATATTGCTCTTCACCGAACCGATCCGGCAGTCCGCCTCCGCCGGTACGTCTTGGAAGGCATCGCGCAGGCCCTCGATCTCGATGGGATCGCCGAGCGGCGTGCCGGTACCGTGGCACTCGACGAGGCCGATGCTCGCCGGATCGATGCCGAAGCGGGCCTGCACCGAGCGCATCAGCGCGGTCTGGGCCTGCGGGTTGGGCGCAGTGATGCCGTTGGTGCGGCCGTCCTGATTGGTCCCCCAGCCGCGAATGACGGCGCGGATGGGATCGCCGTCGCGCAGGGCATCGTCCAGGCGCTTCAGCAGCACCGCGCCGACGCCCTCGCCCGGCACGAAGCCGTTGGCGCGGGCATCGAAGGTGAAGCAGCGGCCGTCCTTCGACAGCATCGAGACCTTGGACGTGTCGATGAACATCTTCGGGCCGACGAGAATGCAGGCCCCGCCCGCCAGCGCCATATCGCAGGTCCCGGCAACAAGGCTGTCGCAGGCCTCGGCAATCGCCACCAGCGAGCTGGAGCAGGCCGTGTCGATGGACAGGCTCGGGCCGCGCAGGTCGAGCAGGTAGGACATGCGCGCGGCAAGGATCGAGCCGGAACTGCCGAGCAGGCTGTAGGCGTTGCGCTCCTCGATCAGGTCTTCGTAACCGCTCGGGCCGGAGGAGACATAGATCCCGCAATTCCGACCGCCCAAGGCATGCGGATCGATGGCCGCATCCTCGATCGCGTGCCAGGCGACCTGCAGGAACAGGCGCTGCTGCGGGTCCATCAGCTCTGCTTCGCGCGGGGTAATGCCGAAGAAGCCGGCATCGAACTGGTCGACACCGTCGAGCGCACCCATCCACTTGCAGTAGGACGCGCCGGGATGCGCCGGGTCGGGGTGATAGAAACGCGCGACATCCCAGCGGGAGACCGGCACCTCCTCGATGCAGTCGCGCCCCTCGCGGATGTTGCGCCAGAAGGCATCGAGATCGCCGGCCTTGGGGAAGATGCCGGACGCGCCGATGATCGCGACGGCGGGCTGCTCGTCGGCCTTCGCAGCTGGTGCTATGACAGCGACGGCGGCTGGCGCCGGGGCCGCGATCTGGGCCATGACCGGGGCGACGGGCTGCGCAGCAGCTTTGGCCGGGACGAGCCCGGCGACATGGGCCGCGAGCGCACCGACGGTCGGATGCGCATAGACCACGGTGGCCGGCAGTTCGATGCCGAACAGCGCGTTGAGCTTGCGGATCCAGGTGACCGCGAGGATCGAGTCGAGACCCAGTTCCAGGAAGCCGGCCTCGTCGCGGATTTCGCCTGCGTCGATCATCAGATCCTCGGCAAGCGAGGCGACAAGCCGCTCGCGGATCTCTCCATGAGGCACGTTGGCCCCGTTCGCCATGGGCGACGCTGCGTCGACAACAGGCGCTGCCGGCTCCGGCACAGCCTGCGGAACCGCCGGCGACGGGACGAGCCTTGCGACGTGATCAGCCAGCCCGCCGACCGTCGGATGCGCGTAGACCACGGTCGCCGGCAACTCGATGCCGAACAGCGCGTTCAGCTTGCGGATCCAGGTGACGGCGAGGATCGAGTCGAGACCCAGTTCCAGGAAACCGGCCTCGTCGCGGATCTCGCCTGCGTCGATCATCAGGTCCTCGGCGAGCGAGGCGGCGAGCCGCTCGCGAACACTCGGCCGCGGGTCGGCACGCCCGGCGGAGAGGGGCGCCGGCTGCTGCCTAGGCGCGGGCGACACCTCGCCGAATTTCTCCGCAATGCGGGCGCGGACGCGGTCACTGCCGATGAAGGTGGTCTCGTGCATGGCGAATTCGCGCTCCAGCACCTGATCGAGATGCCGGGCGATGACGGCCGCTCCTTCCGCCTTCGCGGCGATGAGGTCCGCCTTCGGCTGCCGGGCCAGCGCATGCGCCCGCGCCAGCGCCTCGTCCAGCACGCGCGCGGCCGGCCGCACATCGAGATGCGGCGCCCGGCCGGCCAGCTCCCGGCCGCGATATTCGCGCGCGCTGAAGAGCACTTCCCGGCCGAGGTCGTCGCCCAGCCGGTGCGGGAAGATCAGCGTCGCGCCTGCGCCCGGCGTGAAGCCGTACCAGAGATAGTTGCTGTGATAGAGGCCTTCGGTCGCGAGGATCGCCACGTCGCAATAGAGCCCGAGCGACCAGCCCGCGCCGATGCCGTGCCCCTGCATCGCGGCGATCACCGGTAGCGGACAGGCCAGCGGCAGGCTGTAGATCCGCCGGTCAGTGAAGCGCGCTTCGCCGGCCTGCAGCTCTGTGAGGCCCTCAGACGTGCCGCCGCAGGCGAAGTAACCGTCATGGCCGGTGAGAACGACAACCTTGGCCTCCGGCATCGCGGCAATGGCGGCAAAGGCCTCCTCGATCCCGTCCATGAAGGCGGTCGTGAAGGTGTTGCGGCCCGCGCGCTCCAGCATGCGCAGCAGCACGACGCCGTCCGGGAACGCCTCCAGCTGCATCACGGACGTCGCCACCGGCACCCGGCGCGGCTGGGTCGCAACCAGACTTGCGGTGCCCACATCCTGCATGAGCTGCCGCAGGCGGTCCTTACCTCGATCCGGCGCGCCCGCCAGCCCTGCGCCGACAAGCTGCGGCATGGCCTTGCGCATATGCGCCTTCAGCAACACCAGCGCCTCGCGCGGCGCACCGGCGATGGAGGCGGCGAGCTCCGTCGCGGCGGTCTCGACGCTGCCTGCCGCAACGGCCTCCAATCCCCTTTCGATCCGTCGCGCCGAGAGCTGCCAGGGCAGCCCATCGGGCAGGACCGGCAGGGAAGAGACGGTTGCGCCCTCGGCACGCACAATGAAATCGGCCAGCAGCGCTGATGCCGCGCCGTCTCCTGCGACGGGAGCTTCGAGGACGGCGACCACCGGCAACGGGCAGTCGAGCAGCGCGGTGGTGATCGTGTTGCCGGCGGCTGCGCCCGAGGGGCTCCAGCTCTCGTCGCCCTGAACGACAACCACGCGGAGCGTCTCGTCCTCTCCCGCCTCGCGCAAGGCATGCTCAAGCTCGCGGCGTGTCGCGGCGCTCCAGCGTCCTGTCAGGTCCAGCCGGCGCACGCCGTCCTGATCGCCAGCAAGGCGCACCCCGCCCGTCTCCTGCGGAGGCTGCGCCGCAGGGGAAACAATAGCGTCCAGCGGCGCAAGCACCACCGGAGCCCTATCTCTTGCGCTCACGGCATAGGGGCCGGCCAGCGCGGCCGGATCGGCAAGGCGCAGCGGCATACCCGGCGCGGCAGAGGCAACAGGCGCGGACCGCCGCTCGATGCGAGGTGCTTCGACCGCCAACGCGCGAGAGGCGGGCTGCCCGACGGCGTGCTTCAGCGCCTCGGTCACCCAATAGGATTTACCGGCAAGCGGCGAGGCCGGCAGCGGCACCCGGCGACGCCCGGAACCGAACAGCCCCGCCCCGTCGATTTCGGCACCCCGGACCCAGGCGCCGGCAAGGTGCTGCAGCCCGTCGCGCCACGCTTGCGGATCCGCCCCTTGCGAGGCTGCAAGAGCATCGACGATCCGGCGGCACTCATCCGCAAGCGCCACAGTCTCGCTGTCATCCAAGGTCGATGCTGCTGCGCGGTGGAGACCCTCGGCATTCTCGCCACGCGCCCATGACCGCAGCCGCGCGGCAAGATCGAGCGTTCCGCCAGCGACGATGGCCAGCCGCTCGGCCAGAGGACGACGGCCGACCAGCAGCGTATGGGCGATGTCGGCCGCCTCGCCTTCGGCTGCCGTCTCCAGATGCCCGGCCATGCGCTCGGCAAGCTGGCGCAGCAGCGCCTCGTTGCGCGCGGAAAAGACGAAGAGGAACGACGGCAGTCCGCTTGCCGCCTGCGGCTGGGCGGGCGCTTCCTGCAAGACCAGATGCGCGTTCGTGCCGCCGAAGCCGAAGGAGCTGACCGCGACCCGGCGGGGCGTCCCGTCCCGCTCGGGGAAGACAAGCGGCTCGCCGTTCACGCGGAACGGGCTTTGCGAGAAATCGATGGAGGGGTTGCCGCCGCCGAAATGCAGAACCGGCGGGACCATGGCGTGTTTCAGGCTCCAGAGCGCCTTGATGAGGCCGGCAATGCCGGCGGCCGTGGTGGCGTGGCCGATGTTCGACTTGACCGAGCCGAGCAGCTTTTCGCCCGCCTGCCCGCCGCCGTGCACGCGGGCAAGCGCCGCATGTTCGATGGGGTCGCCGAGCGGGGTGCCGGTGCCGTGCGCCTCGACGACGGCAATGCTGGCCGGATCGATGCCGAAGCGCTCATAGACCTCGCGCATCAGGCGCTCCTGCGACAGCGCGCTCGGGGCGGTGATGCCGTTGGTGGTGCCGTCCTGATTGGTGCCGCTGCCCAGGATGACGCCGTGCACCGTGTCACCGTCGGCCAGTGCCTTCGACAGCGGCTTGAGCAGCACGGCGGCCACCGCCTCTCCCGGTACGATGCCATCCGCGCCTGCCCCGAACGGCGCGCAGCGGCCGCTCGGCGACAGCATGTTGGCCTGGTTGGCATAGAGGAAGAAGCGCGGCGAGCTCTGGACGAAGACGCCGCCGGCCAGCGCCGTGTCGCATTCGCCTTCGCGCAGGCTGCGGCAGGCCATGTGGACGGCAACGAGCGAGCTGGAACAGGCGGTGTCGACCGCGATGGCCGGCCCTCTGAGATCCAGCCAGTAGGAGAGCCGCGAGGGGATCAGCGACGTGGTGTTGCCCCAGAACGCCTGGCCCGGCGGCTTCTCGCGGAACAATTCCTGATAGTCGCCATGGGCGCAGCCGACGAAGACGCCGCAGCGCGAACCGACGATATCGGCTCCCGCATGGCCGGCATGTTCCAGCGTCTTCCAGGCCTCCTCCAGGAATAGCCGCTGCTGCGGGTCCATCCAGGTCGCCTCAAGGCCCGAAATGCCGAAAAACACCGCACCGAAGCGGTCGACGCCCTCGATGAAGCTGCCGTGCCGGCCGTAGCTGCCCTCCGGCACATCCCGGTAATGCAGCGCAAGGTCGAAGCGGGTGACGGGGCCGACGAGATTGTCTCCCGCCATCAGGTGCTGCCAGAACTCCTCGACGGTCTGCGACCCGGCAAAACGTCCGCTGGCGCCGATGATGGCGATGGGCTCGGCGGCACTCTCCGCCGAGCGTGTCGGAGCAGGGGCCGGCGCGATGATCTCGGCCGCTGCGGTCCCCGCCTCCGCCCGCTCCGCAACGGGCGCGGCATCCGTGCTGTTCAGCGCGACCACCGCGTCGGCATGTTCCCGTCGCAGAAAGGCTTCCAACTGGCCAACGCTGGCGAAATCGAACAGGCGCGTCTGGTCGAACGGGATGCCGAGCGCCTTGCGCAGGCGATGGGCGAATTCCGCGCCGAGGATCGAGTCGAGACCGTAATCCGCGAAGCTGCGCGTCACGTCGATGCTCTCCGGCGCGACATTCAGCGTCGCCGCGACGATACTGCGCAACAGGCCGCGCAGGTCGTGGCGTGCCTCCGTCGCAGCTGCCTGCGGGCGGGAAACCGAAACCGGGGCAGCAGCCTGATTTTCCGCGGGCGCGGCAGCCGGCTTACTCGCCCCGATCGCCCGCGCGGCAAAGAGCTGCTGACCGAGGCGCTGTTCGGCCTCGCCGGATCCGACGATCCAGTCGAAGCCCGCCTCCCGCAGGGCGTTCGCCCAGCTTTCGGGTGCCAGCGACGGTGTGCCGGGGATACGGCGCTCGCCATCGGTAAAGCGCCACCAGCCGTCCAGCAGGCCGAAGGTCACGTGGGTGAACAGTGTCGCCCTGCTCGTCTCGTTGACCAGCAGCACGCCGCCCGGCGCCATGGTCTCGCGCACGGTCTTGAGCGTGCGCACGATATCGGCCGTCGCATGTAGGACATTGGCGGCGACGACGAGATCGTAGCGCCCCGGCTCGACCTCCTGCCCGGCAAGCGGTTTCTCGATATCCAGCAGCGCCGTCCTCAGCCCCGGCACCCGGCCCACATAGCTGCGCTCGGCATGGATCAGGAAGGCGCGCGACACGTCGGTGTAGCAATACTCAGTGATGCGGCCGGCGAGCGGCGCAAGCGCTGCGAAGACCGGCTCGCTGGTCCCGCCCGTCCCCGCGCCGATCTCCAGGATGCGCAAGGGGCGGTCGGGCGGGCTCCCGCCGACGCGTTTCGCGGCGGCCTGCGCGAGGGCCTCGCTGAAGCGCGCGGCAACCGCGTTCTGCTTGTAGACCGCCTCGACCAGTTCCAGCGAGCCTTGCGGGAACAACACGTCGGTTGCCTTGCGCGCCCCGGTCAGGATGTCCGGCAAGGCGATCAGCGAGGCTTCGGCAAGGCGCATCTGCGGTGCAAGACCGCCCGCTTCGCGGCAGGCGCGCCAGCGGGTCCAGGCGTCGTCCCCGGAAAGGGCTTCGCCGCCGTTCTGCGCCAGCAGGTCGCGCGCCGCGCGATACCAGCGGCGGAGATCCTGCGTCACGGCACTCTCCGGCACCCTGCCAAGGATGGACGCCAGCACCCCGGCTATGTGCCGGTCGAGCCGGTCCTGCTCGGCCTCCAGCCGCTCATCGCCCTGCGCTGCGGTGATCGCGCGCGCAAGGTCGGTCGGTGCGGGCGCAGTCCTGTCCGGCAGCCAATAGCGATCCCGCGCGAAAGGATAGGTCGGCAGCGACACGATGGCCGGGCGGGTGCTGCGCGGCAGGCGCGCCCAGTCGATATCGATGCCCCCGGCCCACAAAGCCAGAAGCTTGTCGAGCCGGCAGTCCTGCCAGGCGCGCTCCGCGAGCTCCTGCAAGACGCCGTCGCCGCGCAGGGTCGCGAGCAGGCCGCCCGTGCCCGTCGCCGCGCCTGTGTGGATGCCGGCGCCCGCCTTGCCCGCCAGCCAGTCGCTAAGCCGCGCGACCAGATCCTCGACGCTTTGCGCCTCGATGCCGAGACGATGGGCGAAGGCCTCGCGCCCGACCTGCAACGTATAGGCAACCGCGTCGAGCGGGGGGGCTGTCCGGCTCTCAGCCGACACCCCTTGCGCAGCCAGGGCGTCGGCCAGCGTCTCGACGCTGGCGAACCGGTCGAGCAAAGGCAGGCGGGCGGTGGGAAAACGCTCTTCGAGCCGACGCCGCAGCGCCAGCAGCTCCGGCCGCTCCAGCCCGAGCGCATCGAAGCTCTCGCCCGGATCGATATCCGCCACCTCGACGCCGAGCACGGCGGCGAGGTCGTCCGCGATGCTAGCCGCAACGGCTTGCGGAGCGGCAGGCGCGACCGCCGCAACACCGGATCGCAGGGCCGCCAGCAGGTTCTCCGCCTGGGAGCGCAACTGCTCCGGCGTGCGTGCCGACAGGACGATGGCCTGCGATGCGTTCGCGGGCGCGATCGTTGAGGTCTCGTCCCGCCATTCCTCGACGATCACATGCGCGTTGGCGCCGCCCGCCCCGAAGGAGGAGATGCCGGCGATGCGCGGCCCGTCCACCCTCCACGCCGCCGCCTGCCGCTGAAGCGCGAAAGGCGTCGCGGCGAGGTCGAGATTGGGGTTCGCCTCTTCCGCATGCAGCGTCGGCGCCAGCATGCCGTGGCGCATCTGCAGGATCACCTTGGTCAGCCCGGCAATGCCGGCCGCGGCCTCGAGATGCCCGATGGCGGACTTCACCGAGCCCAGCGCACAAAAGCCCGTCTCGGCCGCATCCGGCGCGAAAGCCTGGGTCAGTCCGTCGACCTCGATGGGATCGCCGAGCACCGTGCCGGTGCCGTGCGCCTCGACATAGCTCACATCCCGCGCCGACAGGCCGGCACGGTCGAGCGCGGCGCGCACCACGTCGCGCTGCGCCGCCGGGCTCGGCACGGTGTAGCCATTCGTGCGCCCGCCGTGATTGATCGCGCTCCCGCGGATCACCGCATGGATGCGGTCGCCATCGGCCAGCGCGCGCGACAGCGGCTTCAGCAGCACGCAGCCGACGCCCTCGCCGGGCACGAAACCATCGGCCGCTGCGCCGAAACTGTGGCAGCGGCCGCTCGGGCTCAGCATGTGCGCGGCGCAGAGTTCGATGTAGTTCGAGGGGTGCAGGTAGAGATTGACGCCGCCGGCCAGTGCCATGGCGCAATGACCCGCGCGCAGCTGCTCGCAGGCCTCGTGGATCGCCGTCAGCGACGAGGAGCACATGGTGTCGACCGGCAGGCTCGGCCCGGCGAGATCGAGCGCATGCGAGACCCGGTTGGCAACGCTGGCGAAGGAGGTGGCCGGACGTACCACCGCCCCGCCCTCGCCCTGGAACGGACCGTGCAGCGCGTAGCCGGTCTTGGTCACGCCGGCGAAGACGCCGACATTGGCGCCTTCGCGGCCACCGGCCACCTGCTTCAGCCGCGCGCGGGTGTAGCCGGCATCCTCGCAGGCCGCCCAGGCGCACATCAGGAACAGGCGCTCCTGCGGGTCCATGGCCGCCGCGTCCCTCGGCGAGATGCGGAAGAACAGCGGATCGAACCCGGCGAAATCCTGAAGGAACGCCCCCCAGCGCGAGTAGCTGCGGCTCGAAGCGGCCGCCTCGTCGGCATCCGGCTCGAAGAAGCCCTCGAGGTCCCAGCGCTCGGCCGGGATCTCGCCGACCATGTCGCGGCCGTCCCGAAGGTTCTCCCAGAACGCGTCGAGCGTGTTGGCGCCCGGATAGCGACCGGCAAGGCCGATGACGGCGATGGGTTCGGCATGGGTTGGCGGCGCACCGCGCGACGGGGCAAGTGCCGCCTTCGCCGGCGCCGCGATGGCGGGTGCAGGGGCCGCGCTATCGTTGCTCAGGCCTGTCCAGCGGCGACACGCTTCGGGCTGGCGCTCAGTGAGCCATCCGGCAATCGCGGCGAGTGTGCGGTATTGGAAGAACAAGGTTTTCGGCAATGCCTCGAAGATCCCGGCCAACTCGCTGTTGAGCCGGGTGATCATCAGGGAGTCGATGCCGTAATCCTCCAGCGGGGCCTGCGGGTCGATGCGCCCCGCCGGATGGCCGCTGACTTTCGCGAACAGCTCACCCAGCCGGGCGGTCGTGTGGGACAGAAGCTCCGAGGACACGGCGCCGCCACCCGTCACAGCCTGAGGCTCGCTCGGCGGGACCTCGGCCATCTCCTGCCGCACAAAGAAGCGCCTGACCCGCCCCGCATCGCCCGAAAGCACAGCGGCCTGCGCATGGCCGCTCCCCAGGATCGAATGCAGCGCGGAAAGGCCCGCATCCGTTTCCAGCGGCCGCTGCCCCATGCGCTCGAACAGCGCCGCCTGCACCTCGTCGCCGGCCGCCATGCCGCCGTCGCGCCACAGCGGCCAGCCGATGGAGACGATCCGGCTGCCCGACTGCCCGGCCAAGGCGTCGAGGAAGCCGTTGGCGGCGGCATAATCCGCCTGCCCGGCATTGCCGAACGCACCGGCCAGCGAGGAAAACAGCACGAAGGTATCGGGATCCAGCCCGCTGCATGCCTCGCGCAGGGCGAGCGCGCCGGTCACCTTGGGGGCGAGAACCTCGGCAAGATCCGTCTCCCGTTTCCAGGCGAGATGTCCGTCGCGGAGCGTCCCGGCGCAGTGCACCACCGCGTCGAGCCTGCCATGCACCTCGATCACATGGGATACGAGGCCTGCGACCGCGTCCGGATCGCCCATGTCCACCTGCCGGTAGCCGGCAACCGCGCCCAACGCCCGGAGTTCGTCGAGGAACGCCCCTCGGGCGTCGTCGAGCGGCGCAGAGCCGGTCAGAACCAACACCGACCCCTTTGCCGTTTGCGCGATATCGCGCGCAACCAGTCGGCCGAGCCGCCCCATGCCGCCGGTGACCAGCGCGACGCCTCGCGGCCGCCATGCGAACGGCTTCGCGCCCCCCGCGTCCTCTCGCCAGCCCCGCACGAACCGCCGGCCGTTCGCATGACGAATGCGCGCGCCCGTCGGTGCCCCGGCCTCGCTCGCCAGCAGACGGGCGGCATGATCGGGCGCAAGTCCCTCGGGAAGCTCGATCACCTGCCCCAGAATGCGCGGATCCTCGATGGCAGCGGTGTCGAGCATTGCGCCGAGGCCCGCAAGCAAGGCTCCTTCGCGCGCCGGCGAAAGCGCCAGCTGCACCAGAACCTTGCCTTCGCCAGGCTCCTTCACCAGGTCGCGCAGCAGGCTCAGCAGATGCGTGGCCGCACGGCCGTAGCGTGCCGCAACGCCGTCCCTGCCGGGCGCCAGCGAGACGAGTTCGCAGCCCGGACGGGCCTCGACGTCGACACCGCAGGCAACAACGATGCGCCGGCCCGCAAAGCCTCCGGCCGGGGCTTCCTGCTCTCGCCATTCCGGCACGAAGACGAGCGTCTCGTCCGCAGGCGAGACCCCGGGAATCCAGTAGCGCGTTGCGGCGAAGCGGCGCGGCGGCAACGGCGGACGCTGCGCCCGCCCTTCGGCGAGATGCTCCTCCAGCACCACATGGGCGTTGGTTCCGCCGAAGCCGAAGCTGCTGACGCCGGCCCGGCGCGGCAGAGGGGAACCGGCCGCGTCGAAGGCCCGAGGCCAGGCCTCGCGGCTGCGCACCAGACGGAACGGGCTGCCGGCAAGCTCCACATGCGGATTGATCTCGTCGCAGTGGAGCGTTGGCGGCAGCTCCCCCCGCTGCATCGCCATCAGCACCTTGACGACACCGGCAAGCCCCGCCGCCGCTTCCAGATGGCCGATGGACGACTTGACCGTGCCGAGCCCGATATGCGGCTCCGCAACGCTCTCGCGCCCGGTCAGGGCGGCGAAGGCCCGCTTGAGGCCGTTGACCTCGACCGGATCGCCAAGATGGGTGCCGGTCCCATGCGCCTCGATATAGCCGATGGTCGCGGGATCGATCCCAGCCAGTGCCTCCTCGACAAGCGCCGCCTGCGCCTTCGCATTGGGCGCGGTCAGCGCACCGGCGCGGCCGCCATGGTTCTGCGCGCCGCCGATGATGGTGCCGAGAATGCGGTCGCCGTCGCGCTCGGCATCCTTCAGCCGCTTGAGCACCAGCACCGCGACGCCCTCGCCGCGGGCATAGCCGTCGGCCCCAGCGCCGAAGCTCTTGCAGCGTCCGTCCGGCGACAGCATGCCCGCATTGTGCGGCCCCTCGAACCCTTCCGCAGCGAGGCAAAGATTGACGCCGCCGACGAGCGCCGCCTCGCAGCGCCCGTCCTTCAGCGCCTGCGCGGCGCGCAGCAGGGCGACCAGCGAGCTGGAACAGGCCGTGTCGATGGCCTCGCTCGGGCCGGACAGGTCGAAGGCATGGGACACGCGGTTGGCGACCATGGCGAGCGAGTTTCCGGTCGCGACATAGCCATCCGCCGCAACCCCGTGCGCCGTCAGCAGCGCCGCGTAGTCGAGGCTGGTCACGCCAACGAAGACGCCCGTCGATTTCGGCAGGCCGGACGGTTCGATGCCGGCGTGTTCCACCGCGTGCCAGGCGGTCTCCAGCAGCAGCCGCTGCTGCGGGTCCATCCGCTCGGCCTCCGCCGGCGAGATGCGGAACGAGGCTGCGTCGAAGCGGTCAACCTCGGAGAGGAACCCGCCGCGCCGGGGGAAGGACGCAGCCGAAACACGTTCGCGATAGGCCTCGCCATACCGCTCGAGCGGCAGGTCACCCGTCAGATCGCGCCCGGCCAACAGGTTGTCGAAGAAGCTGTCGACGTCCGGACTGCCGGGGAAGCGACCAGCCATGCCGACAATCGCGATACGGTCGCCTGGCGCCGTCCCGGACGGGCTGGCGACGAGCTGCGAGATGGTCGGCACCGGGGCTGCGGCCAGGGGCGCGGCGCGAACGGGCTGTGCGGGAGCGGTCTCGACCGGCGGTGCGATCCCATGCCGGCGCACCAGATGCTCGGCCAGTGCCTCGACATGCTCGCATTCGAAGAAGATCGCCGGCGAGAGCTCGATCCCGAAGGTGGATCCGATCTCGCCCGCATAGCGCGTCAGCGAGATGGAATCGAAGCCGAGATCGTGGAAGGGCTCGCGCGGCCCGACATCGTCCGGATTGAATTTCAGGATCCCGGCGGCGATCCGCCGAAGCTCCTGCGCCGCCCAGTCCGCCGTCTTACCGGTGTCCTGTGCGACGGTCGTTGCCGGCTGGGGCGACGGGATGGATGGTGCTGCTGCGAATTCTGCCAGAGGGACGGCCGCAACGCCCTCGCAGCGCGCGACGATGCGCCCGCCCTTACCCAGGAACGAAAAGTCGAACGCCCCGTCGCGGCCCGGTTGGCAGAGCACGGCGGTAACGTCGCCGTTTGAGACCATCACGCGGCCGGCGCCCGCCAGCACCAGCGCCTCGCCGCCGCCGGTCAGCAGCTGCAGTGCCTGCCAGGCCGCACCGAGAGCAGTCGAGGGAAGGGCCAGGTTCCTGCGGAACCAGTCCTGCTGCGGCGCGTCCTCGCGCAGCTCGCAGAGAAGGCCGCCACCGGCAAGACGGAAGGCGCGCGCGATCCCCTCCAGATAGGGACCGAAACCGAGGCCATTGCGGGCAAGGTCGCCATAGATCCGCGCGTGATCCAGCACCTCGGTGCTGGCAGCCTTCAGGGCGTCGAGATCGACCTGCCCATCGCGCGCCGCGCCGGTTGCAACCCGCCCCTGCAGCCAGGGCGTCTCAGTCGCCTCTCCATCGCACGCGACAACACGAGCCTGGAACCCGTCGCCCGCCGGCTCCAGCGTCAGGGTAAGGGTCTTGACCGCAGGCCAGTCGGGCAGACCGAGCACCTGTAGCCCCTCAACCGAAACGGGACCGGCAAGTCCGGCGATCCGCGCAAGGGCCGCGACCGTCTCCACCGCCACCATCGGCAGGACCGTCTGCCGGCGGCCCTGCGTGTGCACATAATCCAGCAACTCGCCGAGATGGATATCGGTCTCGTAGCGCAGGCCGGATAGCGTCGAGACATTGCGCCCGACGAAGGGATGCAGCTTCAGCCGCGATCCCAGCGGATTGACCACAGAGGGCGCGTCCGGCTGCTCGGGATACCAGCAGCGGACCTGTTCGAACGGATAGGTCGGCAGCGGCACGCGGTGCGGCTCGCGGCCCCGCCAGAGCGCGAACCAGTCGATGGCCGCGCCATGCGTCCAGGCATCGGCCACCTGATCGAGGTCACGCGCGGCGACGGCAGCCGCCAGTTGCTCCACGTCCTCCGGCGGGTCGACATCGAGGATCGAGCGGACATGGTGCCAGGCCCCCTTGGCGCCGGGCGCAGCAGCGAAGTCCGCAAGGCGCCGGCGGACGTCGGCCAGATCGCTCGCCGCCAGCGCCAACCGGCACGGCAGCTCCGTGCGCCCGACCTGCAGCGTGAAGGCGATGTCGGAGAGATCCGCATCTGGATGGCGCTCCATCCAGGCAAGATGCCGGCGGACCAGCGCCACGAGGCGTTCCTGGTTCATCGCCGAGAACACCAGCAATTCCGGTCCGGCCTGCCCGCTCGATCTGGGGCGCGGCCTGTATTCCTCGATCAGGATATGCGAGTTCATGCCGCCGGCGCCGATGGAGGTCACGCCGGCACGTCGCGGCAGCTCCCGCCCGTCGCGCCCAAGCGGGCGTTGCCAGGGCGCAAGCTCGCGCTGGACGCGGAACGGCGAGGACGCAAAGGGAATGTCCGGGTTCAGCGTCTCGGCATGCAGCGAGGGCGCCAGCATGCCCTTGCCCAGCTGGGCCACCACCTTGGCGATGCCGGCAAGACCGGAGGCGCCGAGCAGATGGCCGACATTGCTCTTCACCGTGCCGATGGGACAGGCGCCGACCGCGTCGGTGTGCTTGCGGAAGGCCTGCGTCAGGGCCTTCACCTCGATGGGATCGCCGAGCGCCGTGCCCGATCCGTGCCCCTCGATATAACTCACGGTGTCGGCGGTGATGCCGGCATCGTCGAGCGCCCGCTCGATCGCCACCGCCTGCTGGTGCGGATTGGGCACCGTGAAGCCGTTGCGCACGCCGGCATTGCTGATGCCGGTGCCGATGATGACGCCGTGGATATGGTCGCCGTCGCGCTCGGCATCGCAGAGCCGCTTCAGAACGAGCGCACCGACGCCCTCGCCGAGGATGGTTCCCTCGGCGCCGACGCCATAGCCGCGGATCACGTCGGCCGACTTGGTGGTAAAATGCTCCTGCGAGGTGGCGATGAGCTTTTGCGGATGCAGCAGCAGACTGACGCCGCCGGCCAGCGCCATCTCGCAGCGGCCCGAGCGGAGCATGTGCACCGCCTCGTGCACGCAGGTCGAGGCGGCTGAGCACATGGTGTCGAGGAAATAGGACGGGCCAGTGAAGCCGTAATAGTAGGACACCATGTTGGGCACGGTGCCGGTATAGCTGCCGCTGGCGGGCGAGCCGCGCATCAGCATGTTCTGGAAGCCGTAGAGGTCGTATTCGTTGGTCATCGACCCGACGATGACCGCAACGTCCCCGCCATGGCGCCGCTGCAGCGTCTCGCGCGAGTAGCCGGCATTCTCGAACGCCTCGACGCTCGCCTGCAGGAACAGGCGCACCTCGGGCGACATCAGCTCCGCTTCGGTCTGGGAAATGCGGAAATAGCGCGGATCGAACCGGTCGATATCGTCGAGGAAGCAGCCCGTGCGGACCACGGTCTTGCCGAGGACGTCGCGCTCGGGATGCAGCAGGGCCGCGTGGTCCCAGCGCTCCTGCGGATAAGGCCGAAACCCGTGGATGCCGCCTGCCAGCATCTCCCAGAACTCGTCCTGCGTCGCCGCACCGGAGACATGCAGCGACAGGCCGACGATGGCGATGGCGTGGCTGTCGGTCTCCGCATTCGGCTGCGAGACGCTCGGCCCAGGGTCCGCGCGCACAGCGATCACTTCGGCGGGAGCCTCGAGGGGCGTGACCGGCGGGGAAGCCACCTCGCTCAACCCCTCTTCCGCTAGGGCAGCAGCCAGCGCATCCCGGTGGTTCTCGACCAGATGGCCGGCCACGCCTTCCAGGTCGACATATTCGAAGAACAGCGTCTTCGACAGCGGGCCGAGCCGTTCCTCCAGACGGTTGGTCGTCTCGACGATGGAGATCGAGTCGAGGCCGTATTCCTCGAGCTTGCGGTTGAGGCGGATGCGTGAAGGCTCCAGTTCCAGCACGTCGGCCAGGATATCGCGCACGAAGAGCGCGCCCTGTCGGGCAAGCGCTGCATCGTCGCCGGCGGCCTGCGGGGCGTCCGAGGGGGCAGGTGCGTCCTGCCTCTCCACCGCGCCCTCGCGCTCGGCAAGGAACGCCCCGATGCGCGCCGTGTCACCGTAGAGCACAGTGGCGCAAGGCGCCTGCCCGGCGACGAGCAGCCGCTCCAGAGCGGCAAGGCCGGCCTCGCTCGGCAGCGGCACCGTGCCGAAGCGGCGCTCCATCGCCTCCAGCGTCGGCATGTCGACGCTCATGCCGCCCTCGGCCCAGAGCGGCCAGGCAACGGCCAGCGTCCGCCCCTGCCGCTCGCCCTTCTCGACCATCGCCGCGCGCTCGGCGGCGAAGCCGTCGAGGAAGGCGTTGGCGCCGGCATAGGCCGCCTGGCCGGCATTGCCGAACCGAGCTGCGACGGAGGAAAACAGCACCAGGAAATCGAGCGGCGCAGCGCGCGTCGCCCGGTCGAGATTGAGCGTGCCGGCGAGCTTCGGCGCGAAGACGGGCGCGAAATCCCGTCCCGCCTGCGTCAGGATATAGCCATCGTCGAGCAGCCCCGCCGCATGGACGATGCCCTTGAGCGGGCCGATCTCGCGGGCGATCCGGTGCGCCAAGTCCTCGACCGCCGCCGCATCCCCCATGTCGCACACGGCATAGGTGACAGTCGCGCCGCTTTTCCGCAGCGCCTCGAACCGGCCGTCGTCCTGCGCGCTGCGGCCGCTGAGGACGATGTTGCGTGCGCCGCGCGCCGCCAGCCAGCCGGCCAGGATCAGCCCGAGGCCGCCGGCCCCGCCGGTGATCCAGTAGGCGCCGTCCGGATCGAGCTGCATCTCTCCCCGCCCGGCAGGAAGATCGACCGGATCGATGCGCAACGCCTCGCGCGAACCGTCGGCGCGGCGCCGCAATTCGGTGAATGTGTCGGCGGCCTCGACCTCCTGCCGCAGGAGACCGGCGAGCCGTCCCGCGTCCGCCGGCCCCTCGATCCGTACCAGCGCGCCGGAGATCTTCGGATTCTCGGTCGCGGCCGTGCGCAGGAGCGCGGCAAGCGGGGCCGTGACCGATTGCGGCAGGCTCTCCGGCACCAGCACGAGGAAATGCCGGGGGCGGCGCGGCTTGTCGCGCATCGTCTCGACGATCCGCGCGTGCAGGGTATCGAAGAGCTTGGCAGCCGCAGCCGCCGGATCGCCGGCCGGAACTTCGGCCAGCACGCTCACGCCCTGGCCGCTCGCCTCCGACAGGTTTCTGACGAAGGTGTTGGAAAGGGTCGCCTCGCCGAAGCCCGCAAGCAGGACCGAAGCATCCCGCTCGCCAACCTGCCCGGTGCCGGCCGGCGCAGGTCGCCAGCGGCTTTCTGCCAGCACCAGGGGCAGATCGTCGGCGGTCACGCCCTTATCTGCCTCAACCGCCGTCTCGTCCGAGGCGACGATGCGCAAGGCCAGGTCCTCGAAGGACACACGAAGGTTGCCGTCCCGGTCCAGCATGTGGATATCCAGATGGCGCACGGCGGCCGTGGCACTTGGCGTTCCCCGTTCGGTGACCAGCGCCCACATCATCGGCTCGCAGGACCCGTGCACCACCACCCGCCGGCAGGCGAAGGGCACGGCCGCGCCTGTCGGGCCGGTCTCGTCCAGCGCGATCCAGGCCTGGATCGCAGCGTCCAGCATCACCGGATGCAGCGGCAGAGAGGTAAGCGTCGGATGCAGCCGCCGCGGCAGCTTCAGCTGCGCCAGAACACGCCCCCTGCCCCGGGCGACGCGCGCCAGCGCCCGGAACGCCGGGCCATGATCGACGCCGCTTGCCTGCAAGCGCGCATAGCAAAGGGCGACCGGCACATCCTCGCGCAGCTCGCCCTGAAGCTGTGACAGCACGGGCGCGGATGGCGCAGCCTCCGGCGACGGCGCGATCGTGCCGCGAACGTTGTGCCCCTCGCCTCCGGCAGTGCGGATCGTAAAGCCGATGCAGCGATCCGCCTGCCGCGTCAGATGCGTCTCGACCGTTACCGGCGTCTCGCGCGCTGCAATCGGCCGCGACCAGACCACATCCTCCAGGGCGAAGGTGCTGCCGAGGCCTGCCCCGGCAAGATCGGCGGCGGCCCGTGCCATTTCCAGCGCAGCAACGCCGGGCAGGATCTGCGTACCGCGCACCTTGTGATCGGCCCAGAAGAGTTCCGGCCCGCGCAAGGAGCTTTCGAAGACCGGGCCGGCAAAACCGGAGACGTTCCGGTGGATCATCGGATGCGGCGCCGGCCGGTCGTCCTTCACGCCGAGCGACTCGTCCATCCAGTGCCGCTCGCGCGCGAACGGATAAAGCGGCGCGCGCACCCGCCTGCCCTTCGGCAGGCCGGCGGCCAGCCAGTCGATGTCCTCTCCCGACACAAAGCGCGCGGCAAGATCATGCAGCGGCTCGCCGGTTGTCTCTGCCTGCCCGTCCACCACGGCCGGATGCTCGGTTCCGCCAAGACGGGCGCGAATGGCATCTGCAAGGTCTTGCCGGTTGCGGACGAGGAAGGCGACACGGATTTCGAGCGAGGCTCGCCCGATCCGCAGCGTGTAGGCAAGGTCGGCAAGCGCAGGAGCCTCCGGCGCCTCGACGGCCGCCAGCAGCTCGCCAAGCAGCGCCTGCAGGCGCTCCTCGTCCGCTGCCGACAGGGGCAGCAGGTGCACTTCTCCCTCGCAGTCGTCGCGCGTAGCCTCCACCTCGGGGGCTTCCTCGATCAAGACATGCGCGTTGCTGCCGCCGAAGCCGAAGGAACTGACGCAGGCGCGCCGAGGCGCGCCCTCGGTGCGCTGCCAGGGGCCCGCCTCCTTCTGGATGCGGAACGGCGTGCCGGCCAGGTCGACCAGACGGTTCTGCGCGGTGAAACCGACATTGCCGGGCAGTTCCTCGCGGGCCAGTGCGATCAGCACCTTGACGATGCCGGCAACGCCCGCCGCCCCCTCCAGATGGCCGATATTGGTCTTGACCGAGCCGATGCCGCAGCTCGCCGCGCGCGGGGTGGTGCCCGCCTCGGCGTGGAGGTCGGCAAAGGCCTCCTTCAGGCCGGAAATCTCAATCGGATCGCCCAGCGGCGTGCCCGGCCCGTGCGCCTCCACATAGGACACCGTGTCCGGCGCAACGCCCGCCTCGCGGTGCACCGCCTTGATCAGTGCGGCCTGCGCCCGCGGATTGGTGACGGTGAGCGAATTCGTCCGCCCGCCATGGTTGATTCCGATGCCGCGAATGACCGCGTGGATCGGATCGCCATCGGCCAGCGCCTGCTCCAGCGGCTTCAGCAGCAGCACGGCGCCGCCCTCGCCCCGGACATAGCCGTCGGCGGCATCGTCGAAGGCGTTGCTGCGGCCCGTCTTCGACAGCATGCCGGCCTTGGAAAAGGCGACGAAATGGTTCGGCGACCAGATCAGGTTGACGCCGCCGGCGAGCGCCATGTCGCACTCGCCGCCCTGCAGCGCTCGTACCGCCTCGTAGAGGGACGTCATCGACGCGGCGCAGGCCGTGTCGTTGGTGATGCTGGGGCCCTGCAGATCGAAGAAATGCGAGACCCGGTTGGCGATGATGGAAAAGGCGATGCCGGTCGGCAGATAGGCGTCGACATGCGGCAGGTGCTTTTCCAGCAATTCCGCATAGTCCCAATGGCAGACGCCCATGTAGACGCCGGTGCGGCTGCCGGCGAGATCGGACGCGCGGTAGCCGGCATCCTCGATCGCATGCCAGGCCATCTCCAGCGCAAAGCGCTGCTGCGGGTCCATCCAGGCGGCCTCGCGCGGCGAAATGCCGAAGAACGAGGCGTCGAAGCAGTCGGCATCCTCGACGAACCCGCCCCAGATGCTGCTGGTCCTGTTGCCCCGCGCCGGATCGCCCAGCAGCTCCTCAGCATTCCAGCGGCTCGCCGGCACCTGCGAGATCAGCGAGCGGCCGGCGGCAAGATGCGCGCCGAACGTCGCGAGGCGGTCCGCGCCTGGAAGCCGCAGCCCGACGCCGATGATCGCAACCGGTTCCCTTCCCCCCTCGCGGCTCATCGGCTGCCGCCTCCCGTGCCGATCATCACCGAGAGCCGGCGGCCGAGCACATCGGCCGCGCCCTCCAGCAGCCGGGCGGCGATGACATCGGCATGGCGGGCGCGCCAGGGCGCGAGGTCGCTGCCCTCGACCCATTGGTTGAACGCGCCCTGCGCCGGGCCGCAATGCACCTGGAAGTCGACCTTGTGGTCGAGATCGCCATTGAGCGCCCAGGTGGTCGTGTCCTTGAAGTAGCGGCGGAAGACGAGGCCCATGCGATGCCGGGGCGAGCGCTCCGCGCGCTCGATCTCCGCTGCCGGATAGCTCCGCGCCACATCGCGGAACACCTCGTCGAAGCTGCGGCGGAAATAGCGTTCCTCGATCTGCTGGCGCAGCTTCGGGTCGATCTCGTCGAGGCTCTCGTGCTGACGGTAGAGCGAGACCAGCTTCTCGGCGCGCGCGGGGAAGAACAGCCCTTTCTTCAGCACCTGCACCTTGGCGCCGAGCTCGAACATCTCGCCCGACGGCGCATAGGCCGTGTCGTGGACGTTGATGCCTTCCAGCAGGTCCTTGACCGCATCGCTGGTCCCGGCCTCGACGGTGCACTGGTTGACCGATCCGGTGACGATGAAGTCGGCCCCCAGCATGAACACGGCGGCCGCCGCCTCCGGCGTGCCGATGCCGCCGCCCGACCCGACGAAGATCGGCCCGAATTTCGCAAAGCGGGCCTGCGCCTCGTCCCGCACCTTCAGCACAGCCGGGATCAGCGCGAAGGGCATGCCCTGGTCGGTGTGGCCGCCGGAATCCGCCTCGACGCAGATGGCATCGGCCATCGGCACCTGGCGCAGCAGGTTGGCCTCGTCGCTCGTGATCGCGCCGCTGGCGAGCAGCTTGCCGAGCAGGCGCTCGGGCGCGGGGGCGAGAAACTGCGAGGCGACATCGGGGCGCGACACCTTGGCGATGATGCGGTTGCGCGCGGCGATCCGCCCGCCGCCCTGGTCCTCAAGGCCGGCAGCGCGGTAGCGCACCAGCGCCGGTGTCACTTCCATGAAGGCGGAGGCCTCGATGATGCCGACGCCGTGCCGGATCAGCAGATCGGTGAGTTCGTCCTCCAGATGCGGGCGGTTCACATGGGCGATGAAGTTGATGCCGTAGGGCGCGCCTTCTGGGAGTTCAGCGCGAAGGCGCAGGATCGCGCGCTCGACCTCGGCCATCGGCAAGCCGCCCGCCCCGAAGAAGCCGAGCAACCCGGCACGGGCCATGCGCTCAACCAGATCGACCGAGGCAATGCCCTGATACATCGCACCAGCAACGTAAGGGTATTGGAGCCCGAACGCCTCGCAAAAGGCCCGCGAGCCGAGGTTTTCCGGGCGAAAGCGGAAGGACGCATGGCCGTTGACCCGGGGCGGCGCGCTCTCATCCTGCGCCTTGCGGGCGGCCTCAGGCTCCGGCTCGGCGTTCCTGGCTGCGGCTGCGGCGGCCTCCGCCTCCTCGCGCGCCAGCAGGCTCGCGTCGAGCGGCCCCGCCTCGAGTTCCGTGCGCTTCACCATCGGCTTGACGACGGCGCTGCCGGCTGGTCCCAGTTCGGTGACATCGGCGAAGGTGACGCCCTTGGCCAGCAGATAGCGGATGCTCTCGGCCCAGCGCACCGGCGCGGTGATCTGCTCGATCATCCGCGCGCGCAGTGTTCCAGCCTCGTGCGGCCGTGCGGTCACGTTGGAAATGACGGGGATCTCGGGCGCCTTGAAGGTCAGGCCCGCAAGATGCTCCGCGAACGCTGTACGCGCCGCCTCCATATAAGGCGTGTGAAAGGCCCCGCTCACGGGAAGGACGACATAGTGGCTGGCGCCGGCCTCGCGGAACAGCGGTTCGGCGGCGACCACCGCCTCCCGTTTGCCGGAGACGACGACCTGGCGCGGCGTGTTGTAATTGGCGGCAAAGACATCCCTGAGGCCGTTGCGCTCGATCACCGCCGCAATGCCGTCGGCATCGAGACCGATGACCGCGGCCATGCCGCCGCCGCTCGCCTCGCCCATCAGCGCACCGCGCCGCGCCACCATCTTGAGGCCGCTGGCGAAGTCGACCGCTCCTGCGGCGAACAGCGCGACATACTCGGAAACGCTGTGGCCGAGGACGAAGTCCGGCCGCTCGCCGCTCTCTCGCACATGCCGGAGATAGGTCAGCGCGTTGACCACATAGAGCGCCGGCTGGGTGAACTGCGTCCGGGTGAGCCGCTCCATCGGCCCTTCCAGGCAGAGCTGCGAAATCGAGTATCCCAGAACAGCGTCCGCTTCGGCAACGAGCTGCGGGAAGGCCTCGAACAGGCCTTCGCCCATGCCGACGCGCTGCGCGCCCTGCCCTGGAAACATGAAGGCCTTCATTGTTCCTCCAGCCCGGCCTGGTCCTTCACCCATTCGATCTGGCCGAGGTCCATCTTGATGACCCTATCGGCCACGCTCCAATATCGCTCATCGTGTGTTGCCGCGATGACAAGTTTTCCTGCCGCTTTGAGTTTCGGGATAAACGTCTCGTAAAAATATTCGCGAAAATGAACATCCTGCTCCGCCGACCATTCGTCGAAGACATAGACCGGCCGGTCTTCCAGGACCGCTGCGATCAGTGCCAGGCGCTTGCGCTGCCCGGTCGACAGATGCAGCTGGGAAAAGCGGCCATCCGTGAAACGGACCTTGCCGGCAAGTCCCATCTCGTCGATCAGCGCGTTGACGCGGTCCGGATCGACGCGCTCGAGCCCGTAGAGCCGGTCGAACAGGTGGAAGTCGACAAAGATCGCCGAGAACAGCTCGCGGTAGCCGCCGATTGCAGCGCCCTCGACCGCGTGGCCATCCACGTCGATGCGTCCGCTCGACAGCGGATAGAGGCCGCACATCATCCGCAGCGCCGTCGACTTGCCGCTGCCGTTGCCCCCGACCAGGAACACGACCTCGCCCCGCGACAGGGTGAGCGACAGCGGCCCGACATGATAGCCCGCCCCCTGCTCCGCCGGATAGCTGAAGCCGATCTCGCGGAAATCGATGGTTTCGAAGGACTGGAAGGCGTGGGCGTGCTGCCGCGCCTCGTGCGTCGAGATGCCTTTCGAGGCGTCGAGTTCGCGTTCCACCGCCATGATCGATTGCAGGCCGAACTCGGCGCGCATGAACATCGGCGACTGGGCGACCGTTTTCGTCAGCGTGCCAAGGCAGACAAGCAACACCGGCACCAGCTGGAAGACGATCACCGTGTGGCCGGAAACGAGCGCGGGGAAACCGAAGGCGACGACGCCGAGCAGCGCGAAGGTGACCAGGCTGCCGAGCAGGATCAGCGACACCCAATGGTCGATGGTGCGCACCAGCATCAGCTCGAGCACGTTGGAGCGCTTGCGGTACGCCTTGGAGACGGCCTCGCTGCGGCGCGCGTTCAGGCGCAGTTCCTTGCTGCCATGGATGATGTCGGCGATCGCGTCGAGCATCTGCGCCTGCAGCTTTTCGACGAGGCCGAGGATGCGGCCGAACCGGTTGTTGATCGCCTTGTAGCCGTAGACACCGCCGACCACCGCCAGCAGGAAGCAGAGGAAGGCGAGCGGCGACAGATAGAGCAGATAGAGCAGCGCCACGGCGAGCAGCACCACCTGCTGGATCGCGTCCATGATCAGCGGGAAGGTCACCGACAGGTGGTTGGTTTCCTTGGCGATCAGCCCGTAGAGACGCCCCCGGCCGATCCGGTCCACGGTCAGCAGCTCGGACTGACGCAGCTTTTCCGCCAGTTCGAGCCGGAGTTCGTTCAGCCTGTCCTCGATCAGCGTGGTCGCACGCACCAGGGCGAACTGGTTGGCGAGATAATAGACGAGGAAGGCCACGCCGAAGGCCGCCCAGGCGATCAGGCCCGGATGCTCGGCCCGCGCCACCCGTTCCGCGACGGTGGTGATCACCACGACCAGGGCGGCATTGGCGATGCCCGCCAGCAGGCTGAGGGCGAACATCAGCTGAAGCTTGCGGCGGCCGGACGCGCGGATGAAGGCGACGAGTTCCATGCTCACGCCTCCCCGCTCACATCGGCAAGATGCCCGAGATCGAGCTCCAGCCGCCGGTCGCAGCACGACCAGAAGCGGTCGTCATGGGTCACCGCCACCACCGTCTTGCCGCGCGCCTTCAGGTCGGGCAGCAGCTCGGTGTAGAAGACCTCGCGGAAATGGGCGTCCTGATCGGCGGCCCACTCGTCGAAGAGATAGACCTCGCGGTCCTCCAGCAGGGCCACGATCATCGCCAGCCGCTTGCGCTGGCCTGTCGACAGGTCCGTGGTGGAAAAGCGCCCGTCCTCGAAGCGCACCTTGCCGTCCAGCTCCATGCGGGCGATCAGCCTCTCGACCTCGCGCGGCTTGACGTGCTCCAGCCCGTAGAGCCGGTCGAAGAGGTGGAAGTCGGTGAAGATGCTGGAGAAGATCTCCCGGTAGTCGCGCCGCGTCTCGGCGCTCACCAGCGCACCGTCGCAGGCGATCTCGCCGCCATCCGGCGTGTAGAGCCCGCACAGCAGCTTCAGCGCCGTCGACTTGCCGCTGCCGTTGCCCCCCGTCAGGAACAGGATCTCGCCGCGCTTCAGCGTGAGATCCCAGGGGCCGGCGGTGAAAAGCGCGGTTCCTTCTGCGCCGAGGTAGCTGAACGTGACGCTGCGCATCTCGAGGGTGCGGAACGACCGGTAGCGCGAGGGCGCGCGCGCCGTGCCTTTCGGCTCCGGCGTCAGGCCGGCATCGAGGCGCCGCTCCAGGTCGTAGACATGGGCAAGGCCCGCCTCGGCCCGCGCGATGAGGCGCACGACGGAGGTGATCGCCGCGATGGGGCCGAGCGCGAAGACCGTCGCGGCGGTGATCTTGTAGATCGTGTCCGTATAGCCCTGGAAGAACACCGGCAGGACCAGCACGACGACGCCGACCAGCAGGAAGACGAAGGCATTGGCGAATTGCAGCAGGCTTACCCAGCGGTCGCCCAAACCCACCACGACCTGGCGCAACCGCGCGGTGACGTCCGCGAAATGCGCCTGCAGCGCGTCGTTCTTGTCGGCGTTGAGCCGGATCTCCTGGAAGCCCAGCGTGAAATGGGACAGGCTGTCGAGCATGTCCGCTTCCCGGTGGTGCACCTCCGCCAGCGCACCGGTCAGCGCGCTCTGGCGCCGCCAGAAGAGATAGAGCCCCGCGGCCAGGAACACGGTCACGACGAGGAAGGAGATCGGCGACAGGGTCGCCACGTAGAGCAGAAGAAAGACCAGCAGGAAGGCGTTCTGCGCAGCGCCGATCAGCAGCGGCAGGGTCTGCGACAGGTGGTCGGTTTCCTGCGACACGGTGACGAAGACATCGCCATGGCCGAGCCGCTCGAGCGTCCGCAGGTCGACCCGGCGGATCTTGCTGACGATTCGCCGCCGCGTCGCCTCCAGCCGGGACTGCACGAAACGGTTGGCCTCATGCAGCGAGGCGCGGCTCGACAGCAGCACGAAGGCAAGCATCGTCACATAGACGAGCAGCAGCTGGGTGCCGACAGGCTCGGCCAGAACTGCCTTTTCCGCCGCCTCGTTGATGAGGCCGACGAGCCCGGCATTGCCAAGCCCCGCAAGGCTGGTGATCAGCAGGATCGCCCGGCGGTTCACCGGCGGGCCGGTTCTGAGCAGCCGCAAGATGTTCATGCAGATGAAACCACGGTGACTGCCCTTGTCCCGATGCCGCATACCCCGCCACACGGCGTAACCGGCCTGCCGGCAGCGCCATGGTCACGGGTCCGATGTCACTGGTGTTTCGCCATTTTCGGCAGCACGACCGCCGGGCTGAATGCTATTCAGCACGCCTGCCGCTTGCAAGTGCGGGCCTTGTCGCCGCGTCCGGGATTTCCCACCTTGCATGCATTAAGGCCTTTCCCACAAGCCATCCTTTACAGGTAGCGGAAAGACTGTTGCGGCGCACACTTATTCGCTACCGTAAGGTCGTTCCGCGTCGTGCGGAGCACCTCCGGGGGGACGACAGGGGGCGCCGACCACAGGCGCCCGGCATGTCCGATCTCCACAGGACACCGAGCGGCTTCCCAGCCCGGCTGCAGGCGACCAGGACGCATGGATAAAATTCGGGATTTCATCGAGGAACAGTTCCTGATCGAGTTCGACGACTCGTTTCCCGAGGACTCCGACCTGTTCAAGGAAGGCGTGATGGACTCCTTCGGCTACGTGCAACTGATCCGGTTCCTGGAGCAGGAGTTCGACATCCGCTTCACGGAGCAGGAAATGACCGGCGACGTGCTGGTGAGCCTTGTCCAGATCCGCGAGACGGTCGGCCGAAAGGTCGCCGACCGCGCAACGGGCTGATCGCGCCACGCCATCGCCAGCAAGCAGGGACCGACCAGGGGGCACGCGACGTCATGTGCGGCATTGCCGGCTTCTTCCGCTTCGACGGTTCCTGCGAGGATCCGGTCGGCCAGGTCACCGGCATGCTGGCGGCAATCGCCCATCGCGGGCCGGACGGCGCCGGCTATGTGATCGACGACGGGTTTGCCATGGGCACCGTGCGGCTGGCGATCCTCGATCCGGCCGCCGGCCTGCAGCCGATCAGCGACGAAAGTGGGCGCTACTGGCTCTGCTACAACGGCGAGGTCTACAATTACCGGGAGCTGCGCGAGGCGCTTGTCGGCCTCGGCCACGTCTTCCGCACCGCCTGCGACACGGAGGTCGTGCTGCGGGCCTGGATCGCCTGGGGTCCCGACTGCCTGGCGCGCTTCAACGGCGGCTTCGCCTTCGCGCTCTACGACCGCGAGCGGCAGGAGCTGTTCCTGGCCCGCGACCGCTACGGCAAGCGCCCGCTCTTCTTCGCCCGGCACGGCGAGACGATCCTCTTCGCCTCCGAGATGAAGGCCTTCCTTGCCGTTCCCGGCTTCCGGTTCGAGCAGGATCCGCAGCAGCTCGCCTCGATTCTCGGCCAGTGGACGCCGCTGCCGCACCAGTCGGGCTTCCGGGGCATCGAGAGCCTGCCCATGGGAGAATGGGCAAGGGTTCGCCAGGGCCGGGTCGAGCGCTTCGCCTATGACGAACTGACCTTCGCTCCGACGCAGACCATCGCCAGCGAGGGCGAAGCGGTCGAGCGGATCCGCGAGCGGATGACGGATGCCGTGTCCTTGCGGCTTCGCAGCGACGTCGAGGTCGGCGTCTATCTCAGCGGCGGGGTGGATTCTGCCATCGTCGCCGCGCTCGCCCGCGAGCTGACCCCGCATCCGTTGTCGACCTTCTCGGTCGAGTTCGAGGACGCGGAATTCGACGAATCGATGGAGCAGCGCCTCGTTGCCGAACATCTCGGCACGCGCCATCACGCCCGCCGCATCAGCCATGCCGACATCGCCGAGGCCTGCCCCGACGCGGTCTATCACGCGGAGGTGCCGGCCTTCCGCAGCGCCTTCATCCCCATGTTCCTGCTGTCGCAGCGCACCCGCGAGGCCGGAATCAAGGTCATCCTCAGCGGCGAAGGCGCCGACGAGGCCTTTCTCGGTTACGACCTGTTCAAGGAAACGCTGCTGCGCGCCGCGTGGAACGAACTTCCCGAGGACACGCGCCGGAGCCGGCTGGAGCGGCTCTACCCGCACCTTGCCCATTACGGACCGAAGGACATCGCCGCAGTCACCGGGCTCTACCACCAGTTCTCGGCCGAGAAGATGCCGGGACTTTTCTCGCACGAGCTGCGCTTCCAGAACGGCCAGTTCTCGGCCCGCCTGCTGAACGCACCCGGCGACCCCTTCGCCGAGATCTCGGCGCTGGTCGCGGGCAGCCCCGCCTTCGGCTCCATGAGTGCGGTCGAAAAGGCCCAGTGGCTGGAATACAAGACGCTGCTGCCGGGCTACCTGCTGTCGACCCAGGGCGACCGCATGAGCCTTGCCCACGGGGTGGAGAACCGCTGCCCGTTCCTCGACCCTTCAGTGATCGGGCTCGCCTCCTCCGTCAACCTGCGCTTCGACGACGGGTTCACCGAGAAGCGGCTGTTGCGCGAGGCCTTCCGCGACCGGCTGCCGGGCGCGGTTGCCGACAAGCGCAAGTTCCCGTACCGGGCGCCGGACGCCGCGGCCTTCGCGGCGTGCCGGCCGGACTATCTCGATCTCGTCCTGTCGGAGAGCGAGCTGGCGAACCTGCCCTTCCTCAATGCCAAGTTCGCCCAGCGCCTTGCCACGAAAGTGCTGACCAAGCCGGCCGAGGAGGTGAGCACGAAGGAAAACCAGACCTTCCTGTTCCTGCTCTCCATCGCGCTGCTCGACCGGTTCTTCGTGCAGCGGCAAGGGCTTGGGCAGGCGGGCGGGTCAAGCGCCCTGCCGCCGCTGCAACGCGCGGTGGACCTGCGTGCCGAGGCCGCGCCTCACGCCTCCCAGGGGAACTTGGCGTCCCTCACATAGCGGCGGATATCGGCCCGGATCTGCGGATCGGCGAACATCTCGCGATTGGCGGCGAGCGCCGCCTCGCGCTGACCCTCGAGCTCATCGAGCCCCGCCCCCGCATGCGCCTTGAAGCGGGCGATGCCCGCCCGCCCCGGCAGCCGCAGCCGCATCAGATGCTGGCGCAGCAGTTCGTCGGCCCGCTCGCCAAGCGCATCGACCAGACCGAAGGACAGGGCATCGCGCGCGCCCACCGGCCGCGTCATCAACGTCATGTAGCGGGCGCGCTGCGCACCCACACGGCGCGCCAGGAACGGCAGCACGCAGGCCGGATAGAGGCCGAACAGCAGCTCCGACAGGGCAAAGCTCGCACTCTCGTCCGCCAGCACGATATCGGCGGCAGCGGCCAGTCCGACACCTCCGGCATTGGCCCTGCCGCGCACCACGCTGACCGTGACGAAGGGCCCGCGCGCCATGCGCAGCCACAGGTCGTAGAGCGGGGCCGGGTCCATGGGCGCGGCATCCTCGGCGACGGCGTCGAAGTCGCCGCCCATGCAGAAGACGTCGTCGCTGCCTTCCAGCACCACGACAGTGACGGGCCGGCCATCCGGCCCCTCGCCCGCCTCGCAAAGGTCGAAGGCGGCTTGCAGCTCTTGCACCATCTGCGGCGTGATGCTGTTGCCAGCCTCCGGCCGGGCGAAGCGGATGCGGCAGATGCCTTGCGCGATGCTGCAGGAGATCGTCGAAAACGCCGTCATGCCGCCGCTCCTTCCGGCGCCCCGAAGACCAGCGCGACATTGCTGCCGCCGAAGCCGAAGGAGAGTTTCAGCGCGTGGCGGATGCGGTGTTCCTGCACCACGCCCTGCACCCAGCGAAAAGCCTCGTCCAACGGCGCATCGAGATGCGACACCGGGTGCAGCAGCCCCTCGCGCATCTGGATCAGCACGGCCGCCGCCTCGACAGCGCCGGCCGCGCTCAGGCCGTGGCCGATGATCGACTTGGTGGCGTTGACCCGCGCGTGACCGAGGCCAAGCTTGCGCATGGTGGCCAGTTCCGCCTCGTCGCCGGATGGCGTTCCCGTGGCATGGCCGTTGACGTAGTCGATGTCGGCAGCCACCAGTCCGGCCGCGGCGAGCGCGTCTTGCGCAGCACGGACCTGCGCGTCGGAATTCGGCTCCGGGCCGCGGCTTCCATCGGTGCAAAAGCCAGTGCCCAGGACGCGGCCATAGATCGTGCCTCCGGCATGCTCCGGCCGGGTGACGACCAGTGCGGCGCAGGCCTCGCCATAGAGAAAGCCGTCATGGCCCGCGTCCATCGGCCGGCAGACCGGCCCCGGGCCCAGCGCCCCGAGCGCCCGGAAGCCTTGCAGGTCCAGCAGGGACACGTCCTGCAAGGCCCCGAGGGCGATGCAGGCATCGACCCTGCCGCTCGACACGGCCTCGACTGCGGCGACGATAGCAGCCGCGCCGCTGGCCGAGGCCGCTCCGATCGTATGGGCGAAGCCGCGGATCGGGAACTGCGAGGCGCACAGGCCGCAGATATCGGTGTCGAGGAAGACATGGCCGTGGCGCGGCGGCAGGAAATCGAGCCGCGCGGCGTAGTCGCGCAGGCTCAGGAACTGCTCGCGCGCCATCAGGTTCGATCCGCCGACGATCAGGCCGATGCGCTCAGGCGCCAGGCGGTCGAGCCCCGCCTCGCGCCAGGCTTCGTCGAGGACGGCGACCGCCGCGCGCCCGCTGAGGCCCGCTGTGCGCTCGACCCGGGGCGGCAGGATGGAAGGCGGATCGGGCATCTCGACGCCGAAGAACGGCGGGCTGTCGTCGCCGCGCTGCCGGCCGGGACGGGCAAGCGGCGCGAAGACGCTACGCCCCTCGAAAAGTCCGGCGCGGAACGCATCCTTGCCGTGGCCGAGGCCGCTGGCGACCCCGATGCCGGTGACGACGAGCGGACGGGTGTCAGGCCTTGGACTTGGCATGCAGGAGATCGGCCAGTTCGCCGATATTGCGGGGGCCGTGCAGCTGGACCATCGGCACCTTCAGGCCGATGGCCTCCAGCGTCGCCAGGATGATCTCGCTGCGCTCGATGGAATCGACCCCGAGATCGGCCATGGAATCGGCGCGGGCGATCGGCTGCGCCTCCAGCTCCGGCACGGTGCTGCGGATCTCGGCAATGATGATCTCGGCAATCCGGTCGCTGTCCAACTCGCCCCCTTTTCCAGGTCCGCCGCTGTTGCGGCGGCCCGGCTCAGATCCAGATATACTTGCGGTGGTAGCCGACGACCGCATCCAGCACAAGCCGGTCGCCGGCCGCATCGACCGGCCAGGCATCCGGCACGATCTGGTGGTTCAGCTCCGCGTCCTTGGTGCCGAAGCGCACGACGCTCTCGCCGCGCAGCAGCGTCTCGTATTCTGCGATCGTCAGGCGGTGGCGGCGGTCCAGCGCCTGCGGGATGCGCATTGCGCGCAGCCGCTCGCCGCTCTCCGGCGTCACGACGCCGCTGTAGAATTCCGAGCAGCAGCCCGAGCCGTAGGAGAACATGCCGATCCGCATCGGCGCGTCGATGTCCACCGTCTCCAGCATGCCGGCGAGCGCCACGAAGACCGAGCCGCCGGCGGTGTTGCCGACCCGTTTGCCGAAGGCAAGGCTCGGCGCCAAGCGCGACTGGAAGTCGGCCTCGATCTCCTTGGGCGGCGCCTTGTAGAGCCGGCGCATCAGGTGCCGGTGGGCGCCCTTGACCATGCCGCCGAACGGTGTGTGGAAGCACAGCTGTCCGAAGCTTTCACGAAAGTCCGCATTCTCCACCCGGCGGCTGTAATCGCGGAACGCGCCCTCGCAGCAGTCGAGATAGGCCATCAGCGACAAGTCTGCATCGCCCGCCTCCGTATCGGGGCCGGGGCGGCAGGTGTCCATCACCTCGAAGGCGTGGTTGCCGTAGGCCCCTGCATCGATGCGCAGGACATGCGGCGTGTCGGAGACCAGCATCGCCACCGCGCCGGCGCCGGAACTCGGCTCCGAATAGGCCCATTCCTCCACCGCGCCGGCGTCGGCGAGCGCGAAGCGGGAAATGTCGGTCGCCACCACCAGGGCCTTGGCGCCGGGCGAGGTCTGGGCGAGCAGGAAATTCACCGCCATCTGCAAGCCGGCGGTGCCCGAGTAGCAGGCCTGCTTGATCTCGAAGAGCCGGCAGTTGGACGGCAGGTCCAGATGCGCATGCACATAGGTGCTGAGCGACTTGCCGAAGTCGATACCGGACTCGGTGCAGGTCACCACCATCTCGATGCGGGCCCGCTCCTCCGGCGCCAGCGCATCGATCAGCGGCCGGGCGGCGTTGACCGCGAAGGTGACCGGGTCCTCGTAAGGCAGCGCCACCGTCTTTTCCTGAACCAAGAGGTTCTCGAACCGGGGCATGTCGAGCCCGCGATGCAGGCACAGTTCCTTCACGTCGAGGCAGGCCATGCCGCCATAGACGTTCATCGCCTCGATACCGACCGCACGGGTCATGCAGCACCTCTAACGCGCACCGGCAGCCGGCCGAGCCCACGGGCGTTGAGCCGGTCGAGCCGCCATTCGGGCTCGCCGGCCAGTTCGATGGAGCCGTAGCGGTCCAACAGCGCGGAAAAGGCGATATGCGCCTCGAGCCGGGCCAGCGGCGCGCCGATGCACACATGCGGGCCCGAGCCGAAGGTGAGCTGGGCATTGGCCGGGCGGCCGATATCGACCTCGTCGGCGCGCTCGAACCGGGCCGGATCGCGGTTGATGGCGCCGACAAGGCCGAGCACCGGGGCGCCGGCCGGGATCAGCGTGCCTTCGACCTCGACATCCTCGCGCGCCACCCGCAGGATCATGTTGCCGCCAGGCTCCATGCGCAAAAACTCCTCGATGGCGGTGCGCAGCAGGCTCCGGTCGGCGCGCAGCCGCGCCATCTCGTCCGGATGCCGGAGCAGCAGCAGCAGGCCGTTGCCGATCAGCGTCACCGTGGTCTCATGGCCCGCGACCAGCATGGAGACGAGATTGGTCAGCGTCTCCTCCTCGTCGAGCGTGCCGTCGTCATGGGCGCGGATCGCAAGGTCCATCAGGCTGTCGCCCGGCCGGGCCCGGCGGGCGGCGATGTGCTCGCGCAGGAAGGCCTTGAACTGCGTCAGCGCCTCGAGCGCTTCGCTCTTCTGGTCCGGCGTCATCAGGATATCGCCGATGCGGATCAGCGAGGCGCTCCAGCGCCCGACCGTCTCGTCGAGGCTTTGCGGAATGTCGAAAAGCTTGCACAGGACCCGCAGCGGCAGGGGGCCGGCAAAGGCCTCGATGAAGTCGACCGTCCCCTCGCGGGGCATCGCGTCGAGCAGCTGCGCGGCCTCGGCCTCGACCAGGGCGCCGACATCGCGCACCGCCTGCGAGCGGAAAGCCGGCTCGTAGACCTTGCGCATGCGCGCGTGCTCGGCGCCGTCGCAATTGATCATCTGCGGCTGGAACTCGCTGAACAGCCGGTAGCCGACGGGATCGTGCACCCGGTAATCGGGCGCGGTCCAGCCGTTCTTCCAGTGGCGGGTGTCGCGGCCGAGCTCGGAGGACTTGGCGACCTTCAGGAAGGCGCGATGCCCGAGCACGAAAAAGACGCCGGAGGCCGCGTCGAGATGCACGGGGCCGAGCGCCTGCAGCCGCTTCAGCTCGTCATAAGGGTTTTCCAGGAACGCCCGGTCCGTCAGGATCGACCACCAGTCGATCCCCTCGCCCGTCGCGGCAGTGCCTTGCTCGCTCATGCGCCCCGCCTGCTCCTATCGCGCCGCATAGACGTGAAACACCGCCGCCCCGCCCTCGGCGAGCGGATGCGTGTCGGTCGTTACCCGGTAGCCGCGCGCCGCCAGCCCGGCCGCGATCTCTTCCAGCTTCGGCCAGCCCAGATGCACCTCGACCATCAGCTGGCGGATGCGCGGCCAGTCGGCCTCCTCGATGCCGGCAAGCACCTCCTCCTCGGCGCCTTCCGTATCGACCTTCAGAAGGTCGATCGCCTCGATACCGTAGGCCGCCATCTGCGACGACAACGTGTCGACGCGCGCCCGCACCCGCTCCACCCGGAGCAGTGTATCGAGAAAGCCGTCCGTCTGCGCCAGTTCGCCCGCGCCGGTGCGCTCGATCACGGCGCGCACCGCCTCGCCGGCGCTTCCCGTGAGAAGGTCGCGAATGCCGCCGGCCATCCGCTCGCCGACCTCGCTATGCGCGGTCGACAATGCGGCAACGCCGGGAAAATAGTCGAACTCCACCTCGCCGGCCCTGGCACCAAGGCCCAGCGGCACGGCGACGGCCTGCGGCCCGGCGGCTCCCAGATTGCGCTCCAGCGCGGCGAAGACCGGCGGCACCGGCTCGAAGGCAAGGACGCGCGCGGAGGGCGCCTGCTGCAGCGTGCAGAGCGAAAACAGGCCGATATTCGCCCCGACATCGAAGACCGTTCCGTCCTGCGGCAGGCTCAGGCCATGCGCTGCAAGGTCCTGGGAAAAGATCTCGTGCACTGCGAAATCAACCTCGTAGGGGTTGATGCAGGCGATTTCCCGGCCGTCGGGCAGATGGGCAGTCTTCAAGGTCACGGGATCGTCCGTCGCCGAAGGGGAATCACGACGTGCCTCAAGGGGTTGACGTCGGCGGCGAGTGTTCCCCATGTGAAAACAGGGGTCAAGGAACGATCCCGGACATGGTTCCCGCCAAGGCCCCCGCATGAAACTTCGCGCCATCAGCGACCTGCATCTTGCCAGCCCGGCAAACCGCGACGCCCTTGTCGCGCTGCCGGACTATTCCGACGACTGGCTGATCCTGGCCGGCGATGTCGGCGAACGCTTCGACCACATGCGGCTTGCCTTCACCGAGCTGACGCGCCGTTTCGCGCGGGTGTTCTGGGTGCCGGGCAATCACGACCTGTGGGCAATTCCGGAGGAGGCCGGGCTGCCGGCTCTGGTCGGCGAGGAGCGCTACCGCCGCCTCGTCGAGACGGCGCGCGCGCACGGCGTGGTGACGCCGGAGGACCCTTACGAGATCTGGACCGGCGACGGCGGCCCCTGCGCCATCGCGCCCTTGTTCCTGCTCTACGACTACAGTTTCCGCCCGGCGCATGTGAGCCGCGACGGCGTCGTCGGCTGGGCGCGCGAAATGGGCTCGGTCTGCGCCGACGAGATGTTCCTCAATCCCGCCCCCTTCGCCTCGCGCGAGGCCTGGTGCGGCGAGCGCCTGCGGCAGACGGAGGCGCGGCTGGCCGCCCTGCCCCCGGGCATGCCGACGGTGCTGATCAACCATTTTCCGCTGCGCGAGGACCTCATCCACATTCCGCGCGCACCGCGCTTCACGCCCTGGTGCGGAACGCGGGCGACCGCCGACTGGCACCGGCGGTTCAACGCGCGCGCCGTGGTCTCCGGCCATCTGCATGTTCGGCGCACCGACTGGCGCGACGGCACGCGCTTCGAGGAAGTCTCGCTCGGCTATCCGCGCCAGTGGGACCAGTCGCGCGGCATGGCCGCCTATATCCGCGAGGTGCTGCCCGGCCCCGATCAGGTCGAGGACGAACTCGCCGCGCCGAGGTTCCGCAAGTAGTCGAGCGGCGCCTCGCCGATCTCCATCGACAGGCGCTCGGGATGCGGATGGCGCACGCCGACGGCGAGCTTGTGGCGGTCCGTTGGGCGCAGGTGCCGGAAACGCCAGAGCGCGGCATCGTCCGCCTCGATGTCGTCGAAACGGATCACCGGCGGCTCCAGGGTGAAGGCGAAGGCATCGAGCGGCTGCGACAGCCCCTTGCCGATGGCCTTCACATAGGCCTCCTTCAGCGTCCAGAAGGTGAGGAAGATCTCGGTCTTGCGCTCGCTCGGCGTTGAGGCG
This sequence comes from Stappia indica, assembly GCF_009789575.1. Lineage (NCBI taxonomy): Bacteria > Pseudomonadati > Pseudomonadota > Alphaproteobacteria > Hyphomicrobiales > Stappiaceae > Stappia > Stappia indica. The sequence continues at coordinate 4,405,860 of NZ_CP046908.1, read as the reverse complement.
AGCAGCGCGCGCTCGTCGGCGGCGAAGACGCGCTTGGCAAGCTGGTCGACGTCGTTCACCCGCTCCAGCCACTCCACATCGACGCCGACATCGTTGTCGACCGTCAGGGCGACGGCCGCCAGTTCCCGCGTGTGCGAAAGGTTCACCCGAAGACGCGGCAGGCCGGGCGGCGGCGTCACCTCGGGCTTGCCGTGATCGCCGGCCGTGAAGCGCCAGTCGCGCGCCGGCAGGCCCGTCCACCAGGTCAGGAGGCCGCGCGTCAGCGCATGAGCGGCGATGTAGACGTCCCGGTCGCGGTCGAAGTGGAAGCGGGTGGAGCGCTCCAGCTCGCTGTCTTCCAGCAGGCTTTCCAGAAGCTGCCAGTCGCCCTCGCCAATGCTCTTCAGGTCCAGCCACCAGACGGTGACGTGATCGACGCCCGCCTCGAGCTTGTCGCGAAAGGGCGGGCCGTGCGAGATAGATCCCTCCTGCTTCGCACCGCCCTGCCAGGATTGCTGCATGCCGCCTGCTCCCAAGTCCCTGCCGCTCGTCTTCTGCTTCGCCGGCCAGGGCTCCCAGTACTACCACATGGCCGCCGACCTTCTTGCCGAAGAACCGGTGTTCAGGCAATGGATGGAAATCGGCGACGCCATCGTGCGCGATCGGCACGGCGTCTCGCCGCTTGCCGAGATCCATGCGAGCGGACGGCGGGCGAGCGAGCCCTTCGACCGGCTGGAGCACACCCATCCGGCGATCTTCATGACCCAGTTTGCCATGGCCAAGCTGCTGCAGCACAAGGGGATCCGCCCCGACATGCTGCTCGGCGTCAGCCTCGGCGAGTTCGCCGCCATGAGCGTTGCCGGGATGGTGCCGTTCGAGACGGCGCTTGCCGCGGTCGCCCGCCAGCCGCGCCTGTTCCTGGAAAGCTGCGCGCCCGGCGCGCTGATCGCCGTGCTCGGCCCGCCGTCCTTGCGCGAGAGCGAGCCCCGTCTCGGGCACCTTGCCGAGCTTGCCGGCATCAACGCCGAACGCCACCACGTGCTGGCGATGCCGGGCGAGAACGTCGCCGAGGTGGAGGCGATCCTCACCCGGCTCGATGCGCCGTTCCAGCGGCTGCCGGTGCCGTTTGCCTTTCACTCGAGCTGGATCGAGCCCGCGCGGGCGGCCGTCGTCGCCGATGCGGCGACCGAGCGGCTGGAAAGCCCGTTCTGGCCGGTCTGGTCGGCCTGTCTCAGTGCGCCGGTGAAGCCCGGCATTCCGGATCTTGCCTGGCGGATCGTCCGCGAGCCGATGCGGCTCGGCGCCAGCGTTGCCGCCATCGAGGCGCAGGGCGGCGCCCATTACATCGATCTCAGCGCCACGGGCAGCCTTGCCGCGATCATCCGGCAGGATCTCGGTGAAGCCTCGCCCTCGCGCATCAGCGCGGTGCTGTCGCCCTTCGGCGGCAACCTGCGGCGTCTCGCCAAGCTGCTGGAAGCGGCCTGAGCTGTCGACGGCTCAGGCGGCCTTGCGCCGCGCGGCGAGCTCCAGCACGGCCCCGACCGCGACCGGGTAGCCTTGCGCGCCGAGCCCCGCGATGACGGCCGTCGCCGTGCGCGAGACCAGCGAGCGGTGGTAGATCTCCTCGCGCCGGTGGACATTGGAGATGTGCAGCTCGATGAGCGGCCCGGGAAACATCTTCAGCGCATCGAGAATGGCGATGGAGGTGAAGGTGAAGGCCGCCGGATTGATGACGATGCCCGCCGCCTCCCGATCGATCGCCTCGTGGACCCAGTCGATGATTTCGTATTCGCGGTTGGACTGGCGGAATTCCAGCGGATGGCCACCGGCCGCCTCGCGGCACATCGCCTCGACCTCGGCGAGCGTGGTGCGGCCGTAGATTTCCGGCTCGCGCGTGCCGAGACGGTTCAGGTTGGGACCGTTGAGGACGTAGATCGGTGCAGACATGGTATCAGCCCTGGTATCCGAAGAGGCGTGGCAGGAAGAGGACGAGATCGGGAAAGAAGGTGATCAGCCCCAGTGCGAGAAGCAGCGCATAGAGGAACGGCATCACCTCGCGCACCAGCGCGCCGAGGCTCACCTTGCCGATATTGGTCATGATGAAGAGCAGCAGGCCGTAGGGCGGGGTGATCAGGCCGATCATGATATTGACGACGCTGACGATGCCGAAATGCACCAGGTCGATGCCGAGCGCCTTTGCGGTGGGGATCAGCACCGGCAGCACGATCAGGATGATCGTCGTGCCTTCCAGCAGGCAGCCGAGCAGCAGCAGCAGGATGTTGACGAGGATCAGGAAGGCGAGCGGCGACAAGTCCAGCGCCTGGATGAACACGGTCAGCGTGCGCGGGATGTTCTCCACCGTCACCACGTAGTTGAAGACCAGCGCACCGGCGATCAGCATGCCGATGGAGGCGGTGGTGCGGGCGCTCGACAGGACCGAGCGATAGGCGCTGGCGGGCGTCACCGTCCGATAGACCAGCACTGAGATCAGGAACGCATAGGCGGCAGCGATGGCGGCGGCTTCCGTCGGCGTGGTCATGCCGGAATAGATGCCGCCGAGCAGCACCACCGGCATCATCAAGGCCGGCAGCGCCTTGACGGTGATGCCGGGGATCTCGCGCAAGGGGACCGGCGTTTCCACCGGAAAGGCGCGCCGGCGCGCCGTCAGCACCACCAGCAGCATCAAGGTCCCGCCCATCAGCAGGCCGGGAACCATGCCGCCGAGGAACAGGTAGCCGATGGAGGCATCGGAGACGAGCGCGTAGAGCACCACCGGGATCGAGGGCGGAATGATCGGCCCGATCACCGAGGTCGCGGCGGTGAGCGCGGCCGCAAAGCTCGCCGGGTAGCGCCCGCCCTCGGTCATCATCTTCTGCATCATCTTGCCGACGCCGGCCGCATCGGCGATGGCCGAGCCCGACATGCCGGCGAAGATGATCGACTGGATGACGTTGACCTGCGCCAGGCCGCCGCGGAACCGGCCGACCAGCGCGTTGCAGAAGTCGAGCAGGCGCAGCGTCATCGAGCCGGAATTCATGATCTCGGCCGAGAGGATGAACAGCGGCACCGCGAGCAGCACATAGCTGGTGTACATGCCGTTGAGCAGCTGCTCGGCCGCCGTGCCCATGTCGAGGCCGGCGAGATAGAGATAGAGGATCGAGCCGGCGATCATCGAGTGGCCGATGGGCAGCCCCAGCAGGGCAAGCCCGAGGATCGCGACGATGCAGGCGGCAAAGGGATCGATCACGCCTGCCCCTCCGGTGTCGACGCCGCACCGTCGCCGTCGCCGCTCCTGCCGTCGCTGCCCGAAACGGCACGCCAGAGGATCCACAGGTAGCGGACGAGCACGGCCACCGCGAAGATCACATAGATCGAGAACAGATGGTCGAAGCGGATCTTCAGATAGGCGGTCGACTGCACCTTCATGAAGGTCACGTAGTCGACGACGGCCGGCAGCGACAGAAGGTAGAGCCCGATCAGGGCGAGCGCGCCCACTGCCGTCATGATCCGCCGCGCCCGCGGCCCGACGCCGGAATGCAGGAGGTCGAAGCGGATCTCCTCATCCTCGCGCAGGACGAAGGCGGCGCCCCAAAGCACCAGCCACAGCCACATCACCACGGTCAGTTCCGAGGTCCAGCCGGTCGGCAGGTTGAGAAGGTAGCGGAAGGCGATCTGCAGCAGGAAGGCGATGAACATCACCGCCAGCATCAGGGCGAGCAGGTTTTCCGCGCGGCGATACAGGAAGCGGCCGATCTGGGCGATCCGCATGCGGGCCTCCGGAGCGTTCGGGGCAAGGGTCGTCAACGGCGCGGCAGACAAGCGGAGGAGGACACGCGCCCTCCCCCGCAGCACCGGTCAAAGTGCGTTGATACGATCGATCAGGCCCTCGGGCCAGTCCTTCGCCAGGTCCGATTCCAGATACATCTTCTGCGCATGGCTGCGGAAGGCATCGACGTCGGGCTTGTAGATCTGCAGGCCCTGCTCCTTGAAGAAGACCGCAAGCTCCTCCTCGCGCTTGATGTGCTCGAGCGTGCTCCAGGTGATCGCTGCGTCGGCCGCTTCCTGCACCTTCGCCTGCTGTTCGGGCGAGAGGGCATTCCAGGTATCGAGCGAGATCGTCAGCAGGTCGTAGCCGACCAGATGCGAGGTCAGGACGATCTGCGACATCACCTCGTAGAACTTCATGTTCTGGACGTTCGGCAGCGGGTTGTCCTGGCCGTCGATGGCGCCGGTCTGCAGGCCCGTATAGACCTCGGCATAGGCCATCGGCGTCGGGTTGGCGCCGAGCGCCTGCCCCAGGAACTGCCAGGCATCGCCGCCGGGCATGCGCAGCTTGATGCCGGCCATGTCGGCGGGCGTCTCGATCTTCTTGTCGACGCGCAGGCCGACCTGCCGCGAGCCGAAATAGGTCGGGCCGAGGATCTTCACCTTCAGCCGGTCCTCGACCATCTGCGACATCTCCTTGCCGACATCGCTGGCGAAGAAGGTCCGCAGGTGATCCGCGTCGCGGAAGAGGTAGGCCGAGGTCAGCGCCGACCATTCGGGGATCTGGTTGGAAATGTCCTGCGGGGCGATGTTGCCCATCTCCAGGTTGCCGCGCTGCAGGGCGACGAGCTCGGTGCCCTGCTTGAACAGCGTACCGCCGTAATAGCCCTGGTAGTCGAAACCATCGCCAATACCTTCGGCGAAGCGCTGCATCATCCCGGCCCGGATGTCCTGGTCCGAGAAGACGGCGGAAAAGCGAAGCTGGACCGTGTCCTGGGCCATCGCCGTGGTGGCAAACCCGGCAATCGCCAGCGCAGTGCCGGCCGCGATCAGCGACCGTCGTGTCAAAGTGAACATGGCACTCCTCCCAAGCCATTTTCGTTGACGGAGGCCCGCGTCGCCGGCCCGTCGTAGAGGAGTCATGCCACTAGAGGGACTTCGCATCAATAGGTGATCATAAAAATATATGATATTTTCGATTACATCATTTCCTGAAACGACCGTCAGCCCGCGTTTCCCCGCCCCGACGACGCTGCACGGAACCGCAGATTCCCGCTCCCTTACGCCTTGAGGCCCGAGGCTTCCATCGCCTCCGACGGCAACCGCGTTGCCTTGCGGACGATCCGACATTATCACGATCCTATGAAACACGACGCTTCCGCCGCAGACGGCGACCAGACCCAGACGATCGGCGAGAATGCCTATCGCCGGATCCGCACCGACATCATCTTCGGCCGGCTGGCTCCGGGCCAGAAGCTCAAGCTCGACCGGCTGCGCGACGCCTATGGCGCCAGCATCAGCACCCTGCGCGAGATCCTGAACCGCCTGTCCTCGGAAAGCCTCGTCATCGCGGAGGGCCAGCGGGGGTTCGAAGTCGCCCCGGTCTCGGTCGAAAACCTCAAGCAGATCGCGGAGTTGCGCCTGCTTCTGGAGAGCCATGCGCTGGTGCTGTCCTTCGCCGGAGGCGACATGGAATGGGAAGGCCGGGTGGTCGCGGCCCATCACAAGCTGGCGACGCTGGAGCAGCGGATGCAGGGCGGAGACCGCAGCCAGACCGAGGTCTGGAAGCGCTACGACTGGGAGTTCCACCAGGCGCTGATCTCCGCCTGCGGCTCGGCCGTCTTGATGGAGACCCATGCCGGCGTCTTCGACAAATACCTGCGCTACCAGATGATCGCCCTCTCCTTCCGCGGCGAGATCGCCGCCGAGGAGCACCGGATCCTGCGCGAATGCGCCATTTCCCGCGATGCCGATCAGGCCCGCGCGGTGCTCATTCGCCATGTGGAAGGCGGCGTCGAACATGCCCTGGCGACCGGAACGATCCGATAGACTCAACACACAAAATCGAAAATATCGGATAAAACAAAAAACACTCGTTGATAGCTCGCTCGTCAGCGACTACCCTCCGGCCATTCGTCACGGACTGTGCCAGAGGGAAGCATCATGGCCGTCATCAGGCTCGGCCTCATCGGCGACAACATCGCCCGCTCGCACTCGCCCCGCCTGCATGTGGAGGCCGGGCGGCTCTGCGGGCTCGATGTGACCTATGAGAGGCTGATTCCCCGCGATCTCGGGCTGTCCTTCGACGAGGTCTTCCGGCGCTGCGCCGAGGAGGGCTACCGGGGCATCAACATCACCTACCCCTACAAGGAGCAGGTGGTGGCGCAGCTCGCCGTGCCCGACGCCCGCATCCGCGCCATCGGCGCCTGCAACACGGTGCTGTTCGGCCCCGGCCGGCCGGAAGGGCACAATACGGACCATTCCGGCTTCATCTCGGCCTTTCGCGCCGGGTTCGGAGCCGCCTCTCCCGGCCGCGTCGCGATGATCGGCGCCGGCGGGGTGGGCAAGGCCATCGCCTTCGCGCTCTCCACGCTGGGCGCCGGGGACCTGCGGATCTTCGACCGGGACACGGCCCGCGCGGCAGCCCTTGCCCGCGCCCTGCAGGACGGCGGCATCCTGCCCGGAGCACGCCATGCGGAGACGGCGGAAGAGGCGGCAGAGGGAGCGGACGGCTTCCTCAACTGCACGCCCGTGGGCATGGTCGGCAATCCGGGCAGCCCCATCGATACCGGGCTGATGCGTGGTTCATCCTGGGCGTTCGACGCGGTCTACACGCCCATCGACACGGACTTCCTGAGGGGCGCGGAAGCGGCCGGTGCGACGATCGTCAGCGGCTACGAGCTGTTCTTCCACCAGGGCATCGACGCGTTCCGCCATTTCACCGGCGCCGAAGTCGACCCGAGGGCCCTGCGTACGGCACTCGCCGCGCAGGACGACGCGCCCGCGATGCTCAGCGCCCGGCCATGATGTCGCGCAGGAACTCGATGAAGCGCGGATTGGTGCCGTAGGCGACGTTGATGCGGATCGCCGCGCGGCCGCGCCCTGTGCGCTCGGGCGCCGAACGGTCGGGCGTGAAGACGCTGCCCGGCGCCAGAAAGATGCTGCGTTCGGCCGCCTTGCGGCAGAGCTCCAGCTCGTCGATGCCGTCGGGAAACTCCGTCCACAGGTAGAAGCCCGGCGTGACGCTGGCGCGCACCGTCAGCCCCAGCGCCTCCATCTGGTCGAGCGAGGCCTTGTGTGCCTCCTCCACCCGCGCCCGCAGCCGGCGCAGGTGCCGCAGATAGTGGCCGTCCTGGATCAGCTTGAAGACGAATCGCTCGACATAGTCGGAGGTTGCGACCGTCGTCAGCATCTTGAGATTGCCGAGCGAGGAGATGATCGACGGGTGCCCGGCGACGAAGCCGCAGCGCAGGCTCGCCGACAGGGTCTTGGAAAAGGTGCCGACATAGAGCACCCGGTTGAGCTGGTCGAGCGCGGCAAGACGCGGCAGCGTCGCCGGCAGGATGTCGCCGAGCACGTCGTTTTCCACCAGCAGGAAGCCCCAGCGCTCGGCAAGCCGCATCAGCCCGAAGGCCACCGCCGGCGACAGCGAGCCGCCGGTCGGATTGTGGGCCAGCGACTGGGTGAAGAAGATCTTCGGCCGGTGGATCGCGAGCTTGGCGGCAAGGTCATCGAGGTCCGGGCCGTCGTGCAGGCGGCGGATGCCGACCATCTTCGCCTTGGCCAGCGTCAGCTTGCCGAACAGCGGATAGTAGCCGGGATCGTCGACGAACACCGTGTCGCCGGGCTCGATCAGGTGGCGGATGATCAGGTCGACGCCGTGATTGACCCCGTGGGTGAGCAGCAATCCGTCCGGCTGCACCGCGATGGCCCGCTCCATCAGCAGGACGCGCAGGCGCTCGCGCAAGGGCGCATAGCCCCAGGAACTGCCGTAGCCGAAGTCGACGGAGACGGGGCCCGCCGCCTTGAACACCGAGAAATAGCGCTTGAGCTCCGAGCCCTCCATCCAGAAGGGCGGCGGGCGGCCATCGCCGGGGCGCACCTCGTAATGCTGGTCGAGCTGTTCGCGCAGCAGGGAGACCACGTCGACGGCGGCGGCCACATGGGCGGCCGGCGGCACCTGGCGCGGCGGCTGGAACTGGGCGACGTAATATCCGGAGCCGGCCCGGGATTCGAGCAGGCCCCGCGCCACCAGCCGGTCATAAGCCTCGGCCATGGTGTTCTTGGAAACGCCGTGCTCGCGCGCGGCCTGGCGCACGGACGGCAGCCGCTCGCCCGCCTTGTAGGCGCCGGCGGACAGCAACCCGCTGACATGCTGGACGATCGTGTCTGCTCTCGAAAGCCTTGGCATGCCGCGTTTCCTGAATATTGTCCCAGTCCATTCATTGGGACAGTCATCGCAAATTTGACAGGAACTGTCCCTTGATTGTCCCAGTCATTCTTAGGACAGTTTGCGGACATAACAAACCGACTATCCGGGAGGATGCACATGAAGGATGTTTCCAGACGCCGTTTCCTGGCCGCTTCCGCCATTGGCGGCGGCGTGCTTGCCATGCCTGCGGTCGCCCGCGCGCAGGAAGCCGTCGAGTGGCGCATGCAGGCGCTGTGGGACGGCGGCACCACGCCGTTCGAGTTCGAGAAGGCCTTCGTCGCCCGCGTTGCGGAGCTGACCGACGGCAAGTTCGACATCAAGCTGTTCTCGGCCGGCCAGCTGGTCCCGGCGGCGCAGGCGTTCGATGCCGTGCGCAGCGGCGCCTTCCAGATGATGAAGACCTTCGACGGCTACGAGGCCGGCAAGATCCCGTCCTTCGCCTTCACCTCGACCATTCCCTTCGGCTTCCCGAACCCGGACCAGTACGAGGCGTGGTTCTACGAGCTCGGCGGCCTCGACATGGCGCGCGAAGCCTACGGCAAGGCGGGCCTGTTCTACATCGCCCCGACCGTCTACGGCGAAGAGCCGATGCACTCGACCGTCAAGATCGAGAGCATTGCCGACATGGCCGGCAAGAAGGGTCGTTTCGTCGGCCTCGCCTCCGCGGTGATGGGCGATCTCGGCGTTGCCGTGACGCCGATGGCGACCGCCGACGTCTATTCGGGCCTGGAAAAGGGCCTGATCGACTTTGCCGACCGCGGCGACCTGACCGCCAACTTCGAGGCGGGTCTCGGCGAAGTGGCCAAGTTCATCATCCTGCCGGGCGTGCACCAGCCGACCACCGCCACCAGCTATGTGGCCAACACGGCCGCCTACGACGCGCTGCCGGCCTCGTTCAAGGCAGCCCTTGCGGTCGCGGCCCGCGAGATCTCCGGTTCGCTGCGCCAGCGCATCATCGTCCAGGACACGATCGTCCTCGACAAGTATCGCGAGCAGGGTGTCGAGATCATCCAGCTCGACCCGGCCGACATCGCGCAAGCGCGCAGCAAGGCAGTGGCATCCTGGAACAAGGCGACCAAGGGCGACGCGCTCGCCACCCGGATCGTCGAGAGCCAGACCGCGTTCATGCAGTCTCTTGGGCTTCTCTGAGCCCTTGCTCCCGGGCGGGCGGCGCGCTTGCGTCGCCCGCCGTTTTGCTGCGTCCTGCCTGACCCACAGCAGACGGTCACCGACAGCAGGCTTTCTTCATGACCCCACTCTTCAACGTCGTCACCGGGCTCAACCGGATCCTCTTCGGCATTGCCGCACTCGCGATCTTCGCCGTGGTGCCGATGCTGCTTTACGAGGTGGTGGCCCGCTACGCCTTCAACGCCCCGACCGTCTGGGCGATGGAGGCGAGCACGCTCCTGTTCGGGCCGCATTTCATGCTGGCCGGGCCGTACCTGTTGCACCTGCGCGGGCATGTCGCCGTCGACATCGTCTCCGAGCGCGCCTCCGCGCGCACCCGGCAGGCTCTTGAAATCTTTGGCTTCCTGGTGATCGCCGTCTTCGCCGCCGTCCTCGGCTGGGTCAGCTGGCCGCTCGCGGTCAACGCCTTCCAGCTCGGCGAGACCAGCTTCTCGGCCTGGAACCCGCCGATCTGGTGGATCAAGTTCATCGTGCCCTTCGCCTTCCTGATGCTGTTCGCCCAGGCGCTCGTGGAAGCAGCCATGGCACTGCGCACACCGCCCGCGGCCACCGCCAAGGAGGCCCGCCCGTGAGCTCCGAACTCGTCCTTCTGGTGATGTTCAGCGGCCTCGTGAGCCTGCTGCTCACCGGCCTGCCGCTCGCCTTCGTTCTCGGCTCGCTGGCGCTGTTCTTTACGGTCGTCCTGTGGGGGCCGGCGGCGCTCACCGTGACGGTGCTGAACCTCTACGACACGATGCGGTCGGAATCGCTGCTGGCGATCCCGCTCTACGTGATGATGGCCAGCGTGCTGCAACGCTCCGGCGTGATCGAAAGCCTCTACAAGGCGATGGAGATCTGGTCGCGGCGCCTGCCGGGCGGCCTTGCCGTCGGCACCGTCGCCATCTGCACGATCATCGCCGCGATGACCGGCATCGTCGGCGCGGCCGTCGCGGCCATGGGCATGCTAGCCCTGCCGTCGATGCTGAAGCGCGGCTACCAGCCGGAGCTGGCCATCGGCACGATCTGCGCCGGCGGCACGCTCGGCATCCTGATCCCGCCGTCGGTGATCACCATCGTCTACGCGGTGACGGCGCAGGCCTCCATCGGCCAGATGTTCATTGCCGGCGTGGTGCCGGGCCTGCTGCTGGCCTCGCTCTATATCGGCTATATCGTGCTGCGCTCGGCGCTGAACCCGTCCATCGCCCCGCGCCCGACCGACGGCGACGACATCACCTGGGCCATGCGGATCGGCGCGCTGAAGTCGCTGATCCTGCCGATGCTGATCATCGTCGGCGTGCTCGGCACGATCTACATGGGCATCGCCACCCCGACCGAGGCCGCTGCCGTCGGCGTTGCGCTCGCCTTCGTCTCGGCGTTGATCGAGCGGCGGTTCAACGGCGAGCTGCTGACCGGCGTCGCCCTCGACGTGGTCAAGGTCACGACGATGATCCTGTGGATCACGATCGGCGCGCGCGCCTTCGTCGCGATCTTCACCGGCACGGGCGGCGCCGACTTCCTGCTCGGCTTCATCCAGGACCTCGACACCAACCGCTGGGTGGTGCTGGTGGTGATGCTGGCGATCCTGTTCTTCCTGGGCATGTTCCTGGACGAGATCGGCATCATCCTGCTGTGCGTGCCCGTGTTCCTGCCGGTGATCGACTTTCTCGATTTCGACCGGCTGTGGTTCGGCATCCTGTTTCTCGTGTCGGCGCAGATGGCCTATATCTCGCCGCCCTTCGGCTACACGCTTTTCTACATGAAGGGGGTGCTGCCGGCCGGCATCGGCATGGGTACGGTCTACCGCGCCATCATCCCTTTCATGCTCCTCCAGGCCCTCGGCATCCTGATCTGCGCCATGTTCCCCGAACTGGTGCTGTGGCTGCCGCGATCCATGATCCAGTAAGAACTCACCCAGGACAGGACTGACCATGAGCGACGCTCGATCCTCCCGCATCGAAGGTCTTCACAAGATGACGCCAGCCGACCGCCTGCAGGCGGTCGCCGCCAAGGCAGGCCTCGGCAACGAGGCGATCGCCAGCCTCGCCCAGGCGGCGGAAGGGCGGATCGAGCTCGCCGACCGGCTGGTCGAAAACGCGATCTCCAGCATCGCCATTCCGATCGGCGTCGCCACCAACATGATCGTCGACGGCCGCGAAGTGCTGGTGCCGATGGCGACGGAGGAGTCCTCCGTCATCGCCGCCGTCTGCAACGCGGCCAAGCGCTGCCGGCCGACGGGCGGCTTCTTCACCTCCTCGTCCGGCCCGGTGATGGCCGCGCAGATCCAGCTGCTCGGCGCCAGCGATCCGGAGCAGGTGCGCCTCAAGGTCTATGAGCGGCTCGACGAGATCCGGACCATCTGCAACGAGACCGACCCCCTGCTGGTCAAGTTCGGCGGCGGCTTCCGCGACATCGAGGTGCGGGTGATCGAGACGGCCGAAGGGCCGATGACCATCGTCCACATCATCGTCGACACGCGCGACGCGATGGGCGCCAACGCGGTCAACAGCATGGCCGAGGCGCTGGCGCCGCGGCTGGTGGAGTGGACCGGCGCCCGCAGCCTGCTGCGGATCCTGACCAATCTGGCCGACCGCCGCGTGGCGCGCGCCCGCGCCGTGTGGCCGTTGGAGGAGATCGGCGGCGAAGAGGTCCGCGACGACATGATCTCGGCCTACCATTTCGCCGATGCGGACCCCTACCGCGCCGCGACCCACAACAAGGGAATCATGAACGGCGTCAGTGCGGTAGTGCTGGCCACCGGCAACGACACCCGCGCCATCGAGGCCGGCGCCCATTCCTTCGTCGCGCGCAACGGCCATTACGGCTCGATGTCGCGCTGGGAGGAGGACGCGGACGGCAACCTGGTCGGCATCCTGGAAATGCCGATGGCCGTCGGCCTGATCGGCGGCGCCACCAAGATCCATCCGACCGCGCAGGCCTGCCTCAAGCTGCTGGGCGTCGAGACCGCCGACCAGCTGGCGCGGATCATCGTCTCCATCGGCCTGGCGCAGAACTTCGCGGCGATGCGGGCGCTGGCGACCACCGGCATCCAGAAGGGCCACATGGCGCTGCACGCCCAGAACGTCGCCCTGCTGGTGGGTGCGGTCGGGGACGAGATCGACCAGGTGGCGAGCGAACTCAAGGCTCTCGGCAAGGTTCGCCAGGACGTCGCCGAGGAGATCCTCGCGCGGCTTCGCGCCGGCAAGTAAGCCGGCCGGAGCAGGGAGAGCGGAATGGGCGAGCGCGTTCAAATCGTCGAAGTCGGCCCGCGCGACGGGCTGCAGGCCCGCAAGGAGCCCATCGCGACGGCAGCGCGCATCGGCCTCGTCGAGCATCTGCGCCGGGCCGGCGCAAGGCGCATCGAGGTCGGCTCGTTCGTCTCGCCGAGGGCCGTGCCGCGGATGGCCGACACCGCCGAGGTGATGGCCGCGACCGGCTCGCGCGAGCGGGACGGCGACATGGTGCTCGTCGCCAACGAGCGCGGCCTCGACCAGGCCATCGAGCACGGCGCCCGGTCGGTCGCCGTGTTCACCGCCGCAAGCGACGCGTTTGCGGAAAAGAACATCGGCTGCACCGTTGCCGAGTCGCTCGCCCGCTTCCGCCCGCTCGTCGAAAAGGCCAAGGATTCCGGGCTTTTCGTGCGCGGCTACGTCTCGACGATCACCGACTGCCCCTATGCGGGACGGGTCGCCCCGGCGGCGGTCGCGGAGGTGTCGCGAGCCTTGAAGGACATGGGCTGCGGCGAGATTTCGCTCGGCGAGACGCTCGGCAAGGCGACGCCGGCGCGCATTGCCGCGGTGGTCGAGGCGGTCGCCGAACACGTTCCGGTCGCAGAGCTTGCCGCGCATTTTCACGACACCTACGGAATGGGCATCGCCAATGTCGCCGAGGCCCTGCGCCTCGGAATTCGGACCGTCGATGCGGCGGCCGGCGGGCTCGGCGGCTGCCCCTTCGCGCCGGGCGCGGCCGGCAACGTTGCGACCGAGGACGTCCTCTACCTGCTTCTAGGCGATTGTTACGACTGCGAAATCTCGATGGAGCCGCTGCTCGACGCGGTCGCCTTCATCGAGCACGAGATGGGCATCCGCCCGACCAGCCGCGTCTACAAGGCGCTGCGCGGCAGCAGCGTCTGAGGCACCGAAAACCGGCTTAGCGGTCGTCTCGAAAATTGAGACGGATTTTGCAAAATTCCGTCTCGAAATCGCGTGAAATTGGGAATCTCGTCTCGAAATCGGCAATCGCAGCGGCGGCAGAGACGTCGGGGCCGATGCCGATAGAGAGGCCGGCAGTGCGGTGAGGCGTGCAGGGCACTTGTCCCCGCTCAATCCCCGTCTGACGACACCTGCCGGCGGTGCCGCCTCGGGTCCGACCCGCTTGCCGCGTGGGGGAGAGATATCCCCGCAGGCCGTGCCGGCTTATCCCCGATCCCCTTTTCACGATATCCCCGCGCGCTTTTGCCGGATATCCCCGGCCCGCCAGAGCGGCGCCCTGCCCTGTCGTCCTGTCTGCTGTTCGCTGCGCTCAAATATGAGTTTGACTCTCATGTTTGTTGGTTGGTAGACAAACCAAAATCAACGGACGCAAGACAGGAACGCCATGCGGAACCGACACGCCAAGGACATCACCTGCACGATCCTCCTCGCGGCCCTTGCCGTCTCGGCTGCCACGGCCGCGACGGCCCAGGACGGCATGGGCGACGACGACGGCCTCGCCGCCACCGATCTCGATCTCTCTGGCACCGACCTCTCTGCCATCGATCTCTCTGGCACAGATCTGGGGGGCGCGACCCGGCTGAAGCCCATCGTCGTCGAGGCCCGCAAGTTCGAGGAGCCGATCCGCGAGGTGCCGTTCTCCGTCGACGCGCTGCCGGCCGAGGAGATCGAAGCTGCGCGCATCCGCAACACGGCCGACCTGGTCGGACGGGTGCCGAACTTCAACTTCGCGGATACCGGCCTGAGCTTCGCCAACACGCTCAACATCCGGGGCATCGGTTCGTCGTCGGCGCTGATTTCGCCGTCGGTGAATTACTACGTCGACGGCGTCCCGCTGCCGGCGCGGGTGTTCGACCAGCGCTTCATGGACGTCCGCTCCATCGAAGTGCTGAAAGGGCCGCAAGGCACGCTGTTCGGGCTGAACTCGCAAGCCGGCGCGGTGGTCGTGGCGACGCAGGACGCCGTGCCCGAGTTCGGCGGCGAGATCGGGGTCGAGGTCGGCTCGCACGGCGAGCGCAAGCTCGACGCCAGCGTCGGCGGGGCGATCTCGGACCGGGTCTCGGCGCGCCTGTCGGGCACGCTCTACGGGTTCGACGGCGACATCCGCAACATCGTCTTCGACGGGGCCGGCAACGTCGTGCGGGACGACAAGTCCGTGCGCGAGCAATATTCCGGCGCGATCTCGGCGAAGGTCGCCGCCGAGCTGTCGGACGGGACGGACGCGGTGCTGTCGCTGCGCCATTCGCGGAGCCGCGAGCGGCCGACGACCGGCGTATGGCTGGACGACCCGCATTTCCCGCGCAACGCCTTCGCACCGGTTCCCGAGACGACGACCGAGACCACCGGCGGATCGCTGGAGATCACCCACGATCTCGGTTTCGCGACGCTGACCTCGCTGACCGGCATCAGCCATTACGAGCTCGATCTGGAGGCCGACCTGCTGGACGGCTTCATCGGCGGCGCGCAGACCGGCCTGCCGCCCTTCGCCTTCGGCGCGGCCGGGGCGAATGTGCGGCGGATCGATGAGACCAGCTCGCAGGTGAGCCAGGAATTGCGGCTCAATGGCGAGATCGGCGACAGGGGACAGTGGGTTGCCGGCGTCAGCGGGCTCTACTCCGATCTGGAGAGCACCACCGACATCACCAGCCTTGCCATGGCCAATGGCGCCTATACTGGCCGGCTGAAGAAGACCAACCTTGCCGCCTTCGGCGAAGTGACCGTGCCGGTGGGCGAGCGCCTGCGGATCATCGGCGGCGCCCGCTACACCTACGAGCGCCAGCAGTTCGGCGGCACCTATGCCGGCCGGCCGGGCGGCGCCCCGGGCCTTGCCGCCTTTGCCGAGAGCCAGGAGAGCACCTTCGGCTTCGTCACCGGGCGCGCCGGCCTCAGCTTCGACCTGGGGCCGGAGCTCACCGTCTACGGCACCATCGCCCGCGGCGAGAAGCCGGGCGGCTACCTGTTCTTCAACCAGTTCGCCTCGATCGGCATTCCGCTGACGGAGTTCAAAAGCTCCGGCACCTGGTCCTACGAGGCTGGGCTGAAGGGGAGCCCGCTCGCCGACTGGCTGGAGATGTCGACGGCGGTGTTCCTGAACGACACGAGCGACGAGCAGCTCTTCACCTTCAACCCGGTCGCCGGCCGGTTCGACGTGCAGAACGCCGACACGCGCAGCTATGGCTGGGAGCTGACCATGACGGCGCGGCCGACGGAGAGCTGGCACTTCGGCGCGGCGGCCAGCCTGCTGCATGCCGAGATCACCTCCGGCAACGCGCTGATCAAGGGCAACGACGTGCCTTACGCGCCGGGGTTCACCACCTCGCTGTTCGCCGAGTACCGCCATCCGCTGGAGATCGCCCGGCGGGCGGGCTCTGCCTTCGGGCGCGCCGAGTACCAGCATGTCGGATCGCGCCAGATCGACCCGGCCAATAGCCGGAGGCTCGATGCCTACAACCTCGTCAACCTGCGCGCGGGCTGGGAAAGCGACAGCTTCGACGTCTACGGCTTCGTCGAGAACGTCTTCGATGAAGGCTACACGACCTCGGCCTATCGCGCCGGCAACGCGGCCGGCGGGGGCGGCGTCTTCGCCGGCATACCGGGCAGCGGGCGGGCGCTCGGCCTCGGCGCAAGGGTGAGGTTCTGACGGCCATGACACGTGCCTTCCCCTCACCTTTCGCGCCGGCCCGTTCGGCGCGGGCCGCGCTGTTCATCGCCCTGGTGCTGAAGGCCGCCGGGCTCAGCCTGTTCGTGGTCCTGATGCCGCCGCTCGGCCGGCAGCTGGGCTTCACCGACATCGAGACCGGCCTGATCATGAGCCTGTCGGCGCTGGCCGGCATCGTCGCGGCGCCGGTCTGGGGCTTCCTGACGGAGCGGGCCGGCCGCAAGCCGGTGCTGCTCGCCGGCATGCTGGTGCCGGCTGCCTGCCTGGGATTGACGGCGGGGCTGGTCGAGATGCGCCTGTCGCTGGCGATCTCCGCCGGGCTCGCCCTTGCGGCCGTCTTCGCCGTCCGGGTGCTGCAGGCCGCCTTTTCCGGCAGCGTGCTGCCGGCGGCGCAGGCGCATATGGCCGACACGACCGGCCGGCAGCAACGGGTGCAGGGGATGGGCTTTCTCGGCTCGTCCTTCGGGCTGGGCGCGATCCTCGGCGGCATGGTCGCCTGGCGGATCGGCGGCAGCGCACCGGCGACCTCCTTCGCCGTGCTGGCCGGGCTCGCCTTCGCCGCCGGGCTGGCCGTGTGGCTGTGCCTGCCCGAAACGCGGGGGCAGGAGACCGGACCGGGCGCCGTCCCGGCCACTCCGGCAAACCTGGCGCAGCTGTGGCCGCATTTCCTGATCACGCTGCTGGCGGTCGCGATCTACGGCACCTTGCAGCAGGTCATGGCGCTGCGGCTGCAGGACTATTACGGGCTCAGTGGGGAAGCGTCCGTGTCCCGTGCCGGTTTCATTCTGGCAGCGGCGGCGGTCTGCATGATCGCGGTGCAGGGGGTCGTCATCCGGTATCTTGCCTGGAGCCCCAGGGCCTTTCTACTGCGCGGCGCGGTGCTGGCGGCGCTGGCGATGGCGGGGTTCTCGGCCGCCACGGGCCCGGAGATGCTGCTCGCGTCGATGATGGTGTTCGGGGCCGGGCTGGGGCTGCTGTTTCCCGGCAATCTCGGCGCGATCAGCCTCAAAGCGCCGGCACAGGCGCAGGGCAAGGCGGCCGGCATCAACGCGACGTTCCAGGGGATCGGCATGGCCTGCGGGCCGCTGCTCGGCGCCGTCCTCAACTCGGTCTCCTTCGCGGCGGTGCCGGCGCTTTGCATCGCCCTGCTGCTCGTCGTCGCCGGACTGGCGCGGATCGGCGCACCGCATCCCGACACCGCCCCCCTTCCTGCAACGCCCGCGGAGCCAAACCGATGACAAGACCGCTGTTTTCCGGGGCCTTTGCCGAAACCTACGAGACGCGGATCGACCGGCTGGTGCCGGGATACCGCCTCGCCCACGAGCTGACGCTGGCGCATCTTGGCGCCCGGCTGCCGGACGAGGCGAGGATCCTCGTTGCCGGGGCCGGCACCGGGACCGAGGTCCTGCTCTATGCCGCGCATCGTCCGGGCTGGCGCTTCGTCGCCGTCGAGCCGTCGCCCGACATGCTGGCGATCCTCAAGGCGCGGGTTGCGGAGGCGGGCCTCGGCGAGCGGGTGGAGATCGTCACGGGAACGGTGGAGGACGCGGATGCGGGGCTTCGTGCGGATGCCGCCATCGCCCATCTGGTCAGCCACTTCATCAAGGGCGATGTCGACAAGCTCGCCTTCTTCCGCGCAATCGCGGCGCGGCTGGCGCCGGGGGCGGGCCTGTTCCATCTCGACTACCTGCCCGAGCGCGGCAGGTTCGATCCGGGCTATCGCAGCTGGGCGCGGCTGGCAGGGCAGACGGAGAGCGAAGCGGCGACGATGGAAAAGCGCATTCTCGGCGGCTGGGACGCGGCGGACGCGGCGCGCCTTGCCGGGCTGCTTCGGGCGGCCGGCTTCGACGAGCCGCAGCCGTTCTTCCGGGCGCTCGACTATCACGGCCTGGCAAGCTACCGAAGCCCCGAGACGGAGTGAGGCGGGCGGCGGGTTCCGTTGGCGGGGCCGATGGCTTACTTCTCGCCTTGGCGCCGACCGGGGTGCTTCGCAGCTTTCATGGAGGGGTCCATGGCGGACGATCCAGTACGTGAAAAGATCCTGAAGGCCGCGCTGGACCTGATGCAGGCCTATGGCGTGAAGAAGTTCACCCAGCCGCAGGTGGCCAGGGCCGCCGGCGTGCGCCAGTCGCACCTGACCTACTATTTTCCCAAGAAGATCGACCTCATCAAGGGCCTGCTGCAGGGCCACCTGCCGCACCACGCGGATGCCGGCGGGACACCGCCCGCGCCCCCTGCCCCCGAGGCGATCCGCAAGGGGCTGGCGGTGCTGACCTCCAACCCCGGCCGGATGCGGTTCTTTCTCAGCCTGATCCTGGAGGCGCAGCTGGAACCGGAGCTGAAAGTCCTGGTCGACGAGCACATGGCCCGGTTCGACGCCAGGGTCGCCGCCTATTACGGCCGGCCGGCGGGCGATCCGGACGTGACGATGTTCCTTTCGGCCCTGCGCGGTCTCGGCATGCGGCGGCTGGTCGGGGAGCAGACGGACGGGCAGCAGACGGGCGGGGAGCCGGACGACGGCGTCGACATCGCCCTGCTGGAGGCGCGGTTCGGCCTGGTGCCGGCAGCAAGGCCCGCAGCCGCCAGCTGACATTGCAGGCGCCGCCCGAGAGGGCGCGGCTTGTGTGCCGGCGCGTTCGCCCCTACCGTTCGCGCGGCGATCCTGCGTTCACCCAGCGACCCGGTCCGGCGGCATGTTTTCCTGGCACGAGCAGCTGCGCTCGAAAGGCAGCGTCGAACCCCTGGTGGGGGCGGCCATCGGCGTCGGCATGACCGCAGAGGCGGCCGAGCGGGGCGGCGCGGACTTCCTGCTGGCGCTCAATGCCGGCCGCTACCGGGTGATGGGCGCGACCTCCATCGCCGCCATGCTGCCGCTGGACAACGCCAACCGCTTCACCGACCATTTCGCCCGGCGCGAGATCCTCGACCGGGTCGGCGTGCCGGTGTTCTTCGGCGCCTCCGCCTTCGACCCGAGGCTCGAGCCCGGCGCCTTCGTCGCAGAGCTCGCCGCCGCCGGCTATCACGGCATCGCCAATTTCCCGACCAGCATCCATTACGACGGCCGCTTCCGCCGGGCGCTGGAGGAAGCGGGCCTCGGCTACGCGCGCGAGGTGGCGCTGCTCAGGGAAGCGCAGCGCCAGGGGCTCGCCACCTTCGGCTATGCCAAGAGCCGCAAGGAGATCCAGCACCTGCTGGAGATCGGCGTCGACATCCTGTGCCTGAATTTCGGCTGGAACGCCGGCGGCACGCGCGCGGTGGCGCAGGCCTTCACCCTGGAGGAAGCCGCCGACCGGGCGCGGCGCATCTTTTCCGAAGTGCGGCAGGAGAGCCCGCAGACCATCTGCGTCGTCGAGGGCGGGCCGATCGTCAGCCCGGACGACATGTACCGGGTGTGCCGGGACGCGCGCGCCGACGGCTATGTCGGCGGATCGACGCTGGACCGCATGCCGCTGGAAATCTCGGTGATGCAGAAGACCTCGGCGTTCAAGGCCTTCAGCGTGCTGCAGCAGGCGGATGCGGCACAGTCGCGCGAGACGATGCGCGCGGCGCGGCTGACCGGCATCGCCGGCCAGTCGAAGGCCGTCGCCCGGCTGCTGGACCAGGTGGTGAAGCTTGCCGGCACCAACCTGCCGGTGCTGATCGTCGGGGAAAAGGGCCTGGGGCGGACCGCCCTCGCCCGCAGCCTGCATGCGCTGGCCAACCGCAAGGGCGGGTTGACCATGCTGAACGGCGCCGAGCGCGAGGTGCCGCCCGCGGAGATGCTGTTCGGCGCGGAGCCGGATTTCGGCCGGGTGCGGCGCAGCGGCGCGCTCGACGCGCGCGAGGCGACGGTGGTGGTGGAAAGCGCCGGCGCGCTGGACGAGGCGGCGCAACAGCACATCCTGTCCTGGCTGGAGCGCGGCGAGACGGAGCGCGTCGGCGGCAGCCGCAGCCACACCCCGCAAGGCCGGCTGGTGCTGATCGCAAGCCCTGAGGATCTGGTGCAAGGGCGGCTGGCGGAGGCTCTCGCCGCGCGGCTGCAGCCGGGGCGTATCGACATGCAGCCGCTGCGCGACCGGCCCGAGGACATTCCCGCCCATGCGCGCGCCTATCTGGAGGCCATCGGCGAGGCGCGGCAGCTGGGGCCGCTGGAGATCTCGGCCGACGGCTACCGGGTGCTGTTCGCCCACGACTGGCAGGAGAACACGCGGGAACTGCGCCGCGTCGTCGAACAGGCGGCGGTGATGAACGAGGGACGGGTGATCGGCTCGCAGGTCTTGCGGGCGGTGATCGAGGCCTCGGACGGCACCCATGGCGCGGCAACGCCGCTGGCGGAAAAGGACTGGATCCTCGACGCGCTGCGCCGCCACCGCTTCCGCCGCGGCGAGACGGCGACCTTCCTCGGCATCTCGCGCAAGACGCTCTACAACAAGATGCGCCGCGCCGGCCTATTGGATTGAAAACCGCTCAGTCGGCGACCCAGGCAAGCCCGTCGGCCAGCGCCTCGGCCTGGTCGAGCTCGTGGCCGAAGCCATGCGGGCGATAGACCAGCAGCGGCGTGTCGCCCTGGTCGCGCAAGACGGGAATCATGTGGGCGATGGCAAGGCTGGAAGCGGCCCGCTCGCGCCAGTCGGCAAGCGCGAGACCCGGATGCAGCACCAGCCGCGAGGGGCCGTGGCGCAGCATGACGCGGGCGCTGTCGAGCGAGGCGGCGAAGGCGACCGTCTCGAAGCCGGCCTCGCGAAAGGCGGCCAGCACCGCGATCTCGCGCGCGACGCCCGCCCCAGCGCTGTCGAAGACGCGGGCCGTCTCGCCGTCGATCAGCTGCACCGTCGGATAGTTGGCGACCGCCGCGACACCGGCGGCGGACAGCGCCAGCGTCGCGTCGCGCAGGCGCAGGAACGGGTCGACCAGCATCAGCCCGGCAACCGTGTGCGGGCCGGCAAGTGTCTGGCCACCTGCCCGCAGCACCTCCAGCATGGCGGCGTTGACATCGCTCACCGGCAGGACGCCGACAAGCTCGCGATGGGCCGGCGCGACCTCCGCCATGAACGGGGCGAGCAGGACGTCGCCATGGACGTCCCCCTCTGGCGGCCCGGCCGGCGGGCGGGCCAGGATCGGCAAATTCAATGGCATGGTCGCTGACCCATCTTACCCATTCTTACCCAAAAACATCGAAATATGCTTCTGGCACGGATCTTCCGCCCTTGTAAATATCCTCGGCAGATCGGGAGGTTTTGGGAGGAGCCGAAACTTTCCCTCACAAGAAACAAAAGCTTTGGGCGGAAGATCGACGATCTTTCGCACGGGAGGGATTTTTGTCGCTTCAGTTCATGATCACGGTGACGTTGAACGGCCTCACTCTGGCCGCTCTCTACTTCATCGTTGCCAGCGGTTTCTCTCTGATATTCGGCCTGATGCGCACGGTCAACATGGCGCACGGATCGCTCTACCTGATCGGCGCCTATGTCGGGTTCGCCGTCTTCGACAGCCTCTACGCCTCCAATGCCACGGCCGGCTATGCCTGGTATGCCGGGCTGCTGGCCGGCGTCGCCGCCGCGGCAGTGGCCGGCGTGGTGATGCAGGTCGTCTTCCTCGGCTGGATGCAGGGACAGGAGCTGCGGCAGGCGCTGGTGACCATCGGCCTGTCGATCATCATCGCCGATCAGCTGCTGGCGCATTTCGGCGGCAATCCCTTCCAGTTCTTTGCGCCCGACGCCCTGTTCGGCCCGACGCCGGTGCCGGTGATCGGCCGCTACTCGACCTTCCGCCTGTTACAGATCGGCCTTGCGCTGGCGGTCGGCGTCGGACTGTGGCTGCTGCTCAACAAGACACGGCTCGGCATCATGGTGCGGGCCGGCGTCGACGACCGGCAGATGCTGGCCGCCTGCGGCGTCAACGTGCCGCTGATCGCGGTGGCGACCTTCGCGCTCGGCGCCGGGCTCGCCGGCCTTGGCGGCGTCGTCGGCGCCACCGCCCAGCCGGTCGCGCTCGGGGTCGACGTCAAGTTCCTGCTGACCTCGCTGGTCGTGGTGATCGTCGGCGGCATGGGCTCCATCGGCGGCACGGCCATCGGCGCGATCCTGATCGGCGTCGCCGAGCAATGGGGCCAGGCGCTGTTTCCGACCTACTCGGTCATCCTGACCTTCGCGATCATGGTCGCCGTGCTGGCGGTCCGCCCGCAGGGCCTGCTCGGGAGGACCGGCCGATGAGCCTGATGTCCCGCAGCCACTGGGCCCTCACCGCGCTGGCGCTGGCGATCCTCGTCGCCCTGCCGCTGCTGCTGCCCGATTTCTGGCTGAGCGGCATTCTCGGCCGCTCGCTGATCTACGGGATCGTGGCGCTGTCGATCACCTTCCTGGCGAGCTATGGCGGCTTCATCTCGCTGGCCCAGACGATGCTCGCCGGCATCGCCGGCTACACGGTGGCGATCCTGGCGCCGACGGCGATCCCGGCCAGCGCGAGCGCCGTCAGCTACTGGCTCGCCATGCCGCTCGCCGTGCTGGCCGCAACCCTTGCCGGCGCCGTGGTCGGGCTGATCGCGATCCGCACCCGCGACATCTACCTGCTGATGATCACCCTGGCGCTGGCGGTCGGCTTCAGCCTGTTCGCCCAGTCCAACATCGACTGGTTCAACGGCTACGAGGGCATCCGCAACGTCGTCGGGCCGGACCTGTTCGGCCAGCCGTTCCGCGCCCATACGGTGTTCTATTACGTGGCGCTGACCGTCTCGGCGCTGCTCTACCTGCTCGTGCTATATGTGGTGCGCACGCCGTTCGGCCTGGTTCTGCAGGGCATTCGCGACAACCCGCGCCGGGTGGCAGCGCTCGGCTACAACGTCGCCGTTCACCGGATCGCCGCCTTCGCCATGGCGGGCTTCATCGCCGGCTGCGGCGGCGTGCTGATCACCTTCTACAATATCGGCATCACGCCCGGTTCCATCGGCATGACGGCGACGGTCAACGTACTGGTGATGTCCGTCATCGGCGGCCTCGGCCATCCGGTCGGCGCCTTCATCGGCGCGGTGATCTTCACGCTGATCGATACGTTCGCCGCCACGATCTACGACCGCGACCGCTTCAACACGCTGATCGGCCTCGTCTTCCTCGGCATCGTCGTGGCCTCGCCCGACGGGGTGCTGGGGCTCGGCAAGCGCCTGACCGGGTGGGGCAAGCGCAAGGACGCGGGAGACGGCGGCACGCCGCACTGAGGAATTCCTGCGGCAGCCCGGCTCCGGCGCCGCAGGCAGACACCGGCCGCAAGGCCGGCACCACCGGAGCCCGGCCGCGGAGGAGAAACGGCCGAACACATCACAAGGGGAGAAGACCATGCTCAGGAAGAAACTGGCACTCAAGACCGCGACGGCGCTGGCCGCCGGCCTGTTCGCACTGGCGGGGATCGGTGCCGCCGCCGCGCAGGACGTCATCAAGCTCGGCTCGATCACCACGCTGGAAGGCCCCTTCGCCACCGGCGGCCAGGACGCCTACCGCGCCATGGAAATGGCGCTGGAGGAGGTCGACTACACGATCGACGGCAAGAAGATCGAGTGGATCCGCGAATCCTCCAACGCCCAGGCCGATGTGGCGCTGGCCCGCGCCCGCAAGCTGATCGAGCAGGACAATGTCGACATCATCGTCGGCCCGCTGTCGGGCGCGGAAGGCATCGCGCTGCGCGACTACTCGCGCACGCTGGAGGGCAAGACCATCGTCAACGGCTCGTCGGGCGCCGCCGACACCACCTTGCGCGATGCGTCGCCGAACTTCTTCCGCTTCAGCACGGAAGGCACCCAGTGGATGGCCGGCCTCGGCAACCACGTCTACAAGGACATGAATGTCGAACACGTGGCGCTGGTCGCCGCCGACTACGCCTTCCCCTATGCGCAGGCGATGGGCTTCATGCTCGAATACTGCCAGGCGGGCGGTGCAGTGACCAAGCTGTGGTCGCCGCTGAACACCACCGACTTCGGCTCGATCATCGCCAACATTCCGGAAGATGCCGGCGCCATCGTGCTGATCCAGGGCGGCACCGACGCCCTCGCCTTCCTGACCCAGTACGCCGAGGCCGGCGGCGACCTGCCGATCATCGGCGGCTCGATCACCGCCGACCAGACGCTGCTGAGCGCCCGCGGCCCGCACCAGCGGCTGATGGAGGGCATGCTGGCGGCCGGCCCGATCGCCGACCTCAACGAGGATCCGATGTGGGTGGAATGGGTCGCCGCCTATCGCAAGCGCTTCCCGGACGGCTTCGACTCGCCCTCGATCCACGCCTTCAACTACTACACCAACACCAAGGCGGTGCTGCTGGCGCTGGACGAAGTGGACGGCGACCTGTCGGACGGCCAGAAGGCCTTCCAGGAGGCGCTGGCCAAGGTCGAGTTCAAGAACCCGATGGGCGCGAATGTCCGTCTCGACGAAAACCGGCAGGCGATCTCCGACATCTTCCTGACCCGGATCGTCAACGACGGCGGCACGCTGCGGACTGAGGCCTTCGGCAAGACCGAGGGCGTGACCCAGACGATGGGCATGGACCGGGAGGCGTTCCTGGCGCTCGGCGCCCCCTCGCGCGACAATCCCGACTGCCCGCCGGCCAACTGAGGCCCTTCCAGCCTGCCTCCTCCCGCGCGCTGCGGGGGGAGGCTCCTTTCGATAGCAACAGGCAAAGACACCAGATGCTGGACACGACGACACGCAAGGGCCGGACGGAGACTTCGGGGCCGACGGCGGCCGCGACCCCTGCCCTGGTGACGGAAAACGTCGCCCGCAGCTTCGGCGCGCTCAAGGCCGTCAGCAATGTGTCGATCACCATCGCGCCGGGCGAGCGGCGCGCGATCCTCGGCCCCAACGGAGCCGGCAAGACCACGCTGTTCAACACGATCTGCGGCGACCATCCGCCGACCGCCGGGCGCATCCTGCTGTTCGGCGAGGACATCACCCACCTGCAGCCGCACAAACGGGCGCGGCTCGGCATCGGCCGCACCTATCAGAGCTCGCTGCTGTTCGACGGGCTGAGCGTCCTGGAGAACCTCTATCTCGCGGTGCGCGGGGCAATGCCCGGACGCCTGTCGCTGTGGAAGGCGGGGCGGGGCGATGCCGCGCTCGCCAAGGCAAGGCTGCTGGCCGAGCAGGTGCGCGTCGACACGATTGCGCAGGCGCGCATCCAGTCGCTTTCGCACGGCCAGCGCCGGCAGGTGGAGGTGGGCATGGCGCTCGCCTCCGATCCGCGCCTGCTGATGCTGGACGAGCCGGCGGCGGGGCTTTCGGCGGCAGAGCGGCCGGAGCTGGTCAAGCTGATCCGCGACCTGCCGCGCGAGCTGACGCTGATCCTGATCGAGCACGACATGGACGTGGCCCTGCCCAACTCGGACAAGGTCACGGTGATGAAGGACGGCGAGGTGGTGGTGGAAAGCACGCCCGACCGGATCGCCGACGATCCGCTGGTCCAGGCGATCTATCTTGGAGGCGAACACTGATGGGCGGCCGTCTGGAGATCGACGACCTGCATGTGAATTTCGGCCAGGCGGTGATCCTGCAGGGCGTCACGCTGTCGCTCGACCGGGCGCCGCTGTCGCTGGTCGGGCGCAACGGCATGGGCAAGTCGACCCTGTGCCACGCGATCATGGGCATGGTGGCAGCGCAGAAAGGCTCGGTGACGCTGGACGGGCGGCCGCTGCTGGGGCTCGGCCCCAGCCGGGTGGCGCGCGGCGGCATTGCCCTGGTGCCGCAGGGACGGCGGATGTTCCCGTCCCTTTCGGTGCATGAACACCTGCTGCTGGTGGCCGGGCGGACCAAGGGTGCCTGGACGGTGGAGCGGGTCTACGAGACCTTCCCGCGCCTGGCCGAACGGCGCCGCAACGGCGGCAACCAGCTGTCGGGCGGCGAGCAGCAGATGCTGGCGATCTCGCGGGCGCTCTTGATGAACCCGCGCATCGTCATCATGGACGAGCCCTCGGAAGGGCTGGCGCCGGTCATCGTCGACCACCTGATCGAGACGCTGCGCGCCATCGCCGCCGAAGGCATGGGCGTGCTGCTGGTGGAACAGAACATGCGGGTTGCGACCTCGGTCTCCGACCAGGTCGCGATCATGGTCACCGGGCAGATCGCCGCGACCATGCCCGCACGAGACCTGGAGGCCGACCGCGACGCCCAGCGCCGCTATCTCGGCGTCAGCCATGGACACTGAAGAACGGGAGAAAGCTTGCATGGGCAAGACGGTCTATGTTGTCGGCACCTGCGACACCAAGGCGGAGGAGCTGGCCTATGCCAGGTCGCTGATCCGGGCCGCCGGTGTCGATGCGGTGCTGGTGGATGTGGGAACCCGCGGCGAGACGGACGTGGCCGACGTGCCCGCCCGCGAGGTCGCCGCACAGCATCCCGGCGGGGTGGACGCCGTGCTCGGCGGCACCGACCGGGGCGCGGCCGTCGGCGCGATGGCCGAGGCGCTGACCATCTGGCTCACCGCCCGGCAGGACATCGGCGCGGTGCTCGGCCTTGGCGGGTCGGGCAACACGGCGCTGGTGACCACGGCAATGCGGGCGCTGCCGGTCGGCGTGCCCAAGCTGATGGTCTCCACCGTCGCGTCGAGCAACGTGGCGCCCTATGTCGGGCCGACCGACATCGCCATGATGTATTCGGTGACAGATGTCGCCGGGCTCAACGCCATCAGCCGGCAGATCATCGCCAATGCCGCCCATGCCGTCGCCGGCATGGCGCAGTGGCAGGCGCCGAAGGCGAGCGGCGACCTGCCGGGCGTCGGCCTGACCATGTTCGGCGTCACCACGACCTGCGTCGACCAGCTGCGCGAACGGCTGGACGACACCTACGAGTGCTACGTCTTCCACGCCACCGGCACCGGCGGCCAGTCGATGGAGAAGCTGGCGGAATCCGGCCTGCTCGCCGGCATGATCGACACCACCACGACCGAGGTTCCGGACCTTCTGATGGGCGGGGTGTTTCCCTGCACGCAGGACCGCTTCGGCGCGGTGGCACGCACCCGCCTGCCCTATGTCGGCTCGGTCGGGGCGGTGGACATGGTGAATTTCGGCGCGCTGGAAACGGTTCCGGAGACGTACCGGGACCGCAACCTCTATGTGCACAATCCGCAGGTGACCCTGATGCGCACCACGGCGGAAGAGAACGCGGAGATCGGCCGGTGGATCGCCGAACGGCTGAACCGCTGCGAGGGCGAGGTGCGCTTCCTGCTGCCGCTCGGCGGCGTCTCGGCCATCGACGCGCCCGGCATGCCCTTCCACGACCCGCAGGCCGATGCGGCGCTGTTCGCCGCCATTCGCGAGACCCTGGTCACCACACCCAAGCGCCAGCTGATCGAACTGCCCTTCAACATCAACGATCCGGCCTTCGCCGATGCGGCGGTCGCCGAATTCCGAAAGATCGCGTCATGAACGAAACACCCACACCCAAGACCCCCTCGCGCCCCGCCCGGCCGACGCGCCGCGAGCTGCTGGACCGGTTCCAGGACATGGCGAAGCGCCGCGTCCCGATCATCGGCGGCGGCGCCGGCACCGGTCTTTCGGCGAAATGCGAGGAAGCCGGCGGCATCGACCTCATCGTCATCTACAATTCCGGCCGCTACCGCATGGCCGGGCGCGGCTCGCTGGCCGGCGTGCTGGCCTATGGCAATGCCAACGAGATCGTGCTCGACATGGCGCGCGAGGTGCTGCCCGTCGTCACCCACACGCCGGTGCTGGCCGGCGTCAACGGCACCGATCCTTTCGTGATCATGCACGACCACCTCGACCGGCTGAAGGCGCTCGGCTTTGCCGGGGTGCAGAACTTCCCGACCGTCGGGCTGATCGACGGGATGTTCCGCCAGAACCTGGAGGAGACCGGCATGGGCTTCTACCACGAGGTGGAGATGATCCGGCTGGCCGCCGAGAAGGACATGCTGACGACGCCCTATGTCTTCTCGTCCGAGGAAGCCATCGCCATGGCCGAGGCCGGCGCCGACATCCTGGTCGCGCATATGGGCCTGACCACCGGCGGCTCCATCGGCGCGGAGACCGCGCGCACGCTGGAGGACTGCGTGCGCGACATCGGCGCCTGGGCGGAGGCGGCGCGCAGCGTGCGCCCGGACATTCTCGTCATGTGCCATGGCGGGCCGATCGCCAACCCGGAGGACGCCGAATACGTGCTGCGCAACACGCCGGGCTGCAACGGCTTCTACGGCGCCAGCTCGATGGAGCGGCTGCCGGCGGAAACGGCGCTGATCGACCAGACCAAGCGCTTCAAGCAGCTCAGCTTCTGAAAGGAGACCGACCCATGGCAAGGGCTTTCGCAAGCACCATGATCGATGCGCCGGTGGAGGCGGTGTGGGCATGCGTGCGCGACTTCAACGGCCTGCCGGACTGGAACCCGGGGATCGTGAAGAGCGAGATCGAGGATGGGCTCGCCGCCGACGTGGTCGGCTGCGTGCGCGCCTTCACGCTTGGTGACGGCACCTTCGTGCGCGAGCGGCTGCTGTCGCTCGACGACAGCCGCTACAGCTTCACCTACAACTTCGTGACGCCGGCCTTTCCGGTGGAGAACTATGTCGCCGGCATGGAGCTGATCCCCGAGACCAGCACCGGGCGGACCTATGTCCAGTGGTGGGCGACCTTCGACGAGAAGCCGGAGGATGCCGGGCGCTTTGTCGAAATCGTCTCGCGCGACGTCTTCGCCGCCGGGCTGGCGGCGCTCGCCGAGAAGATCGCCGGAGAGCTTTCTGGCGCGAGCGTGCCGGAGGGGGCCGAGCGCTGGCAGGGCCTGCGGCCGGCCAAGGTGTTCACCTCCAGCACCATCACCGCGCCGGCCGACCGGGTCTGGGCGAAGATGCGCGATTTTGCCGGCATGGGCGGCTGGCACGAGGACATCACCAAGATGCACATGCTGGAGGGCGCCCGCTCCGACAAGGTGTCGGGCGTTCGCGACTTCCTGTTCGGCGAAGGCGCCTTGTGGGAACAGCTCACCTACCTCTCCGACACGGAGCGGGCCTTCCGCTACCGCATCCTGAAAAGCCCGATGCCCTGGCTGAACTACCATGCCGGCGCGCGGCTCTATCCGGTCACCGACCGCGACCATACCTTCGCGGTGTGGACCGCCGACTGGACCGCCTCGCCGCAGGACGACCTGGAGCTGATCCCGAACGTGCATGGCAACGTCTTCCAGAAGGCGTTCGACACGCTGGAGGCGCAACTGGGCAGCGGGGCAGGCTGAGGACGCACCCGCGCCCCTTGCAGATGCAGCAAGCGGACCGCTAGTCACCCGAATCTGAAGTTCGTCACATTTGGCAGCAAGCTCTGTACGAACTTCAGATTCAAAAGGGTGACTAGCAAGTTTATGTTTCTAGTGTGGTTTTCGAATTTGAAATACGCTCCGACGGTTGCCGCAAAATGAGGCGTATTTCAAATTCACCACACTAGGATTGCACCCGAGAACGGGCGCAAGCACTCCGCAAAGGCCCCGTCCGCACACAGGATCACGATGAGCGAGATCTCGCCTGCCCCGCCCTCCCCGTCCGCCGCCGCGCCGTCCCGGACGCTCTGGCCGGTGCTGTGGCCGCTTGCCGCCGCGCTGGCCATCTATCTGATCGGACTGTGGATCCCGGTTCCCGGAGTGGATGCGGAGCGGCTCGACTACCACGACGGATTCACCGGCGGCAGCTCGATCCGGATGGCCTCGATCTTCGCCCTGTGGACCGGCCCGCTGGTGGTGGCCATCGCCCATGTGGAGATCGCCCGCCTGATGATCCCGCCGCTGGCGCGCTGGCAGGCGGCGTCGGCCCGCAACGCGCAGGTGCTGGTCGCCGTCACCGGCCTGATCGCCCTGCTGATGACGCTGGCGCAGGGCGCCGGCGCGCTGCACGCCATGCAGGCAGGCCGGTTGCTGCGGGACCTGTCGACCGGCGGACTGGTCGCCAGCCTTGCCGCCTATTGCGGGGCGACCGCGGTGCTGATCTGGCTGGCCGGACGGCTCCGCCTGCCGGGGTCCGGACAGGGCATCCTGCTGCTGATGGTCTTTCCCATGATCGCCAGCCTGCCGTCGGAACTCGAGATGATCTTCTCGCAATATCGCACCGGCATGTTCCTGCAGTCCGGCCTGCCGATGGACCTGCTGGTCCCCCTCGCCTTCGTCGTGGCGGCGACGGCCGCGGCGATTATCGTCGCCAGGGGCTTGCAGACGACGGCGCGACAGGCAGGCGCGGCACCTTCCGCCTGGCTGACCCTGCTGCTGTGGCCGCCGGTGCTGGCGAGCACCGCGGCGAACTATCTGGTCCTGCTGGTGTGGTGGGTGCTGCCGGACGCGGTCGGCGCCTTGGGCTGGCCGCTCTACGCGGCGCATTTCGTGCTGACCGCGCTGCTGGTGCCGCTGTTCCTCACGGCCTATCTGAAAGTGCCGGTCGGCACGCCGGACGCCGCCCGGGGACTGGAGGCCATGCCGGTCGCGACCATCGCCGGGTTGCAGATGGCGCTGGTGCTCGGTGCGGCGCTGGTCAGCTCGTTCTACATGCTGCCCGCCGCCTTCGGAGCGACGCCGATCCTGGTGGTGGTGGCGAGCGCGCTGGTGCTGGCCGAGCTGCTGCGGCCGGCTGCCGCCACTTCCACCGCAGCCGGCTAGGTCAGGATCGTCGAGGAAGCCGGAGACGTTCAGCGGAATTTCCCGTTGCAAACTTTTATGGTCTGTGAAAAAACCATTTTAAAGGTCAGACCTAAAAGAGACGACGATGCTCAACGGTTTCGAGTTGCAACGCGCCGATTTCGGCTTCACCGGCGAGGGGCTGAGCCGGCCCGAATGCATCCTGGCGGAGGCGAGCGGCGACCTGTGGGTGTCAGACAATCGCGGCGCGGTGACCCATATCCGCCCCGATGGCGCGCAGCGCCTGCTGGGCACGATGGGCGGCAAGCCCAACGGCATGGCGATGGACACGAACGGCAGCATCCTGCTGGCCAACATCGCCTTGCGGAAATTCTTCCGCGTGGCGCGCGATGGCAGCCATGAGCTGTTTTTCGACCGGATCGACGGGCAGCCGGTGGGGGCGGCGAATTTCGTCGGCCGCGACCGCTGGCGGCGGACCTGGCTGTCGGTGTCCTCGCGGCTGGAGAACCACCTGCTGGCGCTGGAAGAGGATATCCCGGACGGCTACGTGATCCTGCTCGACGAGCGCGGGGCCCGCATCGTCGCAGACGGCCTGCTCTTCACCAACGAGGTGCGCGTCGACAATCACGGCCACCACCTCTACATGGCCGAAACACGCGGCGGGCGGATCTCGCGGGCACGGATCCGCGCAGACGGCAGCCTCGGCGAGCCGGAGGTCTTCGGTCCGGACCCGATCTTTCCCGGCGCGCTGGTCGACGGCATCCGCTTCGACAGCGCCGGCAACCTTTGGGTGACCGAGATCACCCGCAACCGGCTTTACGTCCTGCAGCCCGACGGCAGCGCGCTGCTCGTCTTCGAAGACCCCGAGGGCGACATTCTCGACCATCCGTCCAGCCTCACCTTCGCCGGTGAGGACCTGCGGACCGTCTATGTGGGCGGGCTCGGCCAGACCCGCCTCGCCCGCTTCCGGGCGCCCCTTGCCGGCCGCCCTCCCGTCCACTGGCTGGCCAGCTGAAAGATCCGATCATGACCCCTGCGCAGTTCATCGCAGGCACCTGGCGCAGCACGCCGGGCGCCCCGTCGACGCCTGTCCTCAACCCGGTCGACAACACCGAGATCGGCCGCGTGCCGCATGCGAGCGCCGACGAGATTTCCGAGGCGCTGGATGCGGCCCGGCGCGGTTTCGCGCTGTGGCGGCGGGTGTCTGCAGCCGAGCGCGGCGCGGTGCTGCGGCGCGGTGCCGCCGTCCTGCGGCGGGACGCGGAGGAGATCGCCCGGCAGATGGTACGCGAACAGGGCAAGCCGCTGTCCGAGGCCCGCGTCGAGGTCGCCGTTTCGGCCGACATCCTGGACTGGTCGGCCGGCGAAGGCGAGCGGCAATACGGCCGGCTGATCCCGCCGCGCGATCCGCGCTTCCGCCAGAGCGTGCTGCGTGAGCCCGCCGGCGTTTGCGTGCTCATCCCTTCGTGGAACGTGCCGGTGCTGTTCGTGGCGCGCAAGCTGGGCGAATGTCTGGCGGCGGGATGCAGCGCGATCCTGGTCGGCCACAAGCAGACGCCGGGCGCGGCCGTCGCCGTGGTCCGCGCGCTGATCGAGGGCGGGTTGCCGGCGGAGGCGGCGAGCCTGCTGTTCGGCTCCAACGCCGAGCTGGTGGAGACGCTGCTGCGTGCGCCCGGCATCGCCAAGGTGTCCTTCACCGGCGGCACGCAAACCGGGCGGACCATCGGCCGGCTGGCGGCCGAGGCGGTGCTGAAGACCACACTGGAACTGGGCGGCCACGCGCCGACCATCGTTTTCGACGATGTCGATGTGGAGGCGACGGCCGAGATCGTCGTGCGCAGCAAGTTCCGCAATGCCGGCCAGGTGTGCAACTCGCCGACCCGGCTTTTCGTGCAGCGCAAGGTGCACGACGCCTTCGCCGATGCACTGGCGAGACGCGCGACGGCGCTGCGGCTCGGCGACGGACTGGCGCCGGAAACCGAGATGGGGCCGCTGGCCTCGCGCCGGCAGCTCGCCCGCATCGAGGCGATGGTCGAGGACGCGCGCAGATGCGGCGCGCAGGTGCTGTGCGGCGGCGAGCGGCTGCAGGGGCCGGGCAACTTCCACCAGCCGACGCTGCTCGCGGAGCTGCCGGACGAGGCAAGGATCCTGCGGGAAGAGCCCTTCGGCCCGGTCGCCGCGCTGATCGCCTTCGACGAGCCGGAAGAGATGATGGCGGCGGCAAATGCCCTGCCCTACGGGCTGGCCGGCTATTGCTACACGCGCTCGCCGGCGCGGGCGCGCTTCGTCGAGCAGGGCCTGTCGGTCGGCATGCTGGGCATCAACACGCCGCAGATCTCGCTGCCGGAAACGCCGTTCGGCGGCGTGCGCCAGAGCGGCAACGGTTCGGAGGGCGGCAGCGAGGGCGTCGCCGCCTACATGACCACCAAATACGTCTCCGAATTCATCGCCTGACGGCGCGCCGGAGAGAGATGGAAAGGCGAATGCGAAAGACCCGGGGCACGGCGGTGCCCCGGGTCTTCCTTCTTATCGCAGAGGCGCGAACCGGTCACACGCCCTTGGTCAGGCCGCCGTCGATGTCGATGGAGGCGCCATGGATGAAGGAGCCGCGCCCGTCGGACAAATAGGCGACGAGCTCGGCCACGTCGCCCGGCTGGCCGAAGCGCAGGATCTTCAGCTCGTCGACGAACTCGCGACCCGCCCGCTCCCGGTCGCCATGGCCGTCGCGCGCGGCCTTCTGCTCCAGCATGCTGTCGAGCCGACCGGTATCGATCCAGCCGGGGTTGATCGAGTTGACCCGCACCCCGTCGCGGCGGCCGGTCTCGGCCAGCGCCTTACAGAAATTGATCAGGGCCGAGCAGATGGCGCCGCCTATCAGCGAATCCGCACTCGGCGTATGGCCCAGCGCACCGGCGATGGTGACGACGGAGCCACCGCTCGCGACCAGATGCGGCCAGGCGGCGCGGGTCACCGCCACCGTGCCGAAGAACTTGACCGAAAAACCGTGCTGCCAGTCCTCGTCGGCCAGATCGACAAGCCCGCCGCGACGGGTGGCGCCGGCGCAATTGACGACGAGGTCGAGGCCGCCGAAGTCGGCGGCGACCTTGCCGACCAGCGCCGGAATCTCCGCGGTCGCCGAAAGATCCGCCGCATAGCCGCGCGCCTGCGACAGGGTGTCGATCTCGGCCGTCGTGGCGGCCAGTTCGGGCGTGTCCATCGCAACCACCGCGACGGCCCAGCCGTCCTGCGCAAGGCGAAGGCCGATGGCCCGGCCGATGCCCTGGCTGCCGCCGGTGACCAGCGCCACCTTGCGCGTGCTGTTTGCGCTCATTGCCATTCCTCCCTCGTGATCTTCAGAACCCGGTCCTGTCGGCGCCCTTCAGCGCCAGGATCTCCCGTGCCTCGTCCGGCGATGCCACCTGGAGCCCCAGCCCCTCGATGATCCCGCGCACGGTCGCCACCTGCTCGGCATTGGAAACGGAGAGACGCCCCTTGCCGGCCCACAGATTGTCTTCGAGGCCGACTCGGACGTTTCCGCCCTGCGCGGCGGCAAGAGCGGCGATCCGCATCTGGTTTCGTCCCGCGCCGAGTACCGACCAGCGATAGTCGCCGCCGAACAGCCGGTCGGCCGTACGGCGCATGTGCTGGACGTCTTCCGGGTGATTGCCAATGCCGCCGAGAATGCCGAAGACGCTCTGGACGAAGAAGGGCGGCTCCACCAGGCCCCGGTCCGCGAAATGCGCCAGGTTGTAGAGGTGGCCGGTGTCGTAGCACTCGAACTCGAAGCGGGTGCCGTTGCCGGCGCAGGTCTTCAGCGCATATTCGATGTCGGCGAAGGTGTTGCGGAAGATCAGGTCGCGGCTGCCGACCAGATACGGCTCCTCCCAGTCGTGGCGGAAGTCGCGGAAGCGCTCCAGCATGGGATAGAGGCCGAAGTTCATCGAACCCATGTTGAGCGAGGCGAGCTCCGGCTTGAGCTCGGTCGAGGGACGGATGCGCTCTTCGATGGTCATGGTCGGGGCGCCGCCGCTCGTCAGGTTGAGCACCGCATCCGTGCGCTGCTTCAGTACCTGGACCAGCGGCCGGAACGCCTCCGGCCGCTGGTCCGGCCGGCCGGTCTGCGGATCGCGGGCGTGGAGGTGCAGCACCGCGGCTCCGGCTTCGGCCGCACCCAGGGCGGAGGAGACGATCTCCTCCGGCGTCACCGGCAGATGCGGCGACATGGACGGCGTATGGATCGAGCCGGTGATGGCACAGGTGATGATGACCTTGTTGGCGGGCTGCGACATTATCCGGCCTTTCTGAACGCGGGGATAGTGACGCCGTGCTCCTCGCGCAGGACCAGCGCCAGCGGTTCGTCGATCGCCAGATCCTCCGGATCGGCAAGGCCGACGAGGTTGGAGATCAGCCGCGGCCCCTCTTCCAGCTCGACCACCGAGACATTGTAGGGAAGCCGGTCGGCGAAGGCCGGATGGAAGGCCTTGCGGTAGGTCACCCAGCTGACCAGCCGGGCGCGGCCGCTCGCCGGCTGCCAGCCGGTCTCCGCGGCAAGGCATCGCGGGCACTCGCTGCGGGCCGGCAGCCAGGCATGGCCGCAGGCCTTGCAGCACTGGTAGACGAGACGGCCCTCGGCAAGCGCCTCCCAATAGGGGCGGTTGGTCTCGTCGACGCGGGGAAGCGGAAAGGGGTCGTGATCCGGCATGGCGGGCGACGTCTCCTCGATAGGGCGAAGGGGCACGCGCTGCGGCGCTAGTTGCCCAGGATGAGGGTGGAGTGGGTGTGCATGACGCCGCCCTGGTTGGAGATCGCGCAGAGCGCGGCGCCGGGAACCTGGTTGACGGCGGTGCCGCGGATCTGGCGCACGCCCTCGATGACCAGTTGCAGGCCGGGCATGCCGGTCTCCGACAGCAGACCGCCGGCGGTGTTGATCGGCAGGTCGCCGCCGGCCGCGATGGCGCCGCTGGCGACGAACGCACCACCCTCGCCCTGACGGCAGAAGCCGTAGTCCTCCAGCGTCATCAGGGCGGTGATGGTGAAGCAGTCGTAGATCTGCGCCACGTCGACGTCCGCGGGGCGCACGCCGGCCATGCGGAAGGCGGTGGCGGCGGAGGCCCGAGCGGCCGTCGTGGTCAGGTCGGGACGCTGCACCACCTCGGCCGAGGTCTGGCCCTGGCCGAAGCCGAGGATCGGCACCGGCGCTGCGACGCCAAGCCGCGCGGCAAGGCGGGCGCTGGTCAGCACCGCCGCCGCCCCGCCGTCCGAGACGAGGCAGCAGTCGTCCCGGCGCAGGGGCGAGACGACGACGTCGGAGGCCATGTAGTCGTCGAGGCTGAGCGGCTTGCGCAGCTGGGCCGCGGGATTGCGCGCGCCGTTGGCCCGGCAGGCGACGGCGATGGCGCCGAGCTGCTCGGCGGTGGTGCCGTGCTGCTGCATGTGCCGCTGGGCGATCATCGCATAGCCGGCGGGAATGCCGAACCAGCCGAACACCTCGTCGGCGCCCCAGGGCTTGCTGTAGGCCTGACGCGTGCCGGACTTCGGATTGTCGGCGAAGCAGACCACCGCGACCTCGCACTGGCCGGCCTCGATGGCCATGGCGGCATAGCCGATCAGCGAGGCATTGGCCGCCCCGCCCTGATCCCAGACGCCGCCGATGCGCGGCACGATGCCTGCCGCCTCGGCCAGCTTCTGGCCGTACATGAACTCGTAGGCGGAGGTCGGAAACTTGACGAAGAGACCGTCGACGCGCTCCTTCTCGATGCCCGCATCGGCGAGCGCATTGCGGATCGCCTCGATGTTGAGCGAATAGGTGGAGCGGCCCTCCAGCCGGCCGAAGGCGGTGTGGCCGATGCCGGCGATGACGACGTTGCCGGGCATCAGATCGTCCCCTCGCGCGACAGCTGCTCGATCTCGCCGGCCGGCAGGCCGAGCCAGTCGCCATAGACGGCGGCATTGTCACGGCCGAGTTCGCCGGAGGGGCGCAGCTCCACCCGTTCCTGGCCATCGAAACGCAGTGCCGAGCGCATCAGGGGCACGCGGCCATACATGGGATGCTCGGTCCATTCCAGCGCGCCGCGCCCGTGCAGGTGCTCGTCGTTGACCACCTCGTCCAGCGTGCGCACCGGCGCGCAAGGAACCCGGTGATCGTTGAGCAGGGCGAAGAGCGGCTCCTTGTCGTGCTGCACGGTGAAGGCGGAGACGAGCTCGTCGACCTCGTCCATCCGCTCGACCCGCTTCTTCAGCGTGTCGAGGCCGGGGTCCTCGCCGAGATCGGGCCGACCCATCGCGCGGGTCAGGTTCACCCAGTGAGCATCGGACACGCAGATGATGGCGATGTGGCCGTCGCGGGTCGGGTAGACATTGTAGGGGGCCTCGGCGAGGCCGGCATGGCGGTTGCCGGTGCGCGGCGGCACCGCGCCGTCCGTGCCGTAGTAAAGGCCGAGGCTGGAGCTGAGCGAGGGGTAGAGGCCCTCCATCATCGAGACCTCGACCAGCCGGCCGCGCCCGGTGACGGAGCGCTCGTAGAGCGCGGTGACGAGGCCGGCATAAAGATGCACGCCGCCGAAAAAGTCGGCGATCGCCGGACCGGCCTTGACCGGCGGGCGGTCGGGAAAGCCGGTTGTGCTCATCACCCCGGTCATCGCCTGCACGGTCAGGTCCATCGCCGGATAGCGGGACTTGGGACCCGAGCGGCCATAGCCGGAGCCGGCCGCATAGACGAGGCGCGGGTTGACCTTCGCCAGTTCCTCGTAGCCGAGGCCCAGGCGTTCCATGGTGCCGGGGGCGTAATTCTCCACCACCGCATCGCCGCGCGCGACCATCTCGCGGAAGATCTCGCGGCCGCGCTCGCTCTTGAGGTTGAGCGTCACCATGTCCTTGTTGGAATTGAGCATGGCGAAGGGCAGCGCCGCGCCGCCGACGACGGAGCGGCGGCGCAGCGGATCGCCCGCCGGCGGCTCGACCTTGATCACCCGCGCGCCGGCCATGGCCAGCAGGAAGCTGCAATAGGGACCGTTGTAGATCTGGCCGACGTCGATCACCGTGATCCCGGCCAGCGGTGCTCCGCTCGTAGTCGTCATCATATCCCCCGAAAGTGCGGCGCGCGCTTTTCGGCGAAGGCGCGGGCGCCCTCGGCCACGTCGTCGCTGGTCTGCAGCAGGCGGTTGGTGAGCTGCTCGGCACGCAGGCCGGCGGCAAGGTCCATGTCGTGGCTGCGCAGGGCCAGCTCCTTGCTGGCCTGGATCGCCAGCGGCGCGTTCTCGGCAATGGCGGCGGCGAGGCCGCGCGCCTCGCCCATCAGCCCGGCCGGCGGCACCACGCGGTTGACGAGACCCCAGCGCAGCGCCTCCTGCGCGTCGAAGCTGCGCCCGGTCAGCAGCAGCTCCATGGCGATGGCATGAGGCAGTTGCTTGAGCACGCGCTGGGTGCCGCCGTTGGCGGCGATCAGCCCGCGCTTGACCTCGGTCAGACCGAAGGTAGCCGTGTCGCTGGCGATGCGGATGTCGGTCGCCATCAGCAGCGTCATGCCGCCACCCAGACAATAGCCGTTGACCGCCGCGATCACCGGCTTGAACACCTCGAGACCGCGGTTGAGCAGCATGTCGCGCTGCGGCATCCAGGTCTCGCTGAGCTCGCCGCGCGCGGTGGTGAAGCTCTTGAGATCCGCGCCGACGGAGAAGGCCTTGTCGCCCGCCCCGGTGACGATCGCCACGCGGATCTCCGGATTGTCGCGCACCTCGACCCAGGCCCGCGACAGCTGCCGGTAGTGGGCATGGTCCATGGCATTGAGCTTCGCCGGCCGGTCGATCAGGATGGTGGCGATGCCGCCGTCGATATCGAGGTCGATCGACATCACAAGCTCTCGCGCGAGCCATGGCGGATGAGATCGCGGGCGATCACCAGCCGGTGGATCTCCGAGGGCCCCTCGCCGATGCGCTTGATGCGCGTCTCGCGGAACCAGCGCTCCAGCGGCAGCTCGCTGGCGACACCCATGCCGCCGAGGATCTGCACGCAGCGGTCGACCACCCGGTTGGCCGCCTCGGTGGCGAAGAGCTTGCAGACCGAGGCCTCAAGCTTGATGTCCTCGCCGCGCTCGGCCCGCCAGGCCGCCTGGTAGACCAGCAGGCGGGCAGCGCGCAGGTCGACCTCGCTGTCGGCCAGCATCCACTGGATCGCCTGGTGATCGGCAAGCTTGCGGCCGAAGGTCTCGCGCTGGCGCACCCAGTCGAGGGCGATATCGAGGGCGGCCTGGGCGGTGCCGATGGTCGTCGCCGAATACGGCACGCGCTGATGGACCAGCCAGTCCTCGGCGAAGGCGAAGCCCTCCCCTTCCGCTCCCAGCCGGTTCTCGACGGGGATCTCGTAGTCCTCGAAATGCAGCTCGTAGGGCGAATAGGAGCGGATCACCGGGATCGGCGAAAGGGTCAGGCCCGACCGGTCGATCTCGACGATGAAGCTGGTGATGCCCTCGCGGCCGCGGCCCTCGCCGGTGCGGGCGAACAGGACACCCCAGCGCGACTGGCCCGCGCCGGTGATCCAGACCTTGGTGCCGTTGACGACGTAGCGGTCGCCCTTGAGCACCGCGCGGGTGCGGATGGCGCGCGCCGGATCGGACCCGCCGCTCGGCTCGGAAATGGCGACGAAGGTCTTCTCGCCCTGCTCGATGGTCGGCAGGGCATAGCGCGCGATCTGGTCAGGCGTTCCCTTGAAGATCACATTGGGCGGATCGAAGCCGAAGGCGCCGCCGGCGGGGATGTAGGCGCCCATCCGGCACTTGGCCGCCTCCTCGGCGACGATCACCTGGCCGAGCAGGCTGAGGCCCGCGCCGCCATGCTCGGCCGGGCTCTGGACGCACCACAGGCCGAGCGCCCGCGCCTTGGCACGCAGCCCCTCGAGCACCTCGGGCGGAAAGGTATAGGCGTCGAAGTCGAGCTTCTCCTCGGCCGGACGCACATGGTCGGTCATGAAGCGGCGGACCGTGTTGCGCAGCTCGCGCAGCTCGGCGGGCAGTGCCCACCCCTCGATCTCCGCACCGTCAAAAGAACCGGGCACCTGATTCATGCTCCCCCCGTGGATCCCAGATCATCTTATGCCGCAAGGCGGCCGGCGGCATCAGGCGCCGCCCCCCTTCGCCGCGACCGTCGCTGCGAGGCTTGCTGACATTAAACATGAGATAATTTTAAATATCAAACCTTTTATCGAAAGAGCAATTCGACTATTGTCAGATCATATGAAAAGCCGCATTTTCCCGCACATTCAGCGGAGAGGATCGGCCGAACGGAGGATGGTTTTTTGGTAGGACATTTAGGAAAAGACGAGCAGACGCCGGCGGTCTATCGCCTGAAGATCGGCAGCTTCCGCGTGACGATCATCTCCGACGGGTATCTTGAGGCCGATCCCTCATTCTATTCGGCCGGCGCGGATCGAATCAACGAGCTGGCGGTTCAGGCCTTCCGCAAGGCCGGCCCGTTCCGCATGGGCACGGTCGTCTACGTGATCGAGGCGGACGGCCGTCGGCTGATGGTGGACGCCGGATGCGGCCCGCTGTTCGGCCCCACATCCGGCTTCCTGCTGCAGAACATGGCCTTTGCCGGCATCGCGCCGGACAGCATCGACGCGGTTCTGATCACCCACATGCATGCCGATCATATCGGCGGCTTGCTGGACGAGGCCGGCGCGGTGTTTCCCGGTGCGGCCATCGTGGTGCACAAGGACGAGCTCGGCTATTTCATGGGCGATCTCGCCATGTCGCGCTCCACCGACCGCAACCGGCCGTGGCTGCTGAGGGCGCGCAAGGTGCCCGAGCACTATCCCGATATCCGCCTGTTCGAGCGCGAGCAGGAAGTGTTTCCGGGCGTCACCGCCTTCCCGCTGCCGGGGCACACGCCGGGGCACTCGGGCTTTCTCATCGAGTCCGGCGACGAACAATTGTTCCTGGCCGGCGACCTCGTCTATTCGCCGGTCTACAGCTTCCGGCATCTCGACGAGAACTTCGCCTTCGATGTCGACCGGGAACAGGCGCTGCTGTCGCGGCGCAAGGGGCTGGACATGCTGGCGAGCGAGCGCTGGCTGATGTCGGCAACGCACCTGCCGTTCCCGG
Source organism: Stappia indica (assembly GCF_009789575.1). NCBI lineage: Bacteria > Pseudomonadati > Pseudomonadota > Alphaproteobacteria > Hyphomicrobiales > Stappiaceae > Stappia > Stappia indica. The sequence continues at coordinate 4,364,987 of NZ_CP046908.1, read as the reverse complement.
CGGTGGGCCATGTGGCGCGGCTGGGCGAGGCGTTCGAGTATATCCCCGAGGACTGGCGCCACGAGCCGTAACGCGGCGGCGCGAGACACGGGAAACCCGCCGGTCAGCCTTGCGCGCGCGCCGCGTCGAGGATCAGGCCGGCGGCCTTTTCCGCCACCATGAAGACGGCGGCCTGGATGTTGCCGCGCACCGGCAGCGGCATCACCGAAGCGTCGACGACGCGAAGGCCGCGCACGCCGCGCACACGCAAGGTGCTGTCCACCGCCCCCTGCCCGTGACCGCCCGCACCGTCCGGCCCCATGGCGCAGGTGCCGGCGGGGTGGAAGATCGTATCGGCGGAAGCGCGCAGGAACGCCTCGATCTCGCCCTGCTCCACCAGTTGCGAGGACGGCGACAGCGGTCCGTCGTGATGCGCGGCAAGGGCCGGATGGGACCCGAAGGCCTGCGCCATGCGAAATCCCTCAGTGAGATCCTCCACATCCTGACGCGCGCCGAGAATGCTCGTTTCGATGGCCGGCGGATCGGCCGGATCGGCCGAGACGAGCCGCACGCGCCCACGGCTGGCCGGATGCACGAGGCAGGCAACGAGGCCGAAGGCGTCGGACACGGCCGGCGGGACGAAAGGAAGACGCGGACCCAGCGCCGGATTGAACAGGCGCAACAGGAACTGCAGGTTGGGTGCCGGCAACCCGGGCCGCGAACAGGCAAAGAGATGCGCGGCCGCCAGCGGCTCGCTCGCCGGCCCGCGGCCGGTCAGGGCGGCGCGCGCCAGCGCGGCAGCCAGCCGGTCGAGCCGCATCACGCCGGAAAGCTGCGAGGGCCGGCGGCGGCGGAACTCCACCGCAACGCGCGGGTGGTCCCACAGGTTGGCACCGACGGCCGGCAGATGGGCCCGCAAACGAATGCCGAGTTGGGCAAGATCGGCCGCCGGGCCGAGACCCGAGCGCAGCAAAAGCGCAGGCGAACCGAACGCGCCGGTGGCAAGGACCACCTCGCGCCCCGCCCTCAGGACATGCCGCTGTCCTTCCCGCCGGCAGACGACGCCGGTGGCACGCCCGTCCGGCGCGATCTCCAGCTGCTCGGCCCGCATGCCGGTGAGCAGGCGGACATTGGGGCGGCGCAAAGCGGGGGAAAGGAACGCCCGGTCGGCGCCCAGACGCCGGCCGCCGGACAGGTTGAACTGGGCCCGGCCGAAGCCTTCCTGGCGGGCACCGTTGTAATCGGCCAAGGCGGTGTGGCCGGCAGCAGCGAAGGCCGAAAAGGCGGCATCCACCACCGGATCGGCGTGGCTTGCCTCAGTGACGGCAAGGGGGCCGCTTCGGCCGCGAAGATCGTCCGGGTCGGGGCCCGAGTAGTCCTCCAGACGGCGGAACAGCGGCAGCACCTCCGCCGCCGACCAGCCGGGCAGGCCGAGGGCCGCCCAGGCGTCGAAATCGGCGGCGTTGCCGCGCACATGGTTCATGGCGTTGATCATCGACGAGCCACCGACCAGCCGCCCGCGCGGCAGGAACAGGCGCCGCCCGCCAATGGCCGGCTCGGGCTGCGAGCGGTACGACCAGTTGTAGCGCGGGGCCTTCCAGACGGCACCGACGCCGAGCGGGATCGACAGGAGAGGATCGCGCCAGCGCCGCCCCGCCTCGACGAGCACAACGCGGAAGCGACCGTCGGCGCTCAGCCGGTCGACCAACAGGCAACCGGCCGAGCCCGCCCCGACGATGACGAAGTCGGCTTCGACATCGGCCGGGACATCAGGAGGCGCCATCGCCACCCGCCGTCACGCCTGCCATCTGCGGCGCACCGGGCATGGGGCGCGTCTGCGCCGCCGGCAGGGTGACGAGCTCGCCATAGGTCATGTAATTGGGCCCGCCGACGCGGGCGACCGGGTCGAGCTCCGCCGTGTCGATCTTGCCCTCATGCAGCAACGCATCGTCGATGTGGAAGCGCAGCACCTCGCCGATCATCAGGTAGTTGCGCTCGTCGCCGAGCGGCAGGGCCATGTGCAGGCGGCACTCCAGGCTCGCCGGTGCCGCCGCGAGCCGCGGCGGGGCGATGCAGCGGCTGGCGACCGTCGCAAGGCCCAGCGCCTGCGCCTCGCTGACATCGGGCGGATAGACGGCGGAACTGTCGTGCAGTTCCTGCAGCAGGCCGCGATGGGCGATGTTCACGACGAACTCGCCGTCGCGCAGGATGTTGGTGCCCGTGTCCTTCAGCAGCCGCCCCTTGCGGCCGACGCTGATCGCCACCATCGGCGGTTTGTGCGAGCAGAAGGTGAAGGCGGAAAAGGGCGCAAGGTTCACCGCGCCTTCCGCCGACAGGGTGGACACCCAGGCGATCGGCCGCGGGACGATGAGCCCGGTCATCAGCTTGTAGTTCTCCCGCATGGTCTGCGGGGTCGGATCGATTTCCATGGTCTGTTCCGGCTTGGTCGTAGGGGAGATGCGGGCGCCCGGTCAGGGGGCGACGCGCAGCGCCGAGTGGATGATGTCCGACAGGCGCTGGAAGCGCAGGTGGCTGTCAACCTGGTCCATCAGGCCGCTCGACAGCAGCACGGCGGACAGGCTGCGCTCGGGATCGACCCACATGACCATCGAGCCGGCGCCGATGGAGCCGAAGGTACGCGGCGAGGCGAGATGTCCGAAGGGCGTTGGAAAGAGACCGGTGCCGCGCAGGAAGAAGCCGAGGCCGAGCCAGGCGGGGAACGGCTCCCAGCCACGCATCTCGCGCTGCGCCGCCAGCGTGTTGTTGGGCAGTTCGCCGGTATGATTGGCCGTTGCCAACGCCAGCGAGGCGGGTGCGACGATGGACGTACCCTCGAGCGCGCCGCCCGAGGCCAGCATGGCGGCGAAGCGCAGCATGTCGGCAAGGGTGGAAAAGCCGCCACCGCCGGGCAACTCGGTCTCGGCAGTGATACGCCGGTCGCGGGCGGCAAGGCGCAGGTTCATCTCCGTCGGATTGCGCGCCACCACCGGCACCCGGCGCGGCTTGAGGCGCTCCGGCATGCCGATGGCGCTGTCGGTCATGCCGAGCGGCGCGAAGATGTCCTCCTCGATGATGCGGCCGAAGCGGCGACCGGCAGGATCCACCCGCTCCGCCACGACGCCGAGCACGTCGTAGGAGACCTGCGCGGAATAGCTGACCACCTCGCCCGGGCGGTTGACCGGAGCGATACGGCAGGCGAGCTCGACCGTGCGGCGCAGGTCGCCCTCGATCTCCTCGGTGAGGCCGGGAAGGGTGAAGGGCATGCCGCCGGTATGGCTGAGCAGTTGCGCGACGGTGACCCGCTGCTTGCCGGCGGCCGCGAATTCGGGGATCACCTCGGCAATGCGGGTGCCGAGCGACAAATCGCCCCGCTCCAGCGCGCGAAAGATGGCGAGCGCCGTCATCACCTTGGTGAAGGACATCACCGAGAAGACATCGCCTTCGCCGAGCGGACGTTCGGCGTCACGCTCGGCAAAGCCGAAATGCCGCTGCATCACGACCCGCCCCTCGTGCAGGAGGCCAATGGCCATCCCGTCATAGGCCTGGCGCGCGATATCCGCCTCGACCGCCCTGGACAGCACGTCCAGCCTGTCCTCGTCGACGGTGAACCGCCCCGACTTTTCCATCCCCGGCATTCCCGTTCCCCACATGTGCGTTTTAATGGTCTGATATTATACGACGTGATCATTCTGGCAATACAGGAAACTAGAAAACGATTTATCTAATTGTTTTATATCACTTATTATCGAAGGGAAAAATGCCCTCAGCTATGGCGTGCGCAGCAAATTAGCTATTTTTTATAAATATCATACCTTTTTCATTGACGCATCATTCGCCCGCCGCTAGCGTCAAGAGCGATCATGAACGGCGCGCGCTCCAAACGGCTCGCGGCGCCGTTCCCACAATGCCCCGGCGAGCAGCCGGGCGCGAAACAGGCCCGACACGGCTGGGAGGCCATGGGCGGCGGGCCCGAGGGAGGCAGACGTGCTCAGCTTGGAGAAATTGCAGAAGACCTATCCGCCGACCGGAGACGGCGAGACACCGCCGCCCGCGCTCGTCGACCTGTCGCTGGAGATCGCACAGGGCGAGTTCTTCACGCTGTTGGGGCCGAGCGGCTGCGGCAAGTCGACGACGCTGCAGTGCATTGCCGGGCTGGAACATCCCACGAGCGGACGCATCACCATGGACGGGCGGACGGTGTTCTGCAGCGACGCCAACATCGCCGTGCCGCCGAACCGGCGCGGCCTCGGCATGGTGTTCCAGTCCTACGCGATCTGGCCGCATCTGACCGTCTTCGAGAATGTCGCCTTCCCGCTGCGCTACGGCCCCGGCGGCACGGCGCGCGGCGACATCCGCACCCGGGTGCTGGCGGCGCTGGCGCGGGTCGGGCTGCAGGACTTCGCCGACCGCCCCGCCCCCTACCTGTCCGGCGGACAGCAGCAGCGCGTCGCCCTCGCCCGCTCCCTCGTCAACGAACCCTCCATCATCCTGCTCGACGAGCCGCTGTCCAATCTCGACGCCAAGCTGCGCGATTCCATGCGCGTGGAACTGCGCGACCTCGTCAAGTCGCTGGGCATCACCACGATCTACGTCACTCACGACCAGACCGAGGCGCTGTCCATGTCCGACCGGATCGCGCTGCTGAACAAGGGGCGCCTGGTGCAGCTGGGCACACCCGACGAGATCTACAAGCGTCCCAACTCGGCCTTCGCGGCCGAGTTCGTCGGCCGCAGCAACATCCTCAAGGGTCGCCTCTCGGAACGCGGGGCGGACGGCATCGGCCTGGTGGACCTGTCCTTCGGCCGGGTCGCCTGCCCGGTTCCCGAGAGCCAGAGCGTCGGCGCACAGGTGGAACTGATGATCCGGCCGCACGGGGTGCGCGCGGAAAACGGCGAGGCCGCCGCGGCGAGCCGCTTCCGCTCCACCATCCGCCGCATCAGCTTCGTCGGCGAGTTCCTCGACATGGAGGCGGAGCTGGGCGACGAGACGATCCGGATCTTCGCCAGTCCCTATTCCGGCTTCCGGGAAGGCGATGCGGCCTGGCTGGAATTCCCGCAGGACCGCTGCGTCCTCCTTGCCGAACGCGCCTGACGCGCCGGCACCGCTTCACGCCTCGGGAGGACCACGACCATGGCGCATGCCGACACACTTGCCCCTGCCCCCGGCCCGGCCCGCACGTTCGGCCGGCCGACCACCGCGACGATAATGTCGCTGGTGCTGCTGGCGCTGATGACCGCGCTGGTTATCGCACCGCTGATCCTGCTGTTCCGCACCAGCCTGACGCCGGCGGGCGAACTGCCCTTTTCGACCGACGTCTACACGCTCGACAACTACCGCGAGGCGCTCGGCAATCCGCGCCTGCCGATCCTCATCGGCAACACGCTGACCTATGCCTTCGGCAGCGTCACCATCGGCGTGACGCTCGCCTTCGCCATCGCCTGGCTGGTGGAGCGCACCGACATCGGCTTCAAGCGCAGCATCCGCACCATGATGTTCTCGTGGATGGCGGTGCCGCCCATCGTCATGGCCTTCGGCTGGATTCTGCTCGGCAATCCCGGCAACGGCATCATCAACGTGATCCTGCGCTCGCTTTTCGGGATGAAGGGCGCGCCGGTGTCGATCTACTCGATGTGGGCGATGGTGCTGATCACCGGTTTCGCCATCGTGCCGACCGCCTTCACCATGATCGCCGGCCTGCTGCGCAACATGGACCCGCAGCTGGAAAGCGCCGGCAGCGTGCACGGCGCGCGGCCCTTCAGCGTGTTCCGGCGGGTGACGCTGCCGCTGCTGGTGCCGGGGCTGCTGTCCGTCGGCATCCTGCTGTTCATGGCGATGGTGCAGGCGTTCGACCTGCCGCTGGTGATCGGCCTGACCGCCAGGGTGCCGGTGCTGTCGACGCAGATCTACCTGCTCGCCCATTCGGACGTATCGCGCCCCGACTACTCCCTCACCGCCACCTTCGGCACCTTCTTCCTGGTGCTGGCCTTGATCCTGATCCTCGTCTACTTCCGCGCCGTGCGGCTGGGCGAGCGCTTCCGCGTGGTCACCGGCAAGGCCTTCCGGCCCAACCTGAAGCCGCTCGGTACCTGGCGCCGGCTCGCCACCGCCGGCGTCGGCTTCTACTTCCTGGTGATGATGCTTCCCTTCCTGGTGCTGCTGTGGACGAGCTTCCTGCCGTTCTACTCGGTCCCCTCGATGGAGGCGCTGACCCGGCTGACGCTGGAGAACTACGAGGCGGTGTTCAGCGAAACGCGGATCGTGCGGGCGCTGGTCAACACCATCCTCCTGGTGCTCGCCTCCTCCACCATCGTCATGGTGCTGTCGGTGATGATCGCCTGGATCTCGGTGCGCTCGAAGACCCGGCTCGGCCGGCTGCTGGAGGTGATCTCCTTCGCGCCGATGGCGATCCCGCCGGTGGTGCTGGCCATCGCAATCCTGCTGATCTACCTGCGCACGCCGCTCTACGGCACGATCGGACTGATCATCCTCGCCCATGTGACGGCTTATATCGCCTTCGGCACGCGGACGATGAACGCGGCCCTGCTGCAGATCCACAGGGAACTGGAGAACGCCGCCTTCGTGTGCGGCGCCGGCTGGTTCACCATGCTGCGGCGGGTGATCTTTCCCCTGCTGCTGCCGCATATCCTGAACGGCTGGCTGTGGGTCGCCGGACACAGCGCCCGCGACATCACCTTCCCGCTGTTCCTGATCACCACCACCAACGTGGTCGCCGCCTCCGAACTCTACATCCTGTGGAACACCCCGGAGATCCCGACGGCCGCGGCGCTGGCCGTGGTGCTGGTGAGCGGCCTGCTGTGCCTGGTCGTTCCGGTGCAGATCTTCGCGGCGCGGCTCGGCACCGAGCGGCGCAAGCCTTGACACGACACGCGCGCCGCCGGCCGGACCTTGCGGCTGGCGCGCCCGACACTGGAGCCTCAAGATGAACTATCGATCGCTCGGGCGCAGCGGCCTCATGGTCTCGCCGCTGGCGCTTGGAACCTTCAACTTCGGCGGGCCGACCGACGAGGAAACATCCGTGCGCATCATCGCACGGGCCATCGATGCCGGCATCAACCTGTTCGACGTCGCCAACTCCTACAATGAGGGACGCAGCGAGGCCTATCTCGGCCGGGCCTTGCGCGAAAGCGGGCGGCGCGACGACCTGATCGTCAACACCAAGGTGCACTTTCCCGTCGGCCCCGGCCCCAACGACCGCGGCAACTCGCGCCACCACATCATCCGCGAATGCGAGCGCAGCCTGAAGCGGATGGGCCTCGACCATATCGACATGCTGCAGCTGCACCGGCCGGACTTCGACATTCCGGCGGAGGAAACCCTGTCGGCGCTGAACGACCTCGTGCGCCAGGGCAAGGTCCGCTACATCGGCACCTCCACCCATCCGGCCTGGAAGGTCTACGAGGCGATCGCCATCGCCGAGCGGCGCGGCTGGGCGCGGCCGATCGCCGAGCAGCCGCCCTACAACCTGCTGGACCGGCGCGTGGAGAACGAACTGGTGCCGCTGTGCCTTGCGGAAGGGGTGAGCCTGCTGCCCTATGCGCCGCTGGCGCAGGGTGTGCTCGCCGGGCGCTACGGCTCCAAGGCCGCCCCGCCCGCGGACAGCCGGGCCATCACCCGCGGCGGCACCTATGCCGACCGGGTGAACGAGGCGGGGATCGCCGTCGGCCGCAAGGTCGCGGAACTGGCCGAACGCGCAGGACTTGCCGGCAGCCATCTGGCGCTGGCCTGGGTCAAGGACCGTCCGGGCGTCGCCGCACCGCTGTTCGGGCCGCGCACGCTCGAGCAGCTGGAGGACATGCTGCCGGTGCTGGAGCTCGACTTTCCCACCCATCTGGAGGCCGAGTTCGACGCGCTGGTGCCGCCCGGCAGTGCCGTCACCAACTTCCACAACGGCTGCCGCTGGATGAAGCAGGTCCTCGACGTGGAGGTGCCCAGATGAGCGCGCAGCTTCAGGAGAGCTACCGGCAGGTGGCGGCGGCGGCCGAAGCCTATGCCATCGCCTTTCACCAGGGCGACACGGACGAGTTGGGGCGGCTGTTCCTGCCCGACTGCAAGCTGCAATTCGTCGAGGACGGGGCGCTGCGCTGCTTCGCGGCCAGCGACTGGATCGACCTCGTCGGCAGCCGCGCCTCGGCGGCAGAACAAGGGCATGCGCCCGACTTCCGCCTCGCCTCGCTGGAGCTGGCCGGGCCCGACTGCGCCGCCGTCACCATCGAGATGACGAGCCCGCCCAACCGCTTCCGCGACGTGCTGCACCTGCTGCGCATCGACGGGACATGGCGGATCGTCGCCAAGGCGTTCCACCGCGATCTCGCGGGCTGACAGCCCCCGGCGATCAGGTCTCCCGCCTTCGCTCCCTCACCCGGCACTGCCCTCGCCGGGTGACTGCCGCGTCTTTCCCAAGGTCTGACCCTGAGGCCGGGGGAAGACGCGGCCCTTTTTTCACAGATGGGCAGCTGTCCGGGAGGACGGTCCGGCCGAAAGCCCGTCCCGGATCTCAGGCCTTCATGCCGATATGCTCGGCATAGGCGTTGACGTGCCGGTCCATCAGGCGCTTGGCCTCGGCCGGGTCGCCTGCCTTGATCGCGTCGGTGATCAGGCCATGGACCTTGGCCACCTTCTGGCGCACCCCCTCGGGGTTGAGGTCCTCCACATTGGTCACCGCGTAGACCGACTGGGCGATGGACTCCATGAAGGCGATCAGCAGGTCGTTGTGACTGGCGTGGACGATGGCCATGTGCCAGTCGATATTTGCGCGCAAGAACCCGTCGAGATCGTCGAGACTGTCGAGAAGACGCTGATGGTGGGCGGAAATCGCCTCCACATCCTCCGCCGTGCGATAGCGCGCGGCCAGCATCGCCGCCGAGGGCTCGATGGCGCTGCGGGCCTCGACCAGCGAGGACAGGCGCGTCTTGCGGCTGGAGATATAGAGATTGACCGTCTTGACGATGGTGTCGCGGCTCGGCTGGCAGACCATGGAGCCGCCGTTGCGCCCCTGCTTGGTGACCAGCAGGCCCTCGATTTCCAGCATGCGCAGAGCCTCGCGGACGCTGGAACGCGACAGGCCGGAATTGTCCGCAAGCTCCCGCTCGTTGGGCAGCATCTCTCCATTGGCGATCCGTCCCTGCACGATCTCGTCGCGCAGATGCGAGGCCAGGACGTCCGCCGCCTTGGGAATCTTGATGCGATCGAGGCTGAAGCGGCGCTGTGCGCCTGCCCGCTCGGTCTTTGCCGTGTCTTTTTTCTGGACCATGAACCTGCCGATATGAACTGCCTGGCGGCGAATGCAAACGCCGAAACGCGTTTGTGCCAATATGAAATATATCAGACCAATTAGCAAACCCGCTCTGAGAGCGGGATAATTCGCCGCAGACGCTACGGAACTCCCAAAGCGCCCCGAAGAAGGGCCCGAGACCGCCCGACACGCCATGCAGGAGAGATGAATAGGACGAAATTTTAAATGGTCTGATGTTTATTGACTCTCGCGACTATTGGGATATCCTGCAATCCGCCGCGGATCTGAAGCTTTCGATCAATGTCGGGCCGGCCGCGCAACCTGTCTGGGAGGAACCATGAAGGGACGCATTTTCACCGCCGCCGTCGTGGCGGCCACGCTGGCGGCCGTGACCGCCTCGGTGCCCGCGCGCGCGGCCGACGCCCCGACCATCGAGGAACTGGTCGAGGGCGCGAAGAAGGAAGGCCGGTTGGTCGTGCTGTTGCTGCAGCCGACGCAGCAGCACAATCGCGAGATCGTCATGGAGGCCTTCAAGAGCCGGTTCGGCCTCGACATCGACATCGAATGGTCGCCGATGCATCCGACCACGCTGATGTCGCGGCTCAATGCCGAGAGCCCCTCGGGCCGGTTCAGCGCCGATATCGGCCAGGGCAGCGTCGATGACCTGTGGCCCTCGGTCGAGAAGGGTTATGTCGCCAGGATGGACTGGCCGGCCACCTTCGGCTCGATGCTGGAGAGCATCGACCAGGCCGCAGGCGGCGTACCCCCGGAGATGAGCGGCACGGTGCTGTCGATGTTCGACCTGGTCTATGGACTTGTGTGGAACACCGACTTCGTCGAGGAGGCGGACCTGCCGCGCTCCTTCGCCGACCTTGCCGACGAAAGCTGGAACCAGCGCATCGCGCTCAACTCCTACCACATCGCGCCGGTCGATTATCTCAGCTACGAGATCGGCGCGGAGCCGACCATCGACCTGGTGGGCAAGCTGCTGGACAACAATCCGGTGCTGAAGGCCGGCAGCGGCGCGGTGGGGGCCGCCGTCTCCGCCGGCGAGGCGGCGGTGGGCACGGGCATGGCCTATGCCACCGACCTTGCCATCGACCGCGGCGAACCCGTGCGCTTCCGCCCCTTCACCGACTACACGCCGGTTCTGGGCATGAAGGTCTTCGTACCGGCCTATGCGCCCAATCCGAACGCGGCGCGCCTCTTCGCCGCCTGGTTCACCACCGAAGGCATGGCGCTGGTCGGGGAATCGGAGCATCTCGGCCAGCTCGGCAACCCGAACTCGGTCGTCGGCCGCGAGCTGAGCCGGCAGATCGAGGAGGCCGGCTCCAAGGTGGTCAGCGTCTCGTCCATCGCCCAGTTCGGCGAGTTGGCGGAAACCCGCAAGGTCATCGACAAGATGATCGCCGACCGCTGACGCGGCCTTTCACGCAAACCCGATACGACAAGGCCGCCGGCAGTGCCCCGGCGGCCTTGTCACGTCGAACTCACTGCCGGTGCGATCCACCGCCTAGGTCAGGATCGTCGAGCCGGCGCCGGCCTTGCGGGCGGCAGCGATGGTGGAGGTCGCGATCGCCGTGTCCTGCGCGCCCGTGCCGGTGAGATCGCAGATGGTGATCTCGTCGTCCGAGCGGCGGCCGGGATGGCGCCCCGTGACGATCTCGCCGAGCTCCGGCGGCGTGCCGCCCTGCCACAGGCCGGCGGCAATGGCGCTGCGCAGCTCGCCGAGAGCCTCGCACTGGCTGACCCGATCGCAGACATAAAGATCGGCGGCGGCAAGCGCAGCAGGGTCGATCTCGTTCTTGCCCGCCTGGTCCGAGCCCATCGCTGTGATGTGGAGGCCGGGATGCAGCCATTCGGCCTTGAAAACCGGGTGCTCCGCCGGAGTGGTGGTGACGACGAGCTGGCTCTGCGCCACCGCCTCGGCCGGGTCCGCGACGGCCTCGGCCGTAATCTTCAGCCGCTCGGCGATGTCGGCAGCGCAAGCGCGCGCCTTGGCCATGTCGCGTCCCCAGACGAGGACGCGGGAGAACGGGCGCACCAGATGGGCCGCCTCGATCTGCAGCCGCGCCTGGATGCCGGTGCCGATGACGGTCGCCGTCTCGACCTTTGCGGGCGCAAGATGGCGCGCGGCGACCGCACCGGCGGCGGCCGTGCGCACATCCGTCAGGTAGCCATTGTCGAGCAGCAGCGCCTCGACGAGGCCGGTCTTGGCGGAAAACAGGATCATCAATCCGTTGAGGCTCGGCAGGCCGAGCTTCGGATTGTCGAAGAAGCCGGGGCTGACCTTGATCGCGAAGCCGTCGAAACCGGGGATATAGGCGGTCTTGACGTCGACCTCGCCATTGGCCTCAGGGATCGCCATCGACAGGATCGGCGGCATCACCACGGTGCCCGAGGCGAGCGCGGCGAAGGCCCGCTCGACCACATCGACGGCGGCCAGATCCAGCTGCACCAGCCCGCGCAGCTCGCCGGCGGTCAGGACGGTCACTTCATGCGCCATAACTGCGCCCTTTCAGCTCGATCTCACCGAGGCGGACGCCGCGCCCGGCGACGATCTCGGTGAAGGTGGTCATGTCGACATTGCGCCCCGTGAGGATGGTCGCGACCGGACCGCCGAAAGCCGGCAGACGGCCCGAGCGCATCGCGGCGATGCCGACGACGCTGCCGCCCTCGGCCACCATGCGGTCTTCGTAATAGAGCGCCTGCATGGCCTCATAGATCTCGTCCTCGGTGACGAGGATGCAGTCGTCCAGCAGATCGCGGCACATGGCGAAGGTCAGCCGGTTCTCCAGCCCGATGCCGCCGCCGAGCGAGTCGGCAAGGCTCGCCACCTCCACCACCTCGACCGGACGGCCGGCGCGGATGGAGGCGTGCATCGCCGCGCCGCGGTCCATGGTGACGCCGATGAGGCGGATCGACGGCTTGATCGCCCTGGCCGCCAGCGCGACGCCGGCGGCAAGTCCGCCGCCGGACAGCGGCACGAGGATCGCCGCAAGGTCCGGGCGGTCCTCCAGCATTTCAAGGCCAATGGTGCCCTGGCCGGCGATCACCCGCGGATCGTCGAAGGGCGGAATCTCAATGAGCCCCTCCTCGCGCACCAGCCGCAGGCTCTCGGCCTGGGCATCGTCCTGGCTGCGGCCGGCGATATGGACTTCGGCCCCCAGCGCACGGATGCCCTCGACCTTGGCTCTCGGCACCAGCTCGGACATGCACACGACCGCGCGAAGGCCGGCGGCACGCGCGGCAAAGGCAACGCCGCGGCCGTGATTGCCGGTCGAGCAGCAGGTGACGCCGGGCGCTCCCGCCGGCACGGCGGCGACGGCGTTGAGCGCGCCGCGCAGCTTGAACGCGCCGATGGGCTGGGCCGTCTCCAGCTTCAGCAGGAGCTCCCCTTCCACGGCGAGCGAAGGCACCATCGGGGTGCGCGCGGCAACGCCAGCAATGGTGCGGCGCGCGGCGAGAATGTCGGCAAGCTCGATGCTCAACTCGCCTCCTTGACCGCGCTGAGGAACTGCTGCGTGCGCTCCTTCTGCGGATTGCCGAACAGTTCGTCCGGCGAGCCCTGCTCCTCGATCCGGCCGCTGTAGAAGAAGCAGATGCGGTCGGAAATGTCCTTGGCGAAGCCCATCTGGTGGGTGACCATCAGCATGGTGAGATTGTGCTCGGCGACCAGCTGGCGGATGACGTTGGTCACCTCGCCGATCACCTCCGGATCGAGCGCGGAGGTCACCTCGTCGAACAGCATCACCTTGGGCCGCATGGCCAGCGCGCGGGCAATCGCCACGCGCTGCTGCTGGCCGCCCGACAGGCGCGAGGGGTGCTGGTCGCGCTTTTCGGCCATGCCGACCATCGCCAGCAGTTCCTCGGAACGCTCGCGTGCTTCCTTTTTCGACATGCCGAGCACATGCACGGGACCTTCCATGCAGTTTTCCAGCGCCGTCATGTGCGGGAACAGGTTGAAGTGCTGGAAGCACATGCCGATCTTGGAGCGCATCTTGCGCATGTGGCGACTGTCGGCGCGCACCAGCTTGCCGTCGCGCTCCATATGGGTCAGCGGCTCGCCGTCGACATAGATGACGCCGCCATTGATGGTCTCCAGCGTCATCAGCATGCGCAGCACGGTGGTCTTGCCCGAGCCGGAGGGACCGATGACGGTCACCATCTCGCCTTCGGCGACGTCGAGGTCGAGCGAGTCCAGCACCACCAGGTTGCCGTAGGACTTGGTGACCTTCTTGAAGCTGACCATCGGGATCGCGTCCCCCTCGAGCTTCAAGGGGAAGGCGGAAACGTCTGTGGTATCCATCAGCCCAATCCGAGTTTGCGGCGCACCCAGGTCTCGAAGACCCGGATCAAGGCCGCCGTTGGCAGCGAAATGCAGAGGAAGATGATGCCGACGAGCGTGAACGGCTCGAGGAAGCGGTAGGTTTCCGAGCCGATGGCATTGGCCGTGTGCATCAGCTCCGCGACGCCGATCACCGACAGCATCGGCGTGTCCTTGAAGATGCCGACGAGATAGTTGCCCATGCCGGCAAGCGAGGGCGGCAGCGCCTGGGGAAGGATGACCCGGAAGTAGGTACGCGCCGTCGACAGGTTGAGCGACTTTGCCGCCTCCCACTGGCCCTTCGGCACGCTTTCCAGCCCGCCGCGATAGACCTCGGAAAGGTAGGCCGCATAGTGCAGGCCGATGGCGATCATGCCGGCCGTCCAGGGCGACAGGCGGATGCCGAATTGCGGGCCGACATAGAAGACGAAGAAGATCTGCAGCACGAGCGGCGTGGAGCGGATGAACTCCACCGCCTCGCGCACACCCAGGGTGAGCGGACGGAAGGGCGTGCGCTGCGCCAGCGCGAAGACGAGGCCGAGCACGACCGCGATGGCATAGCCGAGGCCGGCGGCCAGCAAGGTGTTGCCGGTGGCGACGATCAGCCGGGGCAGGATCTCGAAGGTGAAGTCCCAGCGCCAGTCGAACATGGCTCAGGCCCTCCCCATCTTGCGCAGCATGAAGCGTTCGAGCCAGCGCATGAACGGCGTGATCATGAACCGGGCCAGCACGTAGTAGATGATGAGCGCGGTGCCGAAGGTCTCGGCCGACATGAAGGTGGTGCCGTTGATCTGCTTCACCTGGAACATCAGGTCGGCGACGGAGATCAGCGCGACCAGCGCGGTGCCTTTCAGCAGCTCGATCAGGAGGTTGCCCCAGGACGGCAGCATGATCAGCACCGCCTGCGGCAGGATCACCCGGATCATCCGCTTGGCCGGCGACATGTTGAGCGCCAGCGCCGCTTCCCACTGGCCCTTGGGCACGGAGAGAATGGCGCCGCGCACCAGCTCCGCGCCATAGGCGCCGAGATTCATGCCCACGGCCACGAAGCCGGCCGTGAACTTTTCCAGCGTGATGCCGAAGAGCGGCAGCACGAAGAAGATCCAGTAGAGCTGGACGAGCAGCGATGTGCCGCGAAAGATCTCGATATAGACGGTGGCGAAGCCGCGCACCGCCATGTTGGGCGCCATGCGCATCAGGCCCGCGGCCACGGCGATCGCCACCGCCAGCAGCGCGGAAAGAACCGTCAGCGCCATGGTGATGAGCGTGCCGCTGGCGATCCGGTCGCCATACTGGCCGAGGAATTCGAAATAGGACATGCCGCCCAGCCCTTGCTGTCAGACCTCGTTCAAGGCCGCAAAGCCCGGGCAGGTAACCCTGCCCGGATGCGGGAGACGGGGCGGAAGGCCGGCAAAGCCGGCCCGCCGCGCGCCGTCGTCGTCATGTCAGCGGTTGGCGCAGACCCACTCGGTGGTCTTGTCGCCGGGCAGCGAGCCCTCGCCATAGCCGTATTCGGCAACGGCGGCGAGCATCTCTTCCGAGCCGAGATACTTGGCCTGGGCCTCGTTGAACTTGTCGAGGAAGGCCTGGTCGGCCTTGCGGAAGCCGATGCCGGCCCAGTTGAACGAGTCCTCCGGCATGGCGTTCGGATCGGACGCCTCGACGGCACCGTTGGAGCTGTCGGCCAGCTGCTTCATGGTGAAGTAGGTGCCGGCGCCCGCATCGGCGCGGCCCGCACGCACGGCGGCCAGGATCTCGGTCGGTCCGGGCACCTGCATGATGTTGGATTCCGGCACGCCCGCGCCCTTGGCGGCCTCGATGTTGGAATAGCCGGCGCCGGTGACCATCACCGCGTTGTTTGCCACCAGGCTGGCATAGTCGCTGATGTTCTTCGGATTGCCCGGCGCCAGGATGAAGCCGTCGCCGACCTTGGCCATCGGCTCGGAGAAGGCGATGTTCTCGCAGCGGCTGGCCAGGATGTTCATGCCGCCGGTGACGATGTCGAAGCGGTTGGCGTTGAGGCCCGGAATGAGCCCGCCCCACTCGGTCTGAACCGGCTCGATGTTCTCGAAGCCCATCGTCTTGAGAACGCCGATCGTATAGGCGTTCACGAAGCCCTTGGGGCTGCCGTCCTCGCCCGGATAGGCGAAGGGCACCTCGTTGGCGAAGCCGATGCGGATCGGCTCGCCCTTCTCGGCGCGCTCCAGCAGCGACTGGGCATTTGCGCTGCCGGCAAAGCCGAAGGCGAGCGCGGCCATGCCGAGCGTGGCAAGGCCTTTGAAGATCGTGTTTTTCATGGTTGAGCTCCTCTGTTCCACCAAGTCTTGCTTCTTATGTTGTGCACAACATCATGCTGCGTCAGACTGTGTCAACGGAATTTGCAGAAATGACCGAGCGACTTCCTCGTGCGCCTTTCCACGGCGCCGCCAGATGTACACATTACAGGGAATGACGCGCCCTCCAGGGCTGCAACCAAGGCTTTGGACGGATTGTGGAAAGCGTGACTTTCCCACGAGGCTACGCAACGGCAAGACGCTTGCCGGAAGAGCGGAAATGCCGGACAAGACGCGGCTCCGCCGGGCAGGCGGCGCGCACAGATGCGACGGGAGCGGACAGACCTGATGACGGTGGACCAGGGGGCCGGACGGCCGGCGGAAGAAGGCGCGCGCGGCCGGTTCGAGCGGATCTACCAGACCTTGAGAATGCGGATCTGCCTGCTCGACTATGCGCCCGGCAGCCGGCTGCGCGAGGAGGACCTGGCCGAGGAATTCCGCGTCTCGCGCACGCCGGTGCGCCGGGTGCTGGTCAAGCTGGAGGCGGAGGGGCTGCTGCGCTCGGTGCACGGGGTCGGCACCATCGTCACCGACATCGAGGTCGATGCGCTGGCGCAGGTCTACGAGCTGCGGGTGGAGCTGGCCGAGCTGGTCGGCAAGCTGTCGCCGATCCCGGTCGACGAGGCGCTGATCGCCCGCTTCCGCGAGATGCGCGCGCGCTGCGACGAGATGGTGTCGGAGGGCGATCCGCGCACCTTCTCGCGGATCAACATGGACTTCTTCCACCTGTTCAACGCGCTGACGACCAATGCGCCGCTGCGCGAGATCAGCGAGCGTCTGTATTACCAGACCGCGCGGATCTGGCTGAAGACGGCCTCACGGCTGAAGAATTTCGAGGAGCTGATCCATACCGAGTTCACCACCTTCCAGCGCGAGGTGACGGACATCACCGAGGCGGTGGAGCATGGCGACCTCGCCGCCGCGGCCCATGTGCGGCGCGCGCATATCGCCATGAGCTTCAGCCGCATCCGCAAGGCGAGCAAGGCAGGCGGCGGCGCGGACGAACGCTAGCCGCCGCCCCCCCCCCCGCGAGGGGGGGCGACTCATCACGCGGCGCCGCGCCTTTGGGCGCTCCCCGTTTCGATCCGCGCCCCGCGAAGGGGGCGACCCTGCCTTTCGTGAAGGCCACCGGCACCCGGTTCTGGTTTCGATCCACGCCCCCGTGAAGGAGGCGGCGATGGAAGATCCCAACCGTCGCAGCCTCGGCATAGTTTCGATCCGCACCCCCGCGAAGGGGGCGACGAGCGAGGTCTACACGCGGCGAGTCGAGCGCTGGTTTCGATCCGCGCCCCCGCGAAAGGGGCGACGCTGCGCTGCCACCCAGGCTTGCGCGGCCGCGTCGTTTCGATCCACGCCCCCGCGAAAGGGGCGACGCGCGCGAACGTCATAGCCGGCGAAGCCGCGCCAGTTTCGATCCACGCCCCCGCGAAGGGGGCGACCCGCTGCCGGCGGCACCACCCACACGACGAGGCGTTTCGATCCGCGCCCCCGCGAGGGGGCGACCCTGGAAGCCGCCTGCCGGCAGCTGCCGCGCTGGTTTCGATCCGCGCCCCCGCGAAGGGGGCGACACGAGCTGCAAAAGAAGGGCGCGGTGCACTTCAAGTTTCGATCCGCGCCCCCGCGAAGGGGGCGACGCACGCCAACGGCGGCAAGTCCTACGGAGCGCGGTTTCGATCCGCGCCCCCGCGAAGGGGGCGACTCTGCGGCGATGCACGCGGCAATATGCGAACTTGTTTCGATCCGCGCCCCCGCGAAGGGGGCGACGCTGCGCACCTCGAGCCGGCGCGACATTGTCATTCGCATACGTGCGTTTCGATCCGCGCCCCCGCGAAGGGGGCGACAGGACAGCGCCACAGAGCTGCCCGGCTCGTACCAGTTTCGATCCGCGCCCCCGCGAAGGGGGCGACTGGCTCCTCGTATCATGCGGTTTTTTCAGAAGAAACCAGAGTTCCGGCGCGAACTGCGAGGCGCTGCATCCCGCAGCCGCATCAACAGACTGATGACGTAAAAAAAGAGCAAAATTTTCAATGTGTTGTTGCTTGCGCGAACCTGCCGGGCTTTTTCGGCACGCTTGAGGTTCGCGCAAGCGACCAGACGATCAGCGGTCCAATGAGATCCGTTGCCGGCTTCGCCCCCACCTGCCCCACCCGCCGATGCCAGTTGGAGCCCGGATGAACGAGCGCGCCCCCCCGGACATGATGCGAGGGCGGCGGGGGCGAGACCGCGGCAGGTTAGTTTTGACGCAGGACGACCCGTCCGCCGACGAGCGCCAGGCGCGCCTCGAGGTGCCTCAGCTCGCCGGCCTCCATCGTCAGGATGTCGCCGGGGAAGCCGACGATGTCGGCGAGGTAACCGGGCTGGAGCCGCCCGAGCTCGTTCCCGCGCAGCAGCAGGTTCGCCCCGCCGGCGGTCGCCAGCGCCAGCGCCTCGCGGCGGGTCAGGGCCTGCTCCGGTGCGATGTGCTCGCCCGTGCCGTGGTCGCGCCGCAGCTCCAGGTCGGCGACCGGATGCAGCAAGGACGGGGGCAGATTGTCCGAGCCGAGGGCGACCGGGATGCCGCGATCCAGGATCTTGCGCATGGGCACGATCTCATCGCGCCGGTCGGGTCCCAGGCGCGCAAGATGGGCCGAGCCGCCCTTGGCGATATGCCGGTTGGTATGGGTGACGAGCATCAGGCCCATGTCCTGAATGGCTCCGAGGGCGCGGTCGTCCAGGGTCGCGACATGGCCGCGCACCCAGTTCAACCCGGCGAGCGGCTGCGACCGGTTCACCTCCTCCATCAGCCCCATGACGTCGTCGAAGATGGTCGAGACGCGCAGGCGCTGCCGGGCTGCCTCCAGCAGCAGCTCGCGCACCATCGCGCGCGGTGCCCCGCTGTCGAGATGGAAGCCCGCCCAGCCGGTGCAGCACCCTCCCCGCGCCCGGACGAGCCCCTCGCCGGTTTCGTCGATCTCGGCATAGATGCCTTCGATGCGCAGGCGGTCGTCGTCGTCGAGGTCCCGCTTCGCCCACCGGGTCCAGTCCGCGATCAGGGCAGCCATGTCGGCGGCAGCATCGACATTCGACCAGGAGGGGCTGACGACCAGTGTCGCCCGCATGCCCGGCTTGCAACGCCCGCGCAAGGCGCCGTAGGCGGCGATGACCTCCCGCGCGACGCCATGGCCTTCATAGACGCCGGTCGTGCCGAAGCGTGCGTAGGTATCCATCGAGCGGGCCAGCGCATCGGTTCTGGTCGCCACGTCGAAGCCGGGTGCGGCGGACATCAGCGTCGTCTCGACGATGGAGATGCGTGTCGCCTCGCGAAAGCGCCCGTCCGGCACGCCGTCCGCCGCGCGGTGGATCTCGACCAGCGGATGCGGCGACGGGGTGTCCCGGCCCACCCCGGCAAGCGCCAGGGCGGCGGTGTTTGCCACGCAGACCAGATCCGCCTTGTTGCTCCAGTAACCCCAGGCGGGGCGGATCCAGACCGGGTGATCGGGCGCGGCGGCATCGAGATCGTGCCGGTCCGGGCAGCGCCCGTCCGCAAGGCCGGACCAGCCGTCGAGAAACAGCGGCGGCGTCCCCAGCGGCGACAGCACGATCCATCGGCCCGGCGGCGTGCGCGCGGCCACATCCCGCAAGACCGCCTGGATTTCGGCAATCGACCGCGCGCCCGATATCGACGGCAGGACGCTCTTCAGCCCCTCGCGGTCGAGATGGGCGTGGCCGTCGATCATGCCCGGCATCAGGGACAGGCCGTCGCAGCAGAGCGAGACGGTCGCGGGCGTCGCCAGGCCCTTCAGCTGCTCGTGCGGGCCGACGCCAAGAATGCGCCCGCCGGCGATGGCGACCGCATCGCCTGCCGGATCGCCCCCCGCAGGGTCGACGAGCCGCGCGCCGTGCAAGATAATTTCCGCGTCCCTTGCCTCGAGGGTCATCCTGGCTCCTTCCTTCGGCAGGCGTGCGACGGGCCGCGCCACATCCCTGGTGATTGTCTGATAAAGTGGGACGGCATGAAGATCACATTCCGACAGCTCAACGCCTTCCTCGTCTTGGCCGACACCTGCAATTTCTCGCGGACGGCGGAACGCATCGGCCTGAGCCAGCCGACGCTTTCGCAGATCATCCGCGATCTCGAAACGGAACTGGGCACCAGCCTGTTCGACAGGACCACGCGCCGGGTCGAGCTGACCGAAGCCGGCCGGACCTTTCGCAAGGGCGCGCTGCGAACGTTCGAGGAGCTGGAGCAGACGTTTTCGGATGTTCGCAACCTGACCGAACTGCGGGAAGGCCGGCTGCGCCTTGCCGCTCCCCCTTTCCTTGCTGCGACCATCCTGCCGCGCGCGGTCGCCGCTTTCTCAAAGCTCCATCCCGGCATCAAGGTGGAAATATCCGACGTCACCAACGACGAGATGCTGATCCGGTTGATGGACGGCCGCGTCGACCTGTGCATCGGAACCATGACGCCGGGCCAGACCGACCTGCGGTCGATGCCGCTCTTGAGCGAAGACATGATGATATTCTGCCTCAAGGGCCATCCGCTGACGGCGAGCGAGGCTCCCGACTGGCGCGAGGCCGTCCGGTTTCCCTGCATCACGCTGGTGCGGGGCAGCGGCCTGCGCGAACTGGTGGAGCTGGGCTTCGCCCGCGCGGGCGTCGACTTCCAGCCGCAGTGGGAGGTGGAGCAGATCACCACCATTTTCGGCATGCTGGCCGAGAACCTGGGTATCGCGATCCTGCCGCGCTACACCATTCTCGGAGTTCACAACACGCATGTCGTTGCCTTGCCTCTCGGTCAGCCGCACATCGTGCGCAAGATCTCCTGCGTCTACCCCGCCAGCCGCTCGCTGAGCCCGGCAGGCTACACGTTCATCAAGCAGCTGCGCGCCGTCCTGCAGCGGGCCGGGGTCGCCCCCGACCCCGAACAGCCTGAGTGAGACCAGCCGGCCCCGCATCCGCCTATCGGACGGGCACCGACACGGCCTTGCTCCTGCTCGACCACAGGAGCATCGCGACCATCGCCGCCAGGCCGGCGATGTTGACCAGCAGCGCGCCCGGGAACAGGTCGGTCGGCATCAGCAATGCCGCACCGCACGCGAAGATGATCAGGCGCGACAGCGGACCGGCGGGTTCGCGAATATAGCCGACGACGCTTGCCGTGACGCACCATACGCCGGCAAGGGCCGTCACCGTGGAGGCGACCACCGAGACGGCCGGCCCGACGCCCAGCAAGGTCGGCGAGAAGACGAAGAGGAACGGCACGACGAAGGCCGGCCAGGCCATGACCGTCGCTTCCATCGCCGTTCGCATCGGCGGACTGGAGGCAAGGGTCGCCGCCGAGAACGCGGCCACGGCGACCGGCGGGGTGATCATCGACATCATGCCGAAGTAGAGAACGAACATGTGCGCGGCGATGGGCTCGACCCCGAGCTTGATCATGGAGGGGGTCACCAGGGTCGCCAGCAGCACATAGACGCCGACGGTCGGCATGCCCATTCCCAGCACGATCGACAGGGCCGCCGACAGCAAAAGCAGCAGGAACAGGTTGTTCTCGCCGAGCGTCGTCAGGATGCGCGTCAGCGAGAAGCTGAGCCCGGTCAGGTTGAGAATGCCGATGATGATGCCCGCCGCCGCCGCGATCAGGATGACGGAGGTCGACGACTGGCCCGCCGAGGCGAATGCGCTGAACAGGTCGCCGGGGCTGCGCCGGCCGCCTTTCCGCCACAGCAGGATCGGCATCAGGGAGGCGCAGGCCCACAGGGCCGCTTCCTCGACCCGCAGATGCAGCCAGAACATCGCAACGATCAGGACGACGAAGGGAAGCGGATAGATCCACCCCTTGGCCATGACCGCCCGCGCCGAGGGCAGCTCGGACTTCGAAAGCGCGCGCAGGCCCCGGCGCGCTGCGGCAAGATCGACCTGGAAGAAGATGGACAGGAAGTACAGCAAGGCCGGGATCAACGCGGCAAGGACGACTTCCGAATAGTCCACCTGCAGGAAGTCCGCCATGAGGAAGGCCGCAGCGCCCATCACGGGGGGCGCCAACTGCCCGCCGGTGGAGGCGACGGTCTCGACCGCCGCCGCGGTCTGTGCGCGATAGCCGCTGCGCTTCATCAGCGGAATCGTGACGACGCCGGAGGAGACGACATTGGCAACCGCACTGCCCGAGATCGAGCCCATCAGCGCCGACGAGGTCACGGCGATTTTCGCGGCGCCGCCGCGATATCCGCCGAACAGCGCAAGGGAGATATCGTTGAAGAACTCGGTGCCGCCCGCCTTCTCCAGGATCGCCCCGAACAGGATGAACGTGACCACGGCGGTGGCGCAGATGAACAGCGCGGTACCCAGAATGGCGCTCGGGTCGAAGGCGATCTGGACCGCCAGCCGCTGGGGGGAAACCTGCTGGCCGGTCAGGGGCGCGGGCATCAGGTAGCCCCACAGCCCGTAGACCAGGAAGACGAGGATGATGGCCGTGAGGGCGAAACCGGCAACCCGGCGCACCCCCTCCAGCAACAGCAGGATCACGGCAAGGGCGGGAAACAGGTGCACCATGGGATCCATCGCGGAGGCGATGGAAATCCCTTCGTAGTCCGAGGCGATGTACAGACAGACCCCAAGGCCGGTCACGGCGGCGAGGACGTCGTACCAGGGCGCCGCGCCCTTGCGGGCCGTGCCGCGCGCACCGGTCGACAGGAAGACCAGCGCCAGGCACAGGCCGACCAGCAGCGCCAGGAACTGCTCGTCGTAGATGACGTAGCCCAGCCTGCGCGGCCCATCCAGACAGAAGCCGACGGCAAGGAGTGGTATCGACACGGCAAAGGCCGTGCGAAGGCCGGCGAAAAGCCGGTCGACGCCGGTCCACGCGTCCGAACCGTCCAGAGATTGCCTCATCGTCAAGACCTTTCAACTGGGGATCGGGCAACGGACATCCGCCCGCTGCCCGATATCCTGGATCAGTTCTTCAAAAGACCGACTTCACGAAAGAACGCTTCCGCGCCCGGGTGATATTTCGCCTTCCTGGACTCCCGATAGATCCTGGCCGGCTCCCATCCCTTGAAGTGCGGCGAGGTCTCGGCCAGCTCTTTCTGGTTTTCGTAGAGCGCCTTCACCAGGTCATGCACCACCTGATCCGGCACATGGGCGCCGACGAGCAGGGCGTATTCGTAGCTGAACATGGTGAGCGGCTTGTCGACGCCGACCAGGCCCGGCCCCGGCTCCATCGTGTCGAGATAGGACCCGGGCGCGATCTCCTGCATCTTCTCCTCGCCGCCCGGAACGGGATTGACGCCAAGGAACCTGACGCCGACGGAGGCGTCCGCCTCGCGCACCTGGGCGCTGGTCGCCGCCGCATAGGCCGCGTCGACACGGCCGGCGGCGAGCAGCTCGACGGCCTTGGCGAAGTTGGGCACCGCGGTCGCCTCGAAACGGGAAGGGTCCAGCCCTTCCGCGGCGAGCGTGGCGTCCTGCATCAGCTCGATCATCTTCATCGCGCTGTACTTGGTCGGCACCGGCCGGCCGGCCAGATCGGCGGCCGTCTTGAACTCGCTGTCGCGGCGCACGAGCAGGCCGACCTGATAGCGCGGCAGCACCGCGGCGATCCGCAGCTCGGGCAAGGGCGTGCCCTCGAAGTTGCCCGTGCCGGTGACGGCGTAGGACGCCTCGATCATGTTGGAGGTGGCGAAATCCATCTCGCCGGAATTCACCTGCGGCAGGACGAGGTTCGCGCCGCCGGTCGCAACGGCGATAAAGTCGTTGTCCGTGTGATCGCTGGCCGTCGAGGCGATGGCCGCGGCGATGACATAGCCGCTGCTGCCCTGGGGCAGGGTCCCGATGGAATATTGCTCGGCCAGGGCCGGGGCTGCTCCGCACAGCAACGCGGCGGCGCAGATAATCGACTTCATTCTCATTGAATTCACTCCCATTTTCCCTCTCCGGTGTGGTTGGTCTAGTCCGGTCCTTGCATCTCCCTGGTATGCGGCGCTTCACAGCGCTGCGTCGACGCCACCAGCGACGTCAGGGCCTGCCAGAGCGCGCTGGCGGGATTGCTGCAGTCCAGAAGGATGGTGAAATGATCGCGGTCCTCGACCCGCAGCATCCGGACATCGCGCCGCATCGAGGCCAGCACCCGGCCGAACTCTTCCGCCTGCCGGATGAACTCCGGGCTTTCGCGGGATCCGTAGGCCAGGGTGATGCGGCCCGGCTCAAGCGCCTCGACATGAACGAGCGGGCTCAGCCGCCGGGCCTCCGCCTCCGTCACCTCCACATAGCTGCGCCGGCTCGACAGGAGCACCGGCTCCATGTCGTAGATGCCCGAGACGAGCAGGCATGCGGAGACGCGCTCGGCGATGTCGATGCCCCCTGCCCCGGTCGCAAGGCATGCGGCCAGGTGCGCACCGGAACTGTGGCCCGCCAGGACCAGGCCGCGCCGGGCATAGTCGGGCCGCTGCGCCAGCAGGGCGCGCAGGGCAGCGGCCACGCGGCCGACCATCGCCGGCAAGCCGACCGTCTGGATCTTCGGGTAATCCGGCACGGCCAGCGGACAGCCGATCCGCCCGAGATTGCGCGCGAGAAAGCTGTACATGGAACGGTCGCCCGAGCGCCAGGCACCGCCGTGGAGAAAATAGATCAGCGGCCCCTCGGCGGACCCGTTGAACACATCGATGCCGCCCATGGCGTCTTCTTCGTAGCGGAAGACTTCCGGCGGCGTTTCCTCGCGCTGCGCAAGACTCAGCGCGGCATAGGTGGCAAGCGTATCCCCCATTTCTGGAGCCCAGCACGATTGATCATACGCCTGGTTCAATTCGGCTTGCGTGTAATTCAGATAGACAGCGCTCAACTCTGGCTCCCGAGGGATATTGGAGTGGCGCGGTCAAAAAACGCGCCGGACATCCAACCCTGCGCCAGAAGGCTTCATCGGATAACCTGCCTTTTTTGGATATAATTATTGGTTTTTCCGATAAAAATTGCAGGTTGTGCGGAGGCAATTCTCCCGTTGCCACGCGAAGGGGCTGCGATCCTGTCGAGGCGCAAGGCGGGCAAGACGAAAAGACAAAGGCCCGGCCAGCCGCATGACGGCTGGCCGGGCCTCGAGCTTTTCGGCCTCGTAGCGGGACGGTGCCTAGTAGAGGTGCCCCGGCAGCCACAGTGCGAGTTCCGGCCATGCCAGCATCAGGGCAATCATGCCCATCAGCGCGGCGATGAACGGCGTGACGCCGATGAACACATCCGTCAGATCGCCCCGGCCCCGGACCCCGTGCACGACATAGCACAGCATGCCGATGGGCGGCGTCAGCACCGAGGTTTCGGCCACCAGCACCATCATGACGCCGAACCAGATCGGGTCGTAGCCGAGGCCGACGACGATGGGCGTGACGATGGGGATGGTCAGCACGATCATCGCCAGCGTGTCCATGAACATGCCCAGCACCAGATAGACGAGCAGGATCATCAGCATCGTCGCCAGCGGGCTCCAGTTGAGGCCGCTCACGAAGTCGTTGACCACGCTTGCCATTCCGGTCGCGCCGATGACGAAGTTCAGCAGGAAGGCCAGCAGCGTGATCAGGATCATCATCGAGGAGGTACGGATCGTGCCGATGAACACCTCGGTCAGCATCTCCCAGTTGAGCCGCCGATAGAGCGCGGCCAGCATCAAGGAGACGATCACGCCGATGGACGCGGACTCGGTCGGGGTGGCCCAGCCGGCATAGATCGACCCAATCACCACCGCGAACAGCCCGAGAGGCGGCGCCAGCGCCGGCAGGCTGGCCAGCAAGGCCCGCGCGGTCGGCGCGCTGCGGTCCCCGTCCAGCGACGGCTTGACGACGCACAGCACGACGATGACCAGCGAGAAGATCGCTGCAAGGACGATCCCTGGGATCAGTCCCGCCATGAACAGGCGCGGGACGGAGGTGTCGGTCAGGAAGCCGTAGATGATCATGTTGATCGACGGCGGGATCAGGATGCCCAGCGTCCCGCCGGCCGCAAGAGAGCCGAGGAACAACCGCTCGCTGTAGCCGTGGCGATCCACCTGCGGCATGGCGGTGGTGCCGATGGTCGCGGCCGTGGCGACGCTGGAGCCGGACGTTGCCGCGAACAGGGCACTGGCGCCGATATTGGCGTGCATCAAGCCGCCGGGCAGCCAGCCGAGCCACGCCGCGACGCCGTTGTACATGCGGTCGGCGATGCCCGAGCGCAGCAGGATCTCGCCCATCATGATGAACATGGGGATCGCGATCAGCGTGAACTCGATGCTGTGCGACCAGGCGATTTCGCCGAAGGCCCGCTGCAGGGGAAACGGCGACAGCAACCAGTCCAGCAGCACGGCCAGCCAGCCGAGAACCGCCGCGATCGGCAATCCGAGCGCGATGAGGACGAAGAGAAGGATCAGCGCAATGCCCATCTCACCGCCTCCGCAATGCCGATTCCGAGGCGCCCAGCTCGGCCGCCTGGGCCTGATCGCCGCGGGCAAGCGCACGCACGAGATCGAACAGCAATCCCGCAAGGCAGATCAGGAAGAAGATCAGCCCCGCCAGCCAGAGCGCCTGCGGGATCCACAGGGGCGTTGCCAGCGGCGTGCTGGCGCGTGCCCCGAGACGCAGGGATTCCGCCAGCGTGCCCCAAGCATGGGTGACGAGGATGCCGATGATCCCGGTGAATGCCCCGAGGGCCACGACGTCCAGAAACCGCTGCACCCCGGCCGGCAACTGCAGATAGACGAGGTCCACGCGGATATGCGCCCGCATGAACAGGGCCTGGGCAAAGCCCCAGGCCATGGCGATGGCGAAGGCGTAGCCCGCCAGTTCGTCGACGCCGATGAGGCCGAAGTGAAAGAGGCGGCGCGACAGGATTTCCACCGTCATCAGGCCGGCCGCCCCCAGCAGCAGCAATCCGCTGCCGATGGCGGCAAACCGGGCCAGTCGCGCCAGCTTGCGAGAGATCAGGGGATCGGCCAAGCTGATCACCTCGCCGTTGTCAGCTGGATGTCCAGAACCTTGCCGACCGTCTCGTTCCAGCGGGTGACGCAGTCCGCGCCGCAAGCCTGGGTGAACTCGGGCATGACGTGCTCGGCGACGATCTCGCGAAGACGGGCGCTCTCGGCCTCGGTCAGCTCGACCAGCTTCAGGCCGGCTTTCGTCAGGTTGCGCGGCGCGGTCGCCTCAGGCTCGCAGCGGTCGTCGCCGACCGAACACCAGATGCCCTGCTGCGTCGCGACGCGGGCCATCTCCCAGCCCGCGGGCTCCAGCTTGGTGCGCACCTCCTCGCGCAGGAAGGTCTGAACGGCCGGGTCCAGCGCATCCCAGGTCTTGGAATTGGCGACGATGAAGTTGACGCCCCAGCCGACGGTCAGATCGACCAGATGCGTGGAGACGTCCGTCCATTTCGCGTTGTTGCCCGAGTTCGAGCCGGTGAACGCGCAGTCGATGACGCCGCGCTGCATGGCCGGCACCACCTCGTTGAAGGCCATGGTGACGGGCGTGGCGCCCAGCGCCGCGGTCAGCGACGAGGTGGTGGTGGAGAACACGCGGACCTTCTTGCCGGCCAGATCGTCGAGGCCTTCGACCGGGGTCGCGCACCACAGGACCTGCGCGCCGGTCGGCCAGAAGCCGAGCGGGACGACGCCGAGGCGGTCGCGGTAGCGCTCTTCCAGCGTCGGGCGATAAGCGTCGATGATCTGCTGCAGCGTGTCGATATCCTGGGCGAGGCCAGCCAGATCGATGGAGTCGTTCTCCGGCAACTCGCCGGAAATCAGGGTCGTGCTGCCCGCGACGATGTCTGCAACGCCAGAGGCGGCAAGGCGCATCAGCTCCGGGCCCTTGGCGCCGAGGTCGGTCATGCTGACCGCATTTGCCGTGACGCGGCCGTTGCTGTCGGCCGGAACCGTCTCGTTCCAGAACGGCTGCAGCACGTTGGTCCAGTTCGGCGAGTTGACCGGCGAGCCGATGACCGAAAGCTTGGTCTGCGGCAGGTCCTGAGCCGCGGCGACCATGGGAAGCAGGCATGCCAGCGCCGTGGCGCCGAGCAGTTTCGCAAGAGTGTTCATGGAAGTTCCTCTCTGTCGGGTGGGGCCGGCCCTGCCATTGTTCCGGCAGGGCCGTGCGGGGTCGGGCGGCTTTATCGCGCCGCCTCTTTCATCTTGCCGTGCGACAACCCGCGGTCGGGCTGCGCGATGTTCACGCGGACCATGTCGCGCAGCAGCTGCACGATGGCCATGGAGCTTTCGCCTTCCGCCCCATCGACGATGAAGCGCGAGGTGCAGTAGCGCATCTCCCAGCCGCCGGCATCCAGGCAGGCGCGGATGATGCGCTTTTCCGTCTCCGGATCCTGGACCAGCTCCTTGTCCTTCAACAGGAAGCCCAGCATCGCGGAGATGCCGTAGGCGCCCCAGTTGGAAATCGAGGCCGGCAGGAAGATGTCGGTGGCCGTCACCGTGATCGCGCCGCCGGGCTTGTCGGTCTGCGTCTCGCGGCCGTAGGGGTGGAAGTCCTGCATGAAGGAATGGATGCGGCCGAAGCCGATCTCGTTGCCGTTGTCGCCGACGCCGATGCTGAGGACGCCGCGTTCCGCCGCCTGGTCGAACAGGGGACCGAGGTTCACGCAGTTCTTCGGCGCAACGCCGGTCGAATAGTGGACGATGCCGTTCTCGTTCGGGCCGAGCCGCTCGATGGCGATGATCGCCTTGGGCTGCGTCCGGTCGAGCAGGTCCCTCGCCCACTGGTCGATGTCGCCCTGCTCCTCCGGAGCGGTGACCTGGGCGGCGCCCATGCGGCGGCCCGTCGCCAGCTCGTAATCGCGGATCATGATGCCGGCGGCCTCGGACGAGGCCTTGATCGGGGGAGCGTGACACACTTCGGAGACGTAGACCGGGACGGCCTTGAGGCCCCAATACAGCGCCCGCGCCAGCGAGACGGCACCCGGAGGCCCGTCGCTTTCGCCATGCGGCACTTCGGGCATATAGCCCGCGCCCGTCACGATCAGCACCACATCGCCTTCGCCGACCCGATCCACCAGCGCCTCGGCTGCACGGGCGGTGATGGGGCGGCCGCCGCCCTCGCGCCGCGCCTCGTCATAGATCGGAGCGATGATATTGTGATTCATGCCCCGGTTGCGCATCTCGACGGTGATCAGACGATCGACATATTCACCAATGATGTCCGGCACGCTCGGCTCCTTCTCGGGTCTCGGAATGCCGCAGATCGTAGGAAGCCGTGCCGTCGATTGGCGAATCGAATTATCGAATACGCCATCAGATAAAGTTATGCTCATCCCCACTCTCGATCTGTCATGTTTGCCTGGAGCGGGTAGATTCGCACGGGAGGGAATGAGGCCTTGCGCTCCCTGAACCATCGCCAGATGCTGGCGTTTCGCGCCGTCATGATCAGCGGCAGCATGACGGCCGCGGGCCGCATCCTGAACATCACCCAGCCTGCGGTGACCCGCCTGGTGCGCGATCTCGAGGCCGATCTCGGACTGACGCTGTTCATCCGCAAATGGTCGAGCGTGCGCCCGACGCCGGAGGCGGTCGCGCTGTTTCGAGAGGTCGAGAAGTATTTCGAGGCGATGGAGCGCGTTCGCGAGAGCGCGCGGGAGATGCGCGAAAAGTCCGAGGGGCGGCTGCGCATCGCCGCCATGTCGACCCTGTCGTCCGGCGCCCTGCCCGAAGCGATCCGCCGGTATCGCCAGAAGGGGCCGGACATGGATTTCTTCATCCACTCGGACAACTCGGTGCATATCCTCGATGCCCTGCAGCGCAGCGAGTTTTCCATCGGGCTCGGCCGCGTCCCGCCCGAGCGGACCGATGTCGACCATATCGAGATGCCCGTCTCCACCGCGATCTGCCTGCTTCCGAAGGCGCACCCGCTGGCGCAGCGGGAGGTGATCTCGGTCGCCGACCTGGACGGCCAGCCCTTCATCTCGCTCGGTGTCAGCAGCCTGTTGCGGATGCAGATCGAGGCCGAGATGGAGGCCGCGGGCGTCCAGCCGGGCAGGACCGCGCAGACGCTCTATTCCAACACCGTGCCCAGCTACGTGTCGGCCGGGCTCGGCATTTCGATCGCCGATATCTTTTCCGTCATCGGCGTCGACCTGCAAAAGATTGCCGTCAGGCCGTTCACCCCCGCGATCGAATTCCGCTTCTCGGCGATCTTTCCGGCCATTGGCCGCAGCCGCGGGGGCGAACTTTTTTCCAAGGTGTTCCAGGACGTCGTTCGCGATCAGGTCGAGAACGTCAACCGCCTGTTCACGCGGTAGACGCCTGGAGACGGCCCTGCAGTTCGGCGACCACCGTTTCCAGCATCCCGTTCTGCGCCCGGAAATCGCGCCCCAGATAGGCGGAGAGCGTCGCGATGGCGGCCTCGTGCAAGGGCATCGGCACACCGCAACGCCGGCCCAGCTCGCAGAGCGGGATCAGGCCGAAGGGCACGTCTTCGGTGATGTAGCGCGTCTCCAGGCTGCGGGGGCCCATGGTGCCGGGCGCCCGCTCATAGACCTGGCGGGCCATTTCCGACACGCTGCCGCGCCGGATGCCGGGGAAGGTCATCATGTAGTGGTCGAAGACGTCGCGCACCTCGAACCCGAAGCGGCCGGCCAGCGCCAGGCGCTCGGTGTCCAGCGCCTCGATCATGCGCCCGACGACGGGGGTGATGCACTGGTAGTTCTCCCAGTCCTCGCCCTGTTCGATCCGGGTCAGGTTGGCGAGCGAATTCGCCAGGTGGATCGGCGGGTTGAGGTTGCTCATGCCGATGAGCGCCGGGCTCTCCTTGAGGCGGAAGCGGTCGCCGAACAGCGCCTGACACAGGCGCAGGCCATCCTCCGCGGGCATCGCCCCGGACACCGCCATGTCGATCACATCGCGCACCGTGCCGACGCGGATCGCCCCGTCCTTGCGCTGTGCGGTCGCCACTGTGGTGGACCATGACACGATGCCGGCGCGGGTCTTCGAACGCTCCAGGGCATGCGCCAGATAGATCGACCCGAAGGACAGTGCGGCGCTGAAGATGACCGCCTGGCCATCGAGGATCGGTGCCAGACGGTCCAGCACGTCCTGCATGCCCTGCGCGCAGCGCGCCAACACGATGACGTCGGCGCCGCGCACCGCATCCTCGAGGCTGCCGGCACCGGAGATCGCATGATCGCCGGAAAACGCGCCGTCGAAACGCTGGCTCAGTCCGTTCGGGTGGGTTTGCGACCACAGTTCGACCGAGTGGCCGCCCTGCTGGAGAAGCGCGCAGTAGGTCAAACCGACGGGGCCGCCGCCGATCACGGTAATCTTCATTGTTTTTCCTCGGGTTGGGCAGGCGCGCCGTCAGGAGGCCGGGAAGGCCTCGGGGAAGAAGGTCGCGGGCAGGTACAGGAAGACCCCCGGCAGCAGGATGACCATCAGGATGATCCCGACCGTGATCGCGATGATCGGCAGCACGGCCAGAAAGGCGCGCGGCATGTCGACCTCGCCGATCTGCGCGGCGATCAGCAGGCAGATCCCGTAGGGCGGCGTCGTCAGACCGATCGCCAGCGACAGGCAGACGACCAGCGCCAGATGGATGTCCGGGATCTGCGCGAGAACGCCCAGCTCCTTGATGATCGGCAGGAAGATGATGACCGCCGTCATCGGGCTGAGCACGGTGCCCACGATCAGGCAGAAGGCCATCAGCAGCAGCATGACGCCCGTCTGCGTGTCCGAGATCGAGGTGATGAACGTCGCGACCTCGCGGGCGACGCCCAGATAGGCGATCAGCCAGCCCATGATGCCTGCGGCCGCGACCGCGAACATCGGCAGGGCATAGGCGACGACGGTCGAGGCCAGGATGTCGAACAGGGCCGCAGGCCGCACGGTGCGATAGACGACGACCGCCAGCACCAGGCCGACCAGCGCGGCGATGGCCGAGGCCTCGGTCGCGGTGAAGAAGCCCGAGATGATGCCGCCGAGGATGATCAGGGGAATGAGCAGGGCCGGTGCGGCACGCCGCGCGCTCTCCTTGCGCGCCGTCCACGGCATGTAGGGCGTGTTGGCGACCCCGTAGCGCCGGGCGACGTAATAGGTGTACGCCATCTGCCCGAAGCCGATGAGCAGGCCCGGCAGCACGCCGGCAAGAAACAGCCCGGCGATGGAGACATTGCCGAAGGCGCCGTAGATCACGAACAGGATCGAGGGCGGGATGATCACGCCCAGCGTCGAGGAGGTCGCCGTCAGGGCGACGGCGAAGGGCGCGGGATAACCGGCCTTCTTCATCGCCGGGATCATGATCGCGCCGACGCTCGCCGTATCTGCGGCCGCCGATCCGGACATGCTGGCGAACATCATGCTGACCAGGACGTTGATATGGCCGAGCCCGCCCTTGATGTGGCCGACCATCGACTGCGCGAAGGTCATCAGCCGGTCGGTGATGCCGCTGTCGTTCATCAGCCGGCCGAGCAGCAGGAAGAACGGCACCGCAAGCAGCGCGAAGGAGTTGATGTTGGAGACCATCTGGTTGACGACCGATGTCGCGGGAAGGCCCAGCTGGACGACCGTAACCAGCGATGCCAGCGCGATGGCGAAGGCGATCGGAACGCGCAGGAGGATCAGAAACAGAAATCCTGCGATCAGCGTAACGATAGGCATCATCCCTGCACCTTAGCTTGCCGGTTGCCGAACAGGCGGCATGCGGTGGTCGCGATCAATTCGACCGAGAAGAGCGCCAT
The DNA here is from genome assembly GCF_009789575.1 of Stappia indica. Classification (NCBI taxonomy): domain Bacteria; kingdom Pseudomonadati; phylum Pseudomonadota; class Alphaproteobacteria; order Hyphomicrobiales; family Stappiaceae; genus Stappia; species Stappia indica. The sequence continues at coordinate 4,332,439 of NZ_CP046908.1, read as the reverse complement.
GGCCGCGCCCGACACGGCGACGGCCGCATTCTGGTAGAACATCGGAAAGCCCAGCGAGAACGAGAAGCGGCGCCAGCTCATCTCGGCATAGGTCCAGCCGTTGACGGTCAGCACCCAGATCACGGGAAGGCACAGGACCAGCGCCAGAAGGGTCAGGGCCGTGTTGGTGCGCACGAAGCTGCCGGGCAGCACCTCGACCACGTAGTGCACGCCGCGCCGGTATCCGACCGCCGCTCCCAGGAAGACGGTCCAGACGAAGCAGAACATTGCCACCTCGTCCGTCCAGACGAAGGTCCCCAGCGTGGTGTTGCGCGCAACGATCTGGAACAGCACGCACAGGATGAACGCCAGGAAGAAGGCGCCGCCGACCAGATAGAAAAATCGCTCCAGCCGGGCATTGAATCTCGTCAGCATAAGCTGCCTCCCATCAGGGAGCCGGCCCCGGACGCACCGGGGCCGGCTCCGGAAAGTCACTTGATGTCGCGGATGATCTGCAGGACGTCGGTGGCGCCGATTTCCGCGGCGACCTGGTCGTGCAGCGGGCGGATGATCTCGATGAACGGCGTCTTGTCGACCTCCGTCACCGTGACCTTGCCCGAGGCGATCAGCGGCTCCAGCAGCGAGGCGTCATACTCGATGCCCCGGTCGATGCCGGTCGCCGAGGCCTTGGCCGCTGCCTTGAGGAAGATCTCCTGATCCTCGGCCGACAGGCGGTCGAAGGCGAAGCGGCTCATGGTGATGTGGCTGACCATGAACTGGTGCTGGGTCTTGGAATGGTAGGGCGCAACCTCGAAGAGCTTGGCTCCGACATAGGCGCTGATCGAGCTCTCGAAGGCATTCGCCACCCCGGTCTGCAGGGCGGTGTAGAGCTCGGTGAAGGGCAGCGAGATCGGCTGCGCACCCGAGGTTTCCCACATCTGCGCGTCCATGCGCGATCCCGGCACGCGCAGCTTCATGCCGCTGAGGTCTTCCAGGGTTTCGACGGGCTTGATGTTATTGCTGAGATTGCGGATGCCGCCGCCGGTCAGCGCCAGGAGGGTCAGGCCGTTGTCGGCATCGCGATAGACCTGCCGGTAGTAGTCCGTCACCGGACCCGACGGGTCCATGGCGGTTCGGAACACCTTCTCGTCCGGGAACAGGTAGCTGATGCTGAACAGCTGGAACTGCGGGAAGAAGGGCGTCGCCTCCTGGGTGCCGCCGATCAGCAGGTCGATGGTGCCCATCCGCATCTCGTCCAGTGCGGTCGCATCGTTGCCGAGCACGCCGCCGGGATGAATGTCGATCTTCACGCGGCCTTCCGTCGCCTGCTCGACCTCGGCCTTCAGGACCTCGGCGGCATCGAGCCAGGGATGCGGGGCATTTCCCTGGGTGGAAAGACGGAGCGTCTGGGCCTCGGCTCCTCCCGAAAGGACGGCGATCATGGCGCCTGCAAGCGCGGACATGGCGTATCGTTTCATCATTATCTCCCTGCCAGAAGCTGCGCCGGCTCATCGTGCCGGGTTCTGATCTGCCTAATCTGCCGAGGTTCAATGATAATTTCTAATCTCAATAATCGATGCTATCATAACCTGATATTATCCTCGCCAGGACAGCCATGGCCGCGCGCATCACCCTGAGACAGGTCCAGGCGTTCCGCCTGATCATGACCAACCGCACGATGACCATCGCGGCGGAGCAGATGTCGATTTCCCAGCCCGCCGTCAGCAGGCTGATCTCCGACCTGGAAGAGACGCTGGACCTCAAGCTGTTCGAGCGGATCGGGCCGCGGCTTTTGCCGACGGCTGCCGCCCGGCGCCTCATCGGAGAGGTGGACCGCGTCTTTCTCGGCCTCGATTTCGTCGAGGAAGCGGCGCGGCGGATCCGGCGGTTTGCGCTGGAGCCCTATCGGCTGGCGGTGCCGCCGTTCCTCTCCTACAGCTTCGCCGCAAAGCTGGTGGCGCGCGTGTCCGTCGACATTCCGGACCTCGCCATCAGCCTGCATTCCGATACCTCGCGCGCCATCGCCGAACAGGTCTCCCGCGGCGAGCACGACCTCGGCATCTGCATGCCCGGCAGGTGGGAGCGGGAGTTGAACGTCCTGTCGCGCCATGAGGTCGAAACCGTCTGCCTGCTGCCAGCCGATCATCCGCTGGCCGAGCGGCCCCGGATCATCCCTGAGGATCTCGACGGAATCAGTCTCTACGTCCTGGGGCGCAGCGGCGCCATCCGGCCGCAGATCAACGAGGTCTTCGCGCAAAGGCAGATCGCCCCGCGCATCGTCGGCGAAATGCAGCATGCCCTGTCCTGCGCGGCCTTCGTGTCGCAGGGGCTGGGCGTTGCGCTGCTGGATTCCGTTTCCGCCCGCTCCGCGGACCAGAGCAGAACGACCATCCGGCCGTTCGTCCCGCGGATCGATCTCGAAATCGCACTGATCACGTCGTCGCGGCACGTGCGAAGCGATGTCGACGACGCCTTTCTCGCGCATATCCCGCAAGCACTCGTGGAGTGCACCTGAGATCGCGCGACTGTCGGAGCGGCGCCCGGCGACCGGCTGGCCAGGGCGCGCGAAGGGGCCGTCAAGGGCTTGATCTGATCGGACTATAGGGGGAAGTGGTGGTGCCCAGGGCCGGAATCGAACCAGCGACACGCGGATTTTCAATCCCGCTAGGCTTACCGCCCGCCAATCGCTTGCGCCGAATTCGACTGTAAAACCGAACACGCAAAATCAAGCACTTAGCGGCGATTTGTCAAACCCCGTTTCGGAGGAAATCCGGGACCTGGCCTATCGTGTTCGGCGCATCGGATCGCATCGGCACGCCACCCCGGAAACCATCCTTGAGGACAAGCACGAGGCGGCCGACAGGCTGCTGTTGCTCGCCGACCGCCTGGAGGGTTGCCCATGACCAAGGTGGCCCGCCTTAGCGACCGCGAGCGCGGCCGCACGACCTATCGTGTCCAGTATTCCGACAAGGGTGCATGGATGCTGGCGCTTGGCGTTGATGCACGCCTGACGCCGGCTGAGGTGCGCGTGGGCATCGTCCTGTGCGGCTATATCAACGCCCGCTCGGGCCGCGCCTGGCCCACGGTCGCAACGCTCGCCACTGCCGCCGTCACCAGCGACAGCAGCACCAAGCGCGCCCTGCGCAAGCTGGAGCAACTGGGGCTCATTGCCGTGCACCGCAAGGGCGGGCGCGGCAACCCGAACTACTATGAATTGCGCTTCGACCGGCTCGCCGACACCGCCGAAAAGGGGGTCACGGATGAACCCCTTTCTTCCGCAAAGGGGGTCAGCGAAGACCGTAAAGGGGTTCAAAATCGACCCGAAAAAGGGGTCACCGGTGACCCCCAAATAAGAAGGAAAGAAATAAACAAAACGCGCGCGTGCACACGCGAGGCGGACACGCCCCCGCCTGACCGGGAGCCACCGACCAAGGGATGCGAGACCACACCCGCCCCGATCTCAAGGCCACCGTCCGTTGCCGGGACGGGACCGAGCGCGGGGAAACGCGCGGAGTTCATCGCCACCACCGATCCCCGATGGCAGAAGGCTGCCGAGGCGCATCACAGGCGCACCGGCAAGCCGCCGATGACCGTGCGATTGCATGGACGGGAAGGCTGGATGTTCCCGGTGGAGCTTATCGGCGGCCTCGAACCCATGGCGGCGGGTCCTTCCTAGGCCCGTTGTATACGGGTGGGCAGGGCCCGCCGTTTTCCTCCCTAAGGTCAACTTGATAGCTAAACATCAATTATAACAACGGGTTAGGCATGCAGTTAGCGCATGGATCGGAGATGATCGGCGAGCCGAAGGTGGTGCGAAAAGCCGCCTTCGCCAAGCTGGTGAACGTCTCGCCGGGGCGGGTATCGCAGATGATCCGCGCCGGTCTGCCGGTGGAGCCTGACGGGCGCATCGACGTGGCGCGCGGCCGGGAATGGATCCGCGCCAACGTGGACCCCAAGCGCTCGGCAGCGCAAGGCGACCAGACGGCCCTGCCCTTCGCCGCGCAACCGGACGCGGCCAGCGAGCGGACCCGGCTGGTGCGGGAACAGGCGGACCATGCGGCGCTGAAAAACGCCCTGCTGCGCCGCGAGCTGCTGCCGGCCGGCGAGGTCGAGCGCGAGTGGGCGGACATCCTGCGCCGCGTCCGCTCGCGGCTTCTCGCGGTGCCCTCGCGCCTGCGCCAGGTGCTGCCGCACCTCACCGCCCACGACGTTGCCACGCTCGACAGCGAGTTGCGCCTTGCCCTGGAGGACCTGGCGAATGATCGATGACGCCATGACCCGCGTGCGCACCGCCGCGCTGCGCGCCCTGCAACCACCGCCGCGCCTGCCGCTGTCCGACTGGATCGAACGCGAGATCCGCTTGCCGGAAGACGTGTCGGCCCTGCCCGGCCCGATCCGCCTTTACCCGTTCCAGCGCGGCATTGCCGATGCGATCAGCGACCCTGAGACCGAGCGCGTCACAGTCGTGAAGTCGGCCCGCATCGGCTACACCACGTTGCTGGTGGGGGCGCTCGCCGCCCATGTGGCGAACGAGCCGGCGCCGGTGCTCTTCGTGCTGCCGACGGAAGACGACTGCCGCAACTTCGTCGTCACCAATGTGGAACCGACATTCGAGGCCTCGCCGGCCCTTGCCGGGGCGCTGGCCGGTGCCACCGAGGGCCAGGGCGAGAACCGCAACACGCTGCTGTCGCGCCGCTTCCCAGGCGGCTCGCTCAAGGTCGTGGCGGCCAAGGCCCCGCGCAACCTGCGCGCCCACAACACCCGAATCCTGATCGTGGACGAGGCCGACGCCATGGACGTGACGGCGGAAGGAAGCCCGATCCTGCTGGCCGAAAAACGCACCCTGTCCTTTCCGGATCGCAAGATCGTCATCGGCTCCACCCCGATCTTCGAAGAAACCTCGCATGTGCTCGCCGCCTATGCGCGCTCCGATATGCGGGTGTTCGAGGTGCCCTGCCCCGACTGCGCAACCTTCCACGAGATCGCCTGGCGCGATATCCAGTGGCCGGCCGACCGGCCGGACGAGGCCGCCTGGTGCTGCCCGTCCTGCGGATCGGTGGTGGAGGAACGGCACAAGCCGGCGATGGTGGCGGTCGGGCGCTGGCGCGCCACCGCGCCGCAGGTGAAGGGGCATGCGGGCTTCCGCGTCAATGCGCTGGTGTCGCCGCTGGCAAATGCCTCCTGGGGCAAGCTCGCTGCCGAGTTCCTGGCCGCGAAGGACACGCCGGACCTGTTGCAGACCTTCGTCAACACGGTGCTGGGGCAAGGCTGGCGCGCGGAAGGCGAGGAACTGGACGAGGCCGCGCTCGCCGCGCGGGCGGAAGGCTTCTCGCTCGAGGCGATGCCGGAAGAGGTGCTGGCCCTGACGGCCGGCGTGGACGTGCAGCGCGACCGCCTCGAGATTACATTCGTCGGCTGGGACCGCGCCGGCACCGCCTTCGTTCTCGGCCATGCGGTTGTGTGGGGCAGGCCGGCGGACGAGGCGACCTGGGCCGAGCTGGAGGGGCTGTTGCGCCAGACCTATGCGCACCCGCTGGGCGGCAGGCTGGCGCTGGATGCGGTGGCGGTCGATTCCGGCGACGGCGAGACCATGGAAGCGGTCTATGGCTTCGCCTTCCCGCGCGCCGCGCGCCGGGTGCTGGCGATCAAGGGCGCACCGGGCGCGCGGCCATGGATCGAGAAATCCAGAACCAAGACGCGCGGCGGCCGTCTGTGGATTGTCGGCGTGGACGGGATCAAGAGCCACCTGGCCGGACGCCTCGCCAAGGGCAACACCGTGCGCTTTTCCGATGCCTTGCCGGCGGCCTGGTATGAGCAACTGGCGAGCGAGCGCGCCGTGGTGCGCTATGCGCGCGGCCAGCCGCAACGCCGCTTCGAGCGCATCCCCGGCCGCCGTGCCGAGGCGCTGGATTGCGTGGTCTATGCCTTCGCCGCCCGGCAGGTGATCAACCCGAACTGGCAGGACCGGCTGGACGAGCTGGCCCGGCCGAAGGTACGAGCCGCAAAGCCGGCGACGGTCATTCGGTCGGGATGGATGGGGTAGAAACAAAGAGCCCCGGAGAGCAAATTATTGCTCTCGCGGGGCCTCGCACGCCGGACTTTGCAAATGATCTAATCGAGAATTTTCCCGCCGGGCGTATCCCAATTATCGCCACCCTTTTTCGACAAGGACGCTACTTTGAAAGTGTCCCTCACAGGGTTCATTCCACTGAACCAAACACAATGTACACTATCACCGTCAACAGCTTCCACGGTCATGTCCGGGCTTCCCGACTTCAGATGCACTTTATCTCCAACAGAAAACATTACAGATTCTCCTTCCTTAATCTAATGCCTGACCCTTCGCCGTTCACATCAATGAAGATCACACCTGCCTCTTCCAGGGCAGCGCGGATCGCCTCGACCGTGCGCGGCTTCAAATCCTCGACGCGCTCCAGTCAAGCAATCGTAATGTGCAACTGCTCTCGCGACTTCGCAAAGGCTATCCGCTGCAAGCACGAATAAGACGGCGGCCATGATGCCGAGGCGCTGGATTGCGTGGTCTATTCCTTCGCCGCGCGGCAGGTGATCAACCCGAACTGGCAGGATCGGCTGGACGAACTGGCCCGGCCGGAGGTTCGAGCCGCAAAGCCCGCGGCAGTCATCCGGTCGGGGTGGATGGGATGACGCAAATACATTACATCTATACTTAATATAAGAAAATAAATTGAATTCCCATTCAAAACTTACATTATATAGAGAACTCTAATTCTGAAATCTGAATCCATTCGCCTTATCTGCCTCAAATTTATCGAATATCCTCTGAGCGTCTTTTTTTGAACTTCTATGCATCGTCCCAAATGTATCTGATAAAAAATAGCAATCCACCCACTTATCTATGAATTTTACGTTCGAACCATAATGAAAATATAAAGAAAATTCTTCCCCAACAGATAATTTCTTTGGAAGACCGCCCCCAAACGGGCCAATTGTTTGCCTTTTTTGTAACGGATACATGTCCAATGGATTCATGAGAGCAGTCTTCTCTCTTCCATCTTCATCGATGATCTTGACTCCGCAGCACCGAATTGTCGCTTCTATCGGCCCGAAATTTACCGCAGATACAACCAGAATTTCATCTTCAATTTCGCCTGAGTATACACTCATAACAGAAGCGTACACACGAATACGTGGCTTCGGATAAATAAATTTTGACCAAACATTCCAGATAAAAGATGCAATCGCGATAATAAGCGAAACTATACTAACAAATATCGCAAGCTCTGACCCTATCATTTCCGCAACCTCACGCCTGGCCCTTCGCCGTTCTCGTCGATGAAGATCACGCCGGCCGCTTCCAAGGCGGCGCGGATCGCCTCGACCGTGCGCGGCTTCAATTCTTCGCCGCGCTCCAGCCGGGAAATAGTGGCCGGCGCCACCATGGCCATTTCTGCCAGTTCTCTAACGCCAAGCCCTAGAGCGGCGCGCGCCATCCGGCATTGCACAGCCTGCATTTTATAACACCGTTTTCATTTTAGCTTGACGTTATAACCAAGCTGAGAAATAATCACACCGTTATCAATTTATACCACAGGAGCACACGGATGGGCATCCATTTTCGTGAACGGGCGAGGTGCGTCCCGGTCTGGCTGACGATAGAGCCGGCCACCCGCCGGCGCATCGAGGCGGCGATTGAGAACCTTGTGGCGCTGCTCGACCAGATCGACGGCGATTGCGACTACGAGGAAACCGGCGACGGCGAGCCCTATCTCTCCTGGCCGGCGAACGGCCCGCATGTGGTCCGCCCCGAACGAGACCCCACCGGCGAGGGCGAACAGCCGCTCGGCTGGACGACGCACGGTTCCGAACGGCAGGACCACCATTTGCACTTCTGGTCCCACGACGAGAACGAGGAACCGGGTCTGGAACTGGACACGTCGGACTTCGAACAGGAACACGAGCTGTGAGCGGGTGCCGGGTGGAGGCCATCGGCCGGGAGCTGCTGGAGCTGTCGCGCCGATGGTCGGACCTGGAGGCGGAAGGCGCCAACCTGTACGGCGGCGAGCGCAAGACGGAGCTGGAGGCCACGGAATGCGAGATCTTCGACCGCATGGAGGCGTTGAAAGCCGAGGCCTGCTGCACGCGAGCGACCAGCCTTGCCGGCGCGATGCTGCAAATCATGCTTGTCTACGGGGCTGTCGAGCTGCTGCCCGAACGAACATTGACCGACCGTGACGCCTGCGAACGTCGCGCCCTCGAACGGATGATCCAGCGGGCGCTCTATTCCGCTCTCGACGCCATGGCCGCGACCGCCGGCACCGCACCGGAAGAACTCGGCGGCGAGCTTTTGATGAGCGCTGATCTCAACCCGTTCCGCCTGATGGAGGGGGGCAAGGCACAAAACAGAAATTGAATTTTCATTTTCCTTGACCGCCTCCCGGCATGCAGGCATCATGAATTCAGAAATCGCATTTCCGAAACGCACCAGGACGGGTTCAATGATCGTGAAAGAGATGGCGCGGCGCCTGTCGCAGGCGACAGGACAGACCGAGGAACTGCATGCCGGTCAGATCCGCAATTACGTACGCAACGGCCTGTTCGGCTTCGAACACCCGGAGCGCTCCGGCGAGGAAGCCAACTCGCGCTTCTACTTCAACGACCGGCATCTTGCGGCGGCGCGGATCTACAGTTTCTTTCTCGCTTCGGGCGTCCATGTCTCCCGGCTCGAAGGCCTGGCGCGCGGGTTCAAGCACCTGGACGCCAGCTATCCGTGGATCGAGGAAGACGGCCACCAGCGCAAGCCGAACGGTATCGAGACCGTCGTGAACGAGGCAAAGCGGGGCAATCTCAACTGGTACCTCGTTTATGGTGGCGACCTTGCCGGCAACCTCGTCGGCTTCCACTTCACCGAAAACCCCTGGCCGAACCAGCAGCTTCTGCGCGCCTTTGAGAGCGACGGGGACGAGCTGACGGAAGCGGACAAGGGGCTTATCCGGATGGCCCATGAGCGCAAGGCGCTGCGCTATCCCCTCCATGGCGTTCTGTTCCTTGCCCCGCTTTTCAGCCGGCTCTTCGCCCCGGACACCGGCAGCGAGGCCTGAGCGATGCGCGCCCTCGCCCGCCGTGTCCTGGATGCCCTGTTCTCCACCCGGTCGCTGGACGCGGCCGGCGGCGGCCGCCGGTGGCGGGATGCGCCGACCGTGACCAGCGCCGGCACCCTGCATGGGCTGGCCGCCACGGTGGCGGCACGGGCGATGCACTTTGCGATGAACAATCCGACGGGCGTGCGCGTCACCGAAAGCCTGGCCACCAACATTGCCGGCGACGGCATCAAGCCGCGCTCGCGGCATCCGCAAGAGGCGGTGCGCCAGCAGCTCCACCAGCGGTTTCTGACCTGGACGGACGAGGCGGACGCGGACGGGCGGACGGACTTTTTCGGCCTCCAGCAAAACGCGGTGCGCGATCTCGCCACCTTCGGCGAAGCGCTGCTGATCTTCACCGCCGATCCCGACACCGGTGCGCCGCAGCTTCGCCGGCTGCACCCGGAGCAGCTCGACCGTGCCGTGACCCGCGTCAGCGACACCGGCCCGATGGTCTATCAGGGCGTCGAATTCGACGGCACGGGCCGCGTCGCCGCCTATCACATTCGCCGGGCAGCGCCTGGCGATACGCTCGCCGGCATCCAGCAAGCGCCCGTGCGGATGCCGGCGAGCGACGTTATCCACCTGTTCCGGCCGATGATGCCGGGACAGGTGCGCGGCCTGTCGTGGTTCGCCCCGGTGCTGCTGCCGGCGCGCGAGCTGGACGCGCTCAACGATGCGCTCTTGATGCGCGCCAAGGTCGCCGCCCTGCATGCCGGCTTCATCACCGATCCGGACGGCGGATCCCTTTACGACGGGGAACAGACGGGCAACGCACAGCAGGCCGGGCTGGAGCCGGGCGCGCTGATCCCGCTTCCGCCGGGCAAGTCGGTGGAGTTTCCCGACGTGCCCGACCAGGGCGGGGCCGGCGCGCTGGCCATCAGCACCTATCGGATGATCGCCGCCGGCACCAATGTCACCTACGAACAGGCGACCGGCGATTACAGCCAGGTGAACTATTCCAGCGCCCGGGCGGCGCTGCTGGAGTTCCGCCGATTCTGCCAGTCCATCCAGCATCATGTGATGGTCTTCGGCATGTGCCGGCCGGTCTGGCGCGCCGTCATCCGCCACCAGGTGCTTACCGGCGAGATCCCGGCCGCGATCTACCAGGCGGAACGGCAATCGCTGGAGTCGGTGAAATGGCTGCCGCCGGCCTGGCCCTGGGTGGACCCCGAAAAGGAAGCGCGGGCGGCAGAGATCGCAATCAACAACCGGATGCGCTCGCGCTCCGAAGTCATCGCCGAACGCGGCTACGACGCGGAAGACGTGGATGCGGAGATCGCCGCCGATGAAGAGCGGCTGGCCCGGCTCGGAATCGCCCGTGCCGCCACGCCGCCGGCCGCGCCGCAACCGGACGAACAGGAGGCAGCGGAATGAACGCACCCGTTCTCATGCGCACGGGCTTCACCCCGGCCAGCCTGGACGAGAAGGCCCGCACGGTGGAGCTGATCGCCTCCACCGGCGCGGGCGTGATCCGGCACGATGCGGCCGGCCCCTTCACCGAGTTCCTGACCATCTCCGACTCGGCCGTCGACCTGGCCCGCCTGGAGGGCATGCCGTTTCTCGACAGTCACCGGCAAGATGGGCTGGAAAGCGTGCTCGGCGTTGTCCTGGCCGCCCGCATCGAGGCGGGCAATCTGGTGGCCAAGGTCCGCTTTTCCGAGCGCCATAATGCCATTTATTCCGACGTGCGCGTCGGGAACCTCCGTAACATATCGGTCGGCTACTCCCCGAAGAGGTGGCGCGACGGCAAGGACCCGAACACGGGCGCGAGGGTCCGCACCGTCACCCATTGGGAGCTACGTGAAATCAGTCTTGTGGCGGTCGGAGCCGACCCGGCCGCACGTATCCGAGGAACCGGAATGCCCGAAACGCAGAACCAGCCGGAAGCGCCCCCGGCAACCACCACGACCGCCACGCCGCCGGTGCAGGAGACGACCCGCGCGGCCGTCAATCAGGAGATCCGGGCGCTTGCCGCCACCTTCGATCTCGGCAGCGACTGGGCGAATGACCAGATCGACCGCGGCGCGAGCGAGGGCGAGGCCCGATCCGCGGCGCTGGAGCGGCTGCGCACCGCACGCGAGCGGGCGCCGGTGGCACGCACCAGCAACATGGTGCACCACGACGACCCGGCCACCCTCGCCACCCGCATGGGCGAAGCGATCTACGCCACCCGCGTGAACCCGGCGCACAAGCTGTCCGACCAGGCCCGCGCCTTCACCGGCATGACCACGCTGGACATGGCGCGCGACTGCCTGCAGCGGGCGGGGATCTCCACCACCGGCCTGCTGCCGGCCGACACGATCACCCGCGCGCTGCACACCACCAGCGACTTTCCGGCGATCTTCGCCGACACGGCCAATCGCACCCTGCGGGCCGCGTACCAGACTGCCCCGGCCACCTTGAAGCGGCTGGCCCGGCAGACCAGCCACAAGGATTTCCGCGCCAAGACCAAGGTGCAGGCGGCCGACATGGCAAAGCTGGAGAAGGTGAACGAGCACGGCGAGTTCAAGAGCTCCGGCTTTGTCGAGGCCAAGGAGACCTACGCCATCGGCACCTACGGCACGATTGTCGGTCTGACCCGGCAGGCCCTCGTCAACGACGACCTGGGAGCCTTCACCGATCTTGCCGGCAAGCTCGGCCTCGCCTCTTCCGAATTCGAGGCGCAATTCCTGGTCGACCTGCTGACCGTCGGCGGCGGCCTCGGCCCGGTCATGGGCGACGGCAAGGCCGTGTTCCATGCCGATCACGGGAACCTTGCGGCGGGCGGCGCGCCGATCTCCAAGGAAACGCTGTCGGCGGCACGTCTTGCCATGCGCCGGCAGAAGGGCATCAACGGCCGGCCGATCGCCATTGCCCCCAAGTTCCTGGTGGTGCCGCCGGAGCTGGAAACGCAGGCGGAAGAGATCCTGGCGGCCATCCAGCCGACCCGGACCGATGACGTCAACGTCTTCGGCGGCAAGCTGGAACTGGTGGTGGAAGCCCGCCTTACCGACGTGAACCGCTGGTACGTCGCGGCCGATCCGGCGACCGTCGAGGGGCTGGAATATGCCTACCTGATGGGCTCCGAAGGTCCGCAGACCGAAAGCCGGGCCGGCTTCGAGGTGGACGGCGTGGAAGTCAAGGTTCGCCTGGACTACGGCGCGTCCTTCCTCGACTGGCGCGGCTGGTACACGAACGCGGGCGCGTGATGGCGGCCCATTCCGAACTGGCCGACCGGCTGGAGCGGCTGCGCAAGCTCCGCTCCAGCGGGCGCCGGGCGGTCGATAGCGAGGGCGAGAAGGTCGAATACCGCAGCGATGCCGAGCTGGCCGCCGCGATTGCCGACCTGGAACGCCAGATCGCCGCGCAAGCCGGCAAACCGCCCGTGCGGGTGGTCTACATCAACTCTTCGAAAGGCACATGACCATGAAGAACTTCGTGCAGCCTGGGAACTACGTCACCGTCACCGCGCCCGCCGGCGGCCTGTCTTCCGGGGAAGGCGTGCTGGTCGGCCACCTGTTCGGCGTGGCCGCCACCACGGCGGCGGAAGGGGCGGAAGTCGAGATCGCCACCAACGGCGTCTACGACCTGGCCAAGGACGACACGGCGGCCTTCACGGCCGGCGCGCCGGCCTATTGGGACGACGCCAACAAGGTGGTCACGGCCACGGCGGCCGACAACCTTCGCATCGGCACGGCGCTTGTCGCCGCTGCCACGGCGGCCACCGTCGGCCGCATCCTCATCACCGGACACGCGATCTAGCGGCGGGTGTGGGATGGGCGGCGCGGTCCCGCCTCAAGCCCCTGCCTGCCGCCGCTGGGCTTCCTTCAGGCAGGGGCAGACCGCCTTTCACATCAACGGAGCTGGAGACCATGAACAGGGCTCTTATCGAGGTCAAAATTCCACCGTTCCGGATGCTCAAGAAGGCAGCGGCCGCGAGCTATTGCGGGATCGCTTCCAGTGCGTTCGAGGGGCTTTGTCCCGTCACGCCGGTGGCGATGCCGAACGGCTCGCGCCTCTGGGACACGCACGACCTGGATGCCTGGCTTGACCAGCTCAAGGCAGGCACGGCCGAAAGCGACGACGCAATTCTCGACAAGCTGGACTGACCCATGAGCGTGGTGCGCGTGCGCGGCTTCCAGATATTCAAGGATCGCTTCGGCAAGTGGCGGTGCTACCACCGCAAGACCCGGCAGGCGGTGGACCTGAACAAGGCCCCGCTCGGCACGGCGGCCTTCTTCGCCGAATGCCAGCGCATCACCGATGCCGTGACGGTCACCGGCGATCCCAAGCCCGGCACGCTCGGCAAGCTGATAGAGAAGTACCGCGCGAGCCCCGATTTCCTCGAGAAGGCCCCGCGCACTCGCGCCGACTATCAGCGGGTGTTCGATTATCTCTACCCGATCCGCGATACCGGCCTGGACAAGTTCAAGTCGCCGCTGGTGGTCAGGATCCGCGACAAAGCCGAGGCCAAGCGCGGCGCACGGTTCGGCACCTATGTGAAACAGGTGCTGTCCCTGCTGTTCTCCTGGGGCAAGGAACGCGGTTTCATGAAGGAGAACCCGGCACTTGGCGTGCGGGGCGTCAGACGCAAGCGCGGCGCACCCATGGCGAACCGCCCGTGGAGCGATTCCGAACGGCATGCGGTGCTGGCGAGTGCTCCTGCGCACATGCTGCCGGCTATCGGGCTGATGATGTTCACCGGCCTGGGGCCGCAAGATGCCCTCACCTTGCCCCGCACCTTCTTCAAGGATGGTGCGATTGCAACGGAACGGTCAAAGACCGGCGCGCCGGTCTACTGGCCCGTCATTCGCCCATTGCAGGAGATCCTGGACGCAGCTCCGGCGCACGACGCCATGACGCTTTGCGCCAACTCAAGAGGCCGCCCGTGGACCGTCTCAGGCTTCCGCGCCTCCTGGAACACATTGCGGCGGGAGCTGGAGGCCGGCGGCAAGGTTCAGCCCGGTCTGACGCTCTACGGCCTTCGCCACACCGTGGCGACCATCCTTCGCGAAGCCGGGTGCGATGACCGGACCATTGCCGATGCCCTGGGGCAGAAGACGGAAGACATGGCCCGGCACTACAGCAAGACGGCCGACCTTCGCCGGAAGATGGGCGATGTGAGTGCCGTATTCGAGACCGCCGTGAACGCTCGGCGAACACAAACTGTCAAACCGGATTGAAAAATCCGTCAAACCGAGAGGCAACCGACATGCCACCGGACGAAAGAGCTAGCGATTTCAAGGGGATGGGTGGTGCCCAGGGCCGGAATCGAACCAGCGACACGCGGATTTTCAATCCGCTGCTCTACCAACTGAGCTACCTGGGCCCGCGAAGCGTGTCGCGGCAAGCCCGCGTCGCATCGAAGTGCCGGTCTTATAGAGGCTCCCACAAAGCCTGTCCAGTTCCCTCGCCAAAGTTTTGCACAAGCGCGCAAGCAGCATCGGGCACGGTTTCGCCCGAGGGTGCGGGCGCCGGGCCTTCGCCCGGCAAACCCTTGAGGAAACTCGCCTACTGCTGGCCGACGACGACGCCGGTCGCGGTGTAGGAGCCGCCGGGATCCGACACGCCGAAGCTGCCGACGACGCCCTGCGCCGGCCCGCCGGGGCCGCGTACGAAGGAGCCCGTCAAGACGCCCGATAGGGTCTCCTCGGGATTGCCGAGCCCGCCGACAAAGTGGTTCAGCCCCTCCGGGCTGCCCGAGGGGCCGAGCACCGATCCGCCGAAGTTGCGGCCGTCGAAATTGGTGATGCTGGCGGTGCCGCTGCGCGCACCGAAATCGTAGGTCATGTTGAAATTGCCAGCGGCGAGATATTGCACCGGGCCGTCGGTCGTCGTGCGCGCCACATTGCCGACCGCATGGCCGGCATAGGAGGCAGAACCGACGGTCGGCAGCTCGCCGAAGGTCGACACGTCGCCGGCGGCCCAGGTGCCCAGATGCACGAAGTCCCGCCGCTGCGGATCGAACGGGGCGGTCTCGGACACGTCCTGGCCGCGGAAGCGCGTGCCCCAGTAGCCCCATTCCAGGAAGGCGCAGGTGCAGCGCGAAACACCCGTGAACAGGGCGTTGTCGGCGCCGGCGACCAGCGTCGAGGGCACCATGTAGCTGCGCGGATTGCTGTCGGGGGCAATGACCGCCCCGTCATCGCTGACCGCGAAGGTCTCGCCGAAATTGTAGGTCAGGGCATAGCGGTCGTCGTCGATCAGCGCCGACTGACCGTTCGGGCCGGTGGTGAACAGGCTGTCGCCGAAGCCCAGCACCAGCGCGGCCAGGTGGTCGTCCGCCTCGAACGTATCGAGCACGGTCATCCTGGCGCCGACCGAATTGTTGACCGCGTCGAAGCCGATGGTCAGCATCTCGGGCGTCAGCGACCAGAACGGCACGGCAACCCCGCCATTCGATCCGACCTCGACCATGCCGGAGGCATAGCCGTTGAGGAGCCGGCTCGTGCGAGTGAACTCGCCGACCGGCGAGACCGAGGCGACCTGCGCCACATGCATGTAGCCGGAGACGGTGTCGGTGATGGACCCGTAAGGGAGCGGCTGGCGCGCGGAACCGTCATTGCCGGTGTCGAGGTCGCCGACACCGAAACCGAGGACGAAATTCTCGCCGTTCGGGCCGAACACATGGCTGCCATCGCCCCCCGGAACGGAGGAGACGGGACCAGCATAGAGCACGGAAGGGTCGTAGCCGGACACACGGAAGCCGCCGCGCCGCGGCCCGCCGATGACGAGACCGTCCTCCTCGTCCTCGTAGATCTGGCCCGCCGAGACGGAGATCGCCGAGGCCTGGTTGGCGCCCTGCCCCTGGATCAGCATGGAGGCGACCAGGAAGCGCGGGTCGTTCTCGGCAGGGTTCGGACCGGTCACCGTCAGGAAGTCGCTGGTGCGCACGTTCTGCAGGAAATACGAGCCGAGCATCTCGCCGGCCAGCGGATTGAGGAAATACAGGTCATGGCCGATGCCGGTGCGGGCGACATGCACCGGATCGGACGACAGGTGATAGCGGCGGATCTGGTTGGCCCCGGCAACGAGGACCGCATCGGGATCGGTGCGCACGCCCCAGAAGCCGAAAGTCGGCTCGTTGACGATGAGCGGTCCGCCGATGTCGCCCGGCCCCTCGGAAGGGATGAGCAGCGGTGCGGTGATCTCCTCGAAATAGGTGAAGGCGAGGAAATGATCGCCATTGCGATGGACCGAGCCGGCAACCGTGCGCCCGGTGGAGGTGACGACGCGGAACGCCGCCTCCCCGCCCGTCGGCAGGGGAATGGTGATGGTCTCGCCGCCGACCGTGCCGGTGAGCTGGGTGCCGCCACCGGTCACGGTGAAGGTGGCGGTGATGTCGCTGCCCGGGGTGCCGCCGATGAGGCCCTGGCGGCCAGGATCGGTGACGGTGAAGGTCTCGAAGGCCGGATCGTAGGACGAGGCGGCGGTGAGCACGCGCATCACCACCTCGCCCCCGTCGACCGGCGGCGGCGGATCGCCAACCACGACGCGGATGATGTCGCCGTTGGCGCCGTGGTTGATCTCGTTGACGACCTGGCCGCCTTCCGTGATGCGGGTCGACTGGACGACGTCCGGGCGCGGGCGCGGCAGGACGGTGACGACCGGCTGGCCGGAATTGGTCTGGCCGAGCCCGGAATTGCGGACCTGGGTGTCGGTCGGCGGAGCGGAGATGCCGCCGGTCTGGCCGCTGCGCCCGGCCAACCCCTGCTGCACGCCGGCGATGTCGGCCTGGTTGGTGCGGCGGATCTCCGGCCGGTAGTTGCCCGCCTGCGCCGAGGCGATGGCCAGCGTGTAGCCGCGCTCGTAGATGCGCCGGCTCTCGCCGTCGAGGCCGGTGAAGCTCAACTCGTCGCCGAACAGCAGCGAGAAGCGCGCCCCGCCGTCCAGCAGGTTGAGATTGGCGATGCCGCCGCGAATACCGATGGTGCCGACCGGCGTCTTGACCGTGACGCCGCCGGCATTCTTGCTCAGCCGGCCGCCGACGAAGCGGGCAACGCCCTTGCCGAGCGTGGCGACGAGCTTGCCGGTGCCGGCATCGGGATCGTAGACGAACTCGTCGATGACGAGGTCGGAATTGGCGCCGACGGTGAAGGTGGAGCCGTCGACCAGCAAGATCTGCACCAGCCCCTCGCCGGCCGTCTCGATCCGCTCGCGAAAGATCAGGTTGTCGCCGAGCACGACGGTGCGGGTGACGGCGCCCGGCGGCGTGCGCAGGGCATCCTGGTTCACGGCGGCGGCAACGCCGACGTCGCTGCGGGCCATGGCGGAGCCGGGCACCACGACAAGGGCGGCCCCGAGAGCCGCCATCACATATTGCCTGCGCATTTCAGCCCCCTTCGGAACGGCGCGCGTCATGTCACGTGTCAGGACACGTATCAGGCGATGTCAGAACGTCTTGATCAGGCTCAGCGTCAGCGACGTGTTGGAATAATCGCGCGTCTGGTAGTTCGACTGCATCCGGCGGTACTCGGCCGACAGCGACATGGCGATGTCCTGGCGGAACGGCACGTTCAGCGCGCCGCGCACCCACAGCTCGTTGTCGGTCTGGCTTTCGGTGGTGCTGATCACCGGGTCCGGCGCATCGAACTCGCGGCGGATGTAGCCGACATCGGCATCGACCGACCAGACGGTGCGCAGCATCTCCACTGGCGAGGCGAAGCGATAGGTGAGACCGGCCGAAAGACCCGCCTCCCAGCTCTGCTCGTAGCGCACGGAGGCATGCTCGTAGTCGCCGATCAGGGCAACGCGGCCCGACCAGGCGGAGGAAAACTGGTAGCTGTTGGTCAGCTGCGCGAGGATCTGGTAGCCGTTGCGGTCGCTGACGGTCGGATAGGTGCGGCTGTCGCGGTACCAGCGATAGCGGTACTCGATCTTGGCGTTGACGCTGGACAGCGGGCTCGGCTGGATGCCGATGCGTGCGCCGAAACCGGTCGCGCCGGAATAGTTGGAATTGTCGAGCCGCACGCCGGTCAGGATGCCGTAGAGCCCGAGGCGCGCATTGTCGATGTCGAAGCGGGCGAGGTTGAACGAGGGGCCGAAGGTGAGCTCCGCCAGCTCGGTGTTGAGCCGCGTGCTGTCGAAATAGCGCCCGCCATAGAACAGCAGGTCCGCCTCCAGCAGGTCGCCCTGGGTGCCGAGATCATAGGCCATATGCACATTGCCTGCGACGAAGGCATTCCAGTCGGCGCGGCCGATGGCGGTGTCGTCGAGCAGGAAGGTGATGCCGTTCAGCGTGACCTGCCGGCCGCCGGGACCGGCATTGGCATTGGACTGCCAGCGCAGGCCGGTCATCACCGTTGCCGAGAACTTGGTCGGGTCCTCGGCCGTGTCGATGGCGGTCATGAAGGTCTGGACGCGCTCGGTCACTTCCGGCGGCACGTTCGGCGCCTGCAGGGCCTGCTCGAAATAGGAGCGCGCGGCATCGAAGGAGCCGAGGCGGAAGTAGAGGACGCCGAGCTCCAGCTGGATGCGCGGCAGGCCCGGCGCATAGATCAGCATGCGCTCGAAGGTGCCGATGGCCGCCTCGTAGTCGCCCATGCGGGCCGACAGGGTGGCGTATTCGAAGGCGATGTCGAGATTGGCGGGATCGCGCATCATCGCGGCCAGAAGCTCGGTCTGGCGGGCGCGCAACTGCTCCTGCGACAGGGACGCCCCGGCGAGCATGGGCTGGCTCTGGCTCTGGGCCTGAGGTGCGACGTCCTGCGCCTGTGCCGCACCGGCGACAGCAATCAGACCGGCTGCAGCAACTCCAGCAATACGCAGTACCCCACGCCGGGCAACCACCGCCACGTTCACGCACCCCTCCGGAAAAACATGTCCTGAACGGAGGGGAGATTACGTTACGTGCCCTGCGAGAGTCCCGCCCAAAGGGCAGGCCCTGTCAAATAATGAGGGTCATGTTGCATTCCGGGCACAACCCGCCCCTGACGACCTGCGCCCAAAGACCGCGTGAAGCGACGGGGCCGGGTCACTTGACCTCGCGCACCCGGCCGTCGGTATAGGGCTTGTAGCCGTCGGGCCGCGCGGCGATGTAGTCGGCCAGAACCGTCTCCAGACCCGGACCGTAATCGTAGGCATTGGTGCCGGCCTCGGAGAAGATCTTGTAGCCGTCGCCGCCGCCGCGCATGTAGTTGTTGGTGGCGACCACATAGGTCTTGTCCATGTCGAGCGGCTGCCAGCCGTTCTCGTCCTGGACCTCGACCTGGATGATGCGGCCGTCGCCCGGCTTGCGCGCGCGGGTCCAGGTGAAGCGCATGCCGGCGACCTGCGGGAAGCGGCCGGCGCCCTCCTCCACCTGCGAAACGCCATTTTCCAGCGCGGCGACGATGTCGCGGCCCTTGAGCTGGAAGGTGGCGAGCGTGTTCTGGAACGGCAGCACCGTCAGCACCTCGCCCATGGTGATCTCGCCGGCATCGATGGAGGCACGGATGCCGCCGCCGTTCTGGATGGCGATCTGCACGCCCTGGCCGCGCGAGCGCTCAAGCATCGCATCGGCAATGAGGGTGCCCATGGTGCATTCGCCGGCGCGGCAGGTGTCGCGCGAGCCGTCGATGGCCTCGCTGGTGCTGCCGATGACCTTGGCACGCAGTTCCTCGAGCGGTGCGGCAAGCTCGGCAAGGCGGGCGGCAACCGCCTTGTCCGCCGGCACCGAGGCATCGAGCAGGATCGGATTGCCTGTGGCCGAGGTGACTTGGCCGGCATCGTCGAAGACGATCTCGATCTCGCCGAGGAACTTGCCATAGGCATAGGCCTGGACGATGGGCACCTGGCGGCCGGCCGGGTTCTGCACCAGTACCGGATAGGGGCCGGCGGCCCCTTCATGGGTGTTGGACAGCAGCGTGTGCGAGTGGCCGCCGACGATGACGTCGATGCCCGGCACGCGCGCGGCGATCTCCATGTCGCGCGGCAGGCCCATATGGGTCAGCGCGACGATCTTGTCGACGCCGGCTGCCTGAAGCCCCTCGACCGCGCCCTTGAGATAGGTCTCGGCGCGCTGGAAGAAGACATTGGGTCCGGGCGAGGAGGTCTCGACCGTGTCCTCGGCCAGAACCGAGACGATGCCGACCTTCTGGCCGCCGATCTCGAGCACCAGCGTTCCGGGCACCCGGCCCTTCAGCGTCGGCTCGTTCTCCACCTCGATATTGCCGGACAGGACCTTGGCATCGACCTTGTCGAGGAAGCCGGCAAGGCCGGCCGGTCCGTCGTCGAATTCGTGATTGCCGACGGCCATCGCGTCGAAGCCGATCATGTTCATGAACTCGGCTGCCGCGGCGCCCTTGTAGGTCGTGTAGAACAGCGAGCCCTGGAACTGGTCGCCGGCATCGAGCGTCAGCACGTTGCGGCCGGCCGCGGACAGGGCCGCGCGGCGCTCGTCGATCTTGCTCTTGACGCGGGCGATGCCGCCGAAGCACTTGCCTTCGGTATCGTCCTTGGCGCTGCAGGTGGAATCGTACTTGTTGATCGGCTCGAGGCGCGAATGCAGGTCGTTGATGTGAAGGATCGTCAGGGCATAATCAGCCTGGGCCGGGGCGACCGCCAGAGATGCCGACAGCACCATTCCGCCCGCGGCGGCCAGCATGGCCGCGCCGAAAGAAGCAACCCGCATACTGTCCACTCCCCGTAGGATGGGGCCGCGCGCCGTCGATGCGGCGACTGCCCAGGCTGCCGACACGGGGGAGGCGTTCACGCCCTCTGTCCCCTATTCGCGATTGCGAGACTGCCAGCTTGCCGGGGGCAGATCAACCGTTCCTGCTGCATGGAGACGGTTGCGCGCCCGCTCATCCACGCAAGACCGCAGGATTCAGGTCGCGGACCCCGACTAGCAGTAGTAGCCGCAATAGGTGTTGGTGTTCGACCTGATGTAGACGGAGTTGGCGTGATTGACATCGCGCGGGTCCGGCCCCGTCGGCCCGCTGTTCAGCACCGGCGCGGGATACTGCGCCTCGGACTTGGGCGGCAGCGCGGAGTTGAACGTGGAGAAGCGGGCGATCTGGCTGGCGGTCGGGCGGCTGCCGGACGGACGGTTGGCGCCCAGGATGCGGTTCACATTGGCGACGACCGCGGCGGGCGTGCGCTGGGAGGCGCCCTGCCCGCCATTGGCGAAGATCGAGAAGCCCGGCCGGTAGACCCGGGTCGTCTTGCCGTTGCTGCCGGTGAAGGTCAGGTCTTTGCCGTAGAGGAAGGAGAACACCGTCTCGCCGTCGCGGTCGACCAGGTTCGCCATGCCGCCGCGCACGCCGATGGTGCCCTGGCGGGTGTTGATGGTGACGCCGCCGCGCTGCTTGGAGATGCGGCCGCCGACATAGCGGGCAACGCCCCTGCCGAAGGTGGCGACGATGCGCCCCGTGCCGGCGGACGGCGAATAGACGAACTCGTCGATGACCAGACTGGAATTGGGACCGACGACGAAGTTGGACCCGTCGGCAAGCAGGACCTGCACCAGGCCCGAGGCGCCGGTCTCGATCTTCTCCCGGTTCACGAAGTCGGAGCCGATATGGATGGTGCGCATGCCCGCCCCGCCGCGCTGGCTCTGGGCACTCTGGTTGACGGCGCTGGCAACGCCGACGGGCTCGCTGGCGAAAGCCGGCTGGCCGGCCGCGGCAAAAAGGGCCGCAACGGCGAGCGCAAGGGGGCGGAAGGTCATGACCATGTCCAGTCTCCTGTCGGCGGATCGCAAGCGGATCTGCCGCTCGTCTCGTTGCTACCCTATCGTCTTTGCCGCGCGCCGGGGTGACAGACGTCACAGATCGGCGAAATCCCCTGCGTCACTCGCGGTTTTCGAGATTTTCCTGCGCCGCCGCCAGCGCGGCAAGGTCTTCCGGCTCAAGCTCGACCACCGGCACGCTGTAGCTGCCCGACAGCCAGCGGTTGAGATCGACATCGGCGCAGCGGGCGGAGCAGAAGGGATGGTAACGCTCCACCGACAGCTTGCCGCAGCCGGGACAGGGCCGTGCCCGCCTCTGCCTTGTGCCTTCGTCCTGTGCGTTCGTCATTCTGTCTCCCTCGGCCCGAAGCAGGGCCGCTTGTCCTGTCCCAGCTATACTGGAGCACTCCGCCGACGTCGACCGCCACATCGGCGGGCAAGGTGCGTGCGGCCCGGCTGAGCGCCGCTCAGCCGCCGCGGCGGACCCGCCGCCGGTCCATCGCCCGCAGCTCCGTCTTGAGGATCTTGCCGTAGTCGTTCTTCGGCAGTTCGGGAAGCTGCAGGTAGTCCCTGGGACGCTTGAAGCGGGCGATGTGCTCCAGGCAGAGCGCGTCGAGCTCGCCCGGTTCGGCATCGCCGGCATAGCAGGCGACGACGCTCTCGCCCCATTCCTCGTCCGGCCGGCCGATGACGGAGACCTCGCGCACGCCCGGATGGGTCAGCAGCACCTCCTCCACCTCGCGCGGATAGATGTTGGTGCCGCCGGAGATGATCACGTCCCTGGAGCGATCCAGCAGCGTCAGATAGCCGTCCGCATCGAAGATGCCGACATCGCCGGTATGCAACCAGCCGCCGCGCAGCGCCTCGGCGCTTGCCTGCGGGTCGTTCCAGTAGCCGAGCATCACCGTGTCGCCGCGCACCAGGATCTCGCCGGTCTCGCCATGATCGGCGCCCGCCCCGTCGATCCGTATCTCGACGAGGGAACTGACGAGGCCGGCGCTGGCGAGCCTTGCCTCCCAGCGCGGATGGTCGCGGTCGGCGATGTCGGCCTTCGAGAGAACCGTGCCGGTCATCGGCGTCTCGCCCTGGCCGTAGATCTGGGCAAAGCGCGGGCCGAAGCGGTCGATGGCGCGGCGGGTATCGGCCACATGCATCGGCGCGCCGCCCCAGACGATGGTGCGGATGTTCTCCGTCATCGCCTCCATCGGACACTCGGTCAGCCGGCGGATCATGGTGGGCGCGGCGAACATCGACACGCCGCGGCTGCGCGAGACGATCTCCAGCACCTCGTCGGCCTCTAAGCCGCCCGACTCGGCGACCGCGTTGATGCCGAAGCGCATGACATGGGCCATGGCGTAAAGGCCCGAGCCGTGGCTCATCGGCGCGGCATGCAGCAGCGTATCGCCCTCCGCCACCGGGTCGACATCGGTGAGATAGGCAAGGCTCATGGCCACAAGGTTGCGGTGGCTGAGCATCGCCGCCTTGGGCCGCCCTGTGGTGCCTGAAGTGTAGAACAGCCAGGCGAGATCGTCGGGCGCGGCTTCGGCGAGCGGCGCCGGATCGCCTGCGACCAGCGACCAGAACTGCGGCCCGCCGAGCGTCACCACATCGCGCAGGTCCTGCGGCGCATAGGCGGCGACATCCGCTTCCATGCCGGAGCTGACGAGGGCAAGGCGCGCGCCGCAATTCTCCAGGATCCAGCCGATCTCGGCGCTGTGCAGCTTGACGTTGACCGGCACCGCGACCAGGCCCGCCCACCACACGGCATAGAGCGCTTCCAGGTAATGCGGGCCGTTCTTCGCGACGATGGCGACCCGGTCGCCGCGGGACAGGCCGTAATGGGAAAGGAGACTGCCGGCCAGCCGGGCCGAGCGGCCGGCAAAGTCGCGATAGCTGGCGACCGGCGAGGCGCCGCGCGCCAGCGCGACCGCATCCGCACGCGACCTTCCGGCCCGCGCCAGCCAGGCTGCGAGATTCATCGAGATTCCCCGCTCTGCATGATCATCCGGCGGCAACGGGGCACGGGCGTGCCCCTTGCCGCATGACCCGCCCCGTTATGACAAGGAACCGCCGGCAAGGCCAAGCGGGAATTGCCCCCGCCGCAGCGAAGGGCGCGCCGGGGGACGGGAGGTGAGGTCAGGGCCGGATGGCGGCCGGATCGGCCCAGCCGGCAAGGACCGGATACTTGAGGCCGGCCAGCAGGTTGGCCGTCTCGTGCAGAGGCAGGCCGACCACATTGGAATAGGAGCCGACCAGCTTGGCGACGAAGGCGCCCGCAAGCCCCTGGATCGCGTAGCCGCCGGCCTTGCCGCGCCACTCGCCGCTGTCGAGATAGGCGTTGATCTCGGCGCGCGACAGGCGCTTGAAGCGCACGCGCGTCTCGACGAGGCGCTGACGCACCACGTCCTTCGGCGCGCTGATGCACAGCGCGGTATAGACCCGGTGACCGCGGCCCGACAGCAGCTCCAGGCAGGCGCGGGCCTGCTCGTGGGTCTCTGCCTTGGGCAGGATGCGGCGACCGACCGCGACAACGGTGTCCGCGGCGAGCACCAACCCGTCGACATTGGCCGCATTGCGGTCGGCGGCACGGCGGGCCACCTCGGCCTTGGTGCGCGCCAGGCGCTGCGCCAGCGCCCGCGGGGTCTCGCCCCGGCGCGGCGTCTCGTCGATATCGGCAGGCAGGAGCGTGTCGGGATCGATGCCGATCTGCTGGAGCAACGCCAGCCGGCGCGGCGAGCCGGAGGCAAGCACCAACGCGGGGCGCGCGCCCTTGGCACGGGTCCCGTCGGTATTGCTCTCGTCGGAAGCTGCGGCGATCATCGGACCGCTGTCTCTCTGTCGCGGGTGACGGACCGGGCCGGGCGGCCCTGCGGCGTCACTTGAAACGGTAGGTGATGCGCCCCTTGGTCAGGTCGTAGGGCGTCATTTCGACAAGCACGCGGTCGCCGGCGAGAACGCGAATACGGTTCTTGCGCATGCGCCCGGCCGTGTGGGCAATGATTTCGTGGTCGTTTTCGAGCTTCACGCGGAACGTCGCATTGGGAAGCAGTTCGGTAACCACCCCCGGAAATTCAAGCACTTCTTCCTTGGCCATATGGATTCCTGATTATCGAGCCAGATGTGGCGGGAACCTAACGGATCGGGCCGCGAAAGGGAACAGAAGGATTCGCGAAAATCCGCGGCTGTGCAGAGCCGCAGGAGGCGGGCTATCCGCCCGGGGTCGCGGTCCAGCCGAAACGCTTCTTGATGCGGGTCATCAGCAGGTCGCGGACGGCACGATAGCTGTCGAGGATCTGGTCGCGCGAGCCGGTGGCGAGCGTGGGATCGGGCGTCGGCCAGTATTCGACCTCGACGGCGTCCGTGCGCGTCATCTCCAGCGCCTTGTGATGGGCCTCCGGCGCCAGCGTCACCACCAGGTCGAAGCCCGACTCGTCGAGACCCTCGAAGGTCTTGGGCCGGTGCGCGGCAAGGTCGCAGCCGATCTCGCTCATCACCGCCTCGACGAAGGGATCGGGCTCGCCGGCCCGCACGCCGCAGGACTTCACGTAGACGCGGCCGGGAAACAGCTTGGCGAGGATCGCCGCCGCCATCGGCGAGCGCACGGCGTTCATGCCGCAGGCGAACAACACCGCGCCCGGCGCCGCCGATGCGGCCGCGCCGGATACGTCTCCAGGCGTGCTACCGGGCGTCTCCCCCGGCCCAGACATGCCTAGAGCCCTTTCGACCAATTCGAAGTCAATTCTGCTTCTCGATTGGGGCGGCGATCCGGCGTCGAAACGGTCGCCGCGCGATGCCGTAGCATCGGGCAAGATCGGGTCGGCGTCGGGCGCCCGCCAATCGGAAGCCCTGCGGGACGGGCGATTTTGCGCCAATTCCAGCGCAAAGCCCCTTGTCCGTATCCAGATACGACCTGCGTGCCTTTGCTTGACCTTGTCACAAAATCGCTCCGTCAGAATGGCTTCGAATTGGTCGAAAGGGCTCTAGCCCTTCCAGTGCAGGGCGCAGACGAGGGTGAAGAGCCGGCGGGCCGTCTGCATGTCGACCCGGATCTTGCCCTCAAGACGCTCCATCAGGATGCGCGAGCCCTCGTTGTGGACGCCGCGCCGGCCCATGTCGATGGCCTCGATCTGGCTGGGCGTCGCCGTCTTGATCGCCTCGAAATAGCTCTCGCAGATCAGGAAATAGTCCTTCACCACCTTGCGCAGCGGGGTCAGCGACAGGATGTGGGTGACGACGGGATCGCCCTGTTCGCGCTCGACCAGGAAGACCAGGCGCTTTTCGACGAGCGACAGTCTCAGTCGGTAGGGGCCGCCGTCATCGCCGAGCGGCTCGAACTCGTTTTCCTCGATGAGGTCGTAGATCGCGACCGCGCGCTCATGCTCCACGTCGGGCGTGGAACGCTGGATGGAGCCCTCGTCGAGCTCCACCGCAACCAGCCGGGCGCTGTTGTTCTGTCCCATGACCTGCGCTTGCGCCCTCCATTGCCTGCACCGTGGTTCCGGCGCGCCCGTCAGCGGCTGCCCAACACCTATCGCGTCGAAGGGCCATCCGACAAGCCGTCCGCTCGCCGCGCAGACCTTCCTAGAGATTGAGGCGGATGGCGACCGAGCGGCCGTGGGCGGCAAGGCCTTCCGCCTCGGCAAGGGCGATGGCCGCCGGGCCGAGCGCC
Organism: Stappia indica; assembly: GCF_009789575.1. NCBI lineage: Bacteria > Pseudomonadati > Pseudomonadota > Alphaproteobacteria > Hyphomicrobiales > Stappiaceae > Stappia > Stappia indica. The sequence continues at coordinate 4,306,041 of NZ_CP046908.1, read as the reverse complement.
CGCAGGTTCTCCGCGTTGCAGCGCAGGATCGAGGTGCGCTTGACGAAGTCGAGCACCGACAGGCCGGAGGAAAAGCGCGCCGAGCGGGCCGTCGGCAGCACGTGGTTGGAGCCGCCGACATAATCGCCGATGGCCTCGGGCGTGTGGCGGCCGAGGAAGACGGCGCCGACATTGCGGATGCGCGCGAACAGGGCCTCGGGATCCTCCACCGCCAGTTCCAGATGTTCCGGGGCGATGGCATCGACCAGCGCCGGCGCCTCGTCCATCGACGCAACGGTGATGACGGCGCCGAAGTCGGCCCAGCTTGCGCCCGCCACATCGGCGCGCGGCAGGGTCTTGAGCTGGCGCTCGACCGCCTTCTCGACAGCTTCGGCAAAGCCGGCATCGTCGGTGATCAGGATCGACTGGGCGCTGGTGTCATGCTCGGCCTGGGACAGGAGGTCGGCGGCGATCCAGTCGGGATCGTTGGCGCCGTCGGCGACGACCAGGATCTCGGACGGGCCGGCGATCATGTCGATGCCGACCGTGCCGAAGACCCGCCGCTTGGCGGCGGCGACATAGGCATTGCCCGGGCCGACGATCTTGGAGACCGGACGGATGCTCTCAGTCCCGAAGGCAAGGGCGGCGACGGCCTGTGCCCCGCCGATGCGGTAGATCTCGGTGACGCCGGCAAGATGGGCGGCAGCCAGCACCAGGGGATTGAGCGCGCCGTCGGGGCTCGGCACGCACATGACCATGCGCGACACGCCGGCAACACCGGCGGGAACCGCGTTCATCAGCACCGAGGAGGGATAGCTGGCGGTGCCGCCGGGCACATAGAGGCCGACCGCCTCGATGGCCGTCCAGCGCGAGCCGAGCTCGACGCCGAGCGGGTCGGTGTAGCGGTCGTCGGCCGGCATCTGGCGGGCGTGATGGGAGGCGATCCGGTCGCGCGCCAGCTTGAGGGCATCGAGCGTGCGCGGATCGACCTTCTTCACCGCCTCCTCGATCTCCCCGGCCGTGACGGTCAGGTCCGCAAGGCTTGCCGCCTCCAGCCGGTCGAAACGGCGGGTGTAGTCGAGGAGCGCTGCATCGCCGCGCTGCTTCACGTCCTCGATGATGTCGCGCACCGCCGTGTCGACATCGGCGGAGGCCTCGCGCTTGCTGGACAGGAGGGCTGCGAAGTCGGCCTCGAAGCCGGTTGCGCGGGTAGACAGGCGGATCGCCACGGGAGGAAGCTCCACAATTGGCCGGGCCGGGCCCGGAAGGTCTGGAGAAAGGTCAGTCGGTCTCGTGGCTGGGGCGGTGCTCGGTCGCCCAGGCCGCGCCGAGATCGGCAAGCTGCGCCTCGATACACTCGACGTCGAACGACAGGGTGCCGCCGCCGGCGAAGACGAGGTCGATGCGCCCGGCCGGTTCCTCGGAGACCACGAAATTCACCGCCAGCAGGGACAGGACCGCGTCCTTGGCATCCTGGCGGATGTTCTGCGCACGCGGGCGCCCGGCTTGGGCGAAGGACAGGGCAGCACGCCGCCGCTCGTTGGACGCGCGGCTACCGGCGGCGGTGACATCCCAGGCGAAGCGGTTCATGACGAGCACCAGATGGCGGTCGGCAGGATAGTAGCGGATATCGCCGACCTTGAGGACGGCGTCCTGGACCTGCGCGGAAATCACCGACAGATCTTCCTCGTCCAGTGCCGCCAGCTTCAGTTGCTGCATGGATCAGCCACCTCATGGGTTGTGCCCGGGGCTTGTGCCCGCGGCCGGCGCGCCGAAAGGCGACCGGCCCTCGGCCCTTACCTAATGAATTCACGCGCCAAAGCAACCGCCGAGTTGACGCGGGATCCGCATGGGACGTCGGACATCGGAAGGTCAGGCGACGGAGAGGAAGGTCTCGATGGGGCCTGGCGCAGCGAAAAGCCCGCCCTGCCCCTCCACGCAGCCGGAGGCCTGCAGCAGCTGTGCCGCCTCCTCGTTGTCGATGCCGTCGACGGCAACATCGACGTCGAACGTTCTGGCCACGGCCACCAGCGCGCGGATCACCGTCTCGCCGCGCGCCCCGGCCAGCATGTCCTGCAGCGCGCTGCGGTCGATGCGCAGGGAATCGAAGCTGAAGCGGCCGAGCAGCTGAAGCGAGGACGAGTCCGAGCCGAAACGGTCGAGAACCAGCCGCACCCCGATGGCACGCAGCGCCTGGAACTGCCGCAGGGCCGCGCCGGAATTGACGAGGAAATAGCTGTCGGCCACCTGCAGGTGGATGCGCTCGGGCGTGATGCCGGCAATGTCGATCTCGTTCTCGACGATGGAGGCAAGCGTCTCCAGGCCGAACTGGCGCACGCTCAGGGACAGCGCGATCTTCTGGTCTGCCGGCGTGCGCACAGCCGCCGAAAGCACCTCGCGCAGCAGCGCCGAAGTCGCGCTTTCCAATACTGCCGTTTCCTGCGGGCCGTCGCCGGACGCGCCGCCCTGGCCCGCACCCGGCTGCAGGACCTGGTAGCCGCGAAGCTCGCGGCTGTGCAGGCAGACGATGGGCTGATACTGGACGATGCCGGTAGCCTGCACCGCATTGGTGCGCGCCTCGACGCCTGCCGAGGCGAAGGCCGGCCAGACGACGGTGGCATTGTCCTGGTCGAGGGCTGCCTCCGGCGCGCCCGCCGCGGGCCGATAGGCGCGGAAGCCGTTCCGCCCCTGGTTCTTCACCTCGTAGAGCGCGGCATCGGCCTGGCGCATGAGTTCCGACAGGTCGGCACCCAGCAGCACGGGCGCAATGCCGATGCTGGCGCCGATCTGGACGCTGCTGCCGTCGATGGAAAACCGCGCGGAGATCGCGGTCAGGATCCGCTGCGCCACCGCTTCGGCGAGGTCGGACGGACGGTCGCAGCCCGTCTCGCAGGACAGCAGGACCGCAAATTCGTCGCCGCCGATCCGGGCGACGAAGTCGTTCTCCCGCGCGCAGCGGCGCAGCCGGTTCGCCACCTCGCACAGCAGCAGATCGCCGGCATTGTGGCCCAGCGCGTCGTTGACCGGCTTGAACCGGTCGAGGTCGATCAGCATGAGAATGCCGAGGCAGGGCTGGTCCGACGCCCCGTCCGCGACCAGCTCCTGAAGCCGCTCGTTGAGATAGGTGCGATTGGCAAGGCCGGTCAGCGTGTCGTGCCGGGCCGCATGCAGGACCTTGTCCGCCGCCCTCTCCCGCTCGGTGACATCCTCATGGGTGCCGACCCAGCCGCCGTCGGGCAGCGGGGCATGAACGGTGGAGATGATCCGCCCGGAGCGCAGGCGGAACATGGAGCGGACCGTCTCGCCGGCGGAAAGCTGCTGCATGATCTGCGCCACCCGGGCATCCACGATGTTGTGCGAGCCGACATCGGCATTGGTGCTGACGATCAGCTCGCGCAACTCCCTGCCGGCATGGCTGCGACCGCCGTCGTCGAGCCCGAACAGGACGGTGTACTGCTCGTTCCACAGGGTAAGGCGCCCCTCGCGGTCGAAGACGCTGACGCCCTGGTTCATGTTGGCCAGCACGGCGCCGAGTTCATCCGAACGCTCGCGCGCCAGCCGCTCCTTCTCGATCAGCTGCCGCTCGATCCGCTTGCGGCCGGAAATGTCGGTGAAGGTCGACAACAGGCCGCCGCCAGGCAGGAAAGTGCCGCGGATTTCCAGCATGTCGCCATTGGGACGGCTGCGCTCGTAGCCGTGCTCGCGCCCGCCCAGGATCTCCTTGAGCCGGTCGCGGGCAAGCTCCTGCGGATCGCCCTCGCCATACTCGCCGCGCTCGGCATTCATCAGGACGTAGTCGGCCAGGGACGGCCGTCCGGCGAGATACTCCGGCGACACGTCGAGCAGCCTTTCGAACGTCCTGTTCCAGCCCGCAACCACAAGATCCTGGTCGAAATAGACGACCGCCCCGGGATAATTCTGGAACACGCCCTCGATCGTCATGGCCTGGCGCACGGTCCGGGTCACGTCGGTGAGCGAGATCACCACGCCGCCGCCGGCCCCTTCGACGGGGCTGCTGAAGGCAACGGCATTGAGGTTCAGCCAGCGCGGCGCGCCTTCCGCGAGAGTGAGGCCGGCGACCGTGCTGGACAGGCGGGCCGGATCTTCCGCGCCCTTGGCAAGCAGGTTGCCGAGCCGGACGCCGTCGTGCCCCTTGTCGATGAAATCGAGATCGAGGGCGGCGAGAGAGAGCCCGGTGATCTCGCGCCCCTGAAGCCCGAGCATGGCAAGGGCCGCCGGATTGTGGGACAGGACCCGCCCTTCCGGATCGACGACGACCACGCCTTCGGACAAGGACACGAGGGTCGTGCGGTAGAGCGCCTCCGAATGCTGCAGCCGGATCTCGGCCATCTTGCGGTCGGTCACGTCGCGAATGGCGCCGACGATACGCACCACCTTGTCACCGCGCATCAACGGCTTGCCGGCAAGCCGCACCCAGCGCTCGCGTCCGCTGGCAGTGCGTGCAGGAAGCTCGAGGCTGAACGGAAAGCCGTGCAGGCGCGCATCATCGAGCGCCCGGCGCAATTCGCACCTCGCCTCGGGCGTGAAGAAGCCGAGAGCCTTCTTCATGTCCGGCTCGTAGTCGTCGTCGACCTCGAGCAGGCGGCGGACCTGATCGGTCCACAAGAGCCGGTCCAGTTCCAGGTCGAGCTCCCAGCCGCCAACGCCGGAAATGCTGGTGGTCTGGGCGATCAGCTGCGCCTGGGTCTGGACCAGGGCCTGCTGGCGCTGCGCCTCCTCGCGCAGGGCTGCCGCCTCCACCCGGGCCGCATAGGCGCGGATCAGCCCTTCGGCGGCGACACCCAGGTGGCTGAGCTGCTGCAGTTGCTCGGGAGAGGGCGTGCGCGGCACGGTATCGATGACGCAGAGCGAGCCGAGGCGATGCACGCCGTCGAGCGACAAGGGGTAGCCGGCATAGAAGCGGGCATGCGGCGCGCCGGTGACCAGCGGATCGTGGCGGAAGCGCGGATCGCTGGCGAGGTCGGGCACGACCAGGAGGCCGGACTCCAGAATGGTGTGGCGGCAGATGGCCGCGCTTCGTGCCGTCCCGTCCATTTCCAGGCCGCACCGGGCCTTGAACCACTGCTCGTGTTCGTCGACGAAGGTCACGAGCGCGATGGGGCAGCCGAAGACCGCGGCGGCAGTCTCGACCAGCGCGTCGAACTCCTTCGAACGCCCGGAATCCAGGATGCCCAGGCGGCGCAACGCCTGGAGACGGGTCTCTTCGTTGTCGGGCAGCACGTCGAGGATCATCGAGCTCATGCGCCCACTATGCCTGCGATAAGTAAACGTTTCAAAATTAAGACCGACGACTTATCAACAAACTATGAATGAGCCCTAAACGTGTGAGGCCAGCCTGACCCCGCCAAGAAAAGCCGCTAGAATTTTCTGAAAATTATCGTGAAGAACATGCGGCCCGACAGGCAACCCGCACACGCACCTGCAATACAGCGAGCCCATCAGGTAGCAACAAGGGTGGGAGACAAGAAGAAAAGTCAATGGATTGCATTGGCCGCAGCCTTGCGGGCGCGCAGGACTCTCGGCGCAGGACACACGATGCCGGACTTGTTGTATCGGCAGGACAGGCGCCCGCTGCCGGCGGGCTGCCCAGCCCGCCGGCCGCAAGGAACGCCTCAGCCCTTCTCCATCACCAGCAGGACGGTCGCGGGGAGCTTGCCGCGATTCTCCAGCCTGCGCGCCTCGCCGCGGGCGATGACGCAGGAATCGAGCGGACCGAGCACCGCCTCTTCCTCGCCGTTGCCGATGGTGACCTCGCCGGCGATCACGACGTAGATCTTCTCGTGCGGCGAGGCCTTCAGCGAGGTATGGCCGCCGGGCAGCAGGTGGGAGAGGCCCGCCCACATGGCGGCCGTCTCGCTTGCCTCGTGGCCCTGCAGGCGGGCCATCGCCATGCCGTAGTGCTCCGGCGCCTCATAGGCGGGCGCCTCGTCGATGCGCGTGACCTTCATCCCTGCGGCCTCAGGATGACGCGGTCGGGGGTCGAGCGCAGCACGGAGGCATAGGCGGTCGCGGCATCCTGGAGGCCGTAGACGGCGCGCTGGTTGATCGGGAAGGGCTTCAGGAGGCCCTGCTCGAACTTCGGCTTCAGCTTGTCGAAGATGCGCGCGCCGTAGACGCTGTCGAGCGCCAGCGTGTCGATGCCGATGAACTTGTGGCGACCGCGGAAGAAATTGAAGATGTCGAAGGGCACCGCCCGGTCGAAGGTGGAGATGAAGATCTGCCGGCCCTGCTTGGCCAGCGCCGCGTTGCCGATCTCGAAATACGGACTGCCGACGGTGTTGAAGACGATGTCGGCGCCATGGCCGCCGGTCTTCTCGCGCACAATGGCCGCAACGTCCTGCGAGGAACTGTCGAGCATCTCGATCTCGGCATTGGCATGGCCGAGATAGGGGACCGGCTTGTATTCGGCGGCAAAGACCCGGGCACCGGCCAGCGTCGCCAGCTGGATCGCCGCCTGGCCGACCTTGCCGTTGGCCCCGCATACCAGGACGTTGTCCCAGGGCTGGACGCCGCCGGCCTCGCGCAGGCCCTCGAAGGCGGTGATGAAGGGAACGCCGATGGCCCCGGCTTCCTCGAAGCTCATGCCGGCAGGCTTGGCCCGCACCGCCGCCTGCGGCAGCACCATGTAGCGGGCATGGCTGCCGTTCTGGGTGATGCCGAGTTCGCCGCCGCCGCCCCAGACCTCGGTGCCGACCAGCGCCTGCGGCCCCTCGACGACGACGCCGGCGAAATCGCGCCCGGGGGTGCGCGGCCACACCGCATGCGGCATGTGGCCGAGCGAGGCCTTGACGTCGGACGGATTGACGCCGGCCGCGTGGATCTCCACCAGCACCTGGCCGGGGCCGGGAGCCGGCACGGAAGGCTCGACCAGTTCGATGCGCAGGTTGTCGAGATCGGGCGACTTTTCGGAGACCCGCAGCGCCGGGCCGGTCTTGGGGGTGGTCTGGATGTTCATGTGACTGGTTCCCTGAAAATGAAGGAGGATCAGGCCGCAAGGCCGAGGATCTGGCGGGCCTCGCCGCAGCTGGCGATCGTGCCGCCGAGTTTCTCGATGAGGTCGCGGGCGCGCTCGGTCAGCTCGCCATTGCCGGCGGTCAGCCGGCCGCGGGCGATGTAGCTGGTGTCTTCCATGCCGATGCGCACATGCCCGCCGAGCAGCCAGGACTGGACGAGCATGGGAAAGGCCATGCGGCCGATGCCGAAGCCCGTCCACTGGCTGCCGGGAGGCAGCATGCGCACCGCCGTCGCCATGGCGTCCGGCGTCGACGGGAGCCCGTACTTGATGCCGGTGACGATGGAGCACATCGCCGGCGCGCGCAGGCGCCCCTCGCGCAGGAAGTCGCTCGCCATGGAGATGTCGCCGGTGTCGAACAGCTCGAGCTCCGGCTTCACCCCGCAGTCGGAGATGATATCGGCCATGATCCCGACATTGCGCGGCGTGTTGATCACCACCTGGCCGCCGGAATTCATGGTGTTGAAATCGAGCGTGCAGATCTCCGGGCGCAGGGCGACCACATGCTCCACCCGCTTTTCCGGCGCCAGAAGCGTGGTGCCGGGACCGGCCACCGCCGGATCCTCGTCCGACGGGACATAACGCCCGCCCGGCCCGGTGGTGAGGTTGAGGATCAGGTCGGTGTTGCGGGCACGGATCAGCTCCACCACCTCGCGGTAGAGATGCAGCTCCATCGAGGGCTTCGCGGTCTGCGGATCGCGCACATGGATATGGGCGATGGCCGCCCCCGCATCCGCCGCCTCCAGGCAGGCATCGGCGATCTCCTGCGGCGTTGCCGGCAGGCCGGGGTGATGCTCGCGGGTGGTGAGGTTGCCGGTGACGGCGCAGGTGATGATGACCTTCGCCTGCATCACAGCGCCCTCCCCGCGTCGACCGGGATGCGGATGCCGGTGGACAGCGGCATGTAGCGGATCGCGGCATAGATGGTCTCGGCCACATGCTCCGGCTGGGCGACCTGGCCGAGCGGCGTTGCAGCCCCCGCGCGCTCGATCTCCTCGCTGGTACGGCCGGGCACGAAGCCGGTCGCGACCATGCCCGGCGAGACGGACAGCACCCGGATTTCCGGTGCCAGCGCCAGCGCCAGCGTATGCGTCATGGAATCGAGCGCGGCCTTCGCCCCGCAATAGGCGATGGACGAGCCGAAGCCCTTGAAGGCGGCGATGGAGGAGACGTTGACGATCACCCCCGCCCCGCTCGCCTTCAGCGCCGGGGCGAAGGCGCGGATCGTCGCGAAGACGCCGCGCCAGTTGGACGCGAAGACCTCGTCGATGATCTCGTCGGTCAGCCGGTCGAGCTCGCGATGCGGCACCGGCGTCGTCGTGCCGGCGGAATTGACGAGAATGTCGACCCGGCCGATGGCGGACAGGACCGCATCCCGGAACGCCTCGATGGAGGCAGTGTCGGTGACGCCGACGGGCAGCGCCAGGTGCCCCTCGCCGGGCAGGTCTCCGGCAAGGGCTGTTGCGGCCTGCGCATTGGAGCGGTAGCCGACGACGACCCGCGCGCCCTGCCCGGCCAGAAGCCGGCAGGTGGCGGCGCCGATGCCGCCCGAGCCACCGACGACGACGGCGACCTTGCCGTCCAGTTCACGGCCCAAAGGCTCACGCATGTTCGGCCTCCTTGCGCGCCTTGCCGGAGATCGGCGGCACCGGGAAGGAGGGCGTGCCCGGCTTCAGCACGAAATCGTAGCTGCAGGTGTAGAAGGGCAGCGAGGCGCCCGGGTGGTCGGGATGGGGCTCGTCGTGGCGCTGCAGGTTGCCGCTGATCTGGCGCTTGGCGCCGAAGACCACGTCGTCGGCCATCGCCTCCTCCGTGTCGGTGAAGATCTGGGTGACCAGCGTCTTGTGACCGGGCGCGGAGACGATGAAATGCACATGCGCGGGGCGCATGGGATTGCGGTTCTGCGCCTTGAGCAGGTCGCCGGCGGGGCCGAAGGTCGGCACCGGGTAGCCGGCGGGGCGCACCGAGTGGAAGAGATAGGTGCCGTCCTCGCCGGTGGTCTGGACGCCGCGCAGGTTGTAGTCGGCCTGGTCCGGATCCTGGTTCTCGTAGAGCCCGTCGGGCGAGGCCTGCCAGATGTCGAGCCGCGCGCCCGCAATGGGCTTGCCGTCGAGACCTATGACGCGGCCGGAGATGAACAGCTCGTGGCCCGGCGTGCGCGAGCGGGCGATGGACCCGCCGTGGCAGCATTCGGGACTGTTGCCGCGATAGAATGGCCCGAGCAGCGCCGACATGGTCTCGCCCTGCATCCCGTCATTGTTGATCAGGTCGATCAGGGTCGAGATGCCGAGGATGTCGGCGGCGAGCACCGTCTCGTTGTGGCTGTCGTTGGTGAGTTGGCCGAGCCTGGTGATCCAGCGCAGGCCCGCCTCGAACTCCTCCTCCGTCGGGCGCACCTCGCGCACGAAGGCATGGGCGTGGCGCACGAAGCTCTCGACGATCTCGCGCAGGCGTGCGTCGTCCGTCTCCGCCATGGCGTTGAGCACCTTCGGCGTGACCTCCTCCTCCCGGGAGATGATCAGCCGCGTCAGTTCCGGATCCTTCATGCCGGCCTCCTGGTCTCGTCCCCGGACCTGCCGACGCGCTGCGCGGCAAGGTGGGGGTATTTCTCGGTGAGCAGCGAGCCGTGATAGTAGGTCGCCGCGAAAGGCGCGCTGGCGCGGATGCGCTCCAGCCAGCGGCCGATTTCGGGCCGGTCGTCCCAGGCCGTGTCGAGATTGATGTCGGCCATCCGCACGATCACCGGCATCACGGCGATGTCCGCCTGGGTGAGGCTTTCGCCCATCAGCCAGGGGCCGCCGCCCTCTTCCAGCCAGTCGGCCATGCGCAGCACGGCGCGGCGCAGGCGGCCGAGCGCCTCGTCCATCTCCGGCTTGGGAAACCCGGTCCGGCCCATCTTCAGCAGGAACTCGCGGCGCAGCGGCTTGCTGTCGGCGAGCACCTGGAACTCCTCCTCGCTCATCGAACGGAAGTGCGGAAGGAAGGCCAGATTGTAGGAGGGCACCCGGATCGCCGGCGTCGGGATCTCGTCGATGAAGCGGATCATCGCGCGCATCCGCGCCGTCTCGAAGGGATCTGCCGGGCGCGAGGGCGCCACGCCCGGCAGGATGTCCTCCAGGTATTCCATGATCACGGCACTGTCGATGACGGTGCGCCCGTCATGGACGAGGGCCGGGACCACGCCGTTGGGATTGATCGCCAGATAGTCCGGCTTCAGCTGGTCGCCGCGGAACAGGTCCAGCCGGTGCTCGTCGAAGGCCAACCCCTTGGCGTGCAGTACGTATCGCACGCGCTGGGAGCAGGTCGACTGGGGCGCGTTGTAGAGCGTGAAGGCCATCGGCTCAGTCCCAGTTCAGCACGCGCGGCAGACGGCCGCTGCGCGCCAGCGTTCCGACGATGCCGAGGGGAAAGAACATCAGGGCGAGCGCCATCACCGCGCCGGTCGCCAGGATGTTGATTTCCGAGGCGCCGAGCGTTGCCACGAACAGCTCGTTGAAGACGACGATCAGCACCGCCCCGATCACCGGACCGGCGACCGTGCCCTTGCCGCCGAGGATGCACATGAGGACCATGTTCACGCTGACGAGAATGAGCAGGAAGATGTTGGGCCGGATGTAGGTGAGGTATTCGCCCCAGATCGCACCCGCCATGCCGACGAAGGCGCCGGAGATGGCGAAGGCCAGGACCTTGTAGGTGCGGGTGTCGATGCCGGCGCTTTCCGCCTTGATCTCGTCCTTGGAGATGGCGCGCAGGCCGAGCCCGAACTTGGAGTGCTTGATCTTGTACGAGGCCCAGACCGAGAACGCGGCCAGCACCAGGAAGGCGTAATAGTAGGGCAGCTTCGCCCAGGCCAGCGGCAGCTCGGTCGCCGGCAGCGCGACGCCGTTGGCCCCGCCGACGAAGCTCCAGTGGTCGAACAGGATGCGGGCGATCATCACCAGCGCGAGCGAGGAGATGATGAAGCTGGGACCGCGCGTCTTCAGCGTCACCCGGCCGATCAGGTAGCCGAAGGCCGCGCAGACAACGCCGGCGAGCGGTGCCAGCAGGATCGTCGAGATGCCGTAGCGCGCGAGGATCATGCCGGCGAAATAGCCGCCGATGGCGAAGAAGACGTTGTGGCCGAGGCTGATATAGCCGGTGAAGCCGCCGAGGATGTTCCAGCCCGAGGCCATGGTCACGTAGCAGGCCGTGAACAGCACCAGGTGCAGGACATAGTTGTAGTTGCCGACGAACTGCAGAGCCGGCAGCGCCATGAACAGCGCAAGCACCGTCCAGGGGAACCACACCGCGCGGGTCTTGTCGGCGCGGGCGGCAAGCTTCTCGTTGTGGGCCTTGCGCGCGGCAAGGACGGACGAGGTCTGGTCGAGGGACATGGTCATCAGGCCAGCTCCGGTTTCTCGCCGAACAGGCCCTGGGGCCTCAGCAGGAGGATGAGGAACAGCGCGAGGAAGAAGGTCAGCGTCGACCAGGTCGAGCCGATGTAGTCGCCGACGAAGGCGGCCACCACGCTGAGCATGAACGCAGCAAGGACGGTGCCGAGGATCGAGCCCATGCCGCCGAGAACGACCAGCGACATCAGCACCGCGATCCACTCCCAGTGCTTGGCCGGGAAGAAGGAGAAGACGAAGGAAACGAGCGCCCCGGCCGCGCCGGCAAGGCCGATGCCGATGGCGAAGCTCGCCATGCTGACCAGGTTGACGTTGACGCCGAGCAGCTCGGCCGCCTCGCGGTTCTGCGTGGTGGCGCGGATCGCGTAGCCGAAGCGCGAGTATTTCAGGAACAGCGCCAGAGCGCCGATGATCGCCAGCGAGGCGAGCCCCGCATAGAGCTGGCCGGTGGGGATGAAGATGTCGCCGATGAAGATCGCATCGGTGGCATAGGAGGGCGAGGTGACGCGCTGGGTGTTGGTGAACATGCCGCCGAGGGCGCCTTCCACCATCATCGCCAGGGCGAAGGTGAGCAGCACCGTCATCTCCGAATACTTGGCCGAGCGGGCCTCGCGCTCGAAGACGAAGCGGTAGAGAACGACGCCGATCGCCGCCAGGATCACCGCCGCGACCGGAAGCATGACGAGCGGGTCGATGCCCCACAGCCGGAAGCCCCAATAGGCGATATAGGCGCCGGCGATGATGAGCGAGGGATGCGCGAGATTGACGATGCGCATGACGCCGAAGACGAGGCTGAGGCCCGAGCCCATCAGCGCCAGAACGCCGCCGAGCGCCAGTCCCAGGATCAAGGTCTGGATGAAGTCTGCCATGGTGTTGCTCCCGCTCAGGCCGCCTTGCGGCCGCCGAGATAGAGTTCCTGGATGCGGGGATCGGCGAGCACGTCGGCCGCCGGCCCCTCGAACAGGGTGCGGCCGAGGTCGAGGACGACGCCCCAGTCGGAATTCTTCAGCCCCATCAGGGCGTTCTGCTCGACGAGCAGGATCGTGATGCCTTCCGAGGCCATCACCCGCATGATGTCGAACATCTCCTGGACGATCTTCGGCGCGAGGCCGAGCGAGGGCTCGTCCAGCATGACGATGTCCGGCTTGATGATCAGGGTGCGGGCCATGGCGAGCGTCTGCTGCTGGCCGCCCGACATGGTGCCGGCATGCTGGTCGCGGCGCTCGCGCAGGATCGGGAAGCGCTCCTCGATCTCGTCGATGCGGCGCTCCAGCCCCGACTTGTCGGCGAGCGAATAGCCGCCCATGCGCAGGTTCTCGCGCACGGTCATCTTGGGAAACAGCGCCCGCTCCTGCGGCACGAAGCAGATGCCGCGGCGCAGGACCTGGTCGGGCCGCAGCCCCTTGAGGCTCTGGCCGCGAAAGCGGACGTCGCCCTGGCGGATCTTCAGCATGCCGCAGATCGCCTTGAGCAAGGTCGACTTGCCGGCACCGTTGGGGCCGATGATGCAGTGGACCTTGCCGGGCTGGACGGTGAGATGGGCGCCGTCGAGGATCGCCGGGCCGTCGCCATAGCCTGCGGTCAGGCTTTCGACTTCGAGAAGTTCGGCCATCACGCAGCCTCCTCCAGAACGCCGCCCAGATAGGCATCCAGGACGGCCGGGTTCTCGCGCACCTCGTCCGGGCGGCCGTCGGCGATGACGGTGCCCTGCGCCATGACGACGATGCGGTGGGACAGGCGCATGATCAGGTCCATGTTGTGCTCGACGATGAGCACGGTGAGGCCCTGATCGTTGAGCCGGCGGATATGGCCGACGATCTCCTCCAGCAGCGACGGGTTGACGCCGCCGGCCGGTTCGTCGAGCAGGATGATCTTCGGATCGCTCATCAGAAGCGCGGCCAGATCCATCAGCTTCTTCTGGCCATAGGACAGGTTGGAGCCGTCCTCGTGGGCGATGCGGGTGATGCCGAGGAAGTCGAGCAGGCCCATCGCCTTGTCGATTTCCGAGGGGCTCATGGCCGGCTTGAACAGGTCCCGCCAGCCCTCCACGCGGGACTGGGCGATGACGTTTTCCAGCACCGTCATGTCCGCAAGGTTGCGGCTGATCTGGAAGGTCCGGCTGAGGCCGAGACGGGTGATCCGGTGCGGGCGCAGCTGGTCGATGCGCTCGCCGTCGAGCCAGACCTCGCCGCTGGTGGGGCGGGTGGTGCGGCTGATGCAGTTGAAGGCGGTGGTCTTGCCGGCGCCGTTGGGGCCGATCAAGGCGGTGATCGAGCCGCGCTCGACGGTGAAGTTGCAGTCGTCGACGGCGCGAATGCCACCGAAATGCTTGCAAAGGCCCTTGACCTCAAGCATGGCGAAATCCTCTTCGTCAGTCCGGGCGGACCCGCGCCACTGCGCGGGTCCGGAGGGAGAGGCGATGGCTCAGAAGCCGTTCTTGGGGTGGGTCAGCTTGTCGACGCCGACGAACTCGTCGGTCGGGTAGACGAACTGCAGCTCGCCGTCGTTCCACTGGGTCATCAGGAACGGCTTGTCGGCGGGAAGGCCCCGTTCGTCCCAGTTGAAGCGGCCGAGGATCGTGCGCACCGGCTCCTCGCGGGTGCGGGCGGACAGCCACTCGCCCATGGCCGCATTGTCGGTGCTGCCGGCGCCCAGGATCGCCTGTTCGATACCCTGGCAGACGGCGAAGGGAATGGCCGCGTCCTCGTCCGGAACCTCGCCGAAGCGCTCCTGATAGGCCGCCACGAAGTCGAGATTGGAGAAGGGCTGGCCGCCGAGCACCGCCTCGAAGGGCGCGTCCTTGTGCCAGGAGGTGTGGACCAAGACGCCTTCGGCGCTGGCGCCGGTGCCTTCCAGGAACTCGGCCTGGGTGCCCTGGCTGAAATAGACCATCTTCGGGGTCGCCCGGACGGTCTTCAGCGCGCGGGTCAGCTGGACGGCCTCCTCGGCGGAGGCGGTCAGGCCGATGATGAGGTCCGGATTGGCGCGCTTCACCTGGTTGGCGAGGTTGAGCCAGTCGTTGAAGCCCTCTTCCGGCCAGCGCTCGGAGAACACGACCTTAATGCCGCTGTCGGCCAGATAGCCGGGAGCGAGATCGGCGACCTCGCTGCCGTCGGCCGGGTCCATCACCTTCTCGCCGAGGAGGCCCGCCCACACGCCGTTGGCGAAGAAGTCGTCGGCGGAGATCACGGCCGCCGTCTTCGGGCGTTCGCCCTCCGGCACCAGGTCGCGGATCACGCCGGCCAGCGAGGCGCCGACATATTCGGCCGCATTCGGCTGGAAGTAGAAGATGTTCTTGTGGCCCTGCGTGTAGATGCGCAGCGCGCCGCCGGCCGGCAGCGGGTGCACCATGTTGTTCTTCGCAAGGATGTTGGCGACGGGGAACGACAGGCGCGAGGAGAAGGTGCCGTAGACCGCCTCCACCCCGTCGACATTGATGAAGCGCTCGTACTGGTTGATCGCGGTGGCCGGGTCGGAGCGGTTGTCGGAGACGACCAGCTCGACGTTGCGGCCGAGAATGCCGCCGCGCTCGTTGATCATGTCGATGCACAGCTCGTAGCCGGCCCGGTGCTTGGCCCCGGCAATCGAGAAATTGCCCGTCAGCGGCAGCGAGGCGCCGATCTTGAGCGGTGCCGTATCCTGCGCATACGCCGTACCGGCGAGCAGAAGGGCGGCCGCGCCGCAAAGCGCAGTCAGATGTTTCATGGTTTCCTCCTCCCATGCCGCGACCGATGGGCCGCGGGCTTGCAGATGCGGCAGGTCCCATGCGCCCCGATTGCCAGCGGCTTCCCGTCCGGAAGCCTTATGCAATCGATTGCACATCTTCACCTGCCTGTGCCGGATCCCTATTTGTCCGTCCTGGATCCGGGAGATGCCGGCCGCGACCTCCTCCGTCGCGGCACCGCGTGTCGAAATGCCCGCCCGTCGCCGGCCCGAAGGCCTTTGCGGCAAAGCTGCAAGTCTCATGATGGCGTCGGCCAGCCCCGAAGGGCCTGCTCGGCCGCTTGCGCGCGCGGCACGACAGCCATCGAACGATGCGATTTACGCAATCGATTGCATATGGCTATCACCCGATTTCGCATGCGTCAATATGGAATGTGCAATCGATTGCAGAAGCGCCCCTCGGCCGGTATATCAGGAAAGAGGATCGCAACCAGGCAGCGCGCGACATGAGAAAACGGCCCACACTCAAGGACATCGCCCGGGCGACCGGCGTGCATCCCTCGACCGTCTCCAGGGCGCTGGACGCCTCCTCCCGCTCGTCGCTGTCGGAGGAAGTGGTGGAGCGGGTGCGCGAAGCGGCCCGCACGCTAGGTTACCGGCCCAACCGCGTCGCCTTCAGCCTGCGCAAGCAGAAGACCATGACGGTCGGGGTGATGATCCCCGACATCACCAACATGATCTTCCCGCCCATCGTGCGCGGCATCGAGAGCGTGATGGAGGCGGCCGGCTACGCCTCGATCCTGGTCAACACCGACAGCCAGCCGCGGCGCGAGGAGCGGCTGGTGGAGATCCTGCAGGAGCGCGGCGTCGACGGCATCATCCACACCGCCGTGCTGCGCAGCGATCCGGGCATCGTCGAGGCCGCACGCCAGGGCCTGCCCGTCGTGACGCTGAACCGGCGCATCGAGGAAACCGACATTCCCTACGTGATCAACGACGAGGAGGACGGCATCCGTCTCGTCTTCGAACTCCTGCGCCGGCAGGGCCACAGGAGGATCGCGCATCTGGCCGGCCCGGCGGAGCTGTCCACCGGACGGCTGCGGCTCAAGGCGTTCCAGGCGATGGTGGACGAGGCGGGCCTTGGCGCGGACGACACGATGATCACCGAGGCGGAGCGCTTCGACGAAGAGGAAGGCCGGCGCTGCGCTGCCGAGATCCACGCACGCGCACCCGGCACCACGGCGGTGCTGTGCGCCAACGACCGTCTCGCGCTCGGTGCCTTGTCCTTCTTCCAGTCGGTCGGCCGCTCGTGCCCGAAGGACATCTCGATCACCGGCTTCAACGACATGCCCCTCCTGGAGCTGATCCCGCCGGGGCTGACGACGGTGCGCATCCAGCAATTCGAGGCCGGCGCCATCGCCGCCCGGCTGCTGCTGTCGCTGATCGAGCGGCCGGACGAGAGCGTGCCGCAGGCGACGATCCTGCCGGTCGGCCTCGTCGAGCGCGGCAGCGTCGCGCCCCCTGCCCGCCCCTGAAACCCTGCCCCGGAACGGACCGCGCCGGACAAGCGGCTTCCGTGCGAAGACGGAAGCGCCGGTCCGGCGGCTTGGGAGGACTGGTCCGGCCACCACCCGGCGGGCGGCGGCTTGACGGCTATTTCGCCAGGGCGAGCGGAATGTAGAGCGCGACCTGCGGCCAATAGATCACCGCGGCCAGCGCCGTGATCTGCAGCACCACGAAAGGAATGACGCCGCGATAGATCGTGCCGATGGAAACGCCCTCCGGCGCGATGCCGCGCAGGTAGAACAGCGCATAGCCGAAGGGCGGGGTCAGGAAGGAGGTCTGCAGGTTGACCGCCAGCGCGATGGCGAACCAGATCAACGTCTGCTCCGGCGTCAGGCCGAAGTCGAGCCCGGCCACCACGGGGGCAACGATGGGCACCACCACCAGCGTGATCTCGACCCACTCGAGAAAGAAACCGAGGACGAAGACCAGCGCCATGATCATGATGATCACGACATAAGGGTTGCCTTCGTGCACCGAGAACATGTCGGCGATCAGCGCATCGCCGCCGAGCTTGCGGAAGACCACGGAGAAGACGGTCGCGCCGAGCATCACGAAGATGATCATCGCGGTGGTCTTGGTGGTGTCGCGCAGCGCCGCATAGAGCGTTGCCCAGTCGAGCTGGCGCGAGACCAGCGCCAGCACCATGGCGCCCAGCGCGCCGATGGCGGCGGACTCGGTCGGCGTGGCGATGCCCGCAACGATGGTGCCGAGCACCGAGACGATCAGCAGCACCGGCGCCAGCAGGTCGAGCGCCAGCGTTCCGGCCGCCCGCCAGAAAGGCTGCGGGTCGGCGACCTCGGCCGGCGGCATGCGGTGCGGCTGGAAGACGGCGACGCCGACCAGATAGAGGATGTAGAGCGCGCCGAGCAGCAGGCCCGGCCCGACCGCCGCCATGAACAGGTCGCCGACCGACACGCGCAGCTGGTCGCCAAGTACGATGAGCATGATGCTCGGCGGGATGAGGATGCCGAGCGTGCCGCTGGCGGCGATGAGGCCGGTGGAGATCTTCGGATCGTAGCGGTTCTGCAGCATGGTCGGCAGCGCCATCATGCCCATCAGCACCACGGAGGCGCCGATGATGCCGGTCGAGGCGGCCATGACCACGCCGATGATGGCGACCGCGAAGGCGTAGCCGCCGGGCATGCCGCGAAACACCGAGGCCAGCGACTTCAGCAGCCGCTCGGCAACGCCGGAGCGCTCCAGCATCAGCCCCATGAAGACGAAGAGCGGGATGGCGATCAGCAGCCAGTTGGTCAGCGTGCCGGAATAGATGCGCGCCACCGTCGTCGACAGGAAGACGAGCGGAACGCCGGCCATGACGGCGAAGAGAATGCCGATGCCACCGAGGACGAAGGCGACGGGATAGCCCGCGAAGATGCCGCCCATCAGCCCGAGCAGCATCAGCAGCGGCCAGAAAGCGTCTTCCATCACGAGCCCTTCTTGTCCTTGGAAGAAAAGTCGCCGCGCACCAGTGCGATCAGGGTGCCGATCATGCGGTTCACGGCAGCAAGCCCGAGCAGCGAGAAGGCGATCGGGATGCAGGCCTTGATCATCCAGCGGTCGATCATGCCGCCATAGGTGGAGCCCTCGCCGGTGACATAGGCCCGGTGGGCGAAGCGCGTGCCGAACCAGACGACGATGGCGCAGAAGGGCAGCAGGAAGATGAGGTCGCAGACCAGATCGACGATGGCCCGCGTGCGGGGCGAGAAGTTCGAGGCCATGAAGTCGACGCTGACATGGCTGCGGTCGCGATAGGCGTAGACGCCGCCGAACAGCACGACAAGCGCGAAGACATGCCATTGCAGGTCGAGCAGCGTGTTGACGGTGATGCCGGTGTCGAACAGCGGAATGCTGGCACCCCAGTCGGCGAGACGGTTGACGCCGAGCTTGGCGGCGAGCACCCCGGCGCAGACGGACACGATCAGCGGCAACACCAGCCATCCGACGATCTTGCCGGGAAAGGCGAGAACCTCCCCCGCCTTGCGGCTCAGTTCGGACACGGCGACCTCCGTAGGCTTGCACGGCGTATCATTGCGAAAGGACGGCACCCTTCATGAGGATGCCGTCCGCTCCGTTGTGTTTCCGAGAAATCAGGGAGATCAGCGCGGCAGGGCCTGCAGCTCGCCCCACTCGCCGACGCGCTCGATATAGGCGTTGAGCGAGTCGAGCGCCTCCTTGAAGATCGGATCCTTGGCGGCTTCCTCGGCCATCACTTCCTGGGAGGCGGCACGCAGCGCCACCAGAACCTCGTCGGGGAAGCGCTTGATCTCGACGCCCGCGTCGCGGATCTTGCCGATGGCCACGGCCTGCTGGTGGATCTGGTCGCCGAGGTTCGCCGTGATGTTGGCCTTGCAGGCCTCGATCATGATCTGCTGCTGGCCTTCGGTGAAACCGTTCCACACGTCCATGTTGACGATGATGGAGTCCCAGCTCGACGGCTGGTGCCAGCCCGGGAAGTAGTAGGTCTTGGCGACCTTCTCGAAGCCGAAGCCGATGTCGAGCTGCGGCGCGGAGAACTCGGTCGCGTCGATGCGGCCGGTCTCGAGCGACACGAAGATCTCGCCGGCCGGCACGAGCTGGGTGTTGGCGCCCAGACGAGCCAGCGCCTGACCGCCGAGGCCGGCGATGCGCATGTTGAGGCCCTTGAAGTCCTCGGCCGTGTTGATCTGCTTGTTGAACCAGCCGCCGGCCTCCGGCACGACCAGATGGCACGGGATGATCTTCACGCCATGCGGGTCATAGGCCTTCTGGATGATCTCCAGACCGCCGCCCTCGAACATCCAGCCGAGCGCCACGTCCGGGGTCGGGCCGAAGGGCATGGAGCCGACAAGGTTGGCGACGGGAATGGAGCTCGCCCAGTAACCGATCCAGTCGAAGCCCATCGGGATCGAGCCGTTGCTGACCGCCTCGAACACCTCGAACGGCGGCACGAAATCGCCCGCGCCGTGCACCTTGATGTCGATGGCACCGTCGGTCATCAGCTTGACGCGCTCGGCCCACTTGACCGGGCTCTGGCCGATCGAGGGCACCTGCAGGCCGAAAACGCTCTGCAGGTCGTAGCTGTCGGCGAGCGCCGGAGCAGCCGTAAGCATGGTAGCCGCCAACGCGGCGGATGCGAGCCGTGCCTTCATGAGGACCTCCCTAACGCGCCCCGATGCGGGGCGTCTCTTTGATCTTGTTTGCCGCGCCGTCCGGCGGCCTCCCGGCCCAGCGTTCGGCTTTTTTCAACCTCCCGCTTGCCTAACTCAAGTGTTATCTATAATCAAACGGATTAGCAATACACTAATTTAGGGAGAGGCCCATGATTGGAGTCGAAGGCTCCGTCGCCATCGTGACGGGCGCGGGACAGGGCAATGGCCGGGCGATTGCGCTGGGTCTTGCACGGGCCGGCGCGCATGTCGCGGTCTGCGACATCAACGCCGACGCCGCCGCGGAAACCGCCGCTCTTGCCGCGCAGGCGGGCGTCAAATCGCTGGGCGGGCAGTGCGACGTGTCGGACCTTGAGGCCGCCCGCGCCTTTGCCGAAAAGACCCGCGCGGAGCTGGGCGATGCCCGCATCCTGGTGAACAATGCCGGCATCCTGAAGCGGCACCGTTTCGGCGATCCGGGCTTCGAGAGCGAGTGGGACCAGACGTTCCGCGTCAATGTCGACGGGCCGCGCAACATGGTGCTGGCCTACGCGGCGCAGCTGGAGGCGACGGGCGGGCGAATCGTCAACCTCGCCTCGATCATGTCGCTGTCCGCCGGCTTCGGCATCTCCGCCTATATCGCCAGCAAGGGCGCCGTCGGCCAGTTCACCAAGGCGCTGGCCCACGAGTTCGCCCCGCGCGGCGTCAGGGTGAATGCCATCGCCCCCGGCGTCATCGAAACGCAGATGAGCGAGCACACGCGCGGCAACGATGCGGCCATCGGCAAGTTCATGGCCCATACGCCGCTCGGGCGGACCGGCCAGCCGGACGAACTGGTCGGCCCCGTCCTCTTCCTCGTCTCCGACATGTCCAGCTACGTGACCGGCACCATCCTGCCGGTCGACGGCGGCTATCTGGCGGCCTGATCCGCACGCCTTTCAAGGAACTGCAAGATGAAAAAGCACAGCTGCGACGTTCTCGTCGTCGGATCGGGCGCCGGCGGCCTCGCCAGCGCCGTCTCGGCCGCCCACCGCCGGCTCGATGTCCTGGTGGTGGAGAAGGAGCCGGTCTTCGGCGGCACCACCGCCCGCTCCGGCGGGTGGATGTGGGTCCCGTGCAACGGTCCGGCCAAGCGCGCCGGCGTCGAGGATTCGCCCGAGAAGGCCCGCACCTATCTGGAGCACGAGACCGGGGCGTTCTTCGACCCGGCCCGCGTCGACGCCTTCCTGGAAGCCGGCCCCAAGGCAGTCGAGTTCTTCGAGGAGAAGACCTCGCTGCAGTTCGACCTCGGCCCGACCTTCGCCGACTATCATCCCGATGCGCCGGGCGGCATGCCGGGCGGACGCTCCATCGTCGCCCGCCCCTTCGACGGGCGGGAGCTCGGCAAGGAGATCCGGCGCCTGCGGCCACCGCTCGCCGAGATCACCTTCCTCGGCATGATGATCGGCTCGGGCAAGGAGCTGCTGCACTTCTTCCGCGTCACCAAGTCGCCGATCTCGGCCTTCTATGTCGCGAAGCTCTTCATCAAGTTCCTCAAGGACATGGCCTTCCACGGCCGGCCGATGCGGCTGGTCAACGGCAACGCGCTGGTCGCGCGGCTGGCCAAGTCCTGCTTCGACATGAACGTGCCGATCTGGACCCGCGCCGGCGTGCGCGAGCTGCTGCGCGACGAGCGCGGCATCGTCACCGGCGCCATCGTCGACACGGCGGAAGGGCCGGTGGAAGTCACCGCCCGCAAGGGCGTGGTGCTGGCGGCCGGCGGCTTCCCGCAGGACGCGGTGCGCCGCAAGGAGCTGTTCCCGCATTCCCCGTCCGGCCATGAGCACGTCTCGCCGGCCCCTCCGGGCAATACCGGCGACGGCCTGCGCCTTGGTGCTGCGGCGGGTGCCGCCATCAAGGACGACCTGCCCAACAACGCGGCCTGGGTGCCGGTGTCGCGTCCCCCGCGCCGCGACGGCACGCTCGGCGTCTTCCCGCATTTCGTCGATCGCTCCAAGCCCGGCGTCATCGCGGTGACGCGTTCGGGCAAGCGCTTCGTCAACGAGGCGGATTCCTACCACGACTTCTGCCAGGCGATGCGCAAGGCCTGCGAGGCCGAGGGCGGCGAGATCTGCGCCTATTTCATCGCCGACCACAAGACGCTGCGCAAATACGGCCTCGGCTTCGTCAAGCCGGCGCCGGTGCCCTATCGCGGCCTGATCCGCTCCGGCTACCTGTTCGAGGGCAAGAGCCTGCGCGAACTCGCCGAGAAGATCGGCGCCGACGCGGCGCAGCTCGAGCGGACCGTCGCCACCTTCAACGAGCATGCGCGCAAGGGCGAGGATCCGGAGTTCCACAAGGGCTCGACCTCCTACAACCGCTCGCTCGGCGATCCCGAGCACCAGCCCAACCCCTGCGTTGCGCCGGTCGAGAACGGCCCGTTCTACGCGGTCAAGCTGGTGATCGGTGATCTGGGCACCTTCGCCGGCCTCAAGACCGACGAGAATGCCCGCGTGCTGGACGAGGCAGGCCGGCCGATCGCCGGGCTCTATGCCGCCGGCAACGATGCGCTCAGCATCATGGGCGGCAACTATCCGGGCGGCGGCATCACCCTCGGGCCGGCCATCACCTTCGGCTACATCGCCGCGCGCCACATGGCCGGGGCCAACGACTGACCATGCCCTCCATTGCAAGGGACACGGGCGGCCCGGGACAACCGGGCCGCCTTTTGCCGGGTATCCTGCTCGGACTTTCGGCCTCCATCGCCTGGGCCTTCTACAATATCGGTGTCGATATCGGCCGGTCGGACGGCTTCACCAGCGCCGACCTCGCCATCCTGCGCTATGGCGTCGCCGCGCTGCTGCTCGTGCCCCTGATGCTGCTGCGCCGCTCCCGTACGGGCGGCCTCACCCTGCCCCGGCTGGCGCTGCTCACCATCGCCATCGGCCCGCCCTTCGCCTTCCTGTTCAACACCGGCTTCGGCATCGCGCCGCTGGCGCATGCGGTGGTCATCTCGCCCGGCATGACGATCATCGTCGCCAACCTGCTGCCGCTGGTCCTCGACGGCCAGAAGATGAGCCTCAACCGCAAGATCGGCATGGCCGTGCTGATCTGCGGGCTGGTGGCCATCGCCGCCGACAACGCGCCGTCCAAGTCGGCCGACACCGCGACGCTGGTCGGCGACCTGTGCTTCGTCGGATCGGGCACGCTGTGGGGTCTGTTCACCTATCTCATCGGCCGCTGGCGCCTTCCGGCGGTCGAGGCCATCGGCGCGGCCTCGGCAACGACCACCATGCTGCTGCTGCCGGCCTATCTGCTGTTCTTCGAGCCGGCGGCGCTGCCGGCCGCCAAGTGGCTGGAACAGGGCTTCTACCAGGGCGTGCTCGGCGGCAGCCTGGCGATCATCCTCTATGCGGCGGCCATCGGCCGGCTCGGCTCCGGGCTTGCCGGCCTCTTCCCGGCGATGATCCCGCCGCTGGCCGTGCTGCTGGCCATTCCGATCGCCGGCCAGTGGCCGAGCGCGTTGCAGCTGGCGGGCGTCGCCATCGCGGCGAGCGGCCTCGTGCTCTCGCTCGACATTGCCGGCGCGCTGGTCAGGCGGGCGGCACGTGGCCGAGGTCGCGCGACAGATCCTTCGTGAACTCGATCAGCCGCTTGAGGCAGGGACCGTCCTCGGCCAGGTCGATGAAGTTGGTCGGGCCGATGACGGTCACCGACAGCTGGATGATGCCGGTGTGGTCGAAGACCGGCGCCGCGATGGCGCTGACGCCGGGGATCGGCGCGTCCCGGGTGATCGAGTAGCCCTTCTCGCAAGCGGAGGCGACCTCCTTGCGGAACGTCGCCTCGTCCACCATCGGGATGCCGTAGAGCGAGGGCTCGACGCCCTGCAGCTCGGCGCGGGCGAGCGGCTCCGTCGTCGACCTCGGCAGGAAGGCGGCGAAGATCTTGCCCGTCGCCGTCATGGTCAGCATGAACGTGCCGCCGACCGCCACGTTGGAGTGGATGCGCGCCGCCGTCTCCTCGATATAGACGATGGTCGGCCCGTGCAGGCCCCAGACGCTGACCGCCACCATCAGCCCCAGTTCCTCGGCCAGCGCCGGCACCCGGCGCAGCGTCTCGCGATAGGCGTTCTGGTTGCGCAGCCGCGTCAGGCCGAGCCACAGCGCGAAGGGGCCGAGCTGGTACTGGCCGGTCTCGGTCTGCTCGACCATGTTGATGTTGCGGAAGCTGACGAGATAGGGGTGCAGCTGGGCAGGCGCCATGCCGAGCGTCTCGGCAAGGTCCTTCAGCTTCAGCGGTCCCCCGGCCTGGGCCAGCGCCATCAGGATGGCGCCGCCGGTCTCGACGGACTGGACGCCGCGCGGCGTTCGCGGCTTTGACGTTGCCTCGGCACCCAAGCGCAACTCCTTCAACTGCCTTGCAGAAACGGGATCGACGAGCGGATCACTCTTAGCGTCAATTCCTGCCCGGGTCGAGAATATCGCCTGCACGCCGGACGCCCTAAGGATTTCCCTCGGGCGAGCCTCTTCTTGCCTCTTCCGCGCGCGGCAAACGGCGCTATCTTCCTGCCGTCGAATCGGTCCGTTCCCTGTCGCAGACGCCTTGCGTGACAGGCGCCGGACACCCGGTCGATGCCGCACCGGGCGCCCGCGCCGTCCGGCAGGCGTGTCCTTGCGCTGGCGGTGGATCCCCCGATGCCGTTTGCCAATCTCTCCTACGTGCCCTTCGTCACGATCGGCCTGCTGCTCGCCTCGAACATCTTCATGACCTTCGCCTGGTACGGGCACCTGAAGTTCAAGAGCTCGCCGCTCGTCGTCGTCATCCTGGCGAGCTGGGGCATCGCCTTCTTCGAATACGTGCTGCAGGTCCCGGCCAACCGCATCGGCCACGGCTATTTCAGCGCCGCCGAGCTGAAGACCATCCAGGAGGTCATCACGCTCAGTGTCTTCGCTGTGTTCTCGATCTGGTTTCTGGGCGAGCCGCTGCGCTGGACGCATCTGGCCGGCTTCACGCTGATTGTCGCCGGCGCCGGGCTGGTCTTCTACAAGCCCTGACCGGACGGCTCAGTATCCGCCGGACAGGACGATGCTCTCGCCGGTCATGAAGCTGCAGGCGTCAGAGGCAAGGAAGATCGCCGCGCCGACCATCTCCTCGGCCTGCCCTGGCCGCCCCATCCAGTTGAGCGTGCGCACATACTCGTCCCAGCCTTGCGGGTCCGCCGCCTTGCGCCCCGCATTGCGGTCGGTGTCGACGAGGCCCGGTGCCAGCGTGTTGAGCAGAACGCCATGGCGGGCATAGTCGCGCGCCTGGCTCTGGATCAGATTGTGCTGGGCGGCTTTGGTCGCGGCATAGGCGGTGACGATGGCCTTGGGCCGCAGCTGGTTGATCGAGCCGATGCTGACGACCCGGCCCCACCCGCGCGCCGCCATGCGCGGCAGGCCGGCCTGCAGCATCTCCACCGTCGAGCGCAGGTTCACCGCCACCTGCAGATCGAAATCCGCCTCGGTGAGGTCGGCGAGCTCCGCATTGACCTGCGCCGAGGCATTGACGATGAGGATGTCGAGATGCCCGAGCCGGGCCTCCACCTCCTCCACCAGGCGGCGGCCCGCGCCGCGCTCGGCAAGGTCCGCGGCAAGGGCAAGCGCCGTGCCGCCGTTCTCCTCGATGGCGGCAACGGTTGCCGCGGTCGCTTCCAGGCTCTGGCCGTGCACGACGACCGTGGCACCGGCTCCGGCAAGACCGACGGCGATGGCCGCGCCGATGCCCCGGCTCGAGCCGGTGACCAGCGCAACGCGGCCATGAAGGCCGAAAATCGTCTCGAGCGTGCTCATGCGGCGCCCTGCCCCTTGTCGAACAGGGTGATCGGCACGCCGGAGAGGCCGGGTGTGCAGGCGAAGAGGCCGCCGGAGAGCGGCGCCTCGGACAGGGTCGAGGCCGGCAGGCGCGTGCGGGCGCTGGTGATGTAGAGCGTCGCCAGGTCCGCGCCGCCGAAGGCGACGCTGGTCGGCCGGGGAACGGGAAGCTCGATGCTGCGCTCGTGCCGGCCGTCGGGCAGGTAGCGGTTGACCCGCCAGCCGTCCCAGATCGCGCACCACACGCCGCCCTCGCTGTCGACGGCGATGCCGTCCGGACGCCCCTCGCCTTCCGGGATGCGCGCAAGCACCCGGCGGTTGCCGAGGACGCCCTTTCCGGGCTCGAAATCATAGGCGTAGATCAGGCCCGGCACCGTATCGACGAAGTAGAAGACCCGGTTGTCCGGGCTCCAGGCCATGCCGTTGCTGACCGAGATGCCGCTTTCCTTGCGCGTCACCGTGCCGTCGGCGGCGACCCGGTAGAGCGCGCCGCTCGGCTTGCTGGCATCGAGCCGCATGGAGCCGACCCAGATCGCCCCGCCGGGGCCGACCTTGGCGTCGTTGAGCCGGTTCTCGGGAATGCCCGCTTCCGGGTCGACCAGCGGCTGCAGGGTACCGGAGGCGAAGTCCAGGAACTCGATGCCGTCCTGCGTCGCCACCGCCAGCGAGCCGTCGGCGCAGGGCATGACCGAGCTGACCAGCTTGCCGGTCTCGCAGGTCTCGTTGAGCCCCGTAGAGGGATCGAAGCGGTAGACCGCCGGGTGCAGGATATCGACCCAGTAGAGGCTGCGTGCGACCGGGTCCCAGACCGGCGCCTCGCCGAGCTGCGCGCCCCAGGGCAGGACGCAGGCAAGATCGGCCGGCGTCTGCGACTGGCTGGTGCGCGGGCGCGGGCGGGAACTGATGGCGATGGCGCCGGCCGCACCCGTGATCCTTCGGGCGGCGGCGATGAGCTCGCGTCCGACCGGGTGGATATGCGACGTGTCCAGCCGCGACGACGGACCCAGCGCGACCAGCGCGCCGATGGGCGTGCCGTCCTTGCCGGCGATGGCGACGGCGACGGAGTTCACGCCGTTCAGGTGCTCCTCGTAGGAGACCGAATAACCGCGCGCGCGGGTCAGCGTCAGGTCGGCCTGCAAGGCCTCCAGCGTCGTGATGGTGCGCGGCGTGTAGCGGTCGAGGTGAAGGCGCTCCAGCAGCGCGCGGGCGAAACCCGGCTCCTGGAAGGCGACCAGCACCTTGCCGGCGGCGGTGCAATGCAGCGGCACGCGCCGGCCGGTGTCGACCCTGACGCCGAGCCCGTCGCCCGAGCGCTCGTCGAGATACTGCACCTGGTCGCCGTCGAGCCGGCACAGCGCCACCGTCTCGCCGAGCTCCGCCGAAAGGCGCTCCAGCTCGGGCGCGGCGGCGGTCGGCAGGTCGAACGTGTCCCACACCCGGTGCGACAGCTCCAGGAAGCGCGGCCCGATGACATAGGTGCCGCGCTCCTCGTTCTGGCGCACCAGGCCGAAGGCGATCAGCGTGCGCAGGATGCGCGCGAAGGTGGGCTTGGGCAGGCCGGACTGGCGCAGCAGGTCGGCGAAGCGCAAGGGCGTTTCCGCATCGGCCACCATGTCCAGCAGCGTCAGGCCCTTGGCGAGCGCCGCCGTGCCGGAGGGAACGTCCTTGCGGGACTGGCTCAGGCCTGTGCTCGCGTCCGCCATGTCCGCGCCGCCTCCTGCAACATCCGATCGATCGTCCATTCCGGCTCGAACCCCAGCGTCTCGCGTATCCTTGCGTTCGAGGTCTGGTAATCGACGCCGGCGCCGGGCAGGTCAACGGTCACGACGGGCAATCCCGTGATTTCGGACATGGCCGGCAGCAGCCGCTCGAAATCGACGGGGTCGCTCGCCCCCAGATTGAAGATCCCCCCGGCCGCCCCGTCCGATTCCAGCGCCAGCAGCACGCCCTTCACCATATCCCTGGTGTCGGTGATGTGCATCCGGAACGGTTTGCCGGCGGCATTGCGGGCCAGCACATGGGCGGGCCGGCCGGGATCGGCCGCACGCAGCAGCTCGGCGACAGCGGTGTTACCCATGCGCTCCTGCTGGCGGATGCGCGGGCGCAGGAAGAAGCGCGGGCCGGAGAAGAAGCTGTCGGGATCGAGCAGCTCGCTCGCATCCTGCGTATGGGAAAAGCGCAGGATCACCGTCTCGAAACTGCCGATGCGCTGGTGGAAGGAGACCAGATGCTCGCCCAGCAGCTTGGTGAGGCCATAGGGGCTGTTCGCCCGCAGCGGATGCTCCTCGGTGACGGGGAGGACCAGCGGCGCGTTCTCCGGATAGACCTCGCCGGAGCTGGCGAAGACGAAACGGCGCACGCCGGCTTGCGCCGCCGCATCGAGCAGCACCCGCGTTCCCTCGACATTGGCGCGGAACATCGCCGTGCGCTCGGCCGGCACCCAGGACATGAAGGCGCCCAGATGCAGCACCGCATCCGTGCCGGCGACCGCGCGGGCGCAGGCCTCGGCATCATCGAAGCTGCCGACCACCTCGTCGAGATCGGTGCCGGAGGCGCGCAGGTCGAAGCCGCGCACCTCGTGCCCGGCGGCGCGCAGCGCCGCAACCGCCGCCCGGCCGACGCGGCCGGAGCTTCCCGTGACAAGAACCAGCATCAGCGCAACGCCTTTTCGCTCACCGCATCGAAGAGATGGAGTTCGGCCGGATCGAAGGACAGGACGAGATCCTGCCCCTCCGCCATCGGGCCGGAATGGGCGAGCCGGGCGATCAGGCCCTTGGACGTGTCGTCCTCGCTCTCGCCGGCCGAGACCATGTGCGCCCCGCCGTCGAAATAGACGTATTTCTCCGAGCCGAGGCTTTCCACCAGGCTCGGACGGATGGTGAAGGTCGCAAGGCCCTCGCCGAGATGGAAATGCTCCGGCCGGATGCCGGCGATGACGGTCGATGCACCCGCAAGCCGTGCCTCGTCGACCGCGATGCGGTTGCCGAACAGGGTGATGGTCGCCCCGCCGGCGGATCGCTCCACATCGGCGGAGAGGAAGTTCATGCCCGGCGAGCCGATGAAGCCGGCGACGAAGAGATTGTCGGGCCGCTGGAACAGCGTGTCGGGATCGGCGATCTGCTGGATCTCGCCGTCGCGCATGATCACCACCCGGTCGGCCATGGTCATCGCCTCGATCTGGTCGTGGGTGACATAGACCGTGGTGACGCCGAGGCGCTTGTGCAGCGCGCCGATCTCGGCCCGCATGTGGACGCGCAGCTTGGCGTCGAGATTGGACAGCGGCTCGTCCATCAGGAAGGCGAGCGGCTGGCGCACGATGGCCCGGCCCAGCGCAACGCGCTGGCGCTGGCCGCCGGACAGGTCCTTCGGGCGGCGTTCGAGATACTTCTCCACCTCCAGGATGCGCGCGGCCTCCAGCACCCGGCGCTCGATCTCGGCCTTTGGCGTGCCGCGCATCTTCAGCCCGAAGCCGATGTTCTCGCGCACGGTCAGGTGCGGATAGAGCGCGTAGTTCTGGAACACCATGGCGATGTCGCGGTCGCCGGGGGCAAGGTCGGTGACCTCCCGCTCGCCGAGATGGATGTCGCCGCCGGTCGCCGGTTCGAGGCCCGCCAGGATCTTGAGCATCGTCGACTTGCCGCAGCCCGACGGGCCGACCAGCACGATGAACTCGCCGTCCGCGATCTCGAGCGAGAACGGCTTCAGCACCTCGTGCGCGCCGTAGCTCTTGTGGACGTTTCGAATGGAGATATTGGCCATGAATTACTTCTCCGCGCCCGCGGTCAGTCCGCCGACCAGGTAGCGCTCAAGGAACAGGTAGATGACGATGATCGGAACGGCGACGAAGACGGCCGCAGCCGAAATCTCGTTCCAGTCGGTGCTGTACTCGCCGCGCATCGTCGTGATGCCGAGATTGGCGGTCCAGCTGTCCGGTGCATTGACGAGGAAGGTCCGCGCATAGGCGTAGTCGGCCCAGCTCAGCACGAAGGCATAGAGCGAGGTCGCCGCCAGCCCGGGCGTGGCGACCGGCAGCACGACCCGCACCATCGCGCCCATCGGCGAACAGCCGTCGACCATCGCCGCCTGTTCCAGCTCGCGCGGGATCGTGTCGAAATAGCCCTTCAGCATCCAGGTGGTGAAGGGAATGATCAGCGTCGAATGCGCCAGCACCAGCGTCCACAGGCTGCCGATCATCCCGAAGTTGCGGAAGATCGAGAAGAGCGGGATCACCAGCAGCGTCGCCGGCAGCATCTTCGCCGTCAGGATGAACAGGCCGAGCGAATGGCCGCCGCGGATCGTGAAGCGCGACAGGGCATAGCCCGCCAGCACCGAGACCACCATCGACAGGGTGACCGAGCCGATGGCCGCCAGCATCGAGTTGAGCAGCCAGAGCGGGATCGGCCGCTCCTCCCAGACCTTGGCGAACGTGCCCCACTGGGCATCGTCCGGCCAGAAGCTGGGCGGCAGCTGCGACAGGTCCGCCGAGGTGGAGACGGCGGTCACCAGCAGCCAGTAGACCGGAAACAGGATCAGCGCGGCGAGCAGGATGACGGTGCCGTAGAGCGCCAGGCTTTGCAGGGGTGTGCGGTTCATGGGGTCCCCTTTCTCAATACATGGCGCGGGTCTGGCGGCCGAGCATCAGCAGGCTCGCGACGACGCAGATGACCAGCGTGACGACGCCCACCGCCGAGGCATAGCCGAAGTTGAAGAAGCCGAAGGCCTGGTCGTAGGTCATGATCGACAGGGTCTGGGTCGACTTCAGCGGCCCGCCCTCGGTCAGCACCTTGATGATCGAGAAGTCGCGGAACACCCACAGGATGACCAGCACCAGGGTGACGCCGAGCACCGGCATCAGGAGCGGCAGCGTGATCCAGCGGAAGCGCTGGAAGACATTGGCCCCGTCCACCTTGGCGGCGTTGTAGAAGTCGGTCGGGATCGACTGCAGGCCGGCCAGCGTCATGATCGAGACGAAGGGATAGCCCTTCCAGATCATGGTGATCGCCACCGCCCAGAAGGCGGCGCCCGGCGTCGACACCCAGGCGACCATGCCGTCGGAGAGGCCGAGCGTGACCAGCAGCCAGCTCATGAGGCCGAAGGAACTGTCGAAGATCCAGGCAAAGATCACCACCGCGATCACTTCCGGCACCGCCCAGGGCAGCGCCATGGCAAGGCGCGCGAGCGTGCGCCCGCGGAACCGGTTGTTGACCAGAAGCGCGGTCGAGACGCCGGTGATCAGGCTGCCGGCGGTGACCACGACGACGAGCTTCAGCGTCACCCAGCAGGCCATCCAGAATTCGCTGGAGGCAAAGAGCTTCTGGTAGTTCGCCGTGGTGAAGGGCGCGCGCGGGGCGCCCATCCGCGGCAGCTTGACCGCCTGCAGCGACAGGTCGATCGAGATGATCAGGGGATAGACGATGATCAGGCCGACCAGCAGCACCGCAGGGGCGAGCAGAATGTAGCCCAGCAGATGCTGACGGCTCGGCCTGGCCAGATCGAAGAGCCGGACTCGGGACATGCAACCTCCTGCCGCAGGCACAGCGCCGCGGCGCAGGATCGAAAAGACAAGCCGGCCCCTGCGAAAGGGGCCGGCTGCGAATGTGCGGTCAGCCGCCGTTCTTGATGGTCTCGGCCCGCTCCTGCATGACCTTGACCACCGCGGCCGGATCGAGATCCTCGATCAGCATGCGCTGGACCTCTTCCTGCACCATCTTGCCGAACTCGTTGTACTGGATCTCGAGGCCCGTCGGGATGCGGTCGACACCGGCATCCGAGGCCGCCTTCATCGTCTTGATCAGCAGCGGGAAGTGCGGCACCTCCTGCTCGACGCCGGAGACGTCGGCAGCCGGGCTCGGCGGGGTGTTCTTGCCGATGGTGGCATATTTGCGCTGCCACTCGGGCGACATCACCAGCTTGATGAAGTCCCAGACGAGCGCCTTTTCCTCATCGGAAATCTCGCTCGCCATGCCCAGCACGTTGGACGAGCCGCCGACCGGCGGGCTGAAGGCCGGCTCGGCAACCGCCGTGTCGGCGGAGGCCGCGCCCTTCTGCATGATGCCGTAGAGCCACGGACCGTCGAGGCGCAGGGCCATCTTGCCGTCGGCGAAGAGCTTGCGGATGTCGCCGGCGGACAGGTCGACCGGGGTGAGGCCTTCCTTGACGACGGTCTTCCAGCGGGTCAGGCCCTCGACCATCTGCGGCGTGTCGATGGTGATGTTGCCGTCCTTGTCGGTCCAGTAGGCGCCGGCGTCGAGGATGTAGCTCAGCATCTCGGTCAGGTACTGGCCGGCGCCGCCCTTGGTCTCGTG
The DNA here is from genome assembly GCF_009789575.1 of Stappia indica. Lineage (NCBI taxonomy): Bacteria > Pseudomonadati > Pseudomonadota > Alphaproteobacteria > Hyphomicrobiales > Stappiaceae > Stappia > Stappia indica. Next base: position 4,274,148 of record NZ_CP046908.1, on the reverse strand, counting down.
GCCGGTGCCGTACTGGTCGGTGATGCCGTCACCGTTGAAGTCCTTGGTGGTCTTGCGGGCGACCTCGAGGAACTCGGCATAGGTGGTGGGAACCGACAGGCCTTCCTTCTCCAGGATCGCCTTGTTGTAGGCCATGATGAACCCGAAGTAGTTCATCATGATGCAGGCGGTTTCGCCGTTCCACATGCACTTGCCCTGGCCGGCCCAGCCGGTCATGTCGACGCCGTCCTTGTCGAGCCAGGGACCGAGATTTTCCATCCAGCCGTTCTCGGCGAAGGACTGGAACTCGAACGAGGCGAGATGGACGATATGCGGCGGCTGGCCGCCGGCGAACAGGGTCGTCATCGTGTCGGCATAGGCCGCGCGCTCGACCTTGGTGAACTCCACCTTCACGCCCGGATTGGCCTCCTCGAATGCGGCGATGGCGGCCTTCCACCAGTCGCCGGTGCCGGCATCGTCCACCTGCCAGGAGACGAACTTCAGCGTCGTGTCGGCCAGCGCCGGCGACAGCATCGTCGCCGAGAGCATGGCAGCTGCGGTTGCGGTCCTGACGAACCGTCCGAAAGTCCTGGTCATCGCGTTTTCCTCCACTTGGCTTTTATATCCGCTGCATCAGGCGCAGCGCTTCCTCCGACGGACGCACCCCAAGACCTGGACCGGTCGGGAGGCGGTAGACGCCGTCCGCGCAGTCCATGTCACCTGCAAGGAGGCGCCGATTGGGTTCGAAGATCGAATGCTGGAACTCGTGGCCGGTCAGCGTCGGCAGCGATGCGCTCGCCTGCAGACTGGCGGCCAGGAAGATGCCGGCGCCGATGGTCGCGTGCGGGATCACCTCGATGCCCCGCTCCGCCGCCAGCGCGCCGATGCGGGTGAAGTTGGTGATGCCCTTGTGCCCCATCTCCGGCTGGACGATGGCTATCCGGCAGCGCTCCACCCGGTGCCGCATGTCCCAGACCGTGCGCCATTCCTCGCCGACGGCGATGGGCACGTCCGTGCCCTTCGACACCGCCTCCAGACCGGCAATGTCCTCGGTGTAGACCGGCGCCTCGGCGAACCACAGCCCATGCGGCTTCATCGCCTCGATCAGGGCCAGCGCCTCATCCGCGCTCTGGTTCCAGTGCATGTCGGCGGCGATCCGCGCGTTGGGGCCAAGCGCCGCGCGCAAGGATTCCATCTCCGCCGCCGGCCCGTCGTCGGCGACCGGCGTTGCAAACTTGAACGCATCGAACCCGCGCGCCTGCCAGGACAGGGCGAGCTCGGCGCGGGCCTTGCGGGTCGCCTCGGGCAGGCCCGAGACATAGGCAGGGATGGTCTTCGAGCGGTCGCCGCCCAGAAGCTCCGCCACCGGCTTGCCGGCGATCTGCCCGGCAATGTCCCACAGGGCGATGTCGATGGCGGCCAGCGCGTCGACATAAAAGCCCCCCGTATAGCCGCGCACCCGCATCAGGTCGTAGAGGTCGTCGTAGATGGCGGACGGATCGGACGGATCGCGGCCGATGGTGAAGTCGGCGAGCAGGTCCTTGACGATCTCGGCAACGGCGCCGGGGGCGACGAGGCCGTAGGTCTCGCCCCAGCCGGTGACGCCGTCGCGGGTCTCGATGCGCAGCAGCACGCTGCGGTCGAAGGTCGGATAGACGGTGCGGTTGCCCTTGCGCACCAGATAGCCGCGGGCATTCGGTTCCTCGCCCTTGCGGGCCGTGCCGAGATAGGGCTTGTCCCGCGTCTGCGTCAGCGTGAAGACCTCGATGCTGCGGACGGCATCGCTCATCGGACGCCCCCGGCGACTGCCGCCTGCAGCGCGCCGATGCCGAGCGCCGCAAGGTTCGCATCGATATCCGCGCTCGCCGGCCCGTCGAGCTCCGGCGTAGGTGCGCGCACCACGGTGTTTTCAAGCACGCCGCGGCGGATCATCACGTGCTTGGTCAAGCGCATGCGATAGACCGCCTGCAGCGTCAGCAGCGGCAGGGTCCGCACATAGATCTCCCGCGCCTCGGCGATGCGGCCCTCCCGCCAGGCCCGGTCGAGCGCGACATGCTCGTCGGCGATCTCGATGGCCGGCATGGCCGCGCAGGCGCCGCGCGCATATTCGTCGAGAATGTAGCGCGCCCCGCCACCGCCGATGACGCCGGCCAGCGTCTGCGGCCGATGCGCCAGGAGGTGGCTGATCGCCGGCCCCGCCGGCAGGGTCTCTTCCTTGACATAGGCGATCTGCGGCACGGCGCGCGCCACCTCGACCAGGGTCTGCGGCGCAATGTCGGAGCCGCGCGGCGCCGGCGCATTCTGCAGCACGATGCGCGCCTCCGGCAGGCCGGCCGCAACCTCGCTGAAGAACGCCGTCACCGCCGCGGCCTCGCGGCCGATGGAGACCGGCGGCTGGATCATCAGCCAGGTGACGCCGACGGAGGCCGCCACGCGGCCATGGGCGATCACGTCCGCGGCGCTCGGTGCGCTGGCGCCGGCAACCACCGGCACCTTGCCGCCGACCTCCTGCGCCACCAGGGCCAGGAGCTCGGCACGCTCGCCCGCCTCCAGCTGCTCCACCTCGCTGGCAAAGCCCGGGAAGACGACGCCGTCCACGTCGCAGTCGAGCGCGAAGCGCACCAGGCGGCGCATTGCCGGAAGATCCACCTTTCCGTCTAGCGTGAAGGGCGTCGGGAGAACCGGAAGGATGCCGGCGAGATCAGCCATGTCGTCTATGTCCAATATGTGAGACTATGTTTCATAAATTGACACTATCTTGTTTCTCCGGCTAAGACAAGCATGAATGCTCGACCCATCGCCTCCCCCGAAAGGACCGATTCATGCCCTCCCCCTCCGCCCTCAATGCGCCGCATGTCGTGGTCGACTGGGGCACCACCTCCTTCCGCGCGGTGCTGCTTGCCGCCGACGGCACGCAGCGCGACCGCATCGAGACGGGCGACGGCATCCAGTTTGTGGAAAAGCATGCGTTCGAGGAGCGGCTGCTGGCCCTGCTCGCGCCCTGGCTTGCGGCGGAAGGTCCGCTCGACATCGTGCTGGTCGGCATGGTCACCAGCCGCAACGGCTGGATCGAGGTGCCCTATGTCCCCTGCCCATGCTCGGTCGAGGATCTCGCGAAAGGCACGATCACGCGGACCCTCGCCAACGGCTCGCGCGCCATCCTGCTCGCCGGCATCAACGATCCGGCCCGCGCGCCCTTCCCCGATGTGATGCGCGGCGAGGAGACCCAGATCGTCGGCTTCGGCCTGGAAAATGACGCAACGCTCGTGCTGCCCGGCACCCACAGCAAGTGGGCGCGCGTTGCCGGCGGGCGGATTTCGGGCTTCCGCACCTTCGTCACCGGCGAGTTCTTCGCGCTCCTGACGCAGCATTCCTTCATTGCCCGCGCCGCCGCCGGCTCGGAAAGTGCCGGGGAAGACATGGCCGCCTTCGAGCGCGGCATCCATGACGGCTCGCCGGAAGGCCCGGAGGGCGACGCCATGCTCTCGCTGGTCTTTGCCGCGCGCACCGGCATGCTCGCCGGCAAGCTTGCCCCTGGCGAAATTCGCGACTACGTCTCCGGGCTCCTGATCGCGCAGGAGTTCCGCCAGGCCCGCAATTGCGGCTTCTTCGCCAGGGACCAGTTCACCAGGGGCGAGCGCATCGGCATCGTCGGCAATGACGGGCTCAACCGCCGCTATGCCATCGTCGCCCGCCATTTCGGACTGGACGTCGTTGAGGGGAGCGACCATGCCGCGATCGACGGTGCCCGGCAGATCCTCGCCGCGGCCAGGGGAGACCTGACATGACCTTGCGCGAAGCGCTTGCCGCCTGCCCGCTCATTGCCATCCTGCGCGGCGTCACGCCGGCGGAAATCACCGATGTCGCCGACGTCCTGTTCGAGGCCGGCTTCCGCATCATCGAGGTTCCGCTCAACTCGCCCGATCCCTTCGCCAGCATCGGCAAGCTCGCAAAGTCCCACGGCGAGCGCGCGCTGATCGGCGCCGGCACGGTGCTCGAGCCCGACCAGTGCCGCCGGCTTGCCGATGTCGGCGGCCGGCTGATGGTCGCGCCGAACTACGCGCCCGACGTGGTGGCGGAGGCGCAGGCTTGCGGACTGGCGACGCTTCCGGGCGTCGCCACCCCGTCGGAGGCCTTCGCCGCGCTGCGCCAGGGGGCGGACGCGCTGAAGCTCTTCCCGGCCGAGGCGATGGAGCCCCGCGCGCTGAAGGCCTGGCGCAGCGTCATGCCGAAAGACGCGCTGCTGCTTCCCGTCGGCGGCATCGACACCACGACGATGGCGCCCTGGTGCGAGGCCGGCGCCAGCGGCTTCGGCCTCGGCTCCTCGCTCTACCGGCCGGGCATGTCGCTGGATCAGCTTGCGGACAAGGCGCGCGGCTTGGTCGCGGCCGCCCGTACCGCCTTCCCCGCCGGCTGACCCGCTCCTCCCCTCGGGACCCTCACCGCCATGCCCTCAGATGCCGGCCGATTGCGCGATCACCCCAAATCCGGGCAGCCCGCACCCGATCCGAACGGGACCGATCAGGGCCAGCCGCCGCCCCCCGGCGACCGGCGGCCGCTGATCGAGGGACTGCTGGCGACCGGGGCCGGCAACATCAACAATGCCTGCGTCAAGCTGCTGGCGGTGATGCCGACCAGCCAGCTGATCCTGCTGCGGGCGGTCGGCACGATCTTCATCCTGTTGCCGCTGATGATCCGGCGGGGCCTGCGCTGGCCGCCGCGCGTGGTGCTGGCGCGCGCCGCGCTGGAGGCCGTCGCGACGGCAGGGTTGATGCATGCGCTCACCCTCGCCCCGCTCAGCTTCGTCGCCACGGTGATGATGACGATCCCCATCGGGGTGATGGCGATGAACTGGCTGCTGGCGGGCGAGCCCCTGTCGCCGCGCGGGCGCATCCTGCTGCTGCTGGCGTTTTCCGGCGCGCTGATCGCCACCGGCCCGGCGCTGGCCGGCAGCATGGAAGGCGCCCTTTCGGCCATCGGCTCGGCCGCCTTCTATGTGGCCCGCGACATGCTGACGAGCCGGCGCGCCTCGACCGTGCCCAGCCTCGAACTGTCGTTCACGGCCAGCGTCGCGACGCTGATCCTGGCATTCGCGATGGGTGTCGTCGGCGACTGGCGGCCGCTGGTCGCGGGCGAGACGGGCATCATCGCGGCGATGATCGTCTTCTACATCCTCAGCAACCTGCTGATCGCCTCGGCAACGCGGGCGCGCCGCTCGACCATGGTCGCCGCCACCCGCTATTCGGCGGTGATCTGGGCCGCCCTCTTCGATTTTCTGCTGTTCGACCTGCCGCCGCGCCCGCTGACGCTGGTCGGCGCAGCGCTGATCGCCGCCTGCGGCATCGGCCTCGTCTTCACCGAAAGAAAACGGCGCGGCCCGTGAGAGCCGCGCCGTCATCTTGAAACGGGAACGCGCAGAGGCTTATTCGGCCGCCGGCTTCAGCCGGTAGCGGAAGTCGCAATGGGACGCGCCCTTCATGATCGTCTGGGTGCGCGTCAGCTCCATCTTCGGGTTGTAGCCGATGCAGAAGTCGCCATCGCGATTGCAGGAGAGCAGGTGGCCGATGTCGCCGAGCCCCATCTCCTTGTAGACCTCGGAATAGCGGCAGCGCTTGACGTTGAAGTCGAGCCGGTCCGGCCCTTTCTCCAGCACCTCGATCTGCAGCGCGTCGTCCATCTGCCACAGCGGCAGCAGGTCGGCGAAGTTCTCGAGGTTGGGCTCCTGCGGCTCCTTCTCCCGGAACTCCTTGCCCTGCGCGATGGCGGAGTTGGAGACGGCCTCGCCGATCACCTTTTCCGCTTCCTCGCGCCCGTGCCGCTCCACCAGCACATCGAAGACGTGCTTGAGGACCGCGGCCTCGATCCGGCGTTTCTCGATCATCGGCAGCGTCATCGTGGGTCCCTCTTTCGTGTGTCGTGCCCGTGGTGTCCTGGCGGATGCCGCGGCTAGTCACCCGAATCTGAAGTTCGTCACATTTCCCGGCATGCTCTGAACGAACTTCAGATTCAAAAGGGTGACTAGCAAGTTTATGTTTCTAGTGTGGTTTTCGAATTTGAAATACGCTCTGGATTTGCTGCCAAAGTGAGGCGTATTTCAAATTCACCACACTAGTGCGCCGCGACATGCCCACCCAGATAGGCGTCGGCGACGCGGCTGTCACTGGCCAGCTCCTTGGCGGAGCCTTCCATGACGATCTTGCCGCCCTCGATGACGGCGGCCCGGTCGGCGATGCGCAGCGCCGCCTTGGCGTTCTGCTCGACGATCAGGATCGAGTAGCCCTGCGCGCGGATCTCCTCGACGAGGTCGAAGATGAAGCGCACCAGCATCGGCGCAAGGCCGAGCGAGGGCTCGTCGAGCAACAGAACCTTGGGCCGGCGCATCAGCGCACGGCCGATGCACAGCATCTGCTGCTCGCCGCCCGACAGGGAGCCCGCGCCCTGCTTGAGCCGTTCCTTCAGCTTCGGGAACAGCCCGAGCACCCGGTCGAGCTCCGCCGTCTTCAGCGGTCCGCCGCCGATGGTCAGGTTCTCCAGCACGCTCATGTTGGAGAAGATCTGCCGCCCCTCGGGGGCCTGGAGAATGCCCAGATCGACGATCTGGTGGCTCTTCAGGCCGACGATGTTGTTGCCCTCGTAGCGGATCTCGCCGCCGGTCGGGTGGTAGATGCCGGAGATGCAGCGCATCAGGCTGGTCTTGCCGACACCGTTGGCGCCGAGAATGGCGTAGATGCCCTTCTCGGCGACGTCCAGGCTGATGTCGTGCAGGATGTCCTGGACGCCGATCCGCAGGGACAGGTTTGCGATTTCGAGAACGTTCACTCGTCCACCCCCAGATAGGCTTCCAGGACCTCGCGGTTCTGCCGGACGACCGACGGTTCCGCATCGGCGATCTTCTTGCCGGACGCCAGCACGACAATGCGCTCGCAAATGCTCATCACGAGGCCCATGTCGTGCTCGACGAGCATGACGGTAATGCCGCTGGAATGCAGGTCCTTGATGAAGGAGGCCAGCTCCGCCGTCTCGGAATCGTTCAGTCCCGCGGCCGGTTCGTCAAGGATCAGCAGGTCCGGGTTCATCGCCAGCGCGCGGGCGATCTCCAGATACTTGCGCTTGCCATAGGCAAGGTTGGCCGCAAGATCGTTGGCATACTGGGTCAGCTGGACCTTCTCCAGCGCCTCCCAGCTGCGTTCGGAAATCTGCTTCGATCCCTTCGATCCCCCGGCGATCGCCTGCCAGGGGCTCTGGCCGATAGCCCCGACCGCGCCGACGGAGACGTTGTCGAACACGGTCATGTTCGGGAAGACGCGCAGGTTCTGGAACGTGCGCGAGATGCCCTTCGAGGCGATGACCGACGGCTTGAGGCCGCTGATCTTTTCGCCGCGATAGCGGATCTCGCCCGACGAGACCGGGGTGAAGCCGGAGATCAGGTTGAACAGCGTCGTCTTGCCGGCGCCGTTCGGGCCGATCAGGCCGACGAGTTCCCGCTCCCCGACGGTGGTGGTGACGCTGTCGACAGCCATGAGGCCGCCGAAGCGCCGGGACACATTGTCCACCTCGAGCATGGCGGTCATTTCCAGCCCACCTTCTGCTTGTCGGGATTGTCCTGCCAGGCGGAGCCGAACTGACGGCGGACGAAGTTGAGCGCCGGAACCTCGCCGAACAGTCCCTTGGGCAGGAACAGGATCGAGAAGAACAGCACGAAGCCGACGATGATGTTGCGCATGTCGCCCACCCCGCGCAGGGCCTCGGGCAGCAGGATCAACAGCAGGGCGCCGATGATGGCGCCGGGAATGCTGCCCAGGCCGCCGACCACGACCATGGCGAGGATCAGGATCGATTCCGCGAAGTCGAAGTCCACCGGCGAGATATAGCCCGTGGTGTAGGCCCACAGGGCACCCGCGATGCCGGCGAAGAAGGACGAGATCATGAAGGACTCGATCTTCAGCCGCACCGTGTTGATGCCCATCGCGTCGGCGCACTGGTCGTCCTCGCGCAGGCTGCGCAGGGCATTGCCGTAGTAGGAATGGCTCAGCCGGTGGATGACCCAGATCGAGATGCAGACGATGGTCGCGACCACGAAGTAGATGCCCAGCTCGCTGTCGACGGTGTAGCCGAACAGGTCGATCCCGGAGAACAGGCTGACGCCGTTCGGCCCCTTCGTCACCTCGACCCAGTTCTGCAGGACGAGGAAGATCATCTGGCCGATGCCGAGCGTGGCGACGGCGAAGTAGATGCTGACGAGACGCATGGTCGGCAGGGCAACGACGAAGGCGATGGCCGCCGCGCCGAGGCCCGCCAGCGGCAGGCCGAGGGTGAAGCCGATGCCGTAGTCGGCCCCGGCCAGCGCCGCGATATAGGCGCCGACGCCGTAGAAGGCGGCGTGACCCAGATGCAGCAGCCCGGCAATGCCCGTGACCAGCTGCAGCGACACGGCCAGCAGCGAGAAGATCAGGGCCAGCATGACCACCTGGTAGATGTAGCCCTTGTCCAGGGACACCAGGAGGAGCGGAAGGGCGACGAAGAGCACCGCCAGGATGACGAGCTTCAGGCCCGCCGACTGAATGAAGTCCTTAGACACGTTCCCTCCTCGCTCCGAAGAGCCCCTGCGGGAAGAACACCAAGGTGACGATGAGGAAGAGATACGCGACCATGTCGGCCCAGACCGACGACACGAAGGTCGTCGACAGGCTTTCCGCCACACCCAGCACCAGCGCCGCGATCACCGCACCCGGAATCGAGCTCAACCCGCCCATGACCATGGCGACGAAGGCCTTGACCCCCGGGATGAAGCCCATCGAGGGGAACACCGCGCCGTAGTAGAGGCCGACGAGAATGCCGGCGAGCGCGCCCATCATCGAGCCGATGACGAAGGTCAGCACGATGGTGCGGTCGGTGTTGATGCCGACATATTTCGCGCCCAGCGGATTGTTCGACACCGCGCGGATCGACAGGCCGATGGAGCTGTAGCGCAGCAGCCACTGCAGGCCGCCCAGCATCAGCACCGAGACCACGAAGATGATGATGTCGCCGTTGACGATGGTGACCGGGCCGAGCGAGATCGGCTTGTTGATCAGGTAGCTGATGTCGATGGTCTGGAACTCGGACCCGAACAGCAGCTCCATGGCCTCGCGGGCGATGATCGACATGGCCAGCGAGGACATCAGTGTCGCCTCGCGCATGGCCCGCGATTTCAGCGAGGCTTCGTCCGAGAATCTTCGGAATGGTCTGAACGCCACCCTTTCCAGGCTGAAGCCTGCCAGCGCACCGACCGCCAGGACGATGAAGACGATGACGAGGAACGGCGGGCCGAAGGCGGCGATCGCCATGATGCCGGCGAAGGCGCCGATCGTGTAGACCTCGCCATGGGCGAAGTTGACGACGTTGAGAACGCCGAAGATCAGCGTGAAACCGATGGCCATCAGGGCATAGACCATGCCCAGGGATATGCCGATCGTCAGCTGTTGCAGGTAATAGGGATCGATCACGGGTGTCTGTCCTGGCTAGGAACACGGGGACCAGGCGAAAGGGTGACGCCCCCCGCCCCCCGGGCTCCGGGTGATGGCGGCGGCAGTCCCCCGATACGCGCAGGCCTGCGGAGCCCGGCTGCGTCTTCCCTCCCCGGGCGGCAGGCCCGGAGAGGGAAAAGCGCGAACGTTACTTGAGCGGGACGAACTGGCCGCCCGACACCGTCGCCTTGGTGAGCTGCTTCAGGGCCTCGCCGTTCTCGTCGAAGGAGGTGACGCCGGTGACGCCCGGGAAGTCCTTGGTCTTGGCCAGCTCGTCGCGGACGTTCTGGCGCGAGACGTCCGGATAGGCACGGGCGACGGCCTCGAGCATGATGTTCACCGCGTCATAGGCCTGGGCCGGGAACTGGCCGGGCTCGGCGCCGTCGCGGGCGGCTTTCCACTCGTCGACGAAGGTCTTGACGTTCTCGTTCTCGCTGTTGGGCAGGAAGGTGACCGTCAGGAACAGGCCTTCGGCGGCCGGGCCGGCGAGCTCGACGAGCTTCTGGTTGTACGCGGCGGAGGTCGAATAGACCGGGGTCTCGACGCTCAGCTGCTTCATCTGCTTGAGGAACTGGGCGCCGTCCTCATAGAAGAAGCCCGTGTAGATCGCATCCGGCTTGGCGCGCTCGATCTTGGTGATGATCGAGCGGAAGTCCGGCAGGCCGCGGTTGAAGAACTCGGTGAAGACCACCTCGCCGCCATTGGCCTTCACCTTCTCGGCGAAGTCCTTGACCACCGACTGGCCCCAGTCGGTCTGCTCGGCGATCACCGCGATCTTCTTCAGGCCCTGCTCGTTCATCCAGTCGGCGTTGTAGACGCCTTCCTGGGCCTGCGTGGTGATGTTGCGGAACTGCCACTCGGAGATCTTGGCGAAGTCCGGATGCGAGGCGGTCTGGCTCAGCTGGGCCATCTCGGCGCGCTTGTAGACCTGGGCAGCGGCCATCGAGACGGTGGAGGTGAAGTCGCCGAGCGCCGCGACGATGCGGTCGTCGTCGACGAACTTGCGGGCGATGGCAACGCCTTCCTTCGCGTCGGAGCGGGAGTCCTCGAAGATGATCTCCACCGGCACCTTCATCTTGCCGGAGGCGTTGAAGTCCTTGAGGGCGATCTCGGCGGCCGTCTTGAAGTCCTGGCCGTACTGCGCCGTGTTGCCGGTCAGCGGCAGCTGGTAGCCGAGATAAACCGGCCCCTCGGCCAGCGCACCGAACGGCACGGCGAGCATGCCGGCAACGCCGGCGAGCAACCCGAGGGTGGTCCTGCGAGACATCGTCATAGTGATCTTCTCCTGTATTCTGGAAGAGCTTTTGATTTGTTGTTTGATGGGGCCATCCCGCAGCCGGGATGACAGTCAGCTCAGCCTGCGTTCGCGCCCGGCTCCACCCGCAGCAGGCAGCAACCGGTCTTGCCCTTTGTCCAGGTTTCTCCCTTGAAGGTAAACCCGGCCTCGGTAAACAGGCCGCCGTCGATGGCTCCGGCAGCCTTGCAGAGCAGCTCGAGGTCTTCCTCGTTGCGGCCCTGCTCCGTCCACGTGTCCTTCAGCGGACAGCGGTGGAACTGGATTTCCAGACTCTCGTCGTCGCACTTCTTGATCTCGGGCGCAAACATCTGCGCCGAGCACGGGATGCCGCCGATGAAGGCGTCCTTCAGGCCCGGCAGGTTGTCGGGGCCCAGATGCGCGAACTTCTTGCCCATGTCCTGGCCGAGACGACGGGTGGATTCGCCGATCAGCTCGACGGCGCGGTCGGCGCCATAGGCCTCGCGCAGGACGTCGAACATGTGCGCATAGGCCTTGGCGCGCATGGCGAAGGCCGCCTTCAGCATGTCGAGCGTGACGACCGGTTCGGTGGTGGTTTCCTGGGTCATATGGGGCATCGTCCTTTTGCTTGTCGTTGCTTGGGTCAGTCGCGGCCGTCGCGCCACCGGTAGAGCTGGAGCATCACCGGCGGGGCGAAGGTCGTGACCAGACCGTGCATGGGGATTGGCTTGGGATCGGACATCGGCAGGGCGAGTTGCGAGACCGGCGTGCCGGCGATCGCCGCTGCGAATTCCCGGCCGAGCGACACCGAAAGGGCGACGCCGCGGCCGTTGCAGCCGGCCCAGCACCAGAAGTCGGGGCCGAGCTGGCAGATGAAGGGGAAGCGGTCCTCGGTCATGCCGATATAGCCGTTCCACACGAAGTCGAATTCCGGCTTGCCGAGCACCGGGAAGGCCGTCTGCAGCCGGCGGCCGACGATCTCGCGCAGCCGGTCCGGGCCGTTGTGACCGAGCGCCAGCGCGCCGCCGGTCACCAGGCGGTTCCGCTTGTCGTAGCGGAAGAACTGCAGGTCGCCATGGGTGTCGGAGACCGCCTGGCGGCCCGGCACCACCGCCTCGCGCTGCTCATCGGTGAGCGGGCGCGTCGCCATCTGCCAGGACAGGACCGGCACGACGGAGCGCGCCACCTTCGGCGCCAGCTCAGAGGACAGGAAACCGGTATAGGCATTGCTGGCCAGCATCACGGCGCGGGCGACGACCTCTCCGGTCGGCGTGCGCAGGTGCCAGCGGCCGTCGCGCCGCTCCACCGCCTCGACCGGGCTTTTCTCGCGGATCGCGACGCCCTTGGCCTCGCAGGCGCTTGCCAGCCCGCGGGCCAGCGCCAGCGGATTGATATGGCCGCCGGTCGGGTTGTACATGCCGCCGAACCAGCGATCCGAGCCGAGCAGCTCGGCGCATTCGGCCGCTTCCACCAGGCGCGCCGGCGCGCCGCGCTTTGCCCAGGCCTCGACGCGGGCCCGGCTCAGCTTCAGCCGGCTTTCCCGATGCGCGGGCTGGAACCAGCCGGTCTGCTCGCCCTCGCAGTCGATCCCTTCCTCGCGGACGGTATCGAACAGGTAGGAGGCGCTGTCGCGCACCAGGGCGACGAACCGCTCGCCGGCCTCGCCGAATCGCGTCTCGATCGCGTCCGGCTCTGCCGCCGTCATGGTCGGGATCACCTGGCCGTTGTTGCGGCCCGATCCGCCGAAGCCGACCTCCATGCCTTCCAGCACCGTGACCTGGTGCCCGGCCCTTGCCAGGTGCAGCGCCGTGGAAAGGCCCGAGAATCCCCCGCCGATGACCGCCACATCGGTCTCGATGCGGCCGGCGACGGCCGGGCCTGCCTGGCGCGGCGGGGCGGTGTCCGCCCAAAGGGATGCCGAGATCTGCTTGCTGGAAAACATGGGCGGTCCGTTCTCAAGAGGCCCGGGACGGGGGCTTGTGGATAGAAGTTCTCGCCCCGGCGATCAACTGGCTGTGGAGAAGCGGCAGTTCCTCGGGCCGCCAGAACCAGCGCAGGCTGTCGTCCTCGCCGCAATCGCCGCAGGGGTCCCCGGCAAGGCCGGCCAGCGCGGCTTCCTGCTCGGTCGCCAGCCGCCGCGCCGTTTCAAGACACGTATCGAAGTCCGGCACCTCCGCCGCCGCAGTTTGCTGCAGCGCGGCATCGGGGGCAAGCGCCTCGAGCAGCGTTGCAGGCCGCGCCTTGGGCCCCGCGCCGCTCATCGCCCACACGCCGGACTGCGGGTTGACCTTGTAGAGCGACATGAAGGCCGCGCCATGGGCAGCAACGAAGCGCACCGCCTCGATGATGTAGTCGGTGGTGCGCTCGTCGAAGAAGTAGTTGAACCCGAGCCGCACCCAACCCGGCCGCAGCACGCTCTGGCCGCCGCGCACTTCCTGCTGGTGACGCAGCGCATCGTCGTCGCCGATCCCCAGCAGCGCATGGCCGTAAGGGCCGGCACAGGAGCAGCCGCCGCGCGCCTGGATGCCGAACAAGTCGTTCAGCAGCGCGACGACGAGACCGTAATGCAGCTTCTTGGAGCCGCTGCGGATGTTCAGCGCGAAGACGCCGATGCGCTCGGCGTCGAGCGGGCCCAGCAGTTCGATGTTCGGGTCCTGCGCCCAGTTGCGCATGGCCCGTGCCACCATCGCCGCCTCGCGGCGCTCGATTTCGTGCGCGCCGACGCGGTCCTTCAGTTCCAGCGCCAGGCCGGCCTTGATGTCGCCGACGATGTTGGGCGTGCCCGCTTCCTCGCGCCGCTCGACGCTGGAGACGTAGCAATGCCCTTCCGCGGTCACGTAGCTGACCGTGCCGCCGCCGGTGGCGGTCGGCTCGATGCCCTCGAACAGCGCCTTGTCGCAGATCAACAGGCCGGACGCGCCCGGCCCGCCGACGAACTTGTGCGGCGACAGGAACAGCGCGTCGATGTGATCGCCCGCCCCTTCCGCCGTCTCCGAGATGCAGATCGGCATGTAGGGAGCGCCGGCCGCATAGTCGCAGAAGAACAGGGCGCCATGGGCATGCAGGAGCTTCGCAATCGCCCGCACGTCGCTCTTGACGCCGGTGACGTTGGAGGCAGCCGAGAACACGCCGATGCGCGGCACGCCCTCGCCGACGGCGGCGAGCTCGCTCGCCAGCGTCTCAAGGCAGATGCCGCCGGCCGCGTTCAGCGGGATGCGGCGGATGCGGGCGCCGGTCTCGCGCCAGGGCAGGTCGTTGGAATGGTGCTCGTAGGGGCCGACGAAGACCACCGGCAGCTCGCTCTCGGGCGTCCCGGCCAGGGCCGCCCGCCGCGGCAGGCGGCCTTGCAGCTGCAGCGCGCGCACCAGCTTGTTGACGGCCGAGGTCGCGCCCGAGCCGGTGAAGATCACCGCATGGCGCTGGTCGGCGCCGACCGCCTTGCGGATGGTCTCGCGGGCCGCCTCGCGCAGCACCGTCGTCTGCCGGCCGGTATAGGAGGTTTCGGTGTGGGTGTTGCCGTAGTCGGGGAGGATGCGGTCGCGGATCAGGTCCTCGATGAAGGACAGTCCGCGCCCGGAGGCAACATAGTCCGCATAGACGAGGGGCCGCACGCCGAAGGGGGTTTCGATCGCCCGGCCCTCGCCGATGACGCTGGTGCGGATCCGCGCGATGCGCGCGTCAGCGTCCGCCATCGACAGCGTCGAGTGGTAGTCGGGTACTTCGCTTGATTTGTTCCATTGAGAAACAGGATGTGACATCATTGAGCTCGATGAGATTGATGAACTTCTTGTAGAAGGCGTCGTAGGACGAATTGCTCTTGGTGATTACCTTCAAGAGATAGTCATACTCGCCCGCCAGTCGGTTCACTTCCACGATTTCCGGGAATAAACTCACGACGCTATTGAACTTCTCCAGCCAGGCGGTGTTATGCTGGCTGGTCCGTATCATCACGAAAACCGTGAGCTCGAGGCCGATCCTGCTTTGATTCAAAAGCGTTACGCGGCCGTCGATATACCCCTCTCGCTCGAGCTTCTGGAGGCGGCGCCAACACGGCGTTGTCGAGAGACCTACCCTCTCAGAAACCTGAGCTATGGATAGGCTAGCATCATCTTGAATTACAGAAAGTATTTTTCTGTCGAACTCATCAATTTGCATCTTTCATTCTACCTCTGGAATTTTTGTTAGCATATTCATCCTACAAAAATGAAAATCCAAGTCCACCGGAGAATGAGCCTTCTAAACTTCAAAGCCGACGAAAAAAGCGGGTAGGCAGCGCCTGCCCAAAAGGCGTGCAGACATTTCAACTCATGCGCGTTTGCAGGAATTGTCTTTCGCGTTTAGCGCGTTTGCATGCCGATCATGTCGCCGCCCCGTCCCCGGAGCTTGCCGGCACCCCTTCGGGCGTGCGGAACAAAAGGTCCGCCAGCAGCGGATTGGGAAACCGCCGTTCCACCGTCACGGCCAGGAAGACCTCGGTGATGCCGGGCAGCGGGCCGGCCTCCACCAGAACGCCGTTCGCCAGCTCGTCCCGCACGACGATCGGCGGGATGACGGCAAGCCCCGCATCCTCGCGCGCCAGCAGGCGGATCATCGTCATGTCGTCCACCTCCGCGGCGATGCGCGGCACGACGCCGAGACGCGCGGCCAGCACGTCGAAGGCGGCGCGGATCGCCGTCTCGCGGGTCGGCAGCACCAGGGGCTCGCGCACCAGCAGATCCACCAGCGGCCGGTCGCGCCCGGCCCGTTCCGGCGTGCCGATCAGGCTCGCCGCCTGCTCGGCGATGCGGTGGACGAGATAACGGCGGGCCTCGTCGCGCGCCGGTGCGACATTGGTCAGCACCACGTCCAGCGCCAGCGAGTCCAGCCCGGCCAGCAGCTCCTTCTGGCTGCCCGAGCGCACCACCACATCGACATCCGGCTTGCCGATGACCGGCATCAGGAACTGGATCTGCAGGTTGCGCGACAGGGTGCTCAGCGCGCCGACGCGCAGGGCGCGCGGCTTCTGCCCGCCGCCCTTCAGCGTCGCCGACAGGTCCTCGGCGGTGCGGAAGATCGCCTGCGCATGGTCGAGCGCGATGCGCCCCGCCTCGGTCAGCACCAGCCCGCGCCCGCGCCGCTCGAAGAGATCGTGGCCCAGCGCCCCCTCCAGCGTCTTCACCTGTGCCGACAGGGCGGAAGCCGACAGGTTGAGCCGGCGCGCCGCCCCGGTCAGCGTCCCGTCCTCGGCGACAGCGCTGAACAGCCGGAGGTGATGGAGATTGAGCGGCGGCATCGGCATTCCCTGTGGATCGTTCTATTGAATAGAATGATTTGCGCATAAATATGTAATTTTCTTGAATATTGGCAAGCGGTATCTCCGGCGCGCACTTCACTTGCGGAGATCCCAAATGTTCCCCACAGCGCTCGCGCCCCTGCCGCTTCTGATCCTTGCCGCCTTCGCCCTGGCTCGTCCCGGCCGCCGACCGGGCGCTTTGCCGGCACTGGCGGAGGGCGCCGCGCTGCTGTCCCTTGGTCTCGCCCTTGCCGGCGCGCTTCAGCTGGCGCTCGTCGGCCCGGCAACGCTCGGCATCGGCAGTGACGCCCTCGCCCTGGCGCTTGCCCTCGACACGGTGTCGGCGGTCATGTCGGTTCTGGTCGCCTTCGTCGCCTGGGTGGTTGCCCGCTTCTCGCGCAGCTATCTCGACGGCGAGGCGCGGGAAGGCGCCTTCCACGGCCTGCTGCTCGCCACCATCGCCGCCGTCCTCGTGCTGGTACAGGCCGCCACCCTGCCGGTCCTGATCCTGAGCTTCGTCCTCATCGGCGTGCTGCTGCGGCAGTTGCTGCTGTTCTACCGCGAGCGGCCGCAGGCCCGGCGGGCAGCGGCGAAGTTCACCCTCGCCTGGACCGCCGGCGACGCCGCGCTGCTGCTTGCCGCGCTCGGTTTCTGGGCCGCCTTCGGCACGGTGTCGCTCGCCGGCATCGGAGAGGCCGCCGCAAGCGGCGACATGCCGCTTGCAGCCGACATCGCCGTCCTGCTCGTCGTGCTGGCCGCGCTGCTGAAGACGGCGGCCTTTCCCCTGCATGGCTGGCTGACGGAGGTGATGGAGGCTCCCACCCCGGTCTCGGCGCTGCTGCATGCGGGCATCATCAATGCCGGCGGCCTGCTGCTCATCCGCCTTGCCGAGCCGGTGCAGGCGAGCCCGGCCGCGATGACGCTGCTGGTCATGCTCGGCGGCTTCTCGGCCCTGTTCGGCGCGCTCGTCATGCTAACCCAGAGCGCGGTGAAGACGGCGCTCGCCTGGTCGACGGTCGCGCAGATGGGCTTCATGCTGCTGCAATGCGGGCTCGGCCTGTGGCCGCTCGCCCTGCTGCACATCGTCGCCCACTCGCTCTACAAGGCGCACGCCTTCCTCTCCTCCGGCACGGCGGTGCGCGCCGTAGAGGCGACGCGGCGGCCCGGCCCGGTCGCCGCGCCCGGCATCGCTGCGGTGACGCGTGCCTTCCTGCTCGCCCTCGCTCTTTATGCGGCTGTCGCCGGAGCTTTCTCGCTGCTGCCGCTTGAGAAGTCGGCTCAGGCGCTGGCGCTCGGCGCGATCCTGATCTTCGGCGTCGCCTATCTGGTGGCGCAGGGTCTGGCCGACGCCGCCCCCGCCGCCCTCACCCGCAAGACCGCGACAGCCTCTGTCGTGGCCGCCATCGGCTATTTCGGCTTCCATGTGCTGGCCGGGCTGGTGGCGGGCGGCTCGCTGCCCGCCCCGCCGCAGGCCGGTCCGCTGGAATGGGCGCTGATCGCCCTGGCGCTCGCCTCCTTCGGCGGCGTCGCCATCGCGCAGGCGCTGTTCCCGCACTGGGCGCATCATCCGGCAACGGCAGGTCTGCGGGTCCACTTCGCCAACGGCTTTTATGTCAACGCGGCGCTCGACCGCCTGATCGGCGGCTTCCGGACCCCCTCGTCCAACTGATCCGCCCCCGATCCGCCAACCAATCCGCAGAAAGATCCCAAGATGCTCACGCCTCCGACCTCCCTTGCGACGCCGCACGTCGCCGCATTCCTCCAGGCGGCCGACCGGGCCGCCCGGCGGGTGCCGCCGGCCTTCCCGCTGGATGCGACCGTCGCCGTCAATCCGTTCCTCGGCCAGACCGGCGAGGACATGGCAGAAGCCGCCGCGCGCCTTGCCCGGGTCGCCGGCAGCGACATCGTGCCGGCACGGCGGCTGCATGCCGATGCGCTCGCCGCGCAGACGATCACCGCGCAGGACCTGCAGGACGCGCTGGACGCCGCGCCCTTCGCCGACAAGCCGGCGGATGTCGCAAGCTTGCGGACGCGCCTTGCACAGGCCACTGCCGCCCCCTCGCCGCTGCCGACGCTCGCGGACCTTGCCGCCCGCGCCACCGGCACCGACTGGCCGGAGATCGTCGCCCGCACCGCCGGGCTGTGGGCCGCCGGCCATTTCGACCGGGGCCAGGCGCTGTGGACGCCGGCGCCCGGCCGCTCCGCCTTCGCCGCCTGGCGGGAGTGGGCGCAGCACGACCTGACGCCCGAGCTTGCCGGCCTTTCCGGCTTCTGCCGGCACGTCGCCGCCTGTCCGGACACGCCGGAGCGGGCGATCCTGCGCGCCTCCGAGACCCTTGGCGTCACCGGCGCTGCAGCCGAAACCCTCTACCACCGGCTGCTGGTCGATCTCGGCGGCTGGGCCCAGCATGCCCGCTACCTGCTCTGGCAGGCGGAGCTTGCGGGGAGCACCGACGCCACCCTGACCGATCTTCTGGCCATCCGGCTCGTCTTCGAGGAGGCGCTGTTCCTGAGTTTCGGCGATGCGGTGCAAGAGGAGTGGCAGGCCGTGCTCGCCGCCCATACGCAGGCTCCCGAGCCCACCGCCGACCAGATCACTGACGCCATCCTGCAGGAGGCGGCCGAGCGCGCGTTCCAGCGGCGGCTTGCCGGCCACCTTCATGCACCAGTGCAACCGACGGCCGGCGAGCGGCCCTCCCTGCAGGCGGCCTTCTGCATCGACGTGCGCTCGGAAGTGTTCCGGCGGGCGCTGGAAAGCCTCGATACCGGCGTCCAGACGCTCGGCTTTGCCGGCTTCTTCGGCCTGCCGGTCGCCCATCATCCGCATGGCTCGGTGGAGAGCGAAGCGCATCTTCCCGTGCTGCTGACGCCGGGCATGACCTCCACCGCCCAGCTGGAACCGCAGGCGGAGGCCGCCGGGCGGATCAAGGCGCGGGCGCGGCGGGCCTGGAACCGGTTCCGGCAGGCCGCCGTCTCCTCCTTCGCCTTCGTCGAGGCGGCCGGCCCGCTCTATGCGGCAAAGCTCGTGCGCGATGCGCTGTCGCTGGCGCCCGCTCACCACCATCATCACCATCACGACTGCGCGCCGCGGCTCGATCCGGCACTGACCGCCCGGCAAAAGGCCGAGACGGCGGCGACCGTGCTCAAGGCGATGTCGATGACGCAGGGCCATGCCCGGCTGGTGCTGCTGCTCGGCCACGGCGCCAGCACGACCAACAATCCGCAGGAAAGCGCCTATCACTGCGGCGCCTGCGGCGGCCATACCGGCGAGGTCTCGGCGCGGCTGCTGGCGCAGCTTCTCAACGATCCCGAGACCCGCACTGGGCTTGCCGAGATGGGTCTGCCCATCGCCGCCGACACGCTCTTCCTCGCCGGCCTGCACGACACCACCACCGACGAGGTGACGCTCTTCGCGAAGGACGCCCCGTCGGAGGCGCATGCGGCGGACCTTGCCGCCGCGCGGGAGAAGCTCGCCGAGGCGGGACGGCTCGCCCGGATCGAGCGGGCCGCCCGGCTGCCGGGCGCCAGCCACGACCGGCTGGCCTTGCGGGCGCGCAACTGGGCCGAAACCCGGCCCGAATGGGGGCTTGCCGGCTGCTCCGCCTTCATCGCCGCGCCGCGCGGCGTCACCGCCGGCGCGGATCTCGGCGGACGCGCCTTCCTGCATTCCTACGACTGGCGGGCGGACGAGGGCATGCAGGTGCTGGAGCTGATCCTCACCGCGCCGGTGGTCGTGGCGAGCTGGATCTCGCTGCAATATTACGGCTCGACCGTCGCGCCCGAGCTCTTCGGCGGCGGCAACAAGCTGCTGCACAACGTGGTCGGCGGCATCGGCGTCGTCGAGGGCAATGGCGGGCGGCTGCGCGCCGGCCTGCCCTGGCAGGCGGTCAGCGACGGGGCGCGGCTGATGCACGAGCCGCTGCGGCTGTCGGTGCTGGTGGAGGCTCCGCGCGAGGCGGTGCAGGACATCCTTGCCCGGCACGAGAGCCTGCGCGCCCTCTTCGACAAGGGCTGGATGCACCTCCTGCTGCTGGAAGACGGCAAGGTCTCGGCCCGCTACCGGCCCGGCCTTGCCTGGGAGACGGTCTCGCCGCCGCTGCAGGAAGCGGCATGACAGACAAGGCCCGGCCCGCCGCGTGCGGGCCGGACGCCTCCGGCAATGAGGCTCAGCCGGCCTGCGCCGCCAGGTCCCGGCTGCCGTCGATCACCTGCTCGAAATCCGACAGCATGGCGATGGTGGAGAGCGCCGAGCGGCCGAACTTGCTCGGCGTCGCCAGCAGAAGCGACTTGCGCGCCGCCTGCATCGCCACCTTCTTCACCGCGATCTTCGACAGGTCGAAATCCATCACCCGCCCCTCGGCATCCACCGCCGAGCAGCCGATCAGCGCATAGTCGAGCCGCAGCCCCTGCAGCGCCAGCATCGTCTCCTCGCCGACCAGCGAGCCGTCGCGCCCGGCCACCCGCCGGCCGATCACGTTGACGTCGTGGCGCGAGGGATCGAAGGCGAGCGCCGCGCGCATGCTGTTGGTAAAGACGCGAAAGCCCGGCCGGGCGTTAAGCGCCTTGGCCGCCATCTCGACCGTGGTCCCGACATCGAGGAAGAGGCTCGCCCCGTCGGGCACGCAGGCCGCGGCCGTCTGCGCGACCCGCACCTTGTCCTCGACGGAGAGCTGTTCCTTCTGCCCGTGGTCGAGCCGCAGCGTCTCGGTCTGGCCGGTGACGCCGGCCCCGCCGTGGAAACGCTGCAAGCGGCCGGCATCGGCCAGCGCGATGATGTCGCGCCGGATCGTCTGCGCCGACACGCCGAACTCCTCGGCAAGGCTCTCGATGGTGACGAACCCGTTGCGCTCGGTGAGCGCCAGGATCTCGCGCTGGCGGGGGCTGAAGGCCGACAAGGGCTCGACTCGATTCATGGTCTTGTCGTACTCCGCTGTTTGAATGTAAAAAAGTTTACATCAACGATCGGAGCCGGCCAATGGGTAACACGCGTTATTTTCTGTCTGATGACACCGTCCACTGCGAGCTGGGCCGTCTCGATGCGTGGGACTGGCGCTGGCAGGCCTGCGCGCTTCCCGCCGATGCCCGTGCCGTTTCCGCCCGAGAGGCGCTGGCCGCTGTCGGCACGAAGGGCGGCGCGCGGCGCGTGCCCGTCGGCGTCATCGGGCCGCGTGCGGCAACGCCGGAACAATATGCCGGAGCCGAGGCCGTGGGCCGGGCGCTCGGCGCCCTCGGCCTGACCGTGATCTGCGGCGGCAAGAGCGGCGTCATGGAGGCTGCAGCCAAGGGTTGCCGCGAGGCCGGCGGCCTCACCATCGGCATGCTGCCGGACCACGACTGGCGCTGCGCCAACGACCATATCGCCATCCCCATCGCCACCGGCCTCAGCGAGGGCCGCAACATGATCATCGCCAAATCGTCGGCCGTGCTGGTCGCCGTCGGCGGGTCCTACGGCACCCTGTCGGAGATCGCCTACGGCCTGCACTTCTCCAAGCCCGTCATCGGTCTGCTCGGCGCGCCGGAAGTCGAGGGCCTGGAAATGGCGAGCGATCCGGACGATGCGGTCGAGCGGCTTTGCGGGCATGTGATGGCAATGGCGATCTCGTCATAAAAGTTACACGCATGCCCCTCACAATGTAAGAAAGCTTACAAGGCTGGCACACGATGAGCACCACCCCGACACTGGAACTGCAGGGCGTCACGCGCCGGTTCGGACCGCAGACCGTCCTCGACCGCGTCGACGTCTCCATTCCCTCCGGCAGCTTCACCGCGCTGCTGGGCGCGTCCGGCTGCGGCAAGTCGACGACCTTGCGCATCATGGCCGGGCTCGACCGGCCGAGCGAGGGCGCCGTGCTGCTGAACGGCACGGATGTCGCCGACCGCACCGCCCATGAGCGCAATGTCGCGATGGTGTTCCAGTCCTATGCGCTCTACCCGCATCTGAGCGTGGAGCAGAACATCGCCCTGCCGCTGGCCATGCGCCACCTGACGACGCTCGGCCGCATGCCCGTCGTCGGCCGTTTCGCCCCCGGCAGCGGCGAGGCGCGCGCGAAGATCCGCCGCGCCGTCGGCGAGGTCGCGGAAATGCTCGGCCTGGAGCAGCTGCTGCACCGCAAGCCGGCGCAGTTGTCCGGCGGCCAGAAGCAGCGCGTCGCGCTCGGCCGCGCCCTGGTGCGCGATCCCGTCCTCTTCCTGCTCGACGAGCCGCTGTCCAATCTCGATGCAAGGCTGCGCGTGAAGATGCGCTCCGAGCTCGTCGCCCTGCACAAGCGCACCGGCCGGCCCTTCGTCTACGTCACCCACGACCAGTCCGAGGCCATGGCAATGGCCGACCAGATCGTCGTGATGATCGGCGGGCGGGTCGCCCAGGCCGGCACCCCGCAGGACCTTTACGAGCGCCCCGCCTCGCGCGAGGTCGCCGGCTTCATCGGCACCAATGCGATCAACTTCTTCGAGCCCGGCGGCGCGCCGGCCGGCCTGCATCCGGCGGCCGGCTCGGCGGTGATCGCGCTGCGGCCCGAGCATCTGAGCCCCGCCGCCTCCGGCACGGTCGAGGCCCGGCTCGAGACGGCGGAATATCTCGGCTCGGAAGTGGTGCTGGCCCTGCGGGCGGAGAGCGGCGCGGAGCTGCGGGCCATTGCGCCCGGCAACTACGCCATTCCCGCGCCCGGCAGCGCCGTGCGCCTCGGCTTCGACCCGGCCCAGGTCCATGTCTTCGACGCCGCGTCCGGCCAGCGCATCGGAGAAGCGGCATGAGGCGCCTGTCGATTGCCCGCCGCGAGGCGCTGACCACGCTCTGGCTCGCCGGTCCCGCGACGCTGGCCATGGTGCTGTTCATCTTCCTGCCCGTCGCCATCGTCGCCCTGCTGTCATTCACCGACTACCAGTTCGGCGCGACCACGCTGAACTGGACGGGACTGGAGAACTACCAGCGCCTGCTCGGCTCGACGCTGGGGCAACGGGCCATCACCAACACCCTGCTTTACGTGGCCATCGTCATTCCGGCCTCCGTCGCGCTCGGCCTGCTGGTCGCGCTCGGCCTGCACCGGATGACCGGCTGGGCGCCCGGCCTTGCCCATGCGCTGCGCGCCGTCTACTTCCTGCCCGTCGCCGCGACGCTGGTCGCCATGTCGGTCGCCTGGCAGATGGTGCTGCATCCCTCGCTCGGCGTGGTCAACCACGCGCTCGCGGCCCTTGGCGGCGAGCCGCGCAACTGGCTCAGCGACCGGGGCCTGGTGCTCTACACCCTGGCGATGATCGGCATCTGGCAGACCGTCGGCTACAACATGGTGCTGTTCCTGGCCGGCCTCGTCGCCATTCCGCCGGAGCTCTACGACGCCGCCGAGGTCGACGGGGCGGGCGGCGGCTGGTCGCGCTTCTGGACCGTCACCTGGCCGATGCTCGGGCCGACCACCCTCTTCGTGCTGGTGGTGACCGCGACCAACGCCTTCCGGGTGTTCGAGACCGTCGCCACGCTGACGCGCGGCGGCCCGGCCTTCGCCTCCGACACGCTGGTCTACGCGCTCTACCGGGAAGGCTTCGTCTATTTCAAGGCGGGCTATGCCAGCGCCATCACCATGGTCTTCTTCGCCTTCCTGCTGATCCTGACCTTCGCGCAGATCCGCATCGTCGAGAAGAAGGTGCATTACAGATGATCCGCAAGCTCGTCGGCCGTATCGTTTCCACAACGCTGCTGCTCCTGGGAGCTGCCGCGATCCTCCTGCCCTTCATCTGGATGCTGTCGCTGTCGGTGAAGCCGCGTGACGAGATCTTCAGCACCGAGATCGCCCTGCTGCCCTCGCGGCTGGAATGGCGCAACTTCGTCGTGGCGCTGACCAGCACCGACGTGCCGCTGTTCCTGTGGAACGGGCTCGTCGTGGTGCTCGGCATCCTGGTCTTCCAGCTGGTGTTCGCCGTGCCTTGCGCCTATGCGCTGGCGCAGCGGACCTTCCGGGCCCGCGCGCTGGTCTTCGGCCTCGTTCTCGCAGGCCTCCTGGTGCCGTTCCACGTCACCGCGATCCCGATCTTCCTCGGCTTCGCCCAGGCCGGCATCCTCAACACCTACTGGGCGCTGATACTGCCGTTCATCCCCACCGCCTTCGGCATCTTCCTGTTCCGCCAGGCGATCTCGCAGCTCCCCACCGAGCTGTTCGAGGCGGCGCGGGTCGACGGGTTGAGCGAGACCGCCATTGTCTGGCGCATCACCTTCCCCTTGGTGCTGCCGGCGGCGACCGCCTTTGCGATCTTCTCGGTGACCGCGCACTGGAACGACCTGTTCTGGCCGCTGATCGCCACCACGGATCCGCAGCTCGCCACGCCGCCGCGCGGCATTCTCTACTTCCGCGACGAGGAGTCCGGCGACGATGTCGGCCCGCTCATGGCCGCGGCCCTCATCATCACCGCGCCGCTGGTCATCGCGTTCCTGCTGGCGCAGCGCAAGTTCACGCAAGGCCTCGCCGCAAGCGGCCTGAAGTGAAGCGGGTACCCGACAACCACAGACGCGGGAAAAACCGCGCAGCACGAAACGTCAACCAGGAGTGTCAAGCATGAGACGTGCCCTATTCGCCGCGGCTTTCGCGCTCGTCGCCAGCAGCGCCACTGCCCAGGAGACCGAGATCCGCGTGCACTATGCGATCCCGACCATCTGGGCCGATACGCAGAAGGCGCTAGCCGACGCCTTCATGGCCAAGCATCCCGAGATCAAGGTCACCCTGGACGGCCCGGCCGAGGGCTATCCGGAAGGCGTGCAGCGCCTGCTGCGCGAGGCCGTCGCCGGCACCGCGCCGGACGTCGCCTATGTCGGCCTCAACCGCTGGCGCATCCTGCAGGATCGCGGCCTGACCCAGCCGCTCGACGGCTTCCTCGGCGACAACCCGGCCGAGCAGGGCTACACCCCGGCGCTGCTGTCGCTCGGCAGCTTCAAGGGCCAGCAGCATGCGCTGGCGACCTCCGCCTCGACGCTGGTCATGTATGTGAACCCGAAGCTCGTCGAGCAGGCCGGCGGGTCCATGGACAACTTCCCGACCACCTTCGACGGGGTGATCGAGCTCGCCGCCAAGATCAACGCGCTCAGCGACACGATCGACGGTGTGTGGATCGACCGTCACGACTGGCGCTACCAGTCGCTGCTCGGTGCCTATGGCGGGCGTCCGATGAACGAGGACGAGACCGACATCACCTTCGACAGCGAAGCGGGCATCGAGGCCGCGCGCCTCTACCAGCGCTTCGCCAAGGAAGCGGGCATGAAGTCCTACGCCGACAGCGACGCCCGCCAGGCCCTGCCGGCCGGCACGCTCGGCATCATGTTCGAGAGCTCCTCGCTGCAGACCCGCTTCGAGCAGGGCGCGGGCGATGCGTTCAAGGTCACCGTCAAGCCGCTGCCGCTGGGCACCGACGACGAGGCCTCCGTCTACTTCCCGACCGGCGGCTCGGGCATCGTCATGCTGACCAAGGACGAGGCCAAGCAGAAGGCGGCGTGGGAGTACATTTCCTTCGTCACCGGCCCTGAGGGCCAGAAGATCATCGTGGAGAACACCGGCTATGCTCCGGCCAACTCCATCGTGGTCGAGGACAAGGAGTATCTCGGCGCCTTCTACGAGAAGGACCCGAACGCCCTGGTCGCCCACTCCCAGATCGCCCGCCATGCCGGCCCCTGGTACGCCTATCCGGGCGCCGAGGGTGTCGCGGTCACCGACCTGATCGCCGCCGCCCTGGTGGAAGTGACGGAAGGCGCCGACGCCGACGCGACGATCAAGGAGCTGGCCGAGACGCTGCGCGTCCAGCTCGGCATGAAATAAGCATCCCGCAATAAACCGGTCTCTCCCAAGACCGGATTGGAGACGGTCGCGCCCTCAGGGTGCGGCCGTTTTCGTTTCTGGCGTCAGTCATGTTGATGACGCGGCCTCAGCCGCGTCAGTCGTCCTGATAACCACGGACGTAGCGCTCGAACCCGTCGACCAGCGCCAGTGCCTCCGGGCTCAGCTTGTCGCCATGCGGCTTGATGATCGAATATTCGAACCGGTCGGGGATCTCGACCGGGCGCATCACCCCGCCCATGCGCATGTGGTCGCGCGCGGTGAAGGCATCGACGATGCCGACGCCCAGCCCCCGCATCACCAGCGCCGAGACGATGTGCGAGAGGTAGGATTTCATCTTCTGCACCGGCGGCCGGCGCATCTTGGCGAAGACCCGGTCGAAGGCCCGGCCGGACATGGTGGAATCCACGAAGCCGACGAAGTCGACGCCGGCAAGGTCCTCCTCGCGCACGATGTCGCGTGTCCCCAGCGGATGGCCCGGCGGGCCGATGAAGCGGAACGGCACCGAGCCGCTGCCCACCACGTCCACCTCGTGCTTGTGGCGCGTGGGGATGCCGAAGCCCACCTGGCACTGGCGCAGCGCCACCTGCCGCACCACCGGCAGCGTCGTCATCGACAGGAACTCGGCGCGGAACTCGGGCCGCTCCTGCGACAGCATCGCGATCACGCCGGGCAGCGCCGACTGGGCGATGGCCGGGGCCGCGGCGATGGTCAGCGTCGCCCGGTACCCCTGGCGGATCTGGGTCGCGGCGCGCTCGATCTGACCCAGGCCGACGAAGCTGCGCTCCACCTCCGTCCACAGCTCGTGCGCCTCGCGGGTGGCGACGACGCGCCCGCCCCTTCGGCTGAACAGCGGCAGCTGCAGCCGCTCCTCCAGATCGCGGATCAAGCGGCTGACGGCCGGCTGCGAGATCGCCATCTCGTCGGCGGCGGCGGACACCGTTCCCGCGCGCATGACGCAGCGAAAAGCTTCCAGGGAACGTTGCGAAATCGAAGCGACCATAACAATTCCGCATAATCGTGAAAGGAAACGGTATTTGCCTTATACTCGGCGCCTTCGCACTCTGACAACAGCAGTCAGTCTGGAGGGGCGACGTGAGCGCGGCAGACGATCACCGGCAGGTTCCGGCAAGCACACAGGTCGTGGTCATCGGCGGAGGCATCGTCGGTGTCTGCACCGCCCTCTTCCTCGCCGAAAAAGGCATTCCCGTCGTCCTGTGCGAGAAGGGCCGCATCGCCGGCGAACAGTCCTCGCGCAACTGGGGCTGGATCCGCAAGGCCGGCCGCGACAACCGCGAACTCCAGCTGATGATCGAGAGCGCCGCCATCTGGCGCGACCTTGCCCCGCGCCTCGGCGAGGACATCGGCTACGGCATTCGCGGCACCACCTATCTCGCCGCCGACGAGACGGAGCTGGAAAAGCATCGGACCTGGCTGCGCGAGAACGCCGATTTCAACCACGGGTCCGTGCTCCTCGGCCCGCAGGAGACCGACGACCTTCTCAAGCGCAACGACCGCCAGTTCGCCGGCGCCCTGCACACCCCGTCCGATGCCACCGCCGAGCCCTCCCTCGCCGTCCCGGCGATGGCGCGCCATGCCGCGCGCCTCGGCGCCACGATCATCGAGGGCTGCGCGGTCCGCATGATCGAGCGGGCCGGCGGCAAGGTGCGCTCCGTCGTCACCGAGCATGGCGAGATCGCCTGCCAGAGCGTGGTTCTGGCCGGCGGCGTGTGGTCGCGCACCTTCCTGGAAAATCTCGGCCTGTCGCTGCCGCAGCTGGCGGTGAAGTCCTCGGTCCTGCGCACGACGCCGGGGCCGGAGGTTGTCGCCGGCGCGGTCGGCGCCACGAAGGCTTCGCTGCGCCGGCGCGCCGACGGCGGCTACACCATCGCCCGCTCGGGCGCGGCGGAGTTCCAGCTGGTGCCGGCCGCCTTCCGCCATTTCCTCGACTTCCTGCCCGTGCTGGCCGACCGCTGGCAGATGATGAAGATCCGCCTCAGCGGCGATTTCTTCGGCCCGCTCGGCCGCCATCGCTGGCAGGCCGACGAGGTTACCCCGTTCGAACAGGTGCGGGTGATGGATCCGGTGCCCGATCCGCGCCTGCTCGCCAATGTGCTGGCCGGCGCCAAGGCGCTGCATCCGCGCCTCGACGGGGTCGAGATCGCCCATAGCTGGGGCGGGTTGATCGACGTCATGCCAGACGAGATCCCCGTCGTCGACGAGCCGGCCGGCTGGTCGGGCCTCGTCGTCGCCACGGGCCTGTCCGGCCACGGCTTCGGCATCGGCCCCGGCGTCGCCCGCCTGGTGGTCCAGCAGATCGAGGGCGACACGCCGCTGGTCGACATGAAGCCCTTCGCCTACACCCGTTTCGGCAGAAAATCGAAGGCGGCCGCATGAACCATCCCGCCCTCGCCACGCCCGACGTGCTCGTCATCGGCGCCGGTATCACCGGCACCGCGGCAGCGCTCGAAATCGCCGGGGCGGGCGGGAGTGTGGAGGTGATCGACGCTTACGGCCCCGCCGCCATGGCCTCGGGCTGGACGCTGGCCGGCGTGCGCCAGTCGGGCCGCCATCCGGCGGAGCTGCCGCTGGCACTCGCCGCCGTCGAGCTCTGGCAGGATCTTCACGAACATCTCGGCGCGCCGACCGGCTATCGCCGCTCCGGCAACCTGCGCCTCGCCCGCACGGATGCGGAAGTCGCCACGATCCGCGCCCTCGTCGCAGACCAGACCCGGGCCGGCCTGCAGCTCGCCTTCCTGCCGGATCTTTCCAGCGTGCGCGAGATCGCCCCGGCCCTGTCGGACCGGGTTCTTGCCGCCTCCTTCTGTCCCTCGGACGGCCATGCCGACCCGCTTGCGACCGTCACGGCCTATGCGAACCGTGCCGAGAGCCTTGGTGCGCGCCTTGCCTTCGGCGAGCGCGTGCTGCGGCTGGAGGCGGAGGGCGGGCGCATCGTTCGCGTCGTCACCGACCGCCGCACCCTGAGCCCCGGCACGGTGCTGATCGCCGCCGGCTTCCTCGTCAACGAGCTGCTCGCCCCGCTCGGCCACGGCATCCCCTTGCGCCGGCCGATGGTCACCGTGCTGCGCAGCACCCCCTGCCCGCCCCTGCTCATGCCCGTCCTCGGCGTCGCCAATGCCAACATGGCGGCGCGCCAGGAGAACGACGGGCGCATGCGCGTCACCAGCGGCATGGAGGACTGGTCCGGCGAGATCGTCGAGGCCGGCGGGCGCCCCACCATCCGCCCGCGCATGCAGGCCCTTGGCGAAACCATCGCCAAGGTCGCCGAGGTGCTGCCGGGCTTTGCCGAGGTGGAGCTGGCCGAGTGCTGGGCCGGCGCGCTCGACCTGACGCCGGATGCGCTCCCGGTGATCGACCGGCTGCCCGGCCTCGACAATGCGGTCGTGGCGGCGGGCTTTTCCGGCCACGGCTTCGGCATCGGCCCGGTCACCGGCGCCATCGCCGGCCGCATCGCGCTCGGGCGCGATCCGGGCCCCGACGTGTCCGCCTTCCGCTATGGCCGCTTTGCCGCGCAAACCGGCCCCGACGCGCCGCTCACCCTGCACGGATAGAGGAGACCAGCCCATGCTCAATCCCGAAGGCCGCGTGGTCATGGTGTCCGGCGCCAGCCGGGGCATCGGGCTGGCGATCACCCGCAAGCTTCTCGACAAGGGCTACAGCGTCAGCGCCGGCGCGCGGAACCCGGATGCGCTCGCCGGGCTCCTGGGCGATGCGCCGGGCGACCGGTTCCTGTGCGCCCGCTACGATGCCGGCGAGCGCGCCACCCATGGCGAATGGCTGGCGGCGACGCTCGCCCGCTTCGGCCGGCTCGACGGGCTCGTCAACAATGCCGGCACCTCCAACACCTTCTCCATCGAAAGCGGCGAGGAGGAAGACCTCGACGCGCTGTGGACCATCAACGTCAAGGGCCCGCTGTTCCTGACGCGGGCCTGCCTGCCGCATCTGAAGGCCGCCGGCAGCGGCCGGGTGATCAATGTCGCCTCGCTGTCGGGCAAGCGCGTGCGCAACGAGAACGTTGCCTATAACATGACCAAGCACGCCCTCATGGCGCTCACCCACGGCACCCGCCGCATCGGCTGGGACCACGGCGTTCGCGCCACCGCCGTCTGCCCGAGTTTCGTCGCAACGGATCTGACCGACGGGGTCACCAAGATCTCGCGGGAGGAGATGATCCATCCCGACGATTTCGCCGAAATTACCGCCCTGGCGCTGGCCCTGCCGAACACGGCAGCCATGGCGGAAATGCTGGTAAACTGCCGGCTTGAAGACACGCTGTGAGGAGCAGCGTGAACAACAAAAGGGCCCCATAGACAAAAAAATACAAAACAAAACATCGACCAGAGGACAGGACCATGAAAACCGGACTGGGAATTGCACTTGCAGCCTTGCTGGCGACAGGACAGGCCTATGCCGCCGGAACGACCCTGAATGTGGGTATGGCGAGCGCGGATGCGGGCAAGCTCGACCCGCATGTGGCGACCTCCACCCCCGACAAGGGCCTCCTTCACTGGATGTTCAACGGTCTGGTGCGGATCAAGCCGGGCGAGGCGAGCCCGGAATTCATCGAGCCGGACATCGCCAGCAGCTGGACCACCTCCGATGACGGCCTGACCTGGGTCTTTTCCTTGCGCGACGACGTGGAGTGCCACGGCGACTACGGCAAGATCGACGCGGAGGACGTGGTCTATTCGCTGAAGCGCTCGGCCAATACGGACATCTCCGCCTTCGCCAAGGACTACACGGCCTTCGACAGCGTCGAGGCGACCGGTCCGCTGGAAGTCACCATCAAGCTCAAGAACAAGATCCCGAGCCTGCTCGGCCTCCTGGTGCCGTATCATGGCGGCAACATCGTCTGCAAGGACGCGGTCGAGGCGCTCGGCGACGAGTATCAGCGCACCCCCATCGGCACCGGCCCCTTCATGTTCGCCGAGTACCAGCCGCAGCAATACGTGAAGCTGGTCGCCAATCCGGACTATTTCCGCGGCGAGCCGAAGATCAAGGAGATCTTCTACCGTTACATCCCGTCCGATTCCTCGCGTGATCTTGCCTTCCAGGCCGGCGAAGTCGACATGATCTACGGCAAGCAGGAGCAGACCTGGGTCGAGCGCATCAAGCAGGTGCCGGGCACGGTCGTGTCGGTGATGAAGCCGGGCGAGATGTCGGTCATCCACCTCAACATGACGATGCCGCCGCTCGATGATCTGCGCGTGCGCCAGGCCGTCGCCCATGCGATCAACCGCGACGCCATGGTCCAGTTCAAGGGCCCGGACGTCACGCTTGCGGCGATCTCGCCGGTGCCCGAAGGCCATCTCGGCTACACCGCCGACGTGCCGACCTACGAGCATTCGGTGGAGAAGGCCAAGGCCCTGCTCGCCGAGGCCGGCCATCCGGACGGCGTGACCATCAAGGCGATCCACACCACGCTGCCGGGCATGCTGACCACCATGGAGGCGATCCAGGCGCTGCTGCGCGAGGCGAACATCAACCTGGAGATCGAGACCGTCGAGCACGCGACGTTCCACGAGCAGATCCGCAAGGACATGAGCCAGGTGACCCATTACGCGGCCGCCCGCTTCCCCGTCGCGGACGTCTACCTGACGCAGTTCTTCTACTCCCCGTCGATCGTCGGCACACCGACGGCGATCACCAACTTCTCCCATTGCGCGGTTGCCGATGCGGAGATCGAGGCGGCGCGCGTGGAAGGCGACAAGCAGAAGCAGCTCGAATACTGGGCCGAGGCCCAGCGCAAGATCATGGCGGAAGTCTGCGCCGTGCCGATCGTGCAGAGCATGCAGCTGTGGGCCTGGAAGGACACGCTCGACCTCGGCGTCGAGGTGAACGGATCGCTGAACCTCAGCCCGCCCGTCACCGAAGCCGCGTCCTTCTCGCAGTGAGAAGCGCGTAAGCTCCGCACCGGAGGGCCGCAAGGCCGGTCCGGCAAGTGACGACGCTTCTTCCGCCGGGCGCATCTTGCCCGGCGGCGGCAAGCGATCTCATCCGCCACGGCGGGCGCGCGCCAGCGCGTCCCTGCCCGTGGGCGACGGAGGCTCGCCTTACATGACCGCATTCGTTCTCAAGCGGCTTGGTTTCGCGGCGATCACGCTTTTCGCCGTGCTGACCATCGTCTTCTTCATCGTCCGCGTGCTGCCGGGCGATCCGGCGCTGGCGATCCTGGGCGACCAGGCCAGCCAGTCGGCGCTGGAGGCCCTGCGCATCCGCCTCGGCCTCGATGTCCCGCTCTACCAGCAGTATTTCGTCTTTCTCGGCGGCGTCGTGGTGGGCGACTGGGGCGTCTCCATGGTCTCGGGCCGGCCCGTGATCGAGGAGATCCTCAAGGTCCTTCCCGCGACCATCGAGCTCACCGTCGCCTCGCTGATCCTCGGCATCGTCGTCGGCGTGCCCATCGGCGTGTGGTCGGCGGTGCGCCGCAACAAGCTGCCGGACTATCTCGCCCGCATCGGCTCGCTGCTCGGCCTGTCGTTCCCGGCCTTCGTCTCGGCGGTGCTGCTGCTCTTGTTCTTCTCGATCCACCTGCGCTGGTTCCCGGTGATCAGCTCGGGCCAGGGCAGCGGCCTTGCCGACCGGGCGCGGGATCTCGCCCTGCCGGCGATCAATCTCGGGCTGATCATGGCCGCCTACATCACCCGCGTCACCCGCTCGGCGATGCTGGAGGTGCTGAACCAGGACTATGTGCGCACGGCCAGGGCCAAGGGCCTCGCCTTCGCGATCATCGTCTGGCGGCACTGCCTGCGCAACGCCCTGATCCCGGTGGTGACCGTCGTCGGCCTCTATCTCGGCATCCTGATCGGCAATTCGGTGCTGACCGAGATCGTCTTCAACCGCCCCGGTCTCGGCAAGCTGATCGTCGGCGCGCTCAACCAGCGCGACTACACGATGCTGCAGGGCATGATGGTCATCTACACGCTGATCGTCGTGCTGGTGAACCTGATCACCGACCTGACCTACGGCCTGATCGACCCGAGGATCAAATACTCATGACGACCCAGCCGACCGCCGCGACCGGCCAACGCCCGTCGCGCATGACCTATTACCGCCTCGCGCTGGCGACGGTGCTTTCGGGTCTGTTCAACGCCTTCAACGCCAACAAGACCTCGTGGGTCGGCCTTGCCGTGTTCCTGATCGTCGCCCTCCTGGCGATCCTGGCACCGGTCATCGCCCCTTACGATCCCCTGCAGCAGAACATCCTCTACCGCCTCAAGCCGCCGTCGGAGGCGCATTGGTTCGGCACCGACTACTATGGCCGCGACACGCTCTCGCGCATCCTGTGGGGCGCCCGCATCTCGCTGACCATCGGCCTGCTCGCCATCGGCTCGGCGATGATCATCGGCACCTTGATCGGCATGGTCGCCGGCTATTTCGGCGGCCGTACCGACCTGCTCACCATGCAGGTGATGGACGTGCTGCTGGCCTTCCCCTCGCTGATCCTCGGCCTGATCGTCGTCGCCATGCTCGGTCCGTCGGTCGCCAATCTCGTGATCGCCATCGCGCTCACCGCGATCCCGCCGTTCGCGCGCATCGCCAGGGCGCCGACGATCGCGGTCAAGAACCGCGAGTTCATCGAGGCCGGCCACGCGCTCGGCTACTCGCACATGCGGCTGATGTTCCGCCACATCCTGCCGAACATCGCGCCGGAAGTGCTGGTGATGGGCTCGCTGTGGCTCGCCACCGCCATCCGCGTCGAGGCTTCGCTCGCCTTCATCGGCCTCGGCGTCAATCCGCCGACGGCCACCTGGGGCGGCATGATCCGCGAGGGCTTCGAGAACATTCTCGACAGCTTCTGGCTGGCCCTCTTCCCCTCGCTGGCGATCCTCGTCGTCGTCTTCTCTCTCAACCTCTTGGGCGACGGCCTGCGCGATGCGGTCGATCCGCGACTGAAGGGGGAACAATGACCGAGCCCGTTCTCAAGGTCGAAGGCCTCACCACCTCCTTCCGCACCGACGGCGCCTTCGTGCCGGTGGTGCGCGATCTCGGCTTCACCATCGACACCGGCGAGACCGTCGCCATCGTCGGCGAGTCCGGCTCCGGCAAGTCGGTCACCGCGCTGTCGATCATGCGGCTGCTGCAGGAAGGCTCGAGCCGCATCGAGGGCTCGGTCCGCCTGTCCGGGCGCGATCTGCTCGCGCTCGACGAGGAGGCGATGCGCGATGTGCGCGGCGGCGAGATCGGCATGATCTTCCAGGAGCCGATGACCAGCCTCAACCCGGTGCTGAAGATCGGCTTCCAGATCGCCGAGGTGCTCTATCGCCATCGCGGCATGAGCCAGGCCCAAGCGGAAACAGAGGTACTGCGGCTGTTCGATCTCGTCCGCATTCCCGACGCGAAACGGCGGATCGGCGAGTATCCGCACTCCTTCTCCGGCGGCATGCGCCAGCGGGCGATGATCGCCATGGCGCTCGCCTGCCAGCCCAAGCTCCTGATCGCCGACGAGCCGACCACCGCCCTCGACGTCACCATCCAGGCGCAGATCCTCCAGCTCATCCGCGAGCTGCAGAGCGAGATCGGCATGGCGGTGATGTTCATCACCCACGACATGGGCGTCGTCGCGGAGATCTCCGACCGGGTCGTCGTCATGCTGCGCGGCGACAAGGTGGAGGAAGCCCCTGTCGACCGGCTCTTCGCCGCGCCCGAGCACCCCTACACCAAGATGCTGCTCGGCGCCGTACCCCGGCTCGGCGGGCTCGGCGACACCAGGACGCCGCGCCGCTTCCCCAAGCTCGACGACACCGGCGCGGGCCCCGAGCCCGACAACGAACCGGACATGCGCGGCGCGCCGCTGCTGGAAGTGCGCAACCTGACGACGCGGTTTTCCGTGCGCGGCGGGCTGCTCAACCGGCCGGTCGGCAATGTCCATGCGGTCGAGGACGTGTCGCTGACGCTCGCCGCCGGCGAGACGCTGGCGCTTGTCGGGGAATCGGGCTGCGGCAAGTCGACGACGGGCCGCTCGATCCTGCGGCTGGTGCAGCCGGCAGGCGGCGAGATCCTGTTCGAGGGCAAGGACCTGATGGCCGCAAACCACGGCGAGCTGCGCCTTGCCCGCCAGCGGTTGCAGATGATCTTCCAGGACCCCTACGGCTCGCTCAACCCGCGCCAGGCGGTCGGCTCGGCCATCGCCGAACCGATCCGCGTGCATAAGCTGATGGCCGACGAGGCGATCCCCGACCGGGTCAACGAGCTGCTGCGCCTCGTCGGGCTGAAGGAGGAGCACGCGCTGCGCTTCCCGCACGAGTTCTCCGGCGGCCAGCGCCAGCGCATCTGCATCGCCCGCAGCCTGGCGCTCGAGCCGAAGATGATCGTGGCGGACGAGTCCGTCTCCGCGCTGGATGCCTCGATCAAGGCGCAGGTGATCAACCTGATGCTCGACCTGCAGCGGGAGCTCGGCCTTGCCTATCTCTTCATCAGCCACGACATCGCCGTGGTCGAGCGGGTCAGCCACCGCATCGCCGTGATGCTGCTCGGCGAGATCGTCGAGATCGGCCCGCGCGACGCGGTGCTGCGCAACCCGCAGCACCCCTACACGAAGAAGCTGATCGAAGCCGTTCCGGTGCCCGATCCCGCCGACAAGCGCCAGCGCGGCGGGCTCCTCACCGACGAGCTGAAGAGCCCGGTGCGCGCGCTCGACTGGATCCGCCCGGCCTCGCGGATGTATCCGGTCGGCGAAGGCCACCTGGTCCGGGAGTTCTAGGGGGCGTCGCTCTCCGTCGAGAACCGGAAGGCGACGGAACCGCCGCCGCCTTTCCCTCGACTGCGGGCAGCTGCACCGGCCGCCCCGGCCGGCTGCCGAACACCGGCCCACCCCGCCCTCGGCCGTTCGACCCCAGCCCCTGGCCGACCGCTCACGACGGACCGCTCTTCCGGTCGTTTCTTTCTCAGGCTGTCATCTCGGCCGCGCGCAAGCGCAGAGCCGGGAGCCATTGGCACCCTCAGCCGGCGTGAGGCGGAAGGCGCTTGTTGCAACTCGCGGCTGCGCTCGTCGCTCCACCCTCTCCCTGGCGTCATTCCGGGCAAGGCGAAGCCGCGACCCGGAACCGGGGAGGCACAGCGGCTGTGGTGTTTCCTGAGCACTGCGGCAATCGTCCCCGGCTCGCCGATCCCGCATCTGCTCTTCGCTCCGTGCGGGATGACGAAAGGAGAGGATTGCGTCCGGGAGGACGCGCCGGGAGAGGGCAGCGCTTCATCTCGGGCGCTGCTCACCCCCCTCTGTCGGCTGTCGCCGACATCTCCCCCTCAAGGGGGGAGACGGGTGCGTGGGGCTCGGTCCACGTGTCGTGGCCCCTACCTCTGTGTTCGTCATTCCGGGCAAGGCGCAGCCGCGACCCGGAACCGGCGAGCCACAGCGGTCGTGGCCTCTTTCGGGCGCGCACCTCATCCGCCCCCGGCTCTCCGATCCCGGATCGGCGCCTCGCTCCGTGCGGGATGATGCGGGGATGGGTGGTGCGTGGGACGGGAGCGTGTTGCCGCCGCTTTCATTCTCCCCACTCGGCTGTCACGCCTGCGCAGGCAGGCGTCCAGTATCCGCTGGGGCGGATGGCGGCGCGATGCTAGCCGCCACCGGCGTTCCGGCGGCGGCACTGAGGCCTGAGCCGAACCGTGCGGGGTTACTGGTTCCCGGTCTCCGGCTGCGCCGAAACCGGGACGACATCCTGCGTGTGCGGCTTCGGGCGACGGGTCGTCACCAGCGCTGTTCCCTCTGCTTACCCTCCTCTGTCGGCTACGCCGACATCTCCCCCTCATGGGGGGAGAGGGGAGAGCGGGGCTGGCGCCGGTGCATCCTCACCACCGCTCTGGAAGCCATTAGCCCCCGGCTCTTCGGCTTCGCCTGCGGCCGGGGTGACGGCCGAAAGGATGCGAGGCTGCCCCCACTCCACGGCTGTCACTCCGGAGGAGCATCGTGAGAGTGCGGAACCATTGGCACCCTCAGCCGGCGTGAGGTGGGATGCCTCTCCTTGGCGTCTTCCCGGACGAGGCCGAAGGCCGAAGATCCGGGACCGGGGAGGCACGGCGGCTATGGAGCTTCCTGAGCGCTGCGGCAATCGTCCTCGGCTCTCCGATCCCGCATCTGCTCTTCGCTCCGTGCGGGATGACGAAAGGAGAGGATTGCGTCCGGGAGGACGCGCCGGGAGAGGGCAGCGCTTCATCTCGGGCGCTGCTCACCCCCCTCTGTCGGCTGCCGCCGACATCTCCCCCTCAAGGGGGGAGAGGGGTGCGTGGGGCATGGCCGGTGCGTCCTCACCATCGCTCTGACAGCCAATAAGCCCAGGCTCTCCGGCTTCGCCTGCGGACGGGGTGACCTCGGAGGGTGGGGACGGCGCGCGCCCAAGCAGCCCACCATCCGACCTCCCCCCCCAGCGCACCACAAACCTCCCCCAGCCCCCATCCAGCCTCCCGCAGCGCCCCCCTGCAGCGCCCCCCGCCAGCTGCGCAAGACTCCCCCTTGCCATACATACCAACCGTATGGTATGTATCTGTCATGCCAAGACCATCCAAACAGTCCCCCGAACGCGGCGATGCCCGCACCCGCCTTCTGGAGGCCGCCCAGCACAGCATTCGTGCGAAGGGGTTTGCCGCCACCTCCGTCGACGACCTGTGCCGGCTCGCCGAGGTGACGAAGGGCGCGTTCTTCCACCAGTTCGGTTCCAAGGAGGCGCTCGGCGTCGCCGCGGCCGAGTACTGGGAGAGCGGCACGACGGCCTTCTTCGAGGCGGCGCCCTACCACCTGCCGGACGATCCGCTGGACCGTGTGCTGGCCTATGTCGCCTTCCGCAAGTCGATCATCGAGGGCGAATTCTCAGAGTTCACCTGCCTTGTCGGGACCCTGGTGCAGGAGGTCCACGCCGCCTCGCCCGACATCCGCGATGCCTGCGGCAGCAGCATCTTCGGCCACGCGGCGACGCTGGAAAGCGACATCCGCGCGGCGATGGAGGCGCGCGGCATTCGCGGCGAGTGGACGGCCGAAAGCCTTGCCCGCCACACGCAGGCGGTCATCCAGGGCGGCTTCATCCTCGCCAAGGCGGGCAACGATCCCGGCCTTGCCCGCGAGAGCCTCGACCATCTCGAACGCTATATCCGCCATCTGTTCGGCCAGCCCCGGAAGGAGACGACGCCGTGACCCAGACCATCAAGCTCTCCTGTGCCTGCGGCGCGGTCGAGATGGAGGCGGACAACCCGCCGATCATGAGCACCGAGTGCCTGTGCACCTCGTGCCGGACCGCCGCGGACGTGTTCGAGGCCCTGCCCGGCGCGCCGCGCCTGAGGGAGGCGACGGGCGGCACCCGCACGGAGATATATCGCAAGGACCGCGTCCGCTGCGTCAAGGGCGCCGACCACCTGCGGGAACACCGCCTGACGGCGCAGACCACAACCCGCCGCGTGGTCGCCACCTGCTGCAACACGCCGATCTTCCTCGACTTCACCAGCGGCCACTGGATCGACCTCTACGGTCCCCTGTGGCCCGCCGGCACCCTGCCGCCCCTGCAGATGCGCACCATGACCGGCGACATGGACGATCCCTCCGCTCTGCCCGACGACGTTCCCAACCTGAAGACCCATTCGGCCGGGTTCTTCCTGCGCCTGATCATGGCCTGGGCCGCGATGGGCTTCCGCCGCCCGCGCGCCGACTACGTGAAAGGAGTGCTGAATGCCCCGGCCTGACGACAGGATCGAGATCGAAAACGTCAACACGCCCGGCAGGACCTCGCGTGTCGACCGCGCCAAATACGAGGCGATGCGCACCGCCCTGCTGTCCGTCCTGACGCAGGACAAGCCGGGGCTGACGGTGGCCGAGGCCAAGGCGGCGCTGCTGCCGCATCTGCCGCACGCGCTGTTCCCGGAAGGCGCGACCGCCGGCTGGTGGCTGAAGGCGGTCCAGCTCGACCTGGAGGCAAAAGGCACCATCGCGCGCGCGCCGACCAAGCCGCTCCGCCTCTATCGGAGCGCGCCCGGTTCCGCCTGACAGGCTTCAGTGGCCCGGCCGCTCCTCGTCCGCCTCGCCGGGCTCCTCCAGCCGGTCGAAGCGCTGGCGCAGCCGCTCGATGCGGCTGGCAAGGTTCGGCCGGCCGACCGCCTCCGCCTGCCGGCCGAGCTGGCGCAGCGCGATGCGCAGGCCCGTGCGGGTCAGCCGGCTGTCCGGCTCGGCCAGCGCGTCCTCCATCCCCTCTTCCAGCGCGTCGAGCACCCTGTCCTTGATCGCCACATAGTCCGGCAGGCCATACCGGCGCAGCAGCTCCTGGAACGCCTCGTGGCGGGCGGCGTCGAAGGCGATGTCCTCGCCCCGCGACCCCGCCACCGCGCTTGCCGGATGCAGCATGGCGCAGGGCACCAGCCCCGGCGGGATCGGCGTGTTGGCCGAGTGCGTGCGGCCGGAGCGCAGGAGCTTGGGCAGCACATGGGTATGCGGCCCGTCGGGCGAGACGCCGCCCGTGTCCGGCCCGCCGATCATCTGGTAGACCTCGACCCGCCCCAGCTTCGAGCGGGCGATGCGGTGCGGATGCGCCCGCAGGATCGCCGCCATCGCCGGGTTCTGCGGATCCATCACCGAGCGGCCGGCAGTCTCCCGCAGGATCGCCAGCAGCTCCGGATCATTGGTGCGGATGCAGAACTCGACCTGCGGCTGGGCCAGCCCCATGTCGAAGAGCACCGCCTCCCGGTCTTCCTCGCGCAAGGCGTCCGCATCCGGCCCCAGCTCGCTCAGCACCGCCCTTTGCGTTACCGCGGCCTGCTCCTCGGGCAGGCAGAGCGCCAGCCCCTGGCCCCAGCGGTTCGCACGCGGGCTCAGCGTCTCGAAGGCCACCGCCCTCGCCTCGCCCAGCGCCGACATGTCGAGGCGAATGCCGCCCTTGCCGGTCACCCGGTACAGCTCCTGCGGCCGGTCGACCAGCAGTTCGTCGTCGGCGCGCTGGTGAAACTCGGCAATGGCGCCGAAGGAGCCGATGCTCCAGCCGGCATCGCGGTCGGCCAGCCGTTCCGCGAGAATATCGATGAGGCTCAACGTGGTCTCTCCCTGGCAATCAGATCGCTGGGGACGACGGACGCCCGCCCCCCGATGTCGATATGTTCGGCGCGGATGCCGTAGACGCCGGCAAGACGCTCGGCATCCAGCACCTCGCCCGGCGTCCCGTCGGCAACGAGCCGCCCGCCGTCCAGCAGCAGCAGCCGGTCGCACCACCGGCTCGCCAGCGTCAGGTCGTGCAGCGACACGAAGACCGGGCGCCCTTCCGCCACCAGCCCGGCCAGCACCTGCATCAGGGCGATCTGGTGCGCCGGGTCGAGACCGTTCACCGGCTCGTCGGCGATGCAGGCATGCGGGGCCTGCGCCAGCATCCGGGCGATCAGCACCCGCGCCTGCTCGCCGCCCGACAGCGTGTCGAAGGGCCGGCGGGCAAAGCCGATGACGTCCATTCGCTCCATCGCCTCGCGGGCCTGGCGCAGGTCTTCGGCCGAGGCTGCGGCAAAGCCGCCGCGATGCGGCAGGCGCCCGAGCAGCACCACCTCGATACAGTCCATCGGCCAGTGGACCGTCCGCTCCTGCGGCATGTAGGCGATCAGCCGGGCGCGTTCACTTGCCGGCATCGCGGCCAGCTCGCAGCCCCCCCAGCGGATGCTGCCCGCGTGGGGCTGCAATCCGGTCATCGCCCGCATCAGGGTCGACTTGCCCGCCCCGTTCGGGCCGATCACGCCGACAAGCTGCGGCCGCTCGCAGGAAAACGAGACCCCCCGCAGGGTTTCGCGCGCGCCCCGGCGCACGGCGACGCTCTCGCAGTCGAGACGGATCATGCCGTCCTCCTGCGCAGGCTGATCAGCAG
The DNA here is from genome assembly GCF_009789575.1 of Stappia indica. Lineage (NCBI taxonomy): Bacteria > Pseudomonadati > Pseudomonadota > Alphaproteobacteria > Hyphomicrobiales > Stappiaceae > Stappia > Stappia indica. The sequence continues at coordinate 4,233,484 of NZ_CP046908.1, read as the reverse complement.
CCAGAGGAAGAACGGCGCGCCGAGAATGGCGGTGACGACGCCGAGCTTCAGGTCCCGGTCCGGCATCACCACCCGCACGGCGATATCGGCAGCCAGCAGGAAGGCCGCCCCGCCCAGCGCGCTGGCCGGCAGCAGGCGCGAGGGCCGGTGGCCGACGAGCGGGCGCAGCAGATGCGGCACGATCAGCCCGACGAAGCCGATGGCGCCGCTCACCGCCGTCGCCCCGCCGACGCCGATAGCGGTTCCCACCACCGCCAGCACGCGGGTGCGGTCGAGGTTGACGCCGAGGCTGCGGGCGACATCGGGCCCCAGCGCCAGCGCGTCGAGCGCTCGTCCCGTCAGCGCCAGCATCGCGCCGCCGACCAGGATGAAGGGCAGCGCCAGCCCGACATGGACGAGGCTGCGGTCGGTCAGCGAGCCGAGCATCCAGAAGACGATTTCCAGCGCCGCAAAGGGGCTCGGCGCCAGGTTCAGCGCCAGCGAGGTCAGCGCCCCGGCGAGCGAGGACAGGGCGACACCGGCGAGGATGATGACCAGAATATCGCCGGAGCGCCCCACCAGCATCTGCACCAGCATCACCGCGATCAGCGCCCCGGCCAGCGCGCAGAGCGGCAGCGCATAAGGGTGCAGCGCCGTCAGCCCGGCATAAATGGCGATCACCGCGCCGAGCGAGGCACTCGCGGAAATGCCGAGCAGGCCCGGCTCGGCCAGCGGATTGCGCAGGAAGCCCTGCAGCACCGCCCCCGACAGGCCGAGGATCGCGCCGATGGCCGCCCCCAGCAGCGTGCGCGGCAGGCGGATCTCGGCGAGGATCAGCGCCTCTGCGCTTTGCGTGTCGCGAAACGCCGCGGCGAGCGTCAGCGGATCGATCCACACCTGGCCGATCCCGAGCGAGGCGAGGAACAGCAGCACGACCAGCAGGCCAAGGCCGGCCAGCAGCAACGGATAGCGCCGGTCCGCGGTCATTGCACCCTCTCCCGGGGCAGCGACGCTTGGCCGCCGATCTCCGCCCGCAGCTTTGCCACCGCCTCCAGCGTCAGCGGCGTGCCGCAGATCCAGGCGCGGCTGTCGGCGGAAACCCGCCGCTCGCCGCCGAAGCGCGCATCCAGCACCGGATGGCGCAGGATTTCCGCTGCGCGCGAAGGATCGCCGAGCGAGCGCTCCCACAGCAGCACATAGTCCGGGTCGGCCAGCACCAATGCCTCCAGCGGCAACCGCGTCGTCCCGGTGATCTCCAGTTCCTCGCCGAGATGGCGCAGGCCCGCCGCGCCGACGATCTCGTTTTCCAGCGTGCCGCCGCCGGTGGTGTAGCTGTTGGCGCCGAAGGAGCCGAGCACCGGAGCATCTTCGTCCGGCGGTGCGGCGGCAAGGGCGCCCGCCTCCGCATCGAAGGCGGCGATCAGCCGCGCGGCCTGTGCCTTGCGGCCGAGAAGATCGCCCATCCGTCGGACATTTTCGCGAATGTCGGCAAAACTGTTCGCCGGAGCAAACTCCTCCACCCGGCGCCCCAGGCGCCGCAGCAGGTTGACCGTCGCCCGCCGCGTATAGGTCCCGGCAATCACCAGGTCGGGGTCGAGGCGCAGGATCTCCTCCGCCAGCCCGTGATTGAGGGCGAGCCCGGCCGTCTGCCCGCTCATCAGGGAGACATCGGGCCTCGCCGCCAGATAGGACACCGAGACCAGCTGGCCGGGCGCTGCCACCAGCATGGCGATCTGGTCGGTGCACAGGTTCATCGAGACGACGCGCCGGGGCGCATCGCCTGCCGCCAGAGCGGCAGGGGCCGGAAACGACAGCGCCAGCAGGGCGGCGAGGACACCCCTCGCCGCCGCCCGCTTCGCGTCAGAAGCTTGCCTTGATGCCCGCATAGGCGGTCAATCCTTGTGAGTTGTAGCTGTAGACTTCCTGGTACTGCTGATCGAGCAGGTTCTCGACCCGGCCGTAGAGCGTGAAATTGTCGGAGACCTTGTAGTCGGCACCGACATTGACGAGGAAATACTCGGACAGCGTCACCCGGGTCTGCGGCGTTGCGCTGATGAACTCGCTGTCCTTCATCCGGCCGTTGAAGATCGTGTCGAGGAAGAGGTTGCCGCGCCCGTCATGGAAGGCATAGGTCAGGCTGAGCGAGGCCGAGTGCTTGGGCCTTCGCACCTCCTGCAGGCCTGTGGGCTCGGTCGCATCGAGATAGGTGTAGGTGCCCTTGGCGTAGAGGTCGGCCAGCAGCTCGACGCCAAGCGACACCTCGATGCCCTGGCGCCGGCTGATGCCCGCCATGTTGGCCGGCGAGGAGCCGACGCCCGGCACCCACGGCGTCCAGATCTCGTCTTCCAGCCGCTCGTTGAAATAGGTCACGTCGGCGACCGCCCGCCCGTCCCAGAACCGTTGCTCGATGCCGATGTCCCAGGCGAAGTTCTTCTCCGGCTGCAGGTTCGGGTTGCCGGTGAAGGTCGCCGGGATGAAGCCGAACTGCTCGGAAAAGGTCGGGTTGGTGACGCCGGTGCCGACGGAGGCGTGGAACCGCGTGCCGGTCTCGTGCAGCTGATAGGCGGCGCTGGCGCTGTAGGTCAGCGTGTCCTTGAACTGGTCGTTGCGGTCGTAGCGCAGGCCCGCACTGAAGAACAGGGCGTCGAGGAACTCGCCGCGATACTCGGCGACATAGCTGGTCAGGTCGCGCTGCTTGCCGGGGATCTGCGAGGGATCGAAGGCGGGAAACGCGTTCTTGTAGTGCTCGCGCTCCCATTCGATGGCACCCGTCAGGCTGTGCTCGGCATCGAGGAAGTCCGGCGTCGCCGCCGTCACCGTCGCCTGATAGCTCAGGTGCAGCCGGCGGTCGTCATTGCCGTTCATGCTGCCGCCGTTGAGGCCGCGGCGCTCCAGGCCGGTGTATTCGGCGCGCGCCTTCTGCACCAGGCGGTCGTCGAACAGCGACCAGGACAGGCCGACGCCGGTGTAGAACTCCTTCGTCGCGTTGTGGCCGGGCGTGTCGATGACGAGGCCTTCGGTCGGCGTCGGCGGCCAGGCGGAGTCCTGGTCGTCCGTGTCCGACTTGCGGTCGACATAGCGGGCGCTGAGGTCGAGGCTCAGGGCGTCGGTGATGTCCCAGTTGAAGCGGCCGTTCAGCGTGGCGTTGCGGTCGCCGTCCTTTTCCGAGCCGAACTGCGAGATGTTGAAACCTTCGTTCTGGCGCCAGGCGCCGGAGACCGCGATGTCGTATCTCTCGCCGCCGCCGCGCACGCCCACATGCCCGGCCACCGTCTTGTCGGTGCCCAGCTCGGTCCGGCCGGTGATTTCCAGGTCGTTGCGGATGCCGCCCTTGGTGGTGATGGCGATCACGCCGGAGCTGGCATTGGAGCCGTAGATGGCGCTTTGCGGGCCGCGCAGCACCTCGATCCGGTCGATATCGGCGACCTGCAGCCCGCCGAAGTCGAACTCGCCGCTGGAGGTCGCCGCCACCTCGACGCCGTCGATCAGCACCAGCACATGGTTGGCTTCCGAGCCGCGGATGCGGATCTGCGTCATGCCGCCATTGCCGCCGGTGCGAGACACGGCAAGGCCCGGCACCTTGCGCAGCGCATCGGCGACATAGCGCGTCTGCGTCGTCTCCAGCTCCTCACCGGTGATCACCGTATGCGCCCGGCCCACGGCCTCGGCGGCGACCGGCGTGCGCCCGGCCGACACGACGATCCGGCGAAGCTGCGTCGGTTCCTCTTCAAAGCCCTGGGCACGGGCATCGCCCGGCGCCGCACCCACGACAGCTCCCATTCCGGCCCCAACCACGGCAGCCAACGGCCCGGCGCGCAAGGCGCCACGCAAAATCGAACTCATCCAGACACACCCCTGACGTGCGCCGAAACGCCCCTCGGCGCTCCGTCGCGATACGGCACGAGCCGGCGAACGCGGGCGCGCCCCCCCGCGCGAAGACGCAAGGAAGCGGCCTGCGGGCGCAGGCGGTTTTCGGGTGTCACCTCAACGGAAAGCCGCGCCTCGACACACCCCGTATCGAAGGTCGGGTGACCGACAGGGGCAGGTCTCCTGGCTCACGGGTCATCGCGGACATTCACCTTCCCAACCCTGCCTTTGCCGGCAGGATCAGTGGCCTTCGAACGTCCACTCTCCGTTCACAGTTGCGGGGGCAGCCACGGTTTCGGTCCCTGTTGGGTACGCCTCACCGTGTTCCCTTTTCATCCGGACATGTCCGGAACCTCTGTCGCCTCGAATGAGAGCGGTTTCGCGCGCCAGAGTCAATCTCCTGTCAATGTCCTGAATGCAGGTGCAGCCGGACGCTGCGTTAGATGACTTCCCGGCGCGGCGGGGCGCGAGGCGCGCTCGCCTGAGCAGGCGAATCCACCCCTTGTCCGGCATCCCGCAAAGCCACGACTTGACTTTCTCCCCGCAAGCACCGACCTTCGGGGGATGTACACGACCGCTCCGCGCCTGCTTTCCATTTTCAGGGTGTGCCCCATCGCGGGACACTGACCCCCGGCTAGGTCGCGTCGCGCCCCGGCCGCGGGGCACAGGCCGGCTCGTCCCCTCACGGGCAGACAGCAGGCCACACAGGCGGCGAACAACTTCCCACAACAGATCATGACCGCTCGACGCGCGCTCTCGTGCGTCGGCGGCCTTACAACATTGCAAGGATGCCGAGAATGGCTCCAGCCACCCAGAAGAAGCGCAAGCCCGCCATCACCGTGACCCGCTCGGACCACGAGCGGCTGTCCGGGCTTGCCGACTCCATTTCCACCCGCAATCCCGCTGTCGCGGATCAGCTGGCGAGCGAGCTCGACCGCGCCCGCGTCGTCGACGACCGGCGCATTTCCGCCGATGTCGTGCGCATGGGATCGCGGCTGCGTTTCACCACCGATGCCGGCGAGGACCGCACCGTGACGCTGGTCTTCCCGGGCGATGCCAATATCGCCGAGGGCAAGATCTCCGTCCTCACCCCGATCGGCGCCGCCTTGATCGGCCTGTCCGCCGGCCAGTCCATCGACTGGACCTCGCTGGACGGGCGCACCCACCGGCTGACCGTGGAGAGCGTCGAGCTCCCCGTCCCGGCCGGGGCCGAGGCCCGGCCGGCATGACTGCCGCCACCGCACCGACCACCGAGCCGAAGCCGCGCGACCGGCTGGCGATTTTCGGAGGGTGTCTCATCGCAGGATCCTAACCCCTGTGCCGCGACTGAACGCGGCCAGGGGAACTCCGATCCGTTTCACCTTTGCCGCTCCGCGGACGGAGCGCTGGAGACCTGCGATGTCCATCGACACCTGCATCCTGACCACCAAGGACTTCACCATTCTCGAGGTGATGCGCGACCGCCGCCGCGGCCGCGAGGACCCTCTCGTGCCGATCCTCAAGCGCAAGATCGAGGCGGCCACCATCGTCTTCCGCGAGGACGTGCCGGAGACGGTCGCCACCTTGAGCAGCCGCGTCACCTATGCCGTCGACGGCCGCACGCCCGACACGCGGGTGATCTCGCACGACCACCTGTCCATGCCGATGGGCATGTTCCTGCCGATCACCACCCGGCGGGGGCTGGCCCTGCTCGGCCTGTCGGAGGGCGAGGAATTCGTTCTGACGGACGCCTCCGGCCGCCAGGAGCGGATCGTGCTGCAGAAGGTGCACTACCAGCCGGAAGCGGCCCGCCGCAGCGGCGGCAATGGCGGCAGCGAGGCCGGCGAGACGGCAGCGCAGGCGATGCCGGAGCCGGCGCGCCGCCGTCCCGTGCTGAAACTGGTGCATGGCGCCCTGGCAGGCGCAGACCGCCATCGCGCCGGCGGATATAACGGGCCGGAAGAGCCCGGCCCCTCGGCTGCCTGAGGGAAATCCGCGCAAGGGACAAGAGAGAGGACACCCACCCATGCTCGACTACATGGTGCTGGCGGCGGCCGCGTTCGCCGCCGGCATGCTCAACACGATCGCGGGAGGCGGCACGTTCCTGACCTTCCCCGCGCTCGTCTTTACCGGCGTGCCGGTGGTCGCGGCCAATGCGACCAGCGCGGTCGCCGTGCTTCCCGGCTATCTCGGCGGCGTCGCCGGCTTTCGCAAGGAGATCGCCGCCCTCGACCGGGCGCTTCTTGCCAAGGTCGTTATCGCCACCGCGGTCGGCGGCTTCATCGGCTCGCTGCTGCTGCTGGTCTCCTCCAACGAGGCCTTCTCGGCCGTCGTCCCCTTCCTGCTGCTGCTTGCAACGCTCGCCTTCGCCTTCGGCGACCGGCTGCAGGGCTGGGCGCGCCGCCGCCGGCTTGCGCCCGGCGGGCCTGTTGGCACGATCCTCGTGTCGATCTATGGCGGTTATTTCAACGGCGGCCTCGGCATCGTGCTGCTGGCGCTGTTCTCGCTGTGGGGCATGCGCGATCTCAACGCCATGAACGGGCTCAAGACCGCCCTCTCCTTCGTCCTTTCCGCCATTTCGGTCGCGACCTTCGCCGCGGCCGGTCTCGTCAGCTGGCCGCAGGCCGTGCTGATGATGGTCGCCGCCACCATCGGCGGCTATGCCGGCGCGCCGGTGGCCAAGGCCCTGCCGCGACAGGCAGTGCGGGCCATCGTCATCACGGTCGGCACGGTGATGAGTATCGTCTTCTTCTGGCGCCTCTTCTCCTGAGGGTGCCGCAACATCGGGCAGTCAAGTCATGAAGGTTCTGGTTCTCGGCGGCGGCGTCATCGGAGTGGCGACCGCCTGGTATCTCGCCCGCGCCGGCCACGAGGTCGAGGTGATCGAGCGCCGCGAGGCGGCAGGCATGGAAACGAGCTTCGCCAATGCCGGCCAGGTCTCGCCCGGCTATTCCGCCCCCTGGGCCGGTCCCGGCGTGCCGCTCAAGGCGCTCGGCTGGCTGACCATGCGGCACGGCCCGCTGGTGGTGCGGCCGAAAGCCGATCCCGCCATGTGGGGCTGGATGCTGAAGATGCTGCGCAACTGCACCTCGGCGCGCTATGCGGTGAACAAGGCGCGCATGGTGCCGATCGCCGAATACAGCCGCGACCTTTTGCGCGCGCTTCGCGAGGAGACCGGCATCGCCTATGACGGGCGCAGCCTCGGCACGCTGCAGCTGTTCCGCTCGGCAAGCCAGCTCGACGGCGTCGCCAAGGATGTCGACGTGCTGCGCCAGTTCGGCGTCCCCTGCGAGGTGCTCGACCGCGAGGGCTGCATCGCCGCAGAACCCGCGCTCGCCCACGCCAAGGCCGATTTCGCCGGCGGCCTGCGCCTGCCGGACGACGAGACCGGCGACTGCCAGATGTTCACCACCCGCCTTGCCGAGATGGCAGCAAGCCTCGGCGTGCGCTTTTCCTTCGGCACGCAGTTCATCGGCTTTTCGCGCGAAGGCAACGAGATCTCCGAGGTCCTGACCTCGAAAGGCACCCGCAAGGCCGATGCCTATGTGCTGGCGCTGGCCGCCCATTCGCCGGCTGCCCTGCGCCCGCTGGGGATCAAGCTGCCGATCTATCCGGTGAAGGGCTATTCGCTCACCATCCCGATCCGCGACGCGGCGCGGGCGCCGGTCTCCACCGTCATGGACGAGACCTACAAGACCGCGATCACCCGTCTCGGCTCGCGCATCCGCGTCGGCGGCACGGCGGAGCTCGGCGGCTTCGACACGGCGCTGCGCCCGGCGCGGCGGGCAGCGCTGGAACATTCCTTCGGCGATCTGTTCGGCGGCAGCGCCGACCCGGCGGAGGCGAGCTTCTGGTGCGGCCACCGGCCGATGACGCCGGACGGCCCGCCCTATGTCGGCCCCTCCGGCATTGGCCGGCTGTTCCTCAACACCGGCCACGGTACGCTCGGCTGGACCATGGCCTGCGGCTCGGGCCGGGTGATCGCCGATCTGGTCGACGGCCGCGCGCCGGAGATCGACATCGCCGCCCTGTCGCTCTCGCGCTGAGCGTCAGCCCGGCGGACATGAAAAAGGCGGCCCGACATCTGCCGGGCCGCCCTTCCTGTTGCTTGCGTGCGCTTCGGCCTCAGCCGATGCCGCCGATGCACAGATACTTCAGCTCCAGATAGTCCTCGACGCCGTGGCGCGAGCCCTCGCGGCCGAGGCCCGACTGCTTGATGCCGCCGAAGGGCGCGACCTCGGTCGAGATCAGGCCGGTGTTGATGCCGACCATGCCGCTTTCCAGCGCCTCGGCCACCCGCCAGACCCGGGCGAGATCCTTGCTGTAGAAGTAGGAGGCAAGGCCGAACTCGGTGTCGTTGGCCATGGCCACCGCCTCCGCCTCGTCCTCGAAGCGGAACAGCGGGGCGACGGGACCGAAGGTCTCCTCGCGCGCCACCGCCATGTCGCTGGTCACGTCGGCGAGCACCGTCGGGCGGTAGAACGTGCCGCCGAGCTCGGCGCGCGCGCCGCCCTCCAGCACCCGCGCGCCCTTGGCCAGCGCGTCGGACACGTGTTCCTCGACCTTCTTCAGCGCCGCTTCGCTGATCAGGGGACCGACGGTCACCCCCTCCTCGAAGCCGTTGCCGATCTTCATGCCGCGCACCTTCTCCGCCAGCTTCGCGGCGAAGGCGTCGTAGATGCCGGACTGGACGTAGATGCGGTTTGCGCAGACGCAGGTCTGCCCGCCGTTGCGGTACTTGGCGATCAGCGCGCCCTCGACCGCCGCATCGACATCGGCGTCGTCGAAGACGATGAAGGGCGCGTTGCCGCCGAGCTCCAGCGACATCTTCTTGATCGTGTCGGCGCACTGCTTCATCAGGATCCGCCCGACGCGGGTGGAGCCGGTGAAGGTGATCTTGGCGACCTTCGGATTGGCGCAGAGCTCCTGGCCGACACCGGCCGAATCCGACGAGGGCAGCACGTTGAAGATGCCGGCGGGCACCCCGGCGCGCTCGGCCAGCACCGCCATGGCGATGGCGGAGAGCGGCGTCAGCTCGGCCGGGCGGGCGACGAAGGAACAGCCGACGGCCAGCGCCGGCGCCACCTTGCGGGCGATCATCGCATTGGGGAAGTTCCACGGCGTGATCGAGCCGACGACGCCGACCGGCTGGCGGATGACGACGATGCGCTTGTCGGCCTGGTGGCCGGGGATCGTCTCGCCGTAGATGCGCTTGGCCTCCTCGGCGAACCACTCGATGAACGAGGCGCCGTAGAGGATCTCGCCGCGCGCTTCGGCGAAGGGCTTGCCCATCTCGGCGGTGAGGATGGTGGCAAGATCGTCGGCATTCTCGACCATCAGGTCGAACCAGCGGCGCAGCACCGCCGCGCGCTCCTTGCCGGTCTTGGCGGCCCAGGCGGGCTGTGCCGCATGGGCCGCATCCACCGCGCCGGCGACGTCGGACGGACCGAGATCCGTCACGTTTGCCACCAGCTCGCCGGTCGCCGGGTTGTAGACCGGGAAGGTCTTGTCGCCGTCGATCCAGCGTCCGTTCACATAGGCCTGCGTCTTCAGCAGGCCGGGGTCCTTCAGGGCGAGGGGATTCTCAGCCATGCGGGGTCGTCCTTTCTTCGTATCCGTGCGGGGGCAAGGCCCGCATCGGGCCTTGCGCCGTCAGATGCCCAGATAGGCCTTGCGAATGCGGTCGTCGTGCAGCAGCTCGCGCGCCGAGCCCTCGATCTCGATGGAGCCCGAGGACATCACATAGGCGCGTTCCGCGCTGTGCAGGGCCAGCGAGACGTTCTGCTCGACGAGCAGCACCGTAACGCCGGAGCGGTGAATGTCGAGGAAGCGCTGATGCATTTCCTCCACGACCAGCGGCGCAAGGCCGAGGCTCGGCTCGTCGAGGATGAGCAGCTTGGGCTCCAGCATCATGCCGCGGCCGACCGCCACCATCTGCTGCTCGCCGCCGGACATGGAGCCGGCATATTGCGCCCGCCGCTCCTTCAGCCGCGGAAACAGCTCGAACACCCGCTCCAGCGCCTGCTGCGTCGCCGCCTGGTCGGCACGCGCATAGGCTCCCATGCGGAGATTGTCCTCGACCGTCATCTCCGGGAACACATGGCGCCCCTCCGGGACATGGGCAATGCCCAGCCCGGCGATCTCGTGCGCCTTCAGCTTGGTCAGGTCCTTGCCGTCGAAGGCGATGCGGCCCTTGCACTGCGGCAGAAGGCCCGAGATCGCGCGCAAAAGCGTGCTCTTGCCGGCGGTGTTGGCGCCGATCACGGCAACGAACTCGTGGCGCACCACATGCAGCGAGATGCCGTGCAGGACCGGCTGGGCGCCGTAGCCGGCGGTCAGCTCGCCGATGTCCAGCAGGACGTCCTTGTCTTTGGCTGAGGCCGGCATCAGTGGCCCTCCCCTTGCGTCGAGAAATTGGCGCCGAGATAGGCGTCCAGCACCTTGCGGTTGCCGGCGATCTCCTCCGGCGTGCCGTCGGCGATCATCTCGCCGAAGTTCAGCACGATCAGCCGCTCGCACAGCTTCATCACCGCCTTCATGTGGTGCTCGACGACGATGAAGGTCATGCCCTCGTCGCGCAGGGAGCGCACGAGCTCGATGACCTCCTCCATCTCCGCCGGCGTCAGCGCCGCCATCACCTCGTCCAGCAGCAGGAGCTTGGGCGAGGTGCACAGGGCACGGGCCACCTCGACGCGGGCACGCTCGGGGAAGGACAGGTCGCCCGCCTTCTTGCCGGCGATGGCACCGATGCCGACCCGCTCCAGGCACTCGGCCGCAAAGCGGCGCGCATCCGTCAGGCTGCGGTTGACCAGCCCGCCGGTCACGACATTGTCGAGCACGGAGGTTTCGCCGAACAGCGCGACGTTCTGGAACGTCTTGGTCAGCCCGGCCTTGGCGATCTGGTGCGGCTTCATCCCGCCGATGCTCTTGCCGTCGAAGATCACCTCGCCCGCGCTCGGCGGATAGATGCCCACCAGCACGTTGAACAGCGTCGTCTTGCCCGCGCCGTTGGGGCCGATCAGGCCGATGATCTCGCCCGGCGAGACGGTGAAGGTGACGTCGGAATTGGCCACCAGGCCGCCGAAGCGCCGGGTGACGTTCCGCACTTCCAGAAGATGGCCGCTCATGCGCGCTGCCTCCCCTTGAGCCGGTCGCGCAGGGACTCGAACAGCGAGATCAGGCCGCGCGGGTTGAGCAGGATCACCACGATCAGCAGCACGCCGTAGGCGAATTGCGACAGGCCGGCGATGGAGTTGCCGAGATAGGAGTTGGCCATCTCTTCCAGCGGGATGATCACCGCCGCCCCGACCCAGGGACCGTAGAGCCGGCCGGCTCCGCCCAGGATCACGATCAGCGCCATCTTCACCGAGATCGTCGCCACGCCGAAGATCGTGTCGGGATCGAAGAAGAACTGGAACTGGGCGTAGAGCGTGCCGAGCATCGCGGTCAGCACCGCCGACAGGATCGAGGCATGCAGCTTCACCCGGTAGGTGTTGACGCCGATCACCTCGGCCGCCGTCTCGTTCTCCTTGATCGCGCGCAGCCGGTAGCCGAAGGCCGAGGTCTGGACCAGCCAGAACACCAGCGACACCAGGACCATCGCGCCGAGGAACAGGTAGTAGTTCGGCAGCACGGTCTGGAACTGCAGCGCCCAGAAGCCGGCATCGGGGCGGTAGGGCACCGAGATGCCGACCGGGCCGCCCGTCAGGCTGGTCCAGGAGTTGGCGACGACGCGGGCGACCTCGCCGGCGGCAAGCGTTGCCAGCGCGAAGTAGTGGCCCTTGAGCCTCAGCGTCGGCAGCGACAGCACCAGGGCGAAGATCGCCGCCAGGAACATGCCGACGAACACGCCGATCAGCGGCGAGACGCCGAGCGAGCCGAACAGGATCGTCGAGCTGTAGGCGCCGATGCCGAAATAGGCGGCATGGCCGAGCGAGATCTGGTTGGCGAGGCCGCCGACGATGTTCCAGGCCTGGCCCATCGCGCAGAACAGCAGCATCAGGCACAGGATGCGCAGCGTGTAGCCGAAGGGATCGAGCCCGAGAGGGGCAATGATCAGCGCCAGGACCACCAGCGCCGGGAGCGCGATGGAAAGCGTGTTGGAGCGGGTCATGAACGCCTCCGGGCGACGATGCCTTCCGGCCGGAGCGCCAGCACGAGGATGAACACCACGAACAGGGCGAGGTTCTGCAGCTGGATCGGCATGAACAGGGCGGAGAAGGACTGGATGACGCCGACGGCGATGCCGCCGATGATCGCCCCGGTCACCGAGCCGAGGCCGCCGAGCACCACCACCGTGAACAGCAGCACCGCATAGCCCGAGCCGACCGCCGGCGAGGCGGTGATGTAGGGCAGCACGACCGAGCCGCCGAAGGCGGTGGTGCCGACGCCGAGGCCGAAGGCGACCGAATACATCAGGTCCGTGTTGACGCCCATCAGCTTGGCCGCCATCGGGTCCTGCGAGGTCGCGCGCATGGCCGCGCCGAAGCGGGTCTTGTTGAGGAACAGCCACACCGCGCTGCCCGACAGCAGGGCCATCAGGAAGGCGTAGAGCTTGTCCATGCCCACCAGCAAGCGCTCGCTGCCGTAGGAGAACAGCGTCAGCGACTGGGTCTGGTACGGCGTCGTCACCGAGCGGTATTCCGCGCCCATGATCATCAGCGCGGCGTTTTCCAGCGCGAAGAGCATGCCGACGGTCAGGAAGATCTGCGCGACCTGCGGCGCGCCGAGCACCGGGCGGATCAGCACGCGCTGCAGCACCATGCCGAAGCAGAAGGTCACCGCCAGCGCGATGAAGGCGCCGAGCATCGGGTCGAGGCCGAAGAAGTGCCAGCATGCCCAGCCGATGAACATGCCGATCATCATGAATTCCGCATGGGCGAAGTTGACGATGTGCATGACGCCGAAGACGAGGCTGAGGCCGATCGCCAGCACCGCGTAGACGCCGCCGATCATGATCCCGTCGAGCAGGGTCTGAAGCAGGATGATGAGGTATTCCATTGTCCCCTCACAAGGTTCGCCGGGAGGGCGATGAAGCCCTCCCGGCAGCCTGGCAGCCCCTCAGCGGGGGCGTGATGTCGGGATCAGAGGCTGTGCCAGACGGCCTCGGCCTTGGCGTAGTCCGCCGGGGCGACGGTCACCAGCTCGTCGCCGCGCCACTGCACCATCATCGGCACCGCGTGGATGTTGAGGCCGGTCTCGTCGAACTTGATCTTGCCGCCCGACATGACGGTGGCCCAACCCTCGTCGAAGGTCTCGGCGGCGATGACGTCGCGCAGCTGGCGCGGGTCGGCGTTGCCGGCCTTCTCCAGCGCCGAGGCGAGGACGCCCATGCAGGCCGCGTGCTCCTGCGCCTCGTGCACCATGAAGTAGCCGAAACGCTCGCGGAACCGCTCGGTGAACTCCGGTGCCTGGTCGTAGGCCGCCGGCGAGATCGACAGCACGTCGTCGGCCAGTTCCCCGAGACCGTTGCGGAAGTCCGGGATGATGTAGCCGGCCGCGCCGCCGATGGTCGGCAGGTTGATGCCCTGCTGGCGCATGTTGCGGATGATCAGCAGGCTGTCGTTCAGGTAGGAGACCGGGAACACGGCCTGGGCCTCGGTGCGGCGCAGCTGGTTGATCAGCGGCGACACGTCGGTGATGCCCAGCGGATAGGCCTCGTCCATCACCACCTCGATGCCGTTGGCCTCCGCCGCGGCGCGCAGGCCGCCGGCCTGCGAGGTGCCGTAGGCGGTGTCCTCGTACATGATGGCGATCTTGGTGATCTCGTCGCCGGCCTTGCGGGCCAGATCCAGCGTGTGGGTGATCGTCGCCGAGCCCAGCTGCGAGGCCTTGGAGACCACCTGGAAGATGTTGCGGAAGCCGCGGCCCGTCACCTGGTCCGAGAAGGACATGGTGAGCAGCGGCACGCCGCGGCGCTCGGTCACCTCGGAGATCGCCAGCGTCAGCGACGAGGCGAAGGCGCCCAGCACCGCGCACACGCCGTCCTGCGACATCATGCGCTGCGCCACGGTTGCGGCCTGCGTCGGGTTGGACGTCGCGTCGGAGATGATCAGGTTGATCTTCGCCCCGCCCATCGACTTGATGCCGCCGGCGGCATTGATCTCGTCGGCGACCAGCTGGATGCCGTTGCGCGAGTTGATGCCGAACTGGGCATTGGCGCCCGACAGCGGCTGGATCACGCCGACATTGATCGTGTCGGCGGCAAAGCCGCGGCGCGCGTAGAACGGCATGGTCAGCGCCGTTGCGGCACCGGCCGCCAGCATCTGGCGACGCGACAGGCTGAACGCGGACTTGGACGTGTCTTTGGTCATGTTGAGTTCCTCCCAGGGGTGTTTGCCCGGATATCGCTCCGGGCGCTGCGCAGTTCAGATGCCCATTTCGTCGAAGACTTCCTGGGCCGTGCGGAAGCTGTCGATGCCCGCCGGAACGCCGCAATAGATGGCGACCTGCAGCATGATCTCGCGGATCTCTTCCTTGGTGAGACCGTTGTTGATCGCGCCGCGCACATGCAGGCGCAGCTCGTGGCTGCGGCCGAGCGCCGAGATCATGCCGAGGTTGAGGATCGAGCGCTCGCGGCGGCCGAGGCCCTCGCGGTTCCACACATCGCCCCAGCAGTATTCGGTGACGAGCTGCTGCATCGGCCAGTTGTAGTCGGTCGCCTTGTTGACGGAGGCGTTCACGTAGTCGTCGCCCAGCACCTCGCGGCGGGTCTTGAGGCCGGCCTCGAAGCGCTCGCCGGCCGGCGTGCCGTCGGGGCGCATGGTCTTGGTGGTCATCGTTGCTTCCTTCAGTTGCTCACGAGTGAGAGGGGGCGCCGGGTCCGGCGGCGAGAAGCGCCAGCGCCTGATCCAGGTAGCCGGCGAAAAGGTCGGGATGTTCGGTCATCGGGAAATGGCCGAGATCGGGCATGACGATCTGGCGCGCGCCCGGCATCAGCGCGCAGAGCCGCGCACCGTCCTGTGGCGTTGCCGAGTAGTCGTAGGCGCCCGACAGCAGCACCACCGGCAGGCGGGCGGCATCGACCATCGGGGCGATCTCCTCGCCGTCGAATTCCAGCGAGTAGAAGCCGAGATCCGCCTGATAGACGCCCGGCGCCCCTTGCGAGTAGATCCAGGCGGCGCGGCGGCGATAGCCTTCCGGCGAGGTCGGTGCCATCAGCCCGCGCACGAAGGCGCCGTTGTGCAGGCCGGCATGGACGCCGACGTCGTTCTGGCCCCGGTTGATCCGCCCCTTGGAGCGGTAGGGCGGCTCGATCGGCAGCACGCCGCGCAGCAGCTCCGGCGCGCGGGCCGCGCAGACCAGCGTCACCGCCGCGCCCATCGAGCAGCCGGCAAGGATCGCCGGCCGGCCGACGACCTGCGCCAGATAGGCCCGCACCCAGTCGAGATAGCGCTCCGCCGTCAGGGTGTAAGGCGCGCCGTCCCAGCCAAGCGGCGGCATCGAGCGCCCGTGGAACGGCATGTCCGGCGCGTGCAGCTCGTAGGCATCGCCCAAGGCGCTGTCGGCCATCTGCGCCTCGAACTGGCGCGCATCCGCCCCCGCCGTATGCAAAAAGACCAGCGGCACCGCGCCCTTGCGCCCGGCAATGTCGGTGTGGATCTCGAGCGGCCCTTCGGCGCAAGCGAGCACCACCCGGCGCCCGGCAATCCCGTCGGTGCGGCGGCTGCGCTCCGGCGCGGCGAGCTCGGGGGCGGCGAGCGCCATCTCGAACAGCCGTTCCAGCGCGGCGCGTGCCCTGGCAAGCCCCAGCGCATCGCCCGTCACCTCGACATCCGGATTGGCGATCTGCAGCGCCGTGAAGCCCTGGTGGCGCGGCGGCGGCGGCACCTGAAGCATCTTCTCCAGCACGCCCTCGCCCAGATGCATCTCGATATCGGCAGACGCGTCCGCGCCCGCCGGCTCCACCCTGCCCGCCTCGATCCGCAGCACGGCGCGCGCACCGCCCGCACGGATCGCCAGCGCCACGGCGAGGCCCGGCGACAGTCGCGTCAGCTCCGGATCGCCGGAGGCGGCCTGCAGCCGGCCGACAAGGGTGGCGAGCAGGTCAGCCAAGGCGCGAGCCGCCGTCGACATAGCGGTAGATCTCGGTGTGGTCGGCGCCGGCCGGCAGCTCGTCCGTTGCCGCGTTCCACTCCTGCGAGGTGCGCGAAAGCAGCTTCATGTCGAGGCCGAGATCGCCGGCAAGCCCCGCCGCGATGCCGATATCCTTGGACATCAGCGCCAGATCGAAGCCGGAGTTGAAGGCGCCCGACAGGATGAACTTCTTGACCTTGTTCTCGGTCGTGTTGTTCCGCCCCGTCGAGGCGTTGAGAATGTCGGTGATCACGCCCTCGTCGAGGCCGAATTCGCGGCCGACGATCAGCGCCTCCACGGCCGCCAGCGCACCGGCCGCCGAGACGTAGTTGTTCAGCACCTTGATCACATGGCCGGCGCCCAGCTTGCCGGCGAGGAAGATGCGGTCGCCCATCGCCTTCAGCACCGGCTCGGCGCGGGCCGCATCGCCCGCCTCGCCGCCGACCATGATCGCCAGCGTGCCGTCGATGGCCTTGCCGACGCCGCCGGAGACCGGCGCATCGACCAGCGCCAGGCCCCGCGCCTTCAGCTCCTCGGCGAGCTTCAGCGTGTCGGCGGGCACCGACGAGCTCATGTCGATCACCAGCGCGCCCGGCGCCGCGTCCGCCAGCGCGTTCTCCTCGCCAATGAGGCAGGAGGCGACGATGGCCGAGGTCGGCAGCATGGTGATGACGACATCCGCGCCGCTTGCCGCCGCGCGGGCGCTGTCCGCCGCTGCGCCGCCCTTGGCCGCGAAGGCATCGCAAGCCTCCTTCGCGCGGTCGTAGCCGGTGACCTGGTAGCCGGCCGAGACCAGGTTGACCGCCATCGGCAGCCCCATCCGCCCAAGGCCGATGAAGGCGATTTTTGTGGCGACCGGTTGCTCGACCATTTTCCGTAACTCCCTGGCTTTCAGCCTCTGCATAACTGACAGGTCGGCATTATCAGATTATCAGACAATCTGTCAATCAGTCGCGCAAGTGCCTGCGCTTGCAGGCAAACCTGCCGCGGCCAAGATCGCGATACGGGTGTGAAAATGCGCAAGAAGGGTGGTTGGGAGGGGACAGGCGGGAGGTCAGGAGGCGGTTGGGAGGCGCAGGTTGGGGGACGCCGGGTTGGGAGAAAGCTTGAACCTCAGCCCGAGACGGAGGCCCGGCCCCGCCTCCCCTCTGCCGTCCCCCGAGAAAGCGGCACGGTCCTGACATCCCCTCGGCCGTCACCCCGGGCAAGCGTAGCGCGACCCGGGGCCTATTCGTTCCCAGAGCGGCAGCAAGAACACGCCCGCGCAAACCCCGACCAAAGGATGTCATCCCGGTTTCGGCGAAGCCGAAGACCGGGATCCAGTACACTCGTACGATTGAAGTCGGGCCTCAGCCCTGCCGCCGAACCGCCGGTGGCGGCCAGCTTTGCGCCACCATCTGCCCCGGCGGATACTGGATACCTGCCTTCGCAGGTATGACAGCCGGGGGTGGGGTGGGCGCCTCCCGCCTCACTCCCGCTGAGGGCACCCCTGGTTCCCGGCTCTCCGGCTTCGCCTGCGGCCGGGATGACCTCCGAGAACGAGGCACGACCTCGCATCCCCTCTGCCGTCACCCCGGCCAAGCGTAGCGCGACCCGGGGCCTATTCGTTCCCAGAGCGGTGGTGAGGACGCACCGGCCGAGCAGCGAACTCCACTCTCCCCCCCTTGAGGGGGAGATGTCGGCGCAGCCGACGAAAGGGGGTGAGCAGCAGGGGGGAACAGTGGCTGCGGCGACACAGCGGCGCGCGCCTACACGCCGAATGTCATCCCGGTTCCGGCGAAGCCGGAGACCGGGAACCAGTAACCACAGGTGGCGCGGCCCAGGCTTCGGCACCGCCGCCGGACGGCCTCGGGTTGCTGCTTTCGCGACACCACTCGCCCCGGCGGATACTGGATACCTGCCTTCGCAGGTATGACAGCCGGGGGTGGGGTGGGCACCTCCCGCCTCACTCCCGCTGAGGGCACCCCTGGTTCCCGGCTCTCCGGCTTCGCCTGCGGCCGGGATGACCTCTGAGAACGAGGCACGACCCCGCATCCCCTCGGCCGTCACCCCGGGCAAGCGAAGCGCGACCCGGGGCCTATTCGTTCCCAGAGCGGTGGTGAGGACGCACCGGCCGAGCAGCGAACTCCACTCTCCCCCCCTTGAGGGGGAGATGTCGGCGAAAGCCGACAGAGGGGGGTGAGCAGCAGGGGGGAACAGTGGCTGCGGCGACACAGCGGCGCGCGCCTACACGCCGAATGTCATCCCGGTTCCGGCGAAGCCGGAGACCGGGAACCAGTAACCACAGGTGGCGCGGCCCAGGCTTCGGCACCGCCGCCGGACGGCCTCGGGTTGCTGCTTTCGCGACACCACTCGCCCCGGCGGATACTGGATACCTGCCTTCGCAGGTATGACAGCCGGGGGTGGGGTGGGCGCCTCCCGCCTCACTCCCGCTGAGGGCACCCCTGGTTCCCGGCTCTCCGGCTTCGCCTGCGGCCGGGATTGTTCGTCTGGAGAGATGGTAGAGTTTGGGTGGTCTCCCGGCCTGAACCGCCGGGAGACCAGTGGCAGGCGACCGGACCGTGATTGGGCTTTCGCCCGTCGTCATCATGGTCCCTGCCGCTTCCTTTTCCCGCTTGGAGAGTTGATTGGGCCTCTGGCTGACACCACGCCCGCGAACAATCCGAAGCACGATCAGGATACCACCGCCATGGCCTTTCTGGAACATGCCCCGTCCCACGTCGTCGGCATCGACGTGTCGAAGCTGACCCTTGCCGTCTGTCCGGCGCCGGGCACCGCCGCCTGCACCGTGGCCAGCACCGGGGCCAGCACCGTGGCCAACACGGCCCGGGCGATCCGCAAGCTGGTCGCCGGCCTGCCCTCCGGGACGCTCATCGTCTGCGAGCCGACCGGCGGCCACGAAGCCCTGCTGCTGGCAGAGCTCGCGGCCGCAGGCATCGCCTGCCACCGCGCCGACACCCTCAAGGCCAGGGCCTTCGCCCGTTCCTTCGGGCGACTGGCCAAGACCGATGCCATCGATGCCGCACTGCTGGCCGCCTATGGCCAGGAGCGGTGGCGCCACCTGCCGCTCCACCGCCCGGCCGATCGCACCCAGGCGCAACTCGCCGCGCTCGTCGCCCGCAGGCACGACCTCATGGCCATTCGCGGCGCCGAACTCAACCGCGCCAAGTCGCCCGGATGCACCCTGGTCGTCGCCTCCTGCAGGAGCCTCGTCAGAACGCTCGACCGCCAGATCGAGACCATCGACACGGCCATCGCAGGCCTTTGCGCGCAATGCACCCTGCTCGCAAGGCGTATCGCCCTCTACCGCTCGCTGCCGGGCGTGGGGCCAAGGACCGCCATCTCCCTGGCCGCCGCCATGCCCGAGCTCGGCACCATGACCGGAAAGCAGGCCGCATCCCTGGCGGGCCTTGCCCCACACCCCAACGACAGCGGAACCTTGAAGGGCTACCGCAAGACCCGCGGCGGACGCCCGCAGATCCGTTCCATCCTCTTCATGGCCGCCCTCAGCGCCGCACGCTGCAAAGGGCCGCTGCGACCCGTCTTCCAGAGGCTCATCGCAAACGGAAAGAAGCCCATCGTCGCCCTAACCGCGCTCATGAGAAAGATCGTCGTCATCCTCAACGCAAGAATGAGAGACCACCTCAACGATATGAGTTGATGACCTCCGAGAACGAGGCACGACCTCGCATCCCCTCGGCCGTCACCCCGGCCAAGCGTAGCGCGAGCCGGGGCCTATTGGTTGCCAGAGCTGCGGCGAGGACGCGCCGGCCGAGCAGCGAGCTCCACTCTCCCCCCTTGAGGGGGAGATGTCGGCGAAAGCCGACAGAGGGGGGTGAGCAGCAGGGGGGAACAGTGGCTGCGGCGACACAGCGGCGCGCGCCTACACGCCGAATGTCATCCCGGTTCCGGCGAAGCCGGAGACCGGGAACCAGTAACCACAGGTGGCGCGGCCCAGGCTTCGGCACCGCCGCCGGACGGCCTCGGGTTGCTGCTTTCGCGACACCACTCGCCCCGGCGGATACTGGATACCTGCCTTCGCAGGTATGACAGCCGGGGGTGGGGTGGGCGCCTCCCGCCTCACTCCCGCTGAGGGCACCCCTGGTTCCCGGCTCTCCGGCTTCGCCTGCGGCCGGAATGACGCCAAGGAGAGGCCTTCCCTCAGGCGACTTCCGCGTCGCTCAGCAGCTGCAGGGCGATCTTGCTGCTTTCCTCCACGTGGGTGATGCTGGCGCGGCGCGCCCACTCGGCATCGCGGGCGCAGATCGCCTTGGTGATGTCGCGGATTTCCTCGACGCTTTTCGGCAGCCGGTGCGGCTGGGTCATCGTCGTTGCGCGCAGCATCGAGACCCGGTTGTGCAGCGAGGTCAGCATGTCCTCGACATAGATGTTCCGCGCGCCCGCGATCAGGCAGCGATAGAACTCCGCCTTGCGCGCGACCAGCTGCTCGGTCGGCGCGTGCCCCTCGGCGGCCGCCGCGAAGGCCTCGCAGGCCGCATGCAGCCGCCGGTGCTCCTCGTCGGTGCCCTTGGCGGCGAATTCGGCGCCGCAAAACCCTTCCAGCAGCGCACGCAGCTGGTAGAGCTGCTGGGCCTCCTCGAAGGAGACCTTGGTGACGATGGGACCGCGATGCGGCTCGGTGCGGATCAGGCCTTCTGCTTCCAGCTGCCGCAGTGCCTCTCGCACCGATGTGCGGCCGACGTCGAGCGTCTCGCAGAGTTCGCGTTCGATGAGACGGTCGCCCGGCTTGAAATGACCGGTGGCGATCAGCTCGCGCATCTTCTCTTCTACCAGATGCCGAATCGTCGCGCGCTGTTTCGAGATTCTCAGTCTCGCCTGTTCCATCGATTCCACTTTCTTCCGTCCGGCCTGTCGCGCACCGGTTGCTCCGCGTTCCATAGCATATCCGAATGCGGCTGCGCTCGATGTTAGACATCTGGCGCGCCGGCGAGTATAGACCGGAAATGACAGATTGTCAGACAACCTGTCCGTTTCCGTTTGCCGCACCCCTCTGCGGCATCGGCCTGCAGGCAGACCAGGGAGGGAGGTTCCCATGACGACGACCAGCAAGACCCCCGGCTTCCCCGCGCCCGGCCGCGCGCAGTCCCTCAAGGGGCCGGCAGCCCCGTGGCCCGCAAATCCGTGGGAAGTCATCGCGCTGCGCTATGCCACCAAGGACCTGCCCCCCGGCCATGCCGTCCTCGACCCGGACCCGCACGAGGGCGAGGCCCGTCTCGACTATTATATCTGGCTCTGCCGCAACGGGGACAGGACCGTCCTCGTCGACACCGGTTTCGCGCCTGAGGAAGGCGCGGCGCGCCAGCGGATCCTGCTGACCCACCCGGTCGAAGCCTTGAAGCGCATCGGCGTGGAGCCGGAGGACGTCACCGACGTCTTCATCACCCACCTGCACTACGACCACGCCGGCAACCTGCGCCATTTTCCCAACGCGACCATCCATTTGCAGGACGCGGAGATGGCCTATGCGACCGGGCGCTGCATGTGCCATGCCCGCATGCGCAAGCCCTTCGCGGTCGAGGACGTCAAGACGGCGGTGGAGATGGTCTACCGCGACCGGGTGTGCTTCCACGAGGGGGATTACACGCTGCTGCCGGGCCTGACCGCCCGCCTCGTCGGCGGCCACTCGAAGGGGCTGCAGATCCTGGTCGTCGACGGCGAGACGCCGCTGGTCATCGCCTCCGACGCGCTGCACCTGCGCCGCTACCTGACCGACGGCCAGATCTTTCCGGTCTTCGCCGACTATTTCCGCACGGTCGAGGGCTACCGCGTGCTGCACGAGCTGATCGAGGCCGGCTGCGAGATCCTGCCCGGCCACGATCCCGACGTCGTCACGCTCTACCCGCGCGTCGACCCCGACTGGGAAGACGCCGTCTTCATCCGCAAGGGGGCGTGAGGGGCGGGAAAGGCTTGTGTTCCGCGCGTCCCTTGCGCAACCTGACGCGTGCCCCGCGCCGCCTGTTTCCGGCGCCGGGACGATTTGAGATCAGGCATTTGCAACAAGGGGCTTTCAGGGAAACATGAGCGAACTTTTCCGGATCGAGAATGGCGCCTTGGTGCGCGCCGCGCGCTCCAGGCTCGCCAACGAGGCGATGATCCAGGACTGGGTGCGCGACAATCTCGGCCTTGTCGGCATCCATGGCGTCGTGATCGGCCGCGAGGTGATGATCGCCAATCGCGGGCGCATCGACCTGCTGGCGATGGACAAGGACGGCTCGCTCATCATCATCGAGCTGAAGCGCGACCGCACCCCGCGCGAGATCGTCGCCCAGGTGCTCGACTACGCCTCCTGGGTGGTGTCCCTGTCGACCCGCGACGTGCACGCGCTCTGCCTGGAAAAGACCGGCCGCACCCTCGACGAGGTCTATCGCGAGCGCTTCTCAGTGCCGCCCCCCGACACGCTCAACGCCTCGCACCAGATGATGATCGTCGCCGGCAGCATGGACGAGACGACCACGCGCATCATCGAATACCTGTCGGAGGTGCACGGCGTCGGCATCAACGTCGCCTTCTTCAACGTCTTCGAGGACCAGGGCGTCCAGTGGCTGTCGACCGACACCTTGCTGGAGCAGGAGGAGGTCGCCGAGCGCGCCACCCGCAGCACCCGCGCGCCCTGGAGCGGCTACTGGTACCTGACGGCCGGCGCCGAAAGCGACGTGCCCTGGGAGGACCTGCGCCGCCACGGCTATGTCGTCGCCTCGGGCGGCAAGTGGTATTCGGACGGGCTGGCCCGGCTGAAGGTCGGAGACCGGGTGTTCTTCTACCAGAAGAACACCGGCTATCTCGGGCATGGCGTGGTGCGCTCCGAGATGCAGCCCGCCGACGACTTCCTCATCGCGGATGGCCGACCCCTCGTCGAGGCCGTGCCGCGCGGCTATTTTACCGAGTTCGGCGACGACCCGGAAAAGCGGGCCTATGTGATCGGCATCGACTGGAAGAAGACCGTCGACCGGTCGAACGCCAAGACCTACTCCGGTATTTTCGCCAACCAGAACATTGCCTGCAAGATCTACGACGAGAAGACCGTCGAGTTCCTGGTCCGGGAGTTCGGCCTCGACCGCGAGGGCGAGAACTGACGGACGAGGACTGTGGGGCGATCAGCCGCGCGGACGAACGGCTTTCCTGCCTGTCCGATCATCCGACAGCGCCGATGCCTCTCCCAAAAACCTTATCCCCGTTTTCGCGACGCTCCGCCCGGGGCGCCATGGCACCGGCGCGGCGGCAGTGTCGCCCGCCGGTGACTTGCCCTTGATATTTTTGACGATACACCGTCAGCTCGCGACGGTCCGGCCGGCGGATCGGGCTCGGTCCTCGGCGTTTCGCGGATTTCGCGAAATTGCGGGGCCTTGCGTCAATTTTCGCGGAAATTGAGACGGGATTTCGCAAAATTCCTCGCAAGTCTCGCAAACGGGGACAAGGCTGCCGGAGGACCCGGCCGCACGGCGGGCCGGCGTCTTCGATTTTGCTTTGCCCGGCACCCGTTTCCCGCGTTTAAATGAGCAAAACTCATTTCACGGAGAACCACTGATGAGCCTGCGCCTGCCGCCGCTCGCCTCGCTCCGCCTGTTCGAGGCTGCCGCACGCCACGCCAGCTTCAAGCAGGCGGCCGAGGAGCTCGGCCTCACCCCGTCGGCCGTCAGCCACGGCATCGACACGCTGGAGACCTGGCTCGGCGCGCCGCTGTTCGACCGCTCGGGCCGCGCGGTCTCGCTCACCGCCGCCGGCGAGGACCTGCTGCCTTACGTCAGCGAGGGCCTGTCGATGATCGCCACCGGCGCACACCGGGTGTCGCCGCTGCTCGGCGCCCGCAGGATCCGCGTCAGCGTCGCCCCGACCTTCGCCCGCCGCTGGCTGGTGCCGCGGCTCGGCCGGTTTCGCGGCCGCCATCCCGAGATAGACCTCCATGTCGACACCAGCCACCGGCAGGCGGTGTTTCCGCTCGACGGCGTCGATCTCGCCATCCGCATGGGGCCGGCGCCCTGGCCGTCGGCGCGCTCCGAGCTGCTGTTCCGCGAGACGTTGCAGCCGGTCGCGCATCCCGACCTTGCCGCCCGCCTGCCGCAGCGCGAGGGGCGGATCGACTGGGCGCGCGCGCCGCTGATCCACGTGGCGACGGTCGAGAACGACTGGGCGGCGTGGTTCGCGGCCGCAGCCGCCGCGACAGGCGAGACGCTGCCGCCGCCCGGCCGGGGGCTCCATGTCGATACGGTCGACCTGGCGCTGGAAGCGGCCGCGCAGGGCCTCGGCGTCGCCCTTGCCCGCCTGCCGCTTTGCGCCGGCGCGCTCTCTTCCCCCGCGCCCCTCTCTCCGGCTCCTGCTGCCCCCGCTCCTTCTTCTCCCGCCTCCCCCGTCCTCTCGCCGCTGGCCGGCTGCCCGCCCGTGCCCGTGCGCACCGGCTATTGGGCCCTGCTGCCCTCCGGCCACGAGCCGCGCCGCGAGATCGCCGCCTTCCTGCGCTGGCTGAAGGGCGAGAGCGCGGCTTTTATGGCATGAATTTGGCTCACTTGAAGCGAGGTTTCCTCGTTTGTGTCCGGCCGTCAGACGATCCAGCATGGCGAGACTGGACCCACGAGGAGATCCCCATGTCCGACACCGTGCTGTGCGATATCGACGACGGCATCGCCACCTTGACCCTGAACCGCCCGGACAAGCTCAACGCGATCAACTACGAAATGGCCGACCGGCTGCTCGAACGGCTGGAGGAAATCGAGTTCGACCCGCGCGTCGGCGCGGTGATCCTGACCGGCGCCGGCGAGCGCGCCTTTTCGGCCGGCGGCGACATTCCGCAGTTTCACGAGAGCGTCAAGCTCGGCCCGGCCCGCGCGGTGCGCGATTTCGTCCGCCGCGGCCAGGCGATGACCGCGCGGCTGGAGGCGTTTCCCAAGCCGGTGATCGTTGCGGTCAACGGCCTCGCCTATGGCGGCGGCTGCGAGATCACCGAGGCCGCGCACCTGGCCGTCGCCAGCAGCGAGGCCCGTTTCGCCAAGCCGGAAATCGCCATCGGTATCCCGCCGACCTTCGGCGGAACCCAGCGTTTGCCTAGGCTTTCCGGGCGAAAACGGGCGCTGGAGCTGCTTCTGACCGGCGATCCCTTCACGCCCGAGCGGGCGCTGGAACTGGGCCTGGTCAATGCCGTCGTGCCGCCCGGCGAGGTGATGAGCCGCGCCCGCGCCCTCGCCCGCCGGATCCTGCGCCACTCGCCGCTGGCGGCCGCCGGCATCATCTCCGCCGTCACCCGCGGCCTCAACATGACCATCGCCGAAGGGCTGGTCGCGGAGGGCGAGCAGTTCGCCCGGATGGTGGCGACGAACGACATTCACGAAGGCCTCAGCGCCTGGGCCGAGCGGCGGGTGCCGGTCTATTCCGGCACCTGATCAGGCGCCCCACGGCCCGCCGTCGCTGCGGGCCGCAATCGCCCGAACCACGGCGGCCATGTCCAGCGCCCCGAGGCCCAGCCCCTCCGCCTCGGTGAAAAGCGCGTCGGCCGCATCGAGCAAAGGCGCGGCGATCCCGGCGCCGCGCGCGGCCTCGGCGACGAGCCCGCTGTTCATCTTCACGTCGGAGATAGCCGCCTGCACCGAGAAGTCGCCGGCGCACAGCTTGGCGAGCTTGATCCGGGAGACGGCGCTGGCCATCGGTCCGGCATCCAGAACCGCTTGAAAACGTTGCAGATCCGCGCCCTGCCGCTCGGCGAAATGGAAGGCCTCGGCAAGGCCGGCGACCATGGTGATCAGGAACAGGTTGACCGAGAGCTTCATGGTGAGCGCACCTGGCACCGCGCCGCAGGGAACCGTCTCGCGGCAGACCGGGCGCAACAGCTCGCGCAGCATCGCGACATCGTCGTCGCCGCCGGCCAGCATGCCGACCAGTTGGCCCTCCTCCGCCGGCACGCGGGAGCCGGAGACCGGCGCCTCGACATAGCGCCCCCCGGCCGCGCGGATGTCGGCGTCCAGCGCACGCGACCAATCGGGCGCGCTGGTGCCCATCGACACGATCAGCCGCCCCGCGACGTTACCGGCGAAGCCTTCCGTGCCCCGGCCGAGCACCGCATCGCTGGCCGCGGCGTTCGCCATCATCAGGATGACCACCTGCGCGTCGCGAAACACGTCGGCAGCGCTTGCCGCAACGCTCGCGCCGGCCTTGCGCAAGGGTTCGCAGCGTTCGCCGGTGCGGTTCCACACCAGCAGATCGGCGCCTGCCTTCGCCAGATTGAGCGCCATCTGCTGTCCCATCACGCCAAGCCCGATGAACCCGATACGCATTCCCACGCCCTCCTCTGCCGGACATGCGCGAAGGCTAGCTCTGGATACGAATTCAGAATATCAGATAATGCTGGATCCACTCTTCAGGATTTCGGGATGATCAGGGCCAATCTCGACATGGACGCGCTGCGCAGCATGGTCGCAGGGGTAGAGTTCGGCAGTTTCGCGCGGGCCGCCACCGCGCTGGGTCGCTCGCAATCGGCGATCAGCATGCATCTGAAGAAGCTGGAGCAGCAGACCGGCCAGGTACTGTTCCGCCGCAGCGGCCGCGGCCTGGTTCCGACGGAGGCCGGCGAGATGCTGCTCGCCCACGCAAGGCGGATCCTGGCGCTGAACGATGCGGCGCTGGAGCGGCTGGGCACCGCGGCGCAGCCGGCCGCGATCCGGCTCGGGTTGCCGCAGGACTTCTTCGAGGACGTGATGCCGGATGCGCTGCAGGCCTTCGCCGAGCGGCATCCCGGCACCCATGTGGAAGTGCGCGCCGGCCGCAACCACGCGCTGGCGCAGGAGGTGCGCGCCGGGCAGCTCGATGCCGCCCTCGCCTTCTTTCCGCAAGGGTCCGACGGCCAGGGCGAGCGGATCGCCACGCTGCCGCTGGTGTGGATCGGCGCGAAGGGCAGCCAGGCGGCGGAAACTCCGCTGCCGCTCGTGCTGTTCGACCATCCCTGCCTGTTTCGCCAGACAGCGCTGCGCGGCCTCGACCAGGCGGGACGAGCCTGGCGGCTGGCGCTGACGACGCCGAGCCTTCCCGGGCTGTGGGCCGCGCTGCGCACCGGCCATGGGCTCACGGCGCGGACGCGGCACCGCATTCCTGAAGGCCTGCGGGAGATCGACCGTCACGAGCCGGGTTTGCCGGACCTGCCGCCGATAGAGGTGAGGCTGCTGAGCGCGCAGGACCCTGCCCCGGCCGCAGCCGACCTTTGTGCGGTGCTGCGCGAAACGGCGGAGCGGCATATCGCACGGCACGACAGCCGATAGCCGGCCGCCCCGGCGCTGAAACATCGGAAAATGCAGAGAGAATAGTGCTGGTGGAGAGATTCAAACTCCCTGCCCACGCTGGTGTCGCATTCAGCGCGCACCGGCCATGGTCGTGCGGAAGCGCGACAGGGCGATGACGAAGAAAATCACACTCAGGACCGTCATGGCGACGATTGACGGCCACACGGTTGTCAGCCCCGCGCCGCGGTAGAGAATGGCCTGGGCAAAGGCAACGAAATGGGTCGAGGGCGACGCCTGCATGATCGCCTGGAGCCATTCGGGCATGCTTTCCATGGGCGTGGTGCTGCCGGAAAGCAGGTTCATGACGACCAGAACCGGCAGTGCGAGAAGGCCGAACTGCGGCATCGAGGTCGTGAAAGTGGCGATCAGGATGCCGAGCCCCGTCACCGAGATCATGTAGATCAGGGCGCCGAAGACGAACAGGGCAATCGACCCGTGGATCGGCACGCCCAGCAGAAGCTGCACCACAAAGACCAGCGACAGAACGGCGGCCACGACGATGGCCAGCCCGTTCGCCCAGATCTTCGCCACCATGATCTCGGACGGTTTCACCGGCATCACCAGAAGGTGCTCGATGGTGCCGTGTTCGCGTTCGCGGATCAGCGCAGCCCCGGTCAGAAGAACCGAGAGGATGGTGACGTTGTTGATGACCTGCATCACCGCGTTGAACCAGCTCGAGTCGAGGTTCGGGTTGAACATGGCGCGGACGACGAGGTCGATCGGCAGCGCCGCGGCGTCTTCGTTGCCGCTCAGGAACTTCGCGGTCTCGGCCTGGATGATCGACTGCAGGAATACCGTGCCGTTGCCCGCCTGGGCCATGGCGGTCGCGTCGACATTAAGCTGGATCTCGGGCTTGCGCCCGGCCAGCAGATCGGCTTCGAAATCCGGCGGAAAACGCAGCACGAAAACAAAGGCGCCGCTGTCCATGCTCGCATCGATCCGATCGGCGGAGATCTCCACCGGGGTATCGAATTCCGGCGGCAGAATGGCGCTGACGATGCGTCCGGACAGGGCGGAGCGGTCCTCGTCGACATAGGCGACGGAAGCGTTCTGCACCTCCAGCTTGGCGCCTGTCGCCACGGCGTAGATGGCCAGCGTGAAGACATAGACGATCAGCAGCAGCAGGACAGGATCGAAGACGAGGCTTCTGAGTTCCTTGACGCCGAGGCGATAGACATTGGCGAGCCACAGAAACATCCTATGCCTCCTGCTTGTCCAGAATGGCGATCGACAGGACGGTGAAGAACAGCGCGAAACCGGCCAGTGCCAGGTGATTGTGCCAAAGCTCGGCGAAGCCCAACCCCT